>DASZTO010000060.1:0-50016 GCA_035548175.1 Phycisphaerae bacterium | reverse complement strand
CCATCCGCGTGAAGTGCTGCGGCAGAACATCGGCTATTTTGAAAAACACCAGCAGCACATGCGGTATGACGTATACCGGAGCCGCGGCTGGCCGATTGGCTCGGGCAATGTGGAAGCCGGCGTGAAAGGATTCAATGAGCGGGTGAAAGGCACGGACCAGTTCTGGAGCAAGCCGGGTGTTGAAGCGATCATGGCCCTGCGCGCGATGTGGATGTGCCAGGACCAGCGCTGGGATCATTATTGGCTCAACCGCTCGGCCTATGGACTCGCTCAGGCCGCCTAAAGTGTCATGCACCCGTGAACCGTCGGCATAGCACGTCCTTGATTGTAGCGGGTCGCTGCCGCCCCTAAAATGATTATCCCTTAATTCGACAGGTTCACCACTCATTACAGTTTTGCACAGGACGGCCCATGCCCGACAATTTTTTCGATATTTCCGGCAAGGTTATTCTCGTGACCGGGGGGACGTCCGGGATTGGGCGGGCGATCGCGCTGGGATGCGCCAGGGCGGGGGCGAATGTGGTTGCGGGCTCGTCGTCGGCGGACAAGGTGGCGGCGATCAAGGAGGAGCTGGACAACCTGGACAGCGGGCACGATGCGCTGGCGATCAACGTGACGGACGAAGCGTCGGTGAAGGCGGCGTTCGATCATGCGGTGAAAAAGTATGGGCGGGTGGATGGGGTGGTGCATGCGGCGGGGGTGATCAAGCGGCAGCCGTCGCTGGAGATGCCGGTGGCGGAATTTCGGCGGATCGTGGAGGTGAATCTCACCGGCACGTTCGTGGTGAACCAGGCGGCGGGGCGGGTGATGAAGGGCCAGAAGCCTGACGAGAAGACCGGCGAGCGCGGGGCGATCGTGAACATTGCGTCGCTGAATTCGTACATTTCGCTGACGGAAGTGCTGGCGTATGCAAGCAGCAAGTCGGGGGTGCTGGGGATTATCCGGGGGCTGGCGAACGAGTGGGCGCAGCATGGGATTCGGGTGAACGGGATTGCGCCGGGCGTGTTCCCGACGGATTTGAACCGGAAGCTGATTGAGGGGACGCCGCGCGGGGAGTTTTTGAAGGCGCACACGCCGGCGGGGCGTTTCGGGATGGCGGACGAGCTGGTGGGGGCGGCGATTTATCTGCTGTCTCCGGCGGCGTCCTATACGAACGGGCACACGATCATTGTGGACGGCGGCTTCCTCACGCGCGGCGTGGGCCTGTGAGGGCGGGCTTTGGCGTGAGGCGAGCATGAGCTTTGAAGACCCGGTCATCGGGTACGCATCGCCCGATGGATACCAGCGCGCGGAAAGGCTCGTGCGTCTGGCGGGAATCTTCAATGTGATTCTGGCGGTGCTGGACATGCTGGCCGCACTGGTGCTGGTGGTGATCATCGTGCTGCTTGGAAACGCGGTTGTTCCCGAGTCGGTGTTCTACGAAAACTCGGGCTTCGCGGCGGGAGGCGGGCCGCCACCGCTGCCGGCGCTGCTGGCGGTGCTGGGGGTGGAAGCGGCGCTGGCGGTGGGCGTGGCGGTGGTGAAATTGATCGGGGGAAACAAGCTGTTGCGCACGAGCCGGCACGCGTGGGGGTGGGGATTGGCGGCGGGGATCGTGGGATGCACGCAGTTCTGGTGCAGCGTGGCGTGCATCGTTCCGATGGCGGGGGGGATTTATACGATCTGGATTTTGTGCCGGCAGGATGTGCGGCGGTATTTGCGGGAAGAGGCGGCGGCGGAGCAGGTGGTGGGTCATGGCTGATCGCCGGTGAGGGACAAAGCATGACGAACATGGATCCGCGGACGCCGCTGGAGATTGCGTATGCGCAGGCGTTGCCGCACGGCAACGCACGGATTCTGGTCCTGCTGGCGGGGATATTTACGCTGGTATCGGGGGGGCTGGATTTTTTTTACGGATGCGCGATGGCGTTCGACGCCGTGATTTTTTCGACAGTCGTGGCATCCGGGCCTTCCTCCGCGACGATGCCGGCATTCATGAAATGGATGTGGGCGGGCTATGCGGCGGTGGCAGCTCTTTCGCTGGTGTACTGCGGCGTCAAAATTTTCGCGGGCATCATGTTGTTGCGGAAGAGGCGCCATGCGCGGGGGCTGGGATTGGCGGTGGGGATCATGGGCTGCACGGAGTTCTGGTGCTCACTGTTCTGTTTTATTCCGCTGGCGTTCGGCGTATTCACTCTGGTTGTCATGTGCCTGGGGAATGTGGCGAACTATTTGCGGGATCCGAATCGCGATGCCTTTCCAGAGGCGGTGCGATGGCCCAGCGGAGGGCCGCCTCCAGGGTCGGGTGGGTGAAAGCGAACGTTGGCGGCGTACGGATGGCGGCAACGCGCTGGGAGGCGAGGAGCACTTCCTGGCCCATGCGGCCGAAAAACGCTGTCACGGCGAGGGCGGGCATGGGGAAAACCACGGGTCGATGGAGGATGTGGCCAAGCGTGCGCATGAAGGCGTGCTGGCGGTTGGCGCCGGCGACGACGTTGACGGGGCCGCGGAGGGTGGGATCACGGAGCATGGCGGCGAGCATTTCGGCGGTATCGTGGAGGGAAATCCAGGAAAGGAACTGGCGGCCGGAACCGATGGGCCCGCCGAGGCCGAACTTCGTGGGGGTGAGGAGCCTGGCGAGTGCGCCGCCATGTCTGGAGAGCACGACGCCGAGGCGGGCGTGGACGACGCGGATGCCGGCGTTCTGGGCGGGGCGGGTGGCGGCTTCCCAGGCACGGCAGACGTCGGCGAGAAAGGAGCGGCCCTCCGGGGCGGGGGCGGATTCCTCGTTGAGCAAATCGTCGCCGCGATCGCCGTAAACGCCGATGGCGGATGCGGAGATGAGCGTGTGGGGGCGTTGGTCTGGCGGAAGGTGTGCGAGGAACGCTGCGAGTTTTTCGGTGGCGGTGACGCGGGAGCGCCAGATTTCATCGCGGTGGCGGCGGGTCCAGCGGACGGCGACGTTGCGGCCGGCGAGGTGGATCAGGGCGCTGATGGGAGACGGCGTGCGGACTTCGCCGGTGGCGACGTTCCAGGAACTGCCGCTGTTGTTGCGCTGCAGCGGCAAGACCGTGTGGCCGCCGGACCGGAGGCGTGTGGAGAGCGCGCGGCCGATGAGGCCGGAGGCGCCGGTGATGGCGACGCAGCAGAGTTTCTCCGTGCCGGGCATGGCTACTCGCCGCTGACGTGATGGATGATCGTCACCATGGGACCGAACAGGCCATTGTAAAGGACCACGGCTTCGATGACGGTGAGAACGAGGATGACGAGCATGGAAAACATGGCGATAGCGGCCCGGAGAAAGCCGCGGGGCATGAGGGCGGTGATCCCGGCGAGGAGCATGGAGCAGAGTCCGACGGCGAGGATGATTTCGACCCAGAAGCGGATTGTCTGGATGTCCGAGCCTTCGGCGAGAAGCCACTCGGTAAAGCCTGGGAGCTGCGTTTTGAAATCGCGATAGAAGAGAATGACCTGGGGGTCCCAGACGCTCACGGCATAAATGAAGAGCGCTGCGGGCATGAAAAACATGAGGGCGAAGGCGAACCAGTAGCCGAGGAATGCGGGAAGGCGCGAGGAGCGGGCGGGCCGCGGTGTGTAGATGGGCTGCGGGGGAAGGGGAGGAGCGGTGGTGGTCATGGCGGCTCCTGTGAGGAACGAAGTGGCCGGGAAGTCACACTTCGACGAGTTCGTCGCTGGGCGCGATGAGCGGTTCGGGAGCGGGCGCGGTGGCGGCGCGTCTTACTTTGCGATTGGGCCCCATGGGCATGACGCTGGATTCGCCGAAGACCTGGCGGAGGGCGTCGACGCCGCCGTTTTGCATATTGACGCCGCCACCGAGTTGGAGTTGGACGCGCACGCCGCCGGAGGGTTGGGCGACGGGCAGGTCGCAGAGTTCGAGTTTCACGGGGGTGCTGCCTTTGTGGTCCTTGAGGACCTTGCCGATGGCGGCCAACGTCGGCGGGTCGAGTTTCATGGAGCTGGTGCGGACGAGGATTTCACGGGTTTTCTTTTTCTGGACGGAGTCGAGAGTGTACACCTCGCGGGCTTTGAAGCTGGGTTCCTCGCGGGTCTTGTCGACCTGGCCTTCGAAGAAGAGGACGGTATCGGGTTTGATGAGGTCCTGGAAGCGCTGATACTCGTTGGAATAGAGGACGACTTCGAGCGAGCCGACGAGATCTTCGATGAGGAGGATGGCCCATCGGGAGCCGGCGTTGGGGCCGGACTTGGTGGTCATGGGGCGGATTTTGGCGACGAGGCCGCCCATCATGGCGTTGGTTTTGTCGGAGGCGGCGCGAATGGACTGGGTGTCGAGGGTGATGTAGCTTTGGAAGAGAGGCTCGACATCGCGGAGGGGGTGATTGGTGACGTAGAAGCCGAGGACGGATTTTTCGAGGGCCATTTTTTCACCCTTGGGCCACTCGGGGATGCCGGGCACCTTGGGTTCGACGGCGAGCAGGGGGTTGGCGGCGCCGGCGGAAGGAGCGCCGAAAAGGGATTCCTGACCGGCGCGCTTGGCTTCCTGCGCCTGCTGGGCCATGCGCGAGGCGGTTTCGACGGCGGCGATGGCGGCGGCGCGCACGGGGTGAATGGAATCGAAAGCGCCGCACTTGATCAGCGATTCGATGACGGCCTTGTTGACGACGCGTAGATCGACGCGCTCGCAGAAATCGAAGAGGGATTTGTAAGGCTTGGCTTGGCGCTCGCCGCTCGCCGCATCGATTTCGCAGCGGCCGGCCATGATGGATTCGACGGCCTTTTCGCCGACGCCTTTGATCGCCGCGAGGCCGAAGCGGATATTTTCGCCGACGACGGTGAAATCGGCATCCGATTCGTTGATGTCGGGCGGGAGGATTTCGATGCCGACCTTGCCGGAGGGCAGCGGGAGCCGGCGGCATTCATCGATGTATTCGACGGTTTTGGCCTGATCGATCATTTCGAAGGTGAGCAGTGCGGCCATGTATTGGGCTGGGAAATAGGTTTTCAGCCAGGCGGTTTGATAGGCGACGAAGGCGTAGCGCGTGGAGTGGGATTTGTTGAAGCCATAGCCGGCGAATTTTTCGATGTCGGCGAAGATGTCGTTGGCCTGGTCCTTAGGGAGGCCGTTCTGCATGGCGCCTTCGATGAAGGCGGCTTTTTCCTTGTTGATGACGTCGGCTTTTTTCTTGGAGATGGCCTTGATGATGTCGTAGGCGCGGCGCAGCGGAATATTGCCCAGGCGATTGAAAATCCGCATCACCTGTTCCTGGTAGACCATCACGCCGTAGGTCTCGGCGAGCACTTCGTCGGCGAGCGTGTGGAGGCTCGGCACGGCCTGCTTGCCGTGCTTGCGGGCGCAGTAATCGGGAATCAGGTCCATGGGGCCCGGGCGATAAAGCGCGTTGGCGGCGATGAGGTCTTCGAGGCGGTCGGGCTTCATTTTCATCAGGAGGTCTTTCATGCCTCCGGATTCAAACTGGAAGACGCCTTTGGTGCAGCCTTTCTGGAAGATGGTTTGATAGACGTGCTGGTCGGTGATGTCGATGCGCTCAATGTCGATGCGATGGCCCTGGCCGCGATCTTTCAGAAAGGGGGGAGGATTGCCTTTGAGGCTGGCGGGCATTTTGACGGCGCCGCTGGTGAGGTCTTTGTCGATGAGGTCGAGGGCGCGTTCGAGGATGGTGAGCGTGCGCAGGCCGAGGAAGTCCATTTTCAGGAGGCCGACCATTTCGCAGGTGGGGCCGTCCCACTGGGTCATGATGTCTTCGCCGGATTTGTAGAGGGGGACGATTTCGTCGAGGGGTTTGTCGCAGACGATGACGCCGGCGGCGTGCATGCCGGCGTTGCGGCAGAGTCCTTCGAGGCGCTCGGCGATGGCGAAAAGCTTGGCGATGTTGGGATTTTCTTCGATCAGTTTTTTGATGTCGGGGATTTTGACGACATCCTCGAGCACGACGTTCGGACCGCCGGGGATGAGCTTGGTAATGCGGTCGGTTTCGGTGATGGGCATGCCCAGAACGCGGCCGACGTCTTTGATGGCGGCCTTCGCGCCCAGCGTGTTGAACGTGATGATCTGGCAGACGTTGCCGTATTTGTTGCGGACGTACTCGATGACTTTGCCGCGGCCTTCCTGGCAGATGTCGATGTCGATATCGGGCATGGCGGAGCGCGCGGGGTCCATGAAGCGCTCGAAGAGCAGGTCGTATTTGACGGGATCGACGTTGCACAGAGAGAGCACGTAGCCGACGACAGTGCCGACGCCGGAGCCTCTGGCGCCGACGGGGATGCCGTTGTTTTTGGCGTAGTTGCAGAAGTCCCAGACGATCAGAAAGTAGCTGGAGAAGCCTTTGGAGCAGATGACCTGGAGTTCGAAATCGAGCCGGTCCATGACGGCTTTGCGCTGCTCGGGAGAAAGCGTGTCACCGTATTTTTCTTCGACGCCCGCGAGACAAAGTTGGCGGAGATAGGCGTCGGGATGGACGGGCGCTCCGTCGGCGGCGGGCGGAGGGACATAGACGGGGGCGTGGCGGGCGTTGAAATCGAGCTTGAGCTCGCACTTTTCAGCGATGCGCAGGGTGTTGTCGCAGGCTTCGGGAACCTCGCGGAAAATCTGGCGCATTTCGGCGGGGCTCTTGAGGTAAAGCTCGCGCGAATATTTCAGGCGGGTTTCGTCGGCGAGCGTGCGGCCCATGCTGATGCAGCAGAGGGCGTCGTGGGCGTCGAAATCGTCTTTGAGCAGGTAGTGATGATCATTCGTGGCGACCACGGGACAGGCGGCGCGTTTGGCGACTTCGATGAGCTTGGGGATCATCGCGACCTGGGCCGGGTCGAAATGGTTTTGCAGTTCGACGTAGAAGTCGTCGCCGAAGATATCCTTGTATTGGCCGGCACAGGCGATGGCGCCTTCCATGTCGCCTTTTTCCAGGAGGGCGGAGATTTCGGTGCCGAAGTGGCCGTTCATCACGATCAGGCCCTCGTGATACTTGGCGAGGGTTTCCTTATCGACGCGCGGGCGGTAGTAGAAGCCTTCGGTGAAGGCGAGGGAGGCGAGCTTGAGGATATTTTTCCAGCCGGTCTCGTTTTTGACGACGACGGGCAGGTGGTAGGCGGCTTCGGAGATGCCGTGGGAATCTTTGTCGAAGCGCGAGGCGGGCGCGACGTAGAACTCGCAGCCGACGATGCCTTTGACCTCAAATTTTTTGGCGGTGGAGTACCACTCGACAGCGCCGAAAAGATTGCCGTGATCGGTGAGAGCGATCGCGGGCATGCCCAGTTCCCTGGTCTTTTTGAGCAACCCGTCAATGGTTGCCCCGCCGTCGAGCAGCGAGTAATGCGAGTGTCCGTGCAGGTGAACAAAGGAAGCGGGGTCATAGGCCATGCGGGGGGATCCTCCGTGAACCAGCGCAGTATAAAAGACCCGGGACGAAACACGAAAGACGAAAGCGGGAGGGCAAAAAAAGAAACACCGGCGAGGGCACGGTACCTCGTCGGTGTTTCTCAAAGCGGTCACGATGCTGCTGTGGCCGCTCAGTTAAGGGGGTCCAGGTTTCCGCTCAGGCGGGAGCACCCTCAGGGCTGCGCCCCGTGATTAACCGCCGAATTATGGATGGACTGACCAGCGGACTGCATGTCTTCGCCGGCGCCCTTGGTGGTGTTGCAGGCTGCAAGCGCGATGGACATTCCGCCGAGCACCAGGGCGATTACCAACGTCTTAATCATGATGAGCTCCATTCCTTCTGGGATACGACTGCGCCGGCCCCACTGGCAGGCGGTGCGGGGATTAACGCAAAAGCCTTGCCAGCGGCATTCTTGCCGTTGAGGTGCTTTCCTTCGTGGGTCCTGGCCCATCAATACGTCGCACTTGCGGACAATCTGGCAGGGCGGTCACAAGTTAAGGGGGGGAGGGAGTCGCTGCGGGGTCGCTAAGTGGCGGCGCGGAGCTTCGGACGAATCAGCCCAGGATGGTGCGGTAGGTTTCGACGCGCGGAGCTTCGGTGAGCAGGTCTTCAAATTCCGCGAGCATGGAGAGGGAGTGCGGCTGATAGAGGTGCAGGTCGAACTGCTTCTCAGAAGCGAAGCGCGAGAAGAGGAAAAAGAGGTGGTCGTCGGAAGTGGACCGATAGAGGCGGTAGTCGAGCGTGCCGGCCTCGGTGCGGGAGATGGGCACGCGGTTGCGGAGGGCGCGCTCCAACTCCGCTGCTTTGCCGGGTTTGGCCCGCAAACCGATGGTGACGATGAAGGGCTCTTTTTGCATGGAGGCATCCTGTAGCCGCGCGGCGTTTTTCTCCTTTTCCATCGACCGATGGCTCTGCGCCGCTCCACCCGATAGACTATAGTCCTGCAATTTACCTGGCCCGGGTGCCGGAAGGAATGCGCATGGAAACGGTGACTGGAGATCTGTTCGTCAAGCCGGGGAGCCGGTTTGCGCTGGTGGTGGCGGAGTTTAACAGTTTTATCACGATGCAGTTGGCGGAAGGGGCGGTGCAGTGCCTGCTGCGGCACGGGGCGAAGGCGGAGCAGATCGCGCAAATACTTGTGCCCGGGGCATTTGAGTTGCCGACGGTGGCGAAGGCTGCGGCCAAGTCGGGGCGGTATGCGGCGGTGATCTGCATCGCGTGCGTGATTCGGGGTGCGACGGATCATTACGAGCATGTGGCCGGGCAGGTGGCGCGGGGCGTCGGGGCGATCGGGCCGGAAACCGGTGTGCCGACAGTGTTTGGCGTCATCACCGCCGATACGCAGGAGCAGGCGTTGGATCGGGCGGGGCTGAAGATGGGCAACGCGGGGTGGAATGCGGCGCTGGCGGCGATTTCCACGGCGTCGGTGCTGGCTAAAATCAAGGCGACGGAATGATCCGCACGTGTCGGGCTGCTGCCGCGGCGAGGAAGCGTGCGGGGCGAGTGGTGTTATCTCTCAAGATCCGAAGTAGTTATGATTCATGAACGTTCGACGGCCCGGCGTATCGCGTTGCAGGGGCTGTATCAATTGGATGTCCAGGGCGAGCCGTTTTTGATTGACGGGTTGCAGGCGTTCGTATCGGAGGCGACGGACGATCCGCGCATCCGGGAGATCGCCTATTTCATGGCCAAATCGGCATGGATGTACCATCCGACGGCGGACGAGTGGATCGGGCGGATTGCGGCCAAGTGGCCGGTGTATCGCATGGCAACCGTCGACCGGAACATCCTGAGGCTGGCGGCGTGGGAACTGGTGAATTACACGCAAACGCCGCCGAAGGTGGTGCTGGATGAGGCGATCACGATGGGGAAGGAGTTTTCAACGGCGGAATCGGGGAACTTCATCAATGGGATACTTGACGCTATGCTGAAGGAACACGTGGCCCAGACCGGGCGCAGTGTATAAGCAGATCGGAGCGTGCGATGCGTTATCTGGCGGCGTTCTTGGCGGTGGCGGGGCTGGGCGCGGGAATGGCGGCGTTTGCGGCGACGGCGGCGGATGACGGGTCGTGTCCGGCGTGCGATGCGGCGGCGGGGGAATCGGCGCCGGTGCTGCTGCTGACAGCGGCGGCGAGCGCTCCGGCGCCGGCCACGCAGGCGGCGGTGGATGTGGGGAATACCAAGTGCATGGTGATGCCGGACGATGACGTGACGCCGGGCAAGACGGTGACCTTCGATGGGAAGATTTATCATTTCTGCTGCGACGATTGCATCGCGGATTTCAAAAAGGATCCGCAGAAGTACATCAAGGCGATGCAGGCGGACCCGAAAAAATACGGCGTGAAGTGAGCGTTGCGGGCGCGGGGGCGGACGGGCGGCGCGGCGTAGGGCGGGGGGTGAGTGCTGCTTGACGGGCTGTGCGCTGACGATTAAGTAAGCCGTTTCGATTTTTCTTCAGAGTGATGCGGCGGCAGCGCGAGAGGTCAGCATGCGGGCGGTAACCCCCTCGGAAATCTGGTTCGTCACGGGCAGCCAGCATTTGTACGGCGAGCAGGCGCTCAAGCAGGTGGGGGCAAACGCGCAGGCGGTGGTGAAGGGGCTCAACGAGTCGGGGGCGCTGCCGCTCAAGATTGTGTTCAAACCGATCGTGACGACGCCGGAGGAGGTTCGGGCGCGGTGTTTAGACGCCACGCACGACGGGAACTGCGCGGGGCTGATTCTGTGGATGCACACATTTTCGCCGGCGAAGATGTGGATCGGGGGGTTGACGAATCTGCACAAGCCGTTTGCGCATCTGCACACGCAGTTCAATCGCGATTTGCCGTGGGGACAGATCGACATGGACTTCATGAACCTGAACCAGGCGGCGCACGGGGACCGCGAGGCGGGCTTCATGCACACGCGGCTTCGGCTGAACCGCAAGGTGATCGTGGGGCATTGGAGCGATCCGGAGACGCAGGCGCGGCTGGCGGCGTGGATGCGCGCGGCGCGGGCGTGGCATGATTTGCAGGGGGCGAAGTTCGCACGCTTCGGCGACAACATGCGCTACGTGGCGGTGACGGAGGGGGACAAGGTGGCGGCGGAGACGAAGCTGGGCATCAGCGTCAACGGCTATGGCGTGGGGGATCTGGTGAAGTCGATTCACGAGGTGCTGGACGCGCAGGTGACCGAGCTTTGCGGGGAGTATGAGGATCAGTACAACGTGGCCGCGGAGCTGAAAAAAGGCGGAGCGCGGCATGAGTCGCTGCGCGAGGGGGCGCGGATCGAGCTGGGGCTTCGGCGGTTTCTGGAGCATGGTCACTTCAAGGGATTCACGACGACGTTTGAAGATCTGCACGGTTTGCGGCAATTGCCGGGGCTGGCGGTGCAGCGGTTGATGAAGGATGGATACGGCTTCGGGGCGGAGGGGGATTGGAAAACGTGCGCGCTGCTGCGGGCGATGAAGGTGATGGGCGACGGGCTGCAGGGAGGGACGAGCTTCATGGAGGATTACACGTATCATTTGGCGCCGGGGCATAATCTGGTGCTGGGGGCGCACATGCTGGAGGTGTGCGAGAGCATCGCGGCGAGCCGGCCGAGGCTGGAGATTCATCCGCTGGGCATCGGCGGGAAGGAGGACCCGGTGCGACTGGTGTTTGATACGCCGGCGGGGGAGGCGATCAATGCGTCGCTGATTGATCTGGGGAACCGGTTTCGGCTGCTGGTGCATGAGGTGGAGGTGGTGACGCCGCCGCAGCCCCTGCCGAAGCTGCCGGTGGCGCGGGCGGTGTGGAAGAACAAGCCGGATTTTGCGACGGGGTGCGCGGCGTGGATTTACGCGGGCGGGGCGCATCACACGGGGTTCAGCCAGGCGGTGCGGACGGAGCACATGGAAGACTTTGCGCAGATGTTCGGGCTGGAAGTGGCGATCATCGATGCCAAGACGGAGCTGCGGCGGTTCCAGCAGGATTTGCGGAATAACGAGGTTTACTATCATTTTGCGCCGGGGTTGGAACGGCTGTGATGAGAATTATCCACGAATGCACACGAATCGACACGAATTGATATAGGGCTTGTGGGACGGGGGTTTGGGTATGCCAGGCGCGGGCAGCGGACGTTTTGAGGAAGGCATCATGGCGGCGTATACGATTGGGTTGGATTACGGCACGAACACGGTGCGGGCGCTGCTGGTGAACGTGCAGACGGGGGCGGAGATTGCGACGGCGATTTTTGAATATCCGCATGGGACGGCGGGGGTGGTGCTCGATCCGCGTGATCCCAATCTGGCGCGGCAGCATCCGCAGGATTATCTGGATGGGGCGGAGGTGACGATCAAGCAGGTGTTGGCGGAGGGGGCGAAGAGAGGTGCCAGGGCGGACGAGGTGATAGGGGTTGGGGTGGACACGACGGGGAGCACTCCGATGCCGGTGGATGGGGAGGGGCGGCCGGTGGCATTTTTGCCGCAGTTTGTGATGGATCCAGCGGCGCTGGCGTGGTTGTGGAAGGATCACACCTCGCATGCGGAGGCGGTGGAGATCACGCAGGTCGCGGCGAAATTGCGGCCGGAGTATCTGGCGAAGTGCGGGGGCAAGTATTCGTCGGAGTGGTTCTGGGCGAAGATTCTGCGTTGTGCGCGGGTGGCGCCGGCGGTGTTTGATGCGGCGGCGACGTGGGTGGAGATTGCCGATTGGATTCCGGCGGCGCTGTGCGGAACGACGGCGCCGGGGAGGATCAAGCGCGGGGTGTGCGCGGCGGGGCACAAGGCGTTTTATAACGAGGCGTGGGGCGGGTATCCGGATGAAGAATTTTTGAAGGCGCTCGATCCGCGGCTGGTGCGCGTGGGAAAAACGCTGCCGGCGAAGGTGCACACGGTGGCGGATGCGGCGGGGGGGTTGAGCGAGGAGTGGGCGAAAAAGACCGGATTGAAGGCGGGGATACCGGTGGCGGTGGGGGCGTTTGATGTGCATCTGGGCGCGGTGGGATCGGGCATTCAGCCGGGGGTGCTGGTGAAGATCATGGGGACATCGACGTGCGATCTGATGGTTTCACCGCTGGGGGAGAAGCTGGCGGACGTGCCAGGGCTATGCGGGATTGTGCCGGCATCGGTGATTCCGGGATTTTATGGGATGGAAGCGGGGCAATCGGCGGTGGGGGATATTTTCAACTGGTTCGTGCAGGTGATTCAGCCGGGTGGGAAGGAGAAGGGATCGCATGAGGCGCTGACGCAAGGCGCGGCGAAACTGCGGCCGGGGGAGAGCGGGCTGCTGGTGCTGGATTGGCACAATGGGAACCGGACGGTGCTGGTGGATCAGCGGCTGACCGGCACGATTTTCGGGTTAACGCTGCACACGACGCCGGCCGAGATTTACCGGGCGCTGATCGAGGCGACGGCGTTCGGGGCGCGCGTCATCATGGAGCGGTTCGAAGAATATCAGGTGCCGGTGAAACGCGTGGTGAGCGGCGGGGGGATCGCGTCGAAGAATCCGATGGCGATGCAGATTTATGCCAACGCGATGGGGCGGCCGGTGGCGATTTCGCAGAGCGCGCAGACCTGTGCGCTGGGCTCGGCGATCGCCGGCGCGGTGGCGGCGGGGCCGGCGGTGGGGGGGTACGATGATTTCGCCACGGCGATCGGGGTGATGGCGACGAAGTCGGAGCGGACGTTTACGCCCGAGCCTGCGGCGGCGGCGGTCTACGATCGGCTCTACAAGCTGTATCGGCGGCTGCACGATGCGTTCGGCGTCGCGGGGCATCAGGATTCGCTGGGAGATGTGATGAAGGAATTGCTGAACATTCGCGATGAAGCGCGGAAGCAGTGATTTCACAGCAATTCGACGAATTGTTCTTTCGTCAGGCCGGCTTCACGGATAAGGCTGCGAAGTGTGCCCTTTGCGATTTCGCGATGATTGGGAACGGTGAGGCGTCGGCCATTGGGATGGCGAAGAATGATATGGCTGCCAGTCTGATGATCGACGACGTAACCAAGACGTCCGAAGGCCTTCACGGCATCAGCGCCGGAACAGACAGGCAGACGACTCAAGGGCCGACCTCGACGATTTCTTCAGTGATGGGGAGCGGCACCGGCTCACCATGCTTTTCCAGGCTGGCGATGTATCCGCCGATGGCGTCGCGGATGTTGACAACGGCTTCTTCGCGCGTGCGGCCTTGGGAGACGCAGCCGGGGAGCGTGGGACATTCCGCGACGAAAATGCCGTCTTCGTCCTCGTTGATGATGACACGGTATCGCATGGGTCTATAATGGCGATCCTGCATGGTAGAGTCAAATGTAGCGACCATGTGGTTGGATTTTGTGATTTCTTTAGTGAGCCCGACAGATGGCCTTTGAAGCACTCAGGGAAGAAGTGTATCGCGTCAACATGGCGCTGGTGGAAGCGGGACTGGTGAAGTTGACGTGGGGGAATGCATCCGGCGTGGATCGGGACGCCGGCGGAGGGGGGGTGATGGCGATTAAGCCGAGCGGCGTGCCTTATGCGCGCTTATCGCCCGCCGACATCGTTGTATTGTCGATCGACACCGGGAAGATTCTCGAAGGAACGGGCCGGCCCAGTTCAGACACGCCGACGCATTTGCATCTTTACCGGGAATTCCCTGGATTAGGCGGAATTGTGCACACGCATTCGGACTATGCAACGAGCTTCGCACAGGCGCATGCAAGCATCTCCTGCCTGGGCACCACGCATGCGGATCATTTCTACGGGACGATTCCCTGCACGCGCCCCATGAAGAAGGAAGAAATTGTCAGCGATTACGAGCTGAATACGGGCAAGATCATCGTGGAATGCTTTCGCTCGTACAATCTCAACGCCGACCATGTGCCGGGCGTGCTGGTGGCCAGCCACGCACCCTTTGCGTGGGGCATTACGCCGGCGAAAGCGCTGGAGAACGCCATCGTGCTGGAGTACGTCGCCAAGATGCAATTGCAAAGTATGACGCTCAATCCGAAAGTGGGGGCGATCGCGCAACCGCTGTTGGATAAGCATTTTCTGCGGAAGCATGGGCCGGGGGCGTATTACGGGCAGGCGAAAGCCTGATTTTCAAACGGGTTTGAAGGGACTGAAGATGGCGGCGAGCAAAGCAGTGCGCCAAGCGGCACTCCCCGCGGAACTGTCAGTGGCGCTGAGGGGAAACGCGGAGGCGCGAGCGGCGTTTGAGGCGTTGAGCCCCAGCCACCGGCGCGAATACGTCAAGTGGATTACCGAGGCGAAGAAGGCGGAGACGCGGCAGCGCCGCACGGAGGCGGCAGTGGTGCGGATGGTGGAGAACAATAAAGAGGAAGCCCGCGGCTGCCGCCGTGAATAGCGCAAGGCTTCAACGGAGAGGAATGTTGTCGAAATTGAAGGGGACGTCGAGTTCGACTTCGCGCGACGCGACGGTCAGGAAGCATCGGGTGCCGGGGGCGAAATCATGCGGGTATTCAATTCCTTCCTGGGGCGGATCGCCGACTTCCTCTCGGTCGAGTTCCTTGCCAGTGGGGTCTTTGAGAACGAATTCGGCAAAAAGCATGGGCGGGGCGGTGGGGGAGGCGCGGAAATTGAAGTTCGCTTTGTAATGGCCGTTGACGGAGCTGGTGGAAACGGAGACGTCGCGGCCTCCGAGGTGGCGCGTGGCCTGGCCGGTCAAGGGATATTCCAGCGTGTCCTCGGCGGTGGCAACGATGAAGTGTTCGTGGCCGCGAATGGACAGGACTTCGGCGTGCGTGGGGGTGAGCGGAATGGCCAGGCTGGTGTACAGGATGCGAGGATTGCCGATGTTGAGTCGATTGGATTGGCTTTCGGGCAGGAGAGAATTGCCGTTTTCATCGGTGGCGGCATCCAGATGCAACGGCGTGTGGCCAATGACCTTCAGGTGGGGGTCCACGAGGCAGGTGAGTGGGAGCCGGAAATAACCGGCATCCATTTTCACGGCCGGCAGGAGGTCCGGTTGTCGGATCCACCCGAAGCTGCCCGTGCTGAGGAGTTGGAGATGCGCGAGGTCGGATTTCTGGCCGAAGACTATGGTCATGCAGGGGCCGAAAGGCGGCGGGAATTTCACGTTGAAGGCGGCGGCGGTGCTGAGGCTGGCCATGGCTTGCCAGAAGGGCTGATTTTGGATGCGGAGGGTGACGGATTTGGGGATGGGGCGGTCAGGGTGGGGGTCGTCCTGGACGTCGACAGGTTTGCCGGTGGCCTTTTCGATGGCGGCGATCATGTCTGCGCGAGTGGCGTCGTGAAAATCCCAAGTGACGCGGGTGGGCAGCAGGGCTGCCTCATCTTCCAAGCGGGCGATGGCGGCGAGCTCGCGGGATTTGGCTTCAGGGTCGGTTTCGATGGCGGCGGCATGGCGGAGCGCGGGTAGGGCATCGAGGCCGGCGTTTTCAAGGGCGGCCTGGGCTGCCTGACGCGTACGAAAATCAGGGGCGGCGAGGTCATGAAGAGTGGCCGGAAGGGTGGCTGGCGCAGCCGCCCAAGCGGGTGTGGCGAACAGCAGGAGGAACGGCAACGTGCGCATCAGGCGTCCTTGGGTTAGCACAAAAGAAAAGACGCGCCGATGGAGAGACATTTCATTCCACGATTCCCGGAATTGGATAATCCCACTTATCGGTGCGGAAGGGCGAGGCGGGCAGGTCGTCCTTATTGAAAAGGTTGGCGCCATCGGGGAAGTTGTCCCACGCGTAGCGGACGGCGACGGGAGCGGAAACGTCGGGCGAGGTAAGGACGACGGTGTCGCCGTTGATTTCCGCGGTCGCATCGTGGAATTTCTGGTCGTTGCCGGCGACCTGGAACCATTTCAGGGGGCCGCCCTTGGCGACAAGCTGGCCATCGGTGTGGGTGAAGTGCACGATGGCCTTGTTGCCGTCGATTTTGAGCGAATCGAACACGGGGCCGGAGGTTTCGATTTTCTGGCCATAGGCGAGGGCGAGGGCGAGGCGGTCAAGCCGTTCGCCGACGGGTTCCTTGTTTTTTGGGTGGACGTTTTTGGCCTCGCCGGTGTCGATGATGCAGGCGATGCCGGTGTTTTTGAGCTCGAGCACCTGGTTCTGCTGTTCGCGGACGAGAGGGTTGTTGGAAATGTCCTGCTGGCCGGGGATTTGCACGATGAGGAAGGGGAAATCGCCTTCGCCCCAGCGTTTGCGCCAGTCGGTGATCAGCGCGCTGGTGAGGTGGCCGAAGGTGTCGAGGCCGGTTTTGCCGCCGGTGAGGGATTCACCCTGATACCAGATCGCGCCGCGGATGGCGTAGGGGATGATCGGGTTGAGTTGGCCGTTGAAGAGGACGGTGGCCTGGTGCTGGTCGTTGACGGGGTTTCCGAGGCGGGCGGTGGGGGCCTGGCGTTTTTTGTTGATGGGGGTGGGCTTGGGGAAGTCGGGGGGCAATTCGCCGAGCGTGACCTGGGGATTCTTATCGAAGGCGGCGAGGTTGGAATCGAAAATATCGAGATAACGTTTGAGTCTGGGATCGGCGGCGAGGGCCTCGCGGGAGACCCAGGATTCTGCGGAAGAAGCGCCGTAAGAAGTGTTGATGATGCCAATGGGCTGATGGATGTCGCGCTGGAGATCGCGCGCGAAGAGATAGCCGACGGCGGAGAATCCCGGGACGGTCTGCGGGGAGCAGACCTCCCACTCGCCTGTGAGCGTGGTCAGCGGCGTGCGCGATTTGGTTTGCTTGACGGTGAACATGCGGATCTTGGGGAAATCAGCCTTGGCGATCACTTCGTCTTCGTTGAGCATGCCGGCGAAGGATTTCACTTTTTTCGAGACGGTGAACTCCATGTTGGATTGGCCCGAGGCGAGCCAGACCTCGCCGATGAGCACGTCGTGCAGGGTGACTTCATTGTTGCCTTTGATGGTCAGCGTGCTGGGCGGGGCGTCGAGGCCGCCGGACTTTTGCGCAGGCAGCCGAACCAGCCATTGACCATCCTTGTCGGCGGTGGCGGTCTTCGAATCGGCATTGAGCGTGACGGTGACGGATTCGCCGGCGTCGGCGGTGCCCCACACCGGGATGTCCATGCCCTGCTGAAGGACGGCGTGATCGCTGAAAAGGGCGTTGGGATGGACATCGGCGCGAGCGGCGGCCCCCGTGAGGAGGAGGGCGGCGGTTGACAGAGCAAGCGTTGTGCGCACGGGCAATCCTTTCTCAAACCGGACGTGTGGAATCGCCCGTGATGGAACAACGTGTCCAAGGCTGGATTGTTTCGATGGTAGCTCGCTATCGACCACACCCACGGAAGCGGTTGATTCATCCGGGGAGCGATCCTAGTATCGATCAACATCGATACAGAGGAACAGGCGATGAACGAACTTGAGTATCTGGCGGATCAGGCGGGCGATGGCGGGCAGGAGGCGGGAGCGGTTGGCGGCGCGGCGCCGGATGGGGCGCTGCTGGATTCCTATTCGCGGGCCGTCGTGGGAGCGGTCAACAAAGTCGGGCCGGCGGTCGTGCATATCCATGTGCGGATGTCAGAGAACGGCAGGAATCGCGGGGGCAGCGGCAGCGGGGTGGTCTTCACGCCCGACGGCTTCATGCTCACCAACTCGCACGTGGTGCACGGCCCCTGGCAGATTCGCGTGGCGTTCGCCGATGGACGCGAGGCGGGCGCGACGTTGATCGGCGATGATCCGCATACCGATCTGGCGGTGCTGCGCGTCGATGCGCGCGACCTGCCGGTGGCGGAGCTTGGTAATTCCGCGGCGCTCGTGCCCGGGCAACTCGTGATCGCGATCGGCAATCCGCTGGGCTTTCAGGCGACGGTGACGGCAGGCGTCGTCAGCGCGGTGGGCCGGACGTTCCGCAGCCAGAGTGGCCGGCTGATCGACAACGTGATTCAGACGGATGCGGCGCTCAACCCCGGAAATTCCGGCGGTCCGCTGGTGGATTCGGCCGGGCGCGTGGTGGGCATCAACACGGCGGTGATCGCGATGGCGCAGGGCCTGTGCTTCGCAGTGCCGATCAACACGGCCAAGGCGGTTGCGTCCGAACTGATGGCGCACGGCAAGGTGAGCCGGAGCTTCATCGGCGTGATGGGCCAGACCGTGCCGATCCCGCGCCGGCTGGTGCGGTTCTGGAAGCTGGAGCAGCCGCGCGGCGTTCTGGTCGCGGGCATTGAAGAGGGCAGCCCGGCTGCACGAGCGGGTTTCGAAGAGGGCGATGTGATTCTTTCGATCGCCGGGCAAACTGTTGCGGACGTGGACGTCCTGCACCGGGTGCTGACGGCGGAGCGCATCGGTGTGGCGACGGACGTCATACTCCTGCGGCGTTACGAACGGCTGGAGCTGGCGATCGTGCCCGCGGAGGCGTGAAGTCAGCGCGTCGTGGCGGGTTGCAACGTCGCCAGGGCCTGGTTGATGGCGGCGATTTCGGCAGCGGAGAGACGTTTGGGCTCATCGGGCGCGAGCTGTGCATTGAACGCAAGGGCCTCGCGCAGGTAGCGGGCGCGCTCGGCGGCCGGCAGGTCTGAGGGCGGCAGCGCGAAGCGCACGCGCACACGGGCATTGGCTCGATCGAGCGTGAACAGCCGGCGGATATCATCGGCGACGGGCTGGCCAAGGCGCTGCTTCAGGAGGATGCGCTGCGTGACCAGGTCGGCAGCGCGCGGAGCAAGGGCGAGGGCTTCATCGAGCGGTTGGAGCGCGCCGCGGTCATCGCGGCCCATGGCGGCGCGCAGGTAGGCGTATTCCGCCGGAGCAGGGTCCCACGGCATCGTGCCGTCAAGCGTGGGAATCCACAGCGCGGCGCCGATGAAAACGGCGGCGCCGGCCAGGGAGATCGGCGGGATGAAGCGGAGCAGTTTCGATGCGACGCCCCGCCCCGGCGCCGCGGCGCCCGCGAATCCCAGCAGAAACCAGAACAGCGTCGCCGCTCCGCCCGTCAGCAGCGCCATGTTGATCTGGTCGTAAATGAACATGCCCAGCGCCCCCAGCAGCGCCGCGAGCGCCAGCGAGGCGCTCCGCGGTGGCGCGAGTTCCATCAGCATGAACGCCCCGCCCCCGGCGCAGGCGGATACCAGCGCGTACAGAATCGCCAGATAGAGAAAATACACTTCATACGGGCCGGCGATCGCGTAGTGCAAAAGCCACCAGGCGGCGCAGAAAAGTCCCGCCACGACCAGAACGTTCACCGACAACATCGGCGGACCCTGCCCGGAAATCTCCGGCATGATCAGCGGGGCGCGGGCGGCGGCAATCACGCTGCACGCAAGCAAAATGGCGAGCAGCGCGGCGGCGGGAATTCCCAGCTCGGCCGCCGCGCGCACAAAGTAAGAGTGCGGATCGCTGACATCTTCCGGCGCCGCCGGCCGTTTGACCGCCGTGTAATAGCTGCCGAAGTTGTCCGCACCCACGCCCGCAAGCGGATGCTCGCGTATGAGCGTCGCGGCGGCAGTCCAGTAGTACCAGCGAAAGCGCAGACTTTTGCCGGGCAGAGAATCGTGGCGCACGCCATAGGCGACGATGGCCGCACCGCCCAGGAAAAACGCGCAGAAGCCCGCCACGATCAGCGCGCGCCGATGGCGGGCGAACCTTTCGTGGAACGCGATGCCGGCCGCGATCGCGGCCGTGCTGGTCAGCAGCATGCCCATCCCGCCGTTGCTTTGCGTGAGCACCAGCATCCACGCACCCAGCGCAAACAGGAGCGCCAGCACGCTCGCACCGATGATCGCGGGGACAGGGTCTTGAGCACGCAGTGCCGCGCGGGCGCATGCGGCGGCCAGCCCCGCAGCCGTCGCGAGCAGCCCGACCAGCGCCGCCGCCGTAACGTTCGACAGCGTCAGGAACCCTTCCAGTTCCCCCCCGTGGAGCCGGCTTTCGTAGGCGATCGCTTCCGGCGATCCCGGCTCGATGCCCTGGCTGTGCAAGATCTGCGCCCGATTCTTCTCAAACGTGGCGACCGTCTCGGGTTGATCGATGAAATGCTGCAGGCACCCCTGCATGACCCAGGCGGCAAGAATGGCGACAAAGAGCGCTGTGAGAAACCGCCGCCCGCGCGGGCCGGTCAGCGCCGGGTGGCACAGCAGGCTCACCGTCCAGCCGGCGGCAAGTATCGCCACGATGTCCGCAGCGCCCACCGCCGCGGAAAAACGATTGGCGGCGCGCAGCGCGGAATTGAGCGCACATCCGGCGATGGCCGCGATCACCAGCCACCGCAGCAGATGCCTCCAGGTCATCAATCCCCCGGCGGCTGCGATCGCCGTTCCAGCCGCCGAAAGCAGCAGCGCGATCGCCACGAAACCCGTGGTGACTCCCGGACCAATCTCCGGAAGCGCGATGTGATTCTCCGGATCGCTTTGCGCGAGCAGCCGTTCCTGTTTTTGCGCCAGCCCCTCGCGCCGCGTCTCGGTCATCGTGAGGCGCAGCGACAAAATCAACGCCAGCGCCGCCAGCACGACGAATGCCCAGGTGCGAAGCGGCCCGGTGATTCGCGCGGGCCCCGCTGGTGGAACGGCGTCCGGGGACGTGGCGGCGGACATCATCGCGTGTGCTCCCCGACGCGTTCCAGGATGGCGATCACCGTGAGCATGCCCAGAAGCTGCAGCGCCAACAGCGAGGCGGACGTGGAATCGCTATGCAGGGCGAGCAGCGGGGCCGCAATGCCCGTGGACAGCGTCACACCGTAAATGATCAGCACCGTGGAGCGCGTGGAAAATCCATGACGCGTCAGCCGGTGCGAAAAATGGTTGGTGTCGCCGGTCATCGGAGAGCGGCCCTTGAGCAGCCGGAGAATCGACACGATGACCAGATCGTAAAGTGGAACCGCCGTCACAAAGAGAGGCATCAGCACCGCGTATGGCGCTCGTCCCGGCTGATAGTAGGTGGTGCGGATGGTGAGCGCCGCGAGAATGAAGCCGAGGATCATCGATCCGCCGTCGCCCATGAAAATCGACGCCGGCGGAAAATTGAAGCAGAGAAATCCCAGGATGCTGCCCATCAGCGTCAGCAGCAATCCCGCGACGAACCACTGGCCGTTGATGGAAGCAGCAATCAGGAACACCGCCGCGCAGATGAAGGCCACCCCCGCGGAAAGCCCATCCATGTTGTCAAGAAAATTAAACGCATTCGTGAGCGCGACGATCCAGAAGATGGAACACAGCGCGGAGGCGAAAAACCCCGGCGCCGGAAAATTGCCAAGGAACGTCAGCACCCGGAACGAACCGGCCCCGAAGAGCTCCCCGATGAAAACCAGCGCCGCCGCGATGGCCAGCTGGGCAAGCAGCTTGGGCCAGGGCGGAAGCGGCTTGCGATCATCGAGCAGCCCCAGCAGGTGGATCAACAGGGTGCAGGCGAGCAGCAGTCCCAGCAGCGGCGCGTGCGCCTGCATGCCGCGAATGTAGCGCGAATCCACGGCGATCGGGCGTCCCAGCAGCGACGTGCCGACAAAATCGCTGGTGCGCGCATTGATCGCCAGAACGGCGGCCATGGCGATCAGCAACGGAAGGCTGAATCCCCAGAAAATGCCGATGCCCCCATTGCGCGGCGTGGGCACGGCGTGCACCTTGCGATGGCCGGGCGCGTCGATCAGCCCGAGGCGCACGGCGTAACGGCGCGCCAGCGCCGTGCCTATCAGGCTGAGAAGAAACGCCAGGACAAACAGGGCGGCGCCGCCGGCGAGCATGAGGCGGGACCCTCCGATGAAAAATCAGCGGCCCGCGGTGATTCGCTGGAGCTGCTCGAGATAAGCGGTGCGCGCACGCAGGAAAAACGCTCCCGCCTCGCGGGTCTGGTAATCGGCGTACGTCCACGGCCATGGCGTCCACACGTTTTGGTGCCAGTGCAACGTCACCTCGCCGTAAATTCCTTCGGCAATGTACACGCGATGCGAATGGTCCTTCGTGGTCGCAAGGATCACTTTGTAACGATGAACGTACCCCGGATCGATGTTGATCGGCCGGGCGATGGCGCTCCCGATGCGCGGCGCCGCGAACTGGCGCGCCAGCAGCGTCTCCGCCATGTTGGTTTCCAGCTTGCACTTCGCCAGGTGTTCCGGGTTGAACAGCGCCTCAAAACGCACCCACTGCCGCAGCAGATTCGCGCCCATCTCCCCCGCGTAATAATCCGTGAACGTAAAGGGCAGTATTTCCGAGGCGTCATCGATCCGGCCGTACCACTGCGCCAGTTCCGCCCGGGCGGCGGCAAGCTGCTCTTCCGAACCGGCGAGCAGTCCGGCGAATCGGCAAACGGGCAGCGGAGACGTGGGGACGGCCATTGAACCTCCTGATCGCCCTATGCTACGGGAGGCGCGCATGCCGGGCTAGTCATCAAACAGCGCGAGCTGCCGCGGCGGAACCGCCGGCGCCGCCGAGACGCCCCGCCCGCGCAGATGCCGGCCGAACTCGTTGACGAATCCGTGCGTCAGCAGAAAGTGCCGTGCCCCGCGCTCACGCATCGCATCCACAAACGCATTGAGCTGCTCGAAGTCCGCATGATCCGACATCGGCAGCGCTTCCGCCGCCTGGTAGCGGTACTTCGCCGCGGAATCCACGGCCCACCCCGTGATCACCATGATATGCCCGTTTTTGATGCCCGTGATCATTCGCGAATTACGTATGTGCGGCGGCGCGATCAGCACCGTCCCTTCGATCTTCCCCGCCTCGTATCGCCGCGCCTCGGCCACGCGCACGCCGTGCCGCTGATAAATCTCCGTGATCGCATGCGCCGCGCCGTGCATCGAGATCGCGAAACCATTGTCCGCCAGAATCCGCGCCACCTCCTGCGCTTTGCCCAGCGAATAGCACAGGCAGATCGGCTGCCTGCCTTCGGCAAAGGCTGCGGCCACCGAATCGCACAGCCGCTCAATGGCCTCCCGGCGCGGCGGAAAACGATACCGCGGCAAGCCATACGTGCACTCCATCAGCACCACGTCCGCCCCATCCGCCGGCAACTCACACGCGGGAACCGTCAGCGCGTCCTGCCCGGGTGCATACCGGAAATCCCCGCTGTACAAAAGCCGGCCGCGCCCCGTCGTGATCCGCGGCATCGCGCTGCCAAGCACATGTCCCGCCGGAAACAACTCGATCGACAGTTCCCCGTCCCGGTGTTCAGAGCCGTATGGCAGCGGCAGAAGCTGCGTGGGGACGACCGTCTCCCGGATTTCCCCCCCCGCACCGTCCGCCGCATCGCCCAGCCGGTGGGCGAGCAGGTCACAGGTGATCGGATGCGCGAGAACCGCCCCGTGCCGCCCGAGGTGGTCGGAATGGGCGTGCGACACGATGGCATGGGGGCGCGGCCGGCGCGCGTCCAGGTGCCAGCGCGACCCCGCGAAGCGAAATTCATCGGAGGCCTCCAGCAGGGCCGCAAACGCTGCGATATCCGTGACGGTGGCGTTGAGCATCCGATCATTTTAGGCGGCCCATTCTTCAACAAACGAGCCGTTTGTCCGGTCCCGCCCCCCCTCGCCGAAATTCACGATCGAGCAGACGACGAATCCGGCCTCCTTCGCGTATACTGTCCCCGCCCTTCTCGGGCGGCCTCGTCAGCGAGGTCCTCTCGGCCCAACAGCGTTGCTTGCTTGGTGCGGCACAGCTTGACCGGGAATCACGGATGATCAACAGGCCGGCCCCCACTCGCACACGGTTCGGAGGACTTCCTCATGTCGGCAAACGCCAGGGTGGAGCGCAGCGATGACGCTGCGGTCGCGCATCCCAAACTCTCTCCCCGCTTCAGCAGCCCCGACACCTTTATGAAAGAGCTCCGCCGACGCGTCGACGCCTACTTCGAATCCAATGCCCGACGCCGCCGTGATTGCCCCGGCATGTACTTCAAGACCGCCACCATCCTCACCTGGTTCTTCGGCGCTTACCTCTCCCTGCTCTTTTTCGTCCACAATCCCTGGCTCATCGTCCTCCTCTCCGTCGTGCTCGGGCTCTCCCTCGCCGCCATCGGCTTCAACATCCAGCACGACGGAAGCCACAAGGGCTACTCCGATCGCCAGTGGATCAACAAGATGATGGCCATGACCCTTGACCTCATGGGCGGCAGCTCCTACCTCTGGGACTGGAAGCACAACTCCATCCACCATACCTACACCAACATCGCCGGCGAAGATGACGACATCGATCTCGGCTGGCTCGGACGCCTCTCCCCCCACCAGCGCCGCTTCTGGTTCCACCGCATGCAGTCCATCTACATGTGGGTGCTCTACGGCTTCCTCGCCATCAAATGGCATTTCATCGACGATTTCTACCAGATCGCCCGCGGACGCATCGGCGAGAAAAAAATCCCCCGACCCAAAGGCATGGACCTTGTCGTCTTCATCGGCGGCAAGGTGATCTTCTTTTCCCTGGCCTTTGTCGTGCCGATGCTGCTGCACCCCTGGTGGGCCGTCCTCGCCACCTACGCCATGGCCGCCTTCACCAGCGGCGTCGTCCTGAGCATCGTCTTTCAACTCGCACACTGCGTCGAAGGCGCTGAATTCCCCCAGCCCGTCGAACAAGGCGCCGGTCAACGCTCCATGATGGAAACCGAATGGGCCATCCATCAGGTGCAGACCACCGTCAATTTTTCCCGCCGCAACCCCGTCCTGAGCTGGTTCCTCGGCGGCCTGAACTTCCAGATCGAGCACCACCTCTTTCACAAGATCAGCCACGTCCACTATCCCGCCCTCAGCAAAGTGGTCGAGGAAACCTGCCGGGAATTCGGCGTGAGCTACAAAGTCCATCGCACCTTCTTTTCCGCGGTGCGCGCCCATTACCGCTGGCTGGTTCTCATGGGCAGGCCCGTCGCAGCGTGATCGCGCCGTCACCGCTGCGCCGGCCATGGTTTCCCCAGTTCCAGCGGCCCCGCACCCGCACGTGACAACAGCGTGAGCGCCGCCAGCGTCGCCGCGTAGGGCAGCATGTCGAACAGCCCGTGCGGAATCGCCACCGTCGCTCCCGGCAGCGACGCCAGCGCCGACTGCAGCGCCTCGAGCGCCCCGAACAGCACCGCCGCCGCCGCCAGTCCCGGCAGCGACCACCGCGCAAAAATCACCAGCGCCAACACCAGAAATCCCTGCCCCGCCGTCATGTTCAACTGGAATGAGTGATTCCGCATCGTCGACAAATACGCACCCGCCGCCCCCGCGCACGCCCCCGCAAACAGCACCGCCAGCAGCCTTCCGGTCCGCACCCGGATGCCCATCGCATCCGCCGCCTCCGGAGCATCTCCCAGCGCCCTCACCACCAGCCCCAATCGCGTAAACCGCAGCAGCACATCCACCACTCCCGTCAGAACCACCGTCGCATAAAACAACCCATACTGCTGAAACAGCACCGCGCCGAAAAACGGCACATGCGCTAGCAGGGGCACAGGCGCCTCCTCATACATCGCCGGCGCCGGGTGCGTCGGCAACGCCCCCTGCAACATCCGCCACGCCGTCGTCGACACGCCAAACGCCAGCAGATTCAGCGCCGCCCCGGCGACAATCTGGTCCGCCCGCGCAAACACCGTCACCACCGCAAACAGCGCCGCCAATGCCATGCCCGCAACCGCCGCCGCCGGCACCGCCCATATCACCGACCCCGTCAGCACCGCCGCGCTATACGCCGCGATCGCCCCCACGATCATCAACCCCTCGATGCCGATGTCGATCACCCCGGCACGCTCCGCGACCAGTTCCCCCGTGCCCGCCAGCAGCAGCGGTGTCGCCGACAGCAGCGCTTCGTGAAAAATAAAAGTCGCATCCATCAGACCGCCCGCCCCTCCGCCGCCGAACCCGCTTTCGTCGTACCCTCCATCGCCGTTTGCGAGGCGATCACGCGCCGATTCGCCAGCAAACTCGCCGACGTCAGCAGCGCCAGCGTGATCAGCCCCTTCAGGATATCCGCCGTCTCGTGCGGCAGCGGCGTCGCCGACGTCTCCAGCGTCGCCGCTCCCTGATCGAGCAACGCGAAAAACAGCGCCGCCGCCGCGATCCCCACCGGATGCAGCCGTCCCAGCAGCGCCACCGCAATCCCCGTATACCCATACGACTCCGGCGTCGGCGTCAGCACGTGTCCGCCCACGCCCAGCGTCTGAATCGCCCCGGAAAGCCCCGCAAAACCCCCGGAAAACAGCAGCACCAGCCCCTGCCGCGACGCGGTCGGAATCCCCGCATACCGTGCGGCCGCCGGATTCAGCCCCGTCACCAGCAGCTCAAATCCCAGCGTCGTGCGCGACTGCATCCCCCAGGCCAAAACCGCCGCCGCCGCCGCAATCAGCACCCCCGCATGCACCACCAGCGATCCGCCGATCAGCGGCAACCAAAAAGCCCCCGGCATCGGATCCGACTGCACCGCCTGCGTCAGATGCGTCTTCAGCGGACCCTCCAGCAGCACCCCCAGAAGTTGCAGCGCCACGAAATTCAAAAGAATCGTCGAGAGCACCACCGGCACGCCACGCAGAAGTTCCAGCCCCGCCGCAATCCCCGCGAACAACGCACCCGCAACAACCGCCGCCGCCAGCGCCGTGCTGATCGCCGCCCCCGAAGGATGCAGCCCCGGCAGCAACCGCGTCGCCACCGCCGCCGCCGCGATCGCCCCCAGAATCGATTGCCCTTCCGCTCCGATATTCAATACCCCCGCGCGAAACGCCACCCCCGCCGCCAGGCCCGTCAGCAGCAGCGGACAGCTATTCTTGATCGCCACCTCGATGTTGAACCGATCCCCCACCGCCGCCACGAACCACTCCCGCAACAGGCTCAGCGCCGGATATTTCGCCAGCGCCAGGCCCAGCGCCAACAGCCCGATCGACACCGCCACCGCAATCGCCGGCGGAACCAGCGGCAGAAATACACGACGCAGCAAACGCATCCCGGAAGTGTACTGGCCCCGCTATTTTTCGTAACCCGGCGGCCCCATTTTCCCCCCTCCCGGCGCTTCGGCACTATCCTCCCATCCCCAGCATCAGTGGCGCAATCGCCTCCTTCGTCTTCGCCGGCGCAGCCGTCAGCGTCCCGTTGTAGAGCACCGCGATCCGATCCGCGATCCCCAGCAGCTCGTCGAGGTCCGCATGAATCAGCACGATCGCCGCCCCGCCGCCCGCCCGGTCCCGCGCCGCCCGCAACTGCCGCAGCACGAACGCCGTCGCCGCAATGTCCAGGCCGCGCGTCGGATTCGCCGCCACCACCACCGCCTTCCCCGCCAGACCCAGTTCCCGCGCCAGCACCACCTTCTGCTGGTTCCCCCCGGATAGTCGCGCCAGCGGAATCGATACCCCCTCCGTCCGCACATCAAACGCCCGCACCGCCTCCCGCGCCGCCCGCCGCCACGCTCCCGGCAGCACCACCCCCGCCCGCGAAAACGGCCGCCTGCGATAATCCTTCAGCAGCAGATTCTCCGTCACCGACAGCGGCAACGCCGCCGCCAGCCGATGCCGATCGTCCGGAATCACCGCCATCTCCTTCAGCCGCTCCCGAATCCCCATCCGCGTGCAATCCCGCCCGCCAATTTCCACCTTCCCCGCGCGCAGCCGCAAATCCCCCACCAGCGCCGCCAGCAAATCCGACTGACCATTCCCATCCACCCCCGCAATCCCCAGAATCTCCCCGGCACGCACCTCCAGCGACACCCCGCGCAGCATCCCCGCCCTCACCCCGCGCAGCGCCAGCTTCACCGGCCCCTTCGCCCTTCCCCGCACCGCCGCCTCGACCGGTCCCGCCGCCGCCGCCTCGCCAATCATCTTCGCTGCAATCCCGCCCACGGAAATCCCCTCCCGCGCCCCCGCATGCACCACCCGCCCGCGCCGCAGTATCGCCACCTCATCGCACACGCTCTCCACCTCCGCCAGCTTGTGCGTAATAAAAATCACCGCCGCTCCCCCGGAGTCCCCGCCTGCCTTCAATGATCGCACCGCGGCAAAAAGCTCCCCGACCTCCTGCGGCGTAAGCACCGCCGTCGGTTCATCCAGAATCAGCGTCCGCCCGCTTTTCCCCTGCGCAGTCCTGTCCGTCGTCAGCAACGCCTTCAGTATCTCCGCCCGCTGCTGCTGCCCCACCGACAACTTCCCCGCCGCCACTTGCAGCGGCAACTTCCACCCCAGCCGCTCCAGCCACGCCTCCGCCCGCAACCCCACCGCTCCCGGGCGCTCTCGCATCGCCAGCGCCAAATTCTCCGCCGTCGACAACGTCGGCACCAGCTTGAAATGCTGATGCACCATCCCGATCCCCAGCGCCTGCGCCGCCCGCGGCGATCCTATCCGCACCGCCCGCCCATCCACCACAATCTCCCCCGCGTCCGCCGCCATCAGCCCGAACAAAATGTTCATCAACGTCGATTTCCCCGCCCCATTCTCCCCCAGCAGCCCATGAACCCGCCCCGGCGCAAACGCCAGCGTCACATCCTCCAGCACGCGCAGCCGCCCAAACGATTTGAAGATGTGCCGCATTTCCAGCATGAGGACCGCCGATCAATGGCCACGAAAAACACCAAGGACACGAAACAATGTTCACACGGTGCAGCCGCAATTCCCGCTGGCGTCAACGTCGTCGCCGTGCTCGCCGTGTCCTCCGTGGTTCAATCCCGCCGACGTTAATCCCCCGCCGGAATCTTGACCTCCCCGCTCGTGATCTTCTTCACCGCGTCATCCAGCAGCGGCTGCACATCCTTCAGCACCGTCCCCGTCAGCTTCGGATTCAGCACCGCCTCGCACACCCCATTCGCCAGATCCTCCTTCACCAATCCCCCCTTGAAGGTCCCGTCCCGCACCTCCTCAATCACCCGCGAAAACGCCTTGTCCATATGGATCACCGCCGACCCCAATATATAGTCCGAACAAATCGCATTCCCATTCTGATCCGCGTTGGCGCCGAAAGTATATACGTGCCGTGGCATGATGATGCCGACCGCGGGAGGATTCTTCTGTGGGATTTCCTTCATAAAGCCGTTTTTGTCATTGAATTCCTTCACCGCCTCAAAAATCCCTGAGCTCGCCGCATCCGTGTTCTGCATGATCACATCGATCCCCGCGTCCATGAACGCCTCCGCCTGCGTCTTCGATTTCGCCGGATCGTCCCACCCCGTGTATTGCGTCGTCACCGTAATCGTCGGATCCACAGATTTCGCCCCCGCCTCAAACCCCCGCTTCATCGCCGTCACCGTCGGTATCGCCTCCCCCCCGATAAATCCCAGCTTGTGCGACTTCGTCACCTTCGCCGCCACAATCCCCAACTGATAAGACGCCCCCGAAAGATCATACGCCAGCGACTGAAAATTCGGCGAATCCACATCCCCCCCCGACACCACCACCTTCTCCTTCACCGCATTCCCCTTCGCCGGATCCGTCAGCTCCTTCACCGGCTCCAGGTACTCATACCCGTGCGCAATCACCAGCGCAAATCCCTGCGCGTCAAACTGCCGCAGCGCATCCGCCGCACTGTCCTTGCTCACATTCTGCCGCGTCCGAACATCCAGCGAATCCCGCTTGCTCAATGCGTCCAGAGAGCTCTGCCCCAACTGGTTCCATCCCCCATCCGACGTCGACCCCGATACCATCAACCCCACCTTCATCGTCGCCCCCGCAGGCGCCGTTCCCGTCGCCGGCGTCGAGGAATTATCCGAGCACGCCGCCAGCAACGCCGCCGCCACCGCCACGCCAAGCACTTTCCACATATCACGCTCCTTATGTACCGCCGTGTCCGCGCCGCCTTCGCCCGCGCCTCAGCGCTTGCGCCACGACTCCAACTCCCGGCTGCGCTGATAAATCGCAAACGACTGCATCATGCACAGAACCCCGATGATCAGCAGAATTGGATCGGTGCCGCCGCCCAGTTGCAGATCGATCGGCGCCGGTATGTGAACCGATGCCACCCCCAGCCCCAGCACCACAAACGCCAGCCCCGCAACCGTGCCCACCATGCCGGCGATCATCAGCGACTTCTGAAATCCCACCACCAGCCACAACAGCTCCTGCAACATCCGCCCCCCATCCATCGGATACGCCGGAATCAAATTGAACAGCAGCAACAGCCGGTTGATCTGCCACCCCAGATAAAATACCACGCCCAGATACCGCTCCGGCCCCACGTGAACTCCGTACCAGAAAATCATGTCGCCGCCATCCTGGATGTTCAAATGCTGGCACGCCAGATAAAACACCGGCCACAGCACCGCGTTCACCAGCGGCCCGCACACCGTGCTGAACAGCCACGCCCACGGATTGTTCGGCGGCTGCACAAACGCAATCCCTCCCAGCGGCCATAACACAATGTGATGCGCCTCCCCGCCCACCGCCTTGCACGAAAGCGCGTGCCCAAACTCATGGATCAACACCACCCCAAACAGCAGCGCCAGCTCCAACCCGTCAATATCCAGCGTCTTCGACCCGCTCAATTCAAAAAACGCCCAGATCAAAAACGTCCAGTGCACCACCACCGTGATCCCAAACCACCGCCCCAACGGAATGCCTTGATTGAAAAAATTCATGCAACTCCAAATCGCTCGTCGTTTCCCGGCGCTCAGCCCTCCGCCGGCACCACCAACGCCCGCTTCAACACCTTCCCCGTCGCCGTCATCGGAAACTGCTCCACAAAATACACCTCCCGCGGCGCCTTATACGCCGCCAGCCGCTCCCGCACGAATGCCCGCAACTCGCTCCCCGTCGGCTTCGCCCCCGTCCCCGCCTCCGCCTTCAACTGCACAAACGCCACCGGCGCCTCGCCCCGTGTCTCATCCTTCACCCCGATCACCGCCGCGATCAGCACCGCCGGGTGCTCCTTCAGCACATCCTCGATCTCCCGCGGAAACACCTTCTCCCCCGCCATAATGATCATGTCCTTCTTCCGCCCCGTAATGAACAAAAACCCCTCTTCATCAATCTTTGCAATGTCCCCCGTCTTGAACCACCCGTCCTCCGTAATCACCTCCGCCGTCACCTCCGGCTTGTTGTAATACCCCTTCATCACCATCGGCCCGCGAATGTACAACTCCCCGCCGTCCACGCCCCGCTTCATGTCCCGCCCCTCCTCATCCACCGTCTTCACCTCCACCGACGGTATCGTCTTCCCCACCGACCCCGCCTTATGCGCCCACGGCAAGTTGATCGCCACGATCGGCGATGTCTCCGTCAGCCCGAACCCCTCCATCAGCGTGATCCCAAACACGCTCCTGAACTGCTCGATCAATGGCACCGGCAACGCCTCCCCGCCCGAAATAGCCAGCTTCACCGGCGCCAACGACTCCCGCTTCGCCGATTTCGCATGCGCCATCACCGCATACATCGTCGGCACCAGTATCAACACCTCGATCGCATGCTGCTGCACCGCCTGAAACACCGCCTGCGGCGAAAACCGCGCCTGGTACACCGTCTTCGATCCCAGCATCAGCGGTATCAAAAAACACCCCATCAGCCCCATCGTGTGAAACATCGGCAGAACGCCCAGAAAAATCGTCTTCTCCGTGAACCGCGCATGTTCGCACGAATGTATCGCGTCCGATTCCAGGTTCCCGTTCGTCAGCATCACCCCCTTGGGCACCCCCGCCGTCCCCGACGTATACATGATCACCGCCACATCATCCGGATTCCGCGCCGGTATCGGCCGCACCAGCTTCTTGAGCGCCCCCGCGTCCACCGCCAAAGCCGCCATCGCCGCCAGCCCCGGCCGCTCGAACTTCAGCGACTCCATCGTCACCACTTGCAGATCCCCGCCCGCCGCCGCCGCCACCCCCTCCGCCAGCGCCCGCAAATGCTCGATTGTAAAGATCACCCTCAACCCCGCATCCCGCACAATCCCCGCCAGCTCCTCCGGCTTCAACAGATAATTCAGCGGCAACACGATCCGCCCATCCCACCGCGACCCGCCGAACGCCACCGCAAACGCCGCCGTCGGCGGTATCAACAGCCCCACCTTGTCCCCAAAACTCTCCCGCGGCACGAGCGCCTGCAAATGGTCCACAAACAAATGCGACCCATACACCAGCTCCCGGTAGCTCAGCGTCCGCTGATCGTCGACAATCGCCACCGCATTCGGCGTCCGAAGCGCATGTTCCAGCACTTTTTCCAGAATCATCGGGTGCTCCGCGGTTGACACGACTGCTCGAAACCCGCATGTTGCAGGCCGCTCTTTTTACGCCGTCGCTCGGCCGCCTGAACTGTAACCCAGCCGCGCGACGCGCACAACGCGAATCAACCGCCGGCAACCACGCGCCGGCGCCTGGAGTCGCCGATGAAATTCTCACCCCGTGCCCCCGTGATCCTCCTCCTCCTCGCCGCCGCTGCGCTCGCGCTCCCCGCCTGCACCGCCTCCGACGCCGACCGCCGCGCCCTCGCCCAGGGCTTCTCCGATTACCAGGCCCGCCGCTTCGACGAAGCCGAAAACGCCGCCGCCGCCTATCTCGCCAAATATCCCACCGGCCAAAATGCCGACGAAGCGCTCTACCTCCGCGGGCTCGCTCGCCTCGCCAAATCCGACACCGGCGGCGCCGCCCAGGACCTCACCCGCGCCATCCAACAGTCCCATCGCGCCGATCTCATCGCCAAGTCCTGGCGCGCCCTCGCCGACATCGCCTTCGACGCCACCCGCTATGCCGACGCCGCCGCCGATTACCAGAAAAGTCTCGACGCCAAAGGCCTTTCCTCCGCCGATGCCGGTTACGTCGATTACCGCCTGGGCGAATCCCTCCAGAACCAGGGCGATTGGGACCGCGCCCGACCACTGCTCGAAAAGGCCGCCGCCGCCGCCGATCCCACCATCGCCCAGCGCGCTCGCGATCGCGCCGCCGCCCGCTACTTCACCCTCCAGTTCGGCGCTTTCCGCGATACCGCCAACGCCGCCGGCCTCGTCCGCGACCTCAAATCCGCCGCTCTCTCCGCAGGCATCTTCCCCGAATCCCACGACGGCCAGACCATCTACGCCGTCCGCGCGGGCGGTTACGCCACCTGGGCCGCCGCCGACCAGGCCCGTGAAAAACTGCTGGCCAAATACCCGCTCGTCACGGTATACCCCTGACCGATCCTCCGGCCCCTGGGGTGATGCTTGCAACTGCCCCGCTTCTTTCACCTGCAACCCGCCGCCAGCGCAGGCGCTTCCGCCCGCGTCTACATGCCCGCCGTCATGCTCGCCCGCGCGCTCGCCCTCGTCAGACTCATCCTCGTCGCTCGCATCCTCGGTGAAGGCGGTAAAGGCCAGTACGGCATTTACCAGCAAGCCCTCGTCCTCATGAACTGGCTCGTCCCCATCGTCATGTTCGGCCTCGGCGACGTCGCCGAACGCTACGCGTCCCGCTTCGAACGCGAAGGCCGGCTCGCCTGGTGGGTCCGCCGCCACGCACTCCGGCTCGCCGCCACCGGACTCACCGCCGCCGCCCTCCTCCTCGCCGCCACCCCCTGGGCCTCCCGCGACATCTTCCACCTCGATCCCTCCGTCGCCAGCGGCTGGCCCCTCCTGGCCACCTGCGCCGCCGCCATCATCGTCCTCGCCCTCTACCAATATGTCGCCGCCCTCCTCCGCGGCATGCGCGCTTACGTCGCCGTCGCCGCCATGGAAGTCGCCTCCGCCATCCTCCTCCTCATCCTCTCCACCCTCGCCGCACTCCGTGGCTCCGCCGTCGGCCTCGTCTACATGTACGCCGTCTCCGTCGGCGTCCCCATGCTCTTCTTCGCCGGCCTCGCCTGGGCCCGCATCAACACCACCGCGACTCCGACAACCGCCGCCGCCCCGCGCACCGTCCATCTCTCCCGCTTCGCACGCTGGGCCCTCCTCCGCCTCCTCCTCATGATGAGCTTCGGATTCCTGAGCGTCTGGGGCGTCGGCCACCTCGCCGCCCAGGCCGGCTGGCCCTCCAGAGATGTCCAGGAAGCCCAGGCCGAATACGCCATTCCCTACCGCATGGCCGAGCTTCTCTCCTACATCGCCATCACCGCCTGGGCCTCCACCTACGCCATCGCCGCCAAATTCTGGGCCCATGGCCAGACCCGCCGCGCAAGCGCCGAACTCTTCCGGGTCGGGCGATTTGGCGCTGCCGCGCTCGCACTCATGGCCGCCGCAGCGGTGATTTGTCGCAGCCCCATCGCCTGGCTCCTTCCCGCTTATGCGGATGTTCTCTACACGCTCCTGCCCCCCATGGCCGGCGTCTTCGTCTGGTACGGCCTCCTCGCTTTCTCCAGCACCTACGCCGACCTCCGCGAAACTCCTCACCGCGGCGCCTGGCTCTGGGGCGCTGCCGTCGCCGCTCAAGCCGCCGTCATGCTCCTCGGCAACCCTGAATCCGCCCCCATCGCCGATACCCTCGGACCCCGGGAGCGCGTCGTCGTCGCCTCCGCCGTCGGCGTCGGTCTCGCCCTCCTCATCCTCGCTCCCCTGGTCCTCTGGCGCCCCCTCCGGCTGACCGCCACCGCCGCTCCCCTGGCCCTCGTGGCGCTCTCCGCCTTGTCGCTCTTCGTCCCCGCCGACCTCGTGGGGTGGATCGCCCCCGTCGTGATGGTCGCCGTGCTCCTCCTCCTCCAAAGCATGGGCCTTCTCATTCGCCGATCCGATCGACGCCGCTGGCGCCGCTGGCGCGCCGCCCCCGCTCGCGCAACGCTCACAACCTGATCGCCACCAGCAGCGATAACCCGCGCCACATTCTCGGAAGCGCCCCGCGCCGAAAACCGGTCAACTCCCCTCCCCGGACGCCCGATGTTTGAACGGCCGCCACGCCGCAAAAAGAGTGGTGATTTCCCACGGGAGAAGACGATTTCCCAAAATGGGCGCTGGGAAGTTCGAGCAGGCACAGTGCTTGCGTAGCAGTTGCGCGCACTTCTTGAGGTGACCTCCTATGAACTTTGTCTTGCACATCCTGGGACACGCCCAGCGCCCGGCCTCCGCCTGGGGTGGCCGCGGAGCTACCCTCGCCGGCCCCGCTCTCACGCGCCTCCGCAGCGCCCTTCTCGCCGGCCAGCATACCCACGCCGCCGAACTCCTCGCCGACCTCCCCGCCGCCGACGAAACCGCCAATCTTACCGACACCGCCCTCACCTTCGCCCGCGGCCAGCTCAATCTCATGGCCGGCGCCTATCCCGAGGCTGCATGGTGCTTTGCCGAAGGAATGGAACGCGCCATGGGTGCCGTCGATGGCAGCCTCGAAGTCGGCGCCGGTTCCATGCTCGAAAACATGATCGCCGCCGGCGAAGACGCCCTCCGCCGGGGCAACTGTGGCCGGGCCATAACGCTGCTCAGCAGTGCCCGCGGCCTCGTCGATGAGCTCCTGGGCGCTGAAGCCGGCCTCTGCGTCGCAGAAGCACGCATCGCCTCCCACATGCGCGCCGGACGCGTCGAACGCCTCGTCCCCCTTGCCCGCCTCGGCGACACCCTCCTCAAGGCCGAAGCCCGTGCCCGTCTCGCCCGAAGCGTCGGCGCCCTCAAAACCGCCAACGACCGTGCGGATGTCGCCTGGGCCGTCGGTGCCGGACGCGTCACCGCCCTGCTCGAAGGCGAATTCGACACCCTCTCCCACGCCTGCCGCCGTCTCCGGGGCCATGCCGAAGTCCACCTCCGTCTCGGCCTCGTCGCCCGCGCCCTGGGCCATGCCGACGCCGCCGCCTGGGCCCTCGGCGAAGTCCTCGCCGTGCACCCCCATCACGTTTCCACCGCCGCCCGCCTGGGTGCAACCCTCGTGGAACGGGGTGCCGACAGTGCCCGCGTTCTGGGCATTCTCGCGGTCGCCTTTGCCGTGCCCGCCGACACCATCCGCCGCTACGCCGAGCTCGCCGATGCCGCCCGCGACCCCGCCTTCGACCAGCGCGTCGAGCGCTTCGCCGCCGGCAGCGAGGGCCCTGTCGCCCGCGCCAACCTCGCCTTCGCCCTCGCCGAACTGGGCCTCCTCGAAGGCCCCCGCGCCGCCTGGCGCGAACCCCAGGGCCTGCAAAAGGCCTGACCAACCCCGCCCCGCCTCCGCCCCCATCGATAGATTTTTAACCAACATCTCATTAGATTTATTTAAGCAATTCTGCCCAGCCGTTCGATGCAAATGCTGGCCGCATGGACGCGGTCGTTCGTTCTTGCAAAGGAGTCGGCTGTGTCTTCCATCTCTTCTCTCTCGGGGTCTCCAGACCTCTACACCGTCCTTCAACAGGTCACCGACCAGAATCCCTCCTCCACCACCGCGGCTTCCACATCCGGAACCTCCCCCGATGCGTCCCAGAGTGTCCAAGGCGCCGGTAAGCACCATGGCCATCACCACAAAGGCGGCGGCGGCAGCGCCATCTCCAGCCAGATCGAATCCGCCGTCTCCGACGCCCTGCAAAACGCTCAACCTGGCTCCGATCCCAATCAGGTCATCCAAAACGCCGTCGCCGAAACGCTCAAAAAAGCGCAGCAGGGTTCCGGCACAGACGCCCAGGGAACCGGCAACCCGACCTCCGCCGATAGCGCCGCCACGCAAGGGGCCGGGCAAGGCGCCAACGCCATTTCGCAGCAGGACTTCCAGGCCCTGCTGAAATCCAACGGCATCGACCCCCAGCAATTCCAGCAGGATTTCGCATCCGCCGTGCAATCCGTTCAGTCCGGCGGCAACGTTGATTTCGCATCGCTGTTTCAAAGCTTCCCACCAGGTTCGGCCGTCGACGCCGTCGCTTGATCGGGCCAGCGCCATCACCTCAGCGCGGCAACCGGGCGGAGGATACGCCCGGTTGCCGCCGCTGCTTTTTGCACCGGCAAACACGAGTGGCCAGAATCCACCCGCCTCGCCGATGAAGGCTGCACACGGCGCACTCGGGAGTCGGTCATGTCGCGAACGTTTATCAGAATCTCGATCCAAATTGCCGCCGCCAGCATCACAAGTGCTGCGCCCGCCGAGTCCACGCGCGCTCCCGATGCGCGAATCGTCAGTGTGCAATTCACCGATCAACATCGTGGCTGGGAACGCACGGATCAGGGCCTCCTGCGCACCGACGATGGCGGCCGCACCTGGCGCACGGTGCTCGCAAACGCACCCTGGAGCGGCGAGCGGGGATCGGGCTGGTACTTCAGCCACGATTGGCACGCCATTGATGCGCAGCAAGCCTGGGTCGCCTTTGCCGCCGCTTCGGGAAAAATTCACTTCCGCCGCACCACCGATGCTGGCAATCACTGGAGCGATGCGATCGTCGCGACCGAATCCCTGGACGTACTCGCCGTGAACGTCTCCTTCGCCGATCCCCAGCACGGTTGGATACTGGTGATCCCCGAGCACACCATGAATTCCTCGCCGGGCGCGTTGTATCGCACGCTTGACGGAGGCACCCACTGGCGCGAGATCGGATCCATCGAAATGCCCGGATCGCCCCCCAAAGGCCTGCCCCGCGGCGGAAACATCACCTTCCTCGACGCGCACACCGGCTGGCTCGTGGGCGCGGACACCTCCACCACCCCCTGCGACATGTGCGTGACTCACGATGGCGGCGCCACCTGGCAGCAGGTCCAGCTCGAACGCCCCGCCGACCTGACCGGCGACCTCGACGTCCTCGCCCCTCCGGTATTTCTGAATCCCACCGAAGGCCGGCTCGGCGTGCGCGTGGGAGAGGCGGAAGCCCTCTACGCAACCCACGACGCCGGCAAACACTGGCAGGCCATCGCCGTCACGCGCTCCACCGGCCAATTTGATTTTCTCACGCCACGCGAAGCCTGGATCTGGCGCACCGCCGCCCCCCTCCACAACATCCCCACCGGCCCCCTCCTCCACACCACCGACGCCGGCCACTCCTGGCAACCCCTTCGCGGCCCACAAAGCCTCGAACACATCTTGCAAAAAAACGAAACCGTCACCGAACTGACCTTCATCGACCCCCACCACGGCTGGGCGTGCATCCAAAACGACACCACCACGCGCCTCGTCCACACCACCGACGGCGGCGCGACCTGGGCAGCCGAATAAATCGATACCAGTATCAGACATCACCTTCTCCGTGCGCTGCGTCCTATGTTCCCCCATCGGCGAGATGTGGAAGGAGGGCGTCGATGAAATGAGCGGGGGTGTGGCAATAGTGCAGGACGGCGTGCGCTTTGGTGGCGAGTTGGGCGGCGCGGGCGGGATCGGCCAGGAGTTGCTGGATGGCTTCGCGGAGGGCAGTGGGATTTTGCGGGGGTACGGTAAGGCAGGCGTTTTCGACCTGCGCTTCGAAAGCGAGGATGGGATTGAGGCCGGAGGTTTGGGTGATGATGACGGGTTTGCGGCACGCGGCGGCTTCAAGGTAGGCGGTGAGGCCGGCGCAGTAGGGGTTCTCGAAAAGCGGGACGACGATGAGAGTCGCCTGGTGATAAAGCTCGCGGAGGGCGGACCAGTCGTAGAACTGGCGGGTCATGTTTTGCGGCAGCGGATCGGGGAGGGACTCGCGCAGGGTGCGGGCGTCTTTGGAGTAGGCGGAGATTTTTACCTGGACCGGGAGATCGTGCGTGGCGGCGGCGAGGGTTTTGTAATCGCGCTGTTCCAGACCCACGGAGACGATTAACGGAGCGCTGAGAACTGAGGACTGAGGACTGAGTGCGGGGCGGAAGAAGGTGGTGTCGATTTGTTCGGGAAGGAGAATGGTGCGGTCTTTGGGGAGGTGGTGGAAGACTTGCAGGAAACCAAGCTGGTCGTCGGCATTGGTGAAAAATTTGTGGATCGTGGGGAGGGGCTTAAAGAGAAGGATCGCGGCTTTGGCGCGGGGGCGGTTGAGGTTGTGGACGAACATGCAGATGCGCGGCGGGGATTTCATGCGCCGTGCGAGGGTTGCCAGGGGGATGCCGATGTCCTCGCCGGTGGCGTAGATCGTGTCGGTGGGGGGGACCTGTCGGAGGATGTTCCGCGCATGTGCCCAGAGGTGTGCCGTGGGGAAGATCTTGGCGCGGAGTTTGTCGGCGGCGGTGGGGCTAAGTTCGGGGGTGGGGAGATGGAACGTGGTGGGGATGCGCTGGGCGAGGTCGAGCATGACATGGCCGGGGGCGCGATCGGCGGCGGCATCCTGCCGGATCTTGTCGAGGTCGAGAGGCTTTGAGAAGGCGATGTGGAGCATCGAACGCTCAAAAGACAAAAGACAAAAGACAAAAGACGAAAGTCAGCGGGCGAGGAGCGAGTGGAGCGTGGTTTCGAGGTGGGTGGTGGCATCCTGCCAGGTGTAGCCGGTGGCGGTGTGGTAGGCGGCGGTGGAGAGGGCTTGCCAGTCGGAACTGGGCATGGCGGCGATGTGGAGGATGGCGTTGGCCATGGCGTGCGGGTCTTCGGCCGGAACGAGAATGCCCGTACCAGCCGCGAGAAGTTCGGGCGCGGCGCCGGCGGGGGCGGCGATGACGGGCGTGCGGCAAGCCATGGCTTCCAGCAGGGGAAGGCCGAAGCCCTCGATGCGGGAGGGGAAAAGCCAGGCATCGCAGGCGGCGTAGATGGTGGGAAGCTCTGCGTCGGGAACGCGGAAGCGAAAATCGGTGTCGGGTGGCAGCGGCAGCGTGTTGACCGGTTGCATGGAACCGAAGGACACGACGTGCAGCGTCGGCAGTTGCTGGCGGGCAATCTCGATGGCGCGGATGGCGATGTCGGCCCCTTTGTTGTGCATGGGGGTGTACGTGAAACCGACCGTTGGGGTGGCATGTTTATCGCGCGGCGGGGCGCTGAACAGTGCGGCGTCCACGGCGTTGGGGATGCGGGCGATCGGGGTTCTACCGAATTTGCTCTGGAGCAGGTCGGCGACCCACTGGGCGATGACGATCTTGGGGATCGGCAGCCGGCAGGTGGCGTCGACGCGATCGATATGGCCGGCCCAGATTTCGTAGTCCTGCATGAAGTGCGCCTTCTTTCCCTTGGACGCCGGGAGCGCCTGCAGCCATTCCACGGTTTCCCACCAGGTGGCGATGGCGATGTCGGCATCGGGGACGTCCGCCGCGGTGATCGGAGCGGTGTGCGGGAGTTTGATGCGCTGGAAGGACCCGGGCGGCGGCGGCGAGGCGAGATTGTCGAAATAGGAGGGGCCGGCATCGGGGAGCTTGGGAAGGCGATGGGTGTGGCGGAGGGAGCGGATGATTTGGCGGAAGGTGGGTTTGGGGTGCTGGGGTTGGAGGACGGTGACGCTGTGGCCACGGAGGGAGAGGCTGTGGGCGTAAGTGGCCAGCACGCGGATGCCGCCGTAGAGGCCGTCGGGAGGGAGGAGGAAGGTGATGCGCATGGTGTGGATGGTACGGGGAAGGGCGGAGTGGGGATGGGGGAATAAGGAGAAATGATAGGCGACAAACGACAAATCGGGAGGAATGGCGGGAAAAGGGGCAAGTAAAAGGATGTCGGGGGTGCCAGTGGGGATATTTTCATGGTTCTTCTCCCGATGCGGCCGGACGTATCAGCCAAGCGCGAGCCGAATAAAGGGTGTGGCTGGGGGTGTCGCTGGCTGTCGTTCGGGGTGTCGCTCGTATCAGAGAGAACGAATGAGGAGCCGGGATCGTTCCCGAAAAGTTCGGATTTTAGTTGGTCCGTGATTTTACTGGCATGAGGAGCCGCGGGGTGAAACAATGAGTAGTAACGGATTTCGCTTGGCTTGCAACGAGGACTCCCATCGTGATGTCTGATTTTGCTGAATTGGGCGCAGTGGATTTGTGATGCCCGTGGTGATCGAACCGACGACACGTTTTCGCAGGGTTTTGCCGTGGGTGATCGGCTTGACGGTATGGGGCCTGTCATTGGCGTTGATGGTGCAGGGTTTATGGGTGGGGGCGTGGTATGGGTTTGCGTTGGCGATGATGTTTGTCGCGTTCGGCGGCGTTCTTCTGGGGATGTTTTGGCGCGGGCGAAAGCTGATGTTGCGCGAAGTGGAACGAATTTGTCGGGAGGGCAGTGAGTGATGCGGCATGCTTCCGATCCACCGCGATGGGAGTCGGGAGCAGTGCAGCGTGGCGGGACGGTATCATTTGGCGTCCTGGTAAGAATGTGGAAGGAGTGTCCAGATGGCGGGAACTGTGCGGCTTCATCGGGTGTTGCGTGCTCCTGCGGAGCGGGTGTATCGGGCGTTTTTAGATGCGGATGCGAGGGCGAAGTGGTTGCCGCCGAATGGGTTTGTGGGGAAGGTGCATGCGTCGGATGCGCGGGTGGGCGGGAGTTACAAGATGTCGTTTACGAATTTTGGCACGGGGAAGAGCCATGGGTTTGGGGGGACGTACACGGAATTGGTGCCGGGGGAGCGGATTCGGTATACGGATCGGTTTGATGATCCGGGGTTGCCGGGGGAGATGCATGTGACGGTGACGTTGAAGACGACGTCGGTGGGGACGGAGTTGAGCATCGTTCAGGAGGGGATACCGGAAATGATTCCGGTGGAGGCGTGCTATCTGGGGTGGCAGGAATCGTTGATTTTGCTGGGGAAGCTGGTGGAGGCGGAGATTCCGGGGTGAGGGGGGGGAGCGAATGGGAGGGCGTGGGTCTGGAGGTGGGAAGGCGGGCGTGACGGAGGAGATGTTCGGATGGACATGTGAGTTGCGAGAGGGTCGCGACGCAGCAAGCTCTGGCGGGGGACAGGTGAACAGAGGCGAGGGGGTTGGGGGCAGAGTAAGGGACGGGGGGGTGCTGTGGCGTCATCGATGATGAAAACGTGGTCAAGAATTGACAGGTACGCGTCAATTTCGGCTATGGCAAAATGTGGATTGGAGGGGGATATTGCGTGCTATCACAGGTTCGAATGGTGCGATTGCTCAGCGGATGGAGAGCGGTATGAACGGCGGAAAGCACGTGGTTGCGGGGTTGCTGGCGGCGGCGGCGCTGGCGTCCGTGGGCGGCGTGGCGGCGGCACAATCGGGACCGCGGGCGTCGGCGGCGATTGTGGATGCGGCGGCCGCGGCGAAACCGGATATTGCGCCTGGGCCGGTGAAGCCGACGTGGGATTCGATTCGCGAAAACTACAAGGTGCCGCAGTGGTTCATAGATGGGAAGCTGGGGATCACCATGCACTGGGGGCTCTATTCGGTGGCGGCCTATCACAATGAATGGTACGAGAAGTACATGTATTCGACGTTTGCCCAGTGGCACGCGGCGAACTTCGGACCGCAGGACAAGTTCGGGTACAAAGATTTCATCCCGAAGTTCACGGCAAGCAAGTTCAACGCGGACGAGCTGGTGGCGCTGGTGAAGGAATCGGGGGCAAAGTATTTCATGCCCACGGCGGAGCATCATGACGGCTTTTCGCTGTGGGATTCGGATGTGAACCCGTGGAACGCGGCGAAGATGGGGCCGAAGCGGGATTTGATCGGGGAGATGGCGACGGCGGCGCGGAAGGCGGGGCTGAAGTTCGGGATTTGCAATCACGCGATCGAGCACTACACGTTTTTGCCGCAGAATACGAATCCGTCGTGGGATCTGAACGATCCGAAGTACCAGGATTTTTACTGGACCGAGCACAACGACGAGCGGCTGCAGAAGTTTTTGGAGCAGTGGGTGAGCAAGAGCTTTGAGCTGATCGACAAGTATCAGCCGGACATCATCTGGTACGACAACGGTGTGAACTCGCGGGCATTTGATCCCTTGAAGATGAAGATTGCGGCGCACTATTACAACCGGGCGCTGCAGTGGCACAAGGAAGTGACAATCGACACGAAGAGCACGGCCTACCTGGCGGGGAGTGTGCTCGACTTTGAAAAGCTGCATCCGCGCGGGCCAAGCACGAATTCGATTTTGAAAGGCGTGTGGGAGGCGGAGGAGCCGATCGGATCGACGTGGGGGTATTCGGCGGCGAATCCGGTGGAGAGTTTTCGGAGCCCGCAGCAGATCGTGTCGCTGTTTTGCGAGGTGCTGAGTCTTGGGGGGAATCTGCTCTTGAATTTGTCGCCGGACGGCCAGGGGGCGTTGAGCCAGCCACAGGTGACGGGGCTGAAGGAGCTGGGGAAATGGATGGCGGTGAACGGCCAGGCGGTGTATGGGAGCCATGCGTGGATTCAGGCGAGCGATTCGGGTCCCGGTGCGGGGCGGAACGGGAAGGTGACCTATCGGTTCACGGTGAAGGGAAATGATCTGTATGCGATTGCGCAGGCGTGGCCGGGGGAGACGGCGGTGATACCGGCGCTGGCGAAGGGCAAGGCGCCGGAGGGAACGATCACGGAGGTGTCGTTGCTGGGGGCCGACGGGAAGCTGGAGTTCACGCAGGATGTGGAGGGGCTGAAGGTGACGCTGCCCGCGCAGGGGGAATTGAAGTACGCGTATGTGATCAAGGTGTCGGGGCTGAAGATGAATCCCCCGGGGCCGGCGGTGCCGGCGGTGATGGCGGATGTTCAATAGGGTGAATCCGCTTTATGGACTGGTGGCCTGGTCAAAAAGAGCGCGGTCGGGCGTGGACCAGAGGGCGAGGTTCCAGCGCCAGAGGGAGAGGAGGGCGGGGTTGGCGTGGTCGGCGTCGGCGGCGCGGTAGGCGAGGAGCTGGGCGCGGTGGATGAGGGCTTCGGCGCCGGGGCTGAGCCAGGCTTTGTCGGCGGCGAACCAGAGGGCGCGGGCGGCGCTTTCGCGAGGGGACTGCGGGGCGATGGTGGTGTAGTCGACGGTGGGGGGGTCGGCGTCGAATTTGTAGTCGGCGTGGGGGAACTTGGTGATGTCGGGGCCGAGCTGGTCGACGAAGATGCCAAAGAGTTTGGTGACGAAGGAGTGGTTGCGGTTGATTTTGATCCAGTAGAGGCCGGGCTTGCGGGCGAGGAATTGTTCGTAGAAGCCGGGGAACATGTCGGAGGCACGGGCGTGGGCGAGGATGGGGAGTTTTTCGAGGTCGAGGCGGGATTGCAGGGAGAGGGTGGAGGCTTCGTCGGTGTCGGTGGCACCCTGGGCGGCGGGGATGCGGGTGTCGTAGCGGAGATCGAGGAGGAAATCGCGGAGGGAGTTGCGGGAGGTTTGGCCGTCGGGGTTGAGGAGGTAGATGGAGATGCGGGCGGGGGCGGCGGGGATGTTGACTTTGACCCAGAGGTCGGGGCCCTGGACGGCGGGGGAGGCGACGTTGTCGGAGAAGCCCTGGTCGTTGAGTTCGGATTGAAGGCGGGCATTGTCGGCGGGATTGAGGAGACCGCGGCGGGGGAGATCGGGGTCGGTGGGGAAGGAGACGGAGTTGACTTCCATGTCGTAGTGGCCGCCGGTGACGACGGAGGCGTTGTAACCATCGACGGCGAAGGAGGGGCCTGCGCCGAGGCGGGCGAATTGGCGGCCGATGTGGCCGATCCAGTCGCCGGCGGTGGTCCAGTCTTCGCCGAGGTAGGCGCCGGCGGGGGCGTTTTTGTCGGGGGCGGGGAGAGCGGCGATTTGTTTTTGCAGGGTCTGGAGTTCTTCGAGGGTGGGCGGGGCGGCGGGTTTGGGGAGCGCGGCGGGCGGGGTGGGGATGGCTTGGGGGGCGGGTTTAGTCTCGGCGATGTTGAGGATCGTGGGAGGGACGAGGTAGCGGGCGATGAGGGGGAGGCCGTTGGGGGTGGTGGCGATTCCGCGGACGTAGTTCACGCAGGGTTTGCCGGTGTCGAGCATGGGGGAATCGGTTTGGGAGAGGGTGATGGAGTTGGTGTCGGGGTCGAAGCGTTCGACGCTGGTGGTGCGGTGGGAGATCCAGAGTTTGCCATCGGCGTTGAGGGAGAGGGCGGTGATCCAGTCTTCGGAGAGAAGGGCTTCCGGGAATTCCTTGATATTGAAGGTGTCGGGAGCGCCCTGGTAGCGGCGTTGGACTTTCTCGATCCAGTCTTTGCCGCGGAAGAAGGAGAATGATTTGCCATTGTCGGAGGAGATGGCGAGGCCGGTGGTGGTGCCGAGGAAAATGCGGCCGGTGGCATCGATGGCGAGGGCGGTGCCTTCGGGGGAGGGGAGGCCTTTGCCGGCGGGGGCGATGGGTTCGTCGGAGGGATCTGGGCCGGGGAGGTGGTCCCAGTGGTGGAAGTTGTCGGAAGGGTGGCCGATGAGGAGGCCGTCGGCGGCGGTGGCGACGAAGAGGTCGCCGGTGGTGGGGGAGATGGCGAGGGCGCGGGCTTGATCGGAGGGGAGGCCATCGGCGCGGGAGAAGTTGGACCAGGAGTCGGAGGCATCGTTGTAGCGGGTGAGGCCCTCGTTGGTGGCGATCCAGACGTCGCCGGTTTTGGGATCGGCGGCGAGGGCGAAGACGTGGGCGCCGAGGGGGCCGGCGGAGGGGCCCCAGGTGGTGTAGGTTTGCCAGGCGTTGCCGCTGAAGACGGAGACGCCGTGGTTGAGGGTACCGACCCAGAGGCGGTGTTTTTTGTCCTGGGTGAGCGCGTAGGTGAAGTTGTCGCCGGGGCCGGTGGCGGGGGAAGCGGGGGCTTCGGGGCGGGGGAATTGTTGCCATTGGTTGTTGTGGTATTTCCAGACGCCCTGGCCTTCGGAGGCGAGCCAGAGGTCGGTGTGGTTTTGGTCGAGGAGGAGGGCGGTGGTGTGGAAGGGGCCGCCGTTGGCGGGGGATTCATTGGTGGCGTTGGAGGTGATGGTGGGTTCGGCGAGGGCGGGGGTGGTGAGGAGGAGGAGGGCGAGGGCGAGTTTGTGCATGGTGTGGCGTCCTGAGTTCTGAGTTTTGGGTTCTGAATTGTGAGGCGGGGTGGATTGTAGGGGGGAGGGAAGGGGGCGTGGCAAATGGGGGATTGTCCAATGGCAGATGTCGCGTGCCAGAGGAGGGGGCAAGGTGCTCATTTTGGTTGGCAAGGTGCTCATTTTTTTGACTTTTGGGTTTGGCGCGCAAGGGGGCGGATTTGTGGGGGTTGTGAATGAGCGAGGGGCAAGGCGCTCAAGGCGCTCAATTGTTTTTGCGCAGGGGCGAGGGTGGGCGATTTGGGGGTTTGGGGAATTCGTGGGGCGGGTGTGGGTGATGGACATGATCTTCTCCCGGTGCGGCGTGGGCGCGGGGCGCCGCATAGAGAGAACGGATGGGCGGGCGGGAAGGTTCCCGAAAAGTTGGTGGATTTTTTGAGGACGGCGGTGGGTGGATTGGCGGGCTGGGTTTCGATGGGCGAGGGGTGAGTTGTGGGGACGGGCATTATGGGGGGAACGGGTCGCGACGACGCAAGCGTTGGCGGGGGCGCATCAGTCATTGGGGGATGCCGAGAGGACGAAGGGGGATTGGGGTGCGGAAGCGCGGGCTTTCCAGGCGAGGTGGGCGAAGAGGGGGAAGAGGAGGAGAGCGGCGGTCAGGTGGGTGATGAAGTGGAGGACGGCGGCGCTGACGAGGCCGATCACGGGGAGGGAGGTGGCGAGCGGAGTGAGCGCGGAGCGGAGGCTGAGGAGGAGGGCAAGCAGGGAATAGAGGAAGCCGGCGGCGGCGAGGGTGGTGGTGAGGTGGCGGAGAAAGGGTTTGCGTTGGAGGCGGGCGATATTGGAGAAGTGGAGCCAGGCGGCGAGGAGGATGAAGAGGAAGAGGAAGCGGTGGGCTGCGGTGAGGAAGGAACTGAGCTCCATGAAGCGCATGACGGGAGAAGGGAGGGACGCCTGGTAAAGACTGAAGGCGGCGGTGAGGAGGAGCAGGAGGGCATAGAGGGGGGCGGTGGGGAGCCAGAGGTATCGGCGGATGCGAGCGGCGGGCGTGGGGGTTGGGCCGGAGGTCCAGAGGAGGAAAGTGATTGGCGGGAGGAGGAGGGCTTGGAGGGTGGGGTTGGTGGCGGAAAGGATTTCAAACGTTTCGTTAGGGATGGCGGTATGGAAAAGGTTTAACAGGAGGGCGGCGAAAAGTGTGATGAAGTAGGTGAGTTCGTTGGCGATGAGGAGGAGGCAGGCGAGCAAGAGGCGGGTGGGGCGGCGGAGAGTGGAGGGGTGGGCGGCGGCGTAGGTTTGGGAGTCGGTGATGGGGAGGTTGCATTCGGGGCAGCTGGCGGTGGGGGAGAGGGTGCGGAGGTTGTAGCCGCAGCGGAGGCAGGGGAGATCGGTGGGGATGGGAGGCATGGAAGAGGATGATAGCGGGAAAGGGTATGGTTGGGGTGGCGGAGATTTTGAGGAGGAACGTGGTGGTGAAATGCGTGTTCGTTGGAGCACTCGGGGAGAGCAGGACGCGTCGGTGAAGCAGGCATTATGGGAGGAACGGATCGCGACGATGCAAGCGTTGGTGGGTGGTCGAGAGATGTGGGATTGGGTTGTGTGGGAGGATGCGCGGGGGTGCGGGTAATATATTTGAGGCGCGGGCATTATGGGAGGTACGGGTCGCGACGACGCAAGCGTTGGCGGGGGGCAGGGGAGTTGTGCGGGGGGGTGATGGTTGGTGAGGAGTTTTTTGTGCGGAATGATTTGCGGCGGATTTTGGCGCATCATTTGATTTTGTCGGGGTGGCATCCGGAGGCGCTAGTGTTTCGGGGCGGGGCGCCGGCGGTTTTCGATCATGGGTCGGTGGCGCAGGTGACGGATGCGAGTGGGCAGCGGGCGGCGTGAGGCTTACGGCGGTTGATTGGCTGAGGGGATGATGCGATCAATTGGCAAGGTGTTAGAGGAACTTCAGGCTCGAAGTAATTGCGTTTTCAAACCGGGGAATTTGTTGCCGAGCGTGCCGGAGGGATTACGGCTTCCACGGGATGTCGCGACGTTTTACTCGAGGTTTAGCGAGGCGAGGCTTTTCGAAAAGCCGGGGGATTCCCGTTATCGCATTGTGCGACCGGCGGAGTTTGTACCGATCGGGCAAGCGATTCTTGGCCGTGCGAGTTGTGTGCCACTTCAATATTCCTGGTTTGCGCTAGCAGATGTGTTAGACGGAAATTACCTGGCAATTGATTGTGATCCGGATCGGCTTGGGTATTGCTATGACGCGTTTCACGAGACGATTGAACGGTTGGATTACTGCAAGGTGATTGCTCGCTCGTTTACGGAATTGATGAATCGGGCATTGGAAGCTGGCGATGAGGCGTGGTGGCTGGGGGAAAGGTTTGAAACATGCGGGTACGCCGACCGACTGGTGGGCGATTCGGGGGATCAGTCATCGTCCCATTAACAAGGTGACCGCGGGTATCGGCTGCGGCCGATGTGCGGGCGGGACGCCCGCGTTACTGATCGAGTTCTAGTTTGATGCAGTCGTAGTTGATGACGCCGGCGGTGAGGTGGAGGGTGAGGGTGTTTTGGCCGGGGTGGAGGGTGGAGGTGGGGAATTTGAAGATTTTGGTTTCGTGGTAGGAGGAGCCCTGGATGGCGGAGCGGTAGGCGGCGGAGGAGTTGCCGCCTTTGTAGTCGCCGATGGGCTTGTCGTTGGCGAGGAGTTGGAGGGTGGGGCTGCGGGTTTGGCCGGCGATGCCGAGGGTAAGGATGGCGTTGCCGGTGGGGACGGAGGGGAGATCGAAGTGGATGGTCCAGTTGCCGGGGTTGGCCTGGGCGACGTACCAGTCTTTGGCGGGGTCGGATTTGCCGATGGTGAAGTCGAGGGTGGCGGGGATTTTGGAGGTCCAGGGGCGGGCGGCGCCGGAGGGATCGGTGAAGCCGAACTGGCGGGGGAGGTCGGACATGTTGAAGCCGGTGGCGCGCCAGGAGGCGTCGCCGATCTGGAAGATTTTTTCGGCGTAGGTGGTGGGGGTGAAGTGGAGGTCGCCGAGGTTGAGGGTGCCGCTTGTGGGGACGGTGATGTTGTCTTTGCGGAATTGGTCGGTGACGCCGGGGATCATGGCGTAGAGGGTGTAGGAGCCGGGGCGGACGTGGGAGAGGGTGAAGTGGCCGGTGTCATCGGCGCGGGTGGAGAAGATGTAGTTGAGGGTTTCGACTTGCCAGTCGGCGGCGGGCGGGGAGGGTTGGGTGAGGACGATGAGGGCGTTTTTGGCGGGGGCGTGGGAGGGATCGAGAGTGAGGGTGCCGGTGATGTCGGCGCGCTGGAGGGGGTAGTCGGGGTTTTGCATCCATTGGTAGGGCCACTGGGATTCCTGGTTTTTGAATTGGGCTTTGGCGTCGGTCCACATGGCTTGCGGTGTGGGGCCGGAGTTGAGATACACGAACCAGGGGCCGTTGAGTTTGGTCCAGTCGCCGGTGATGGGCTGGCGGGTGAGCTCGCGGGGTTCGAAGTGGCCGGAGACCAGGAAGCGGTGAATGATGGGCCCGCCGTGGACGGTGATATCCTGCTTGGTGGGGGTCTGGAGGTATTCCTTGGAGGGCATGATGATGTAGGCGCCGTACTTGCCGCCGCCGTGGGCGGCGTCGCCGCAGATGCCATGGACATCATCTTCTTCGATGTAATTGACGTAGTTGTATTTGGTGTAGATGGTGCCGTCGGGATATTGCTCGGTGGCATCCTGGACTTGTTTTCCGCCGGGCATGTTGGGGATGAGTCCCTGCTCTTTGTCGGTGGACTGTTGGAAGTTGAAGAGCTGGTTGTTGAGGTAGAAGGACCAGCGGATTTGCTCGTTGGATTCGGGGGGATCGGCGGCGGCGTGCTTCATGACGACGAAGACGTAGAAGCCGGAGTCGCCGCGGCGGAGGATGTAGTGCTGATCGAAGTGGATATGGCCAATGGGGGCGTCGAAGGAGAGCTCGACGAGATCGGGGGATTGGCGGAGGATTTTGAAGGCGGCGTTGTGGACGTCCCAGCCGTCGTGTCCGCCGGAGTTGACGACGGCGAAGTAGGCGCCGCGGCCGGCGAGGTTGGGGGAATCGCCGAGGTGCATGTCGCGGATGGTGGCGTCGGCTTTGGCGGCGGTGAAGGAGATGAGGCCGTTGGAGAGGGTGACGGTGGGGCCGTTGTCTTTGAGGGTGACGTCGGGGGATTGAGGGGGGGCGGCGAGGACGGTGGCGGCGAATGACAAATTAAAAATGACAAATGACAAATGGGCGGTGCGTTTGAACATGTGTGGGGCTCCGAGTTGTGTGATCAGCGGGGATAACGTTGGGGAGCGAGGGGTTGTTGCGGGGAGGGGGGGGTCGGCTGCGGCCG
>DASZTO010000059.1:0-47458 GCA_035548175.1 Phycisphaerae bacterium | reverse complement strand
GTTAGTGTTGGCGAGGTTTTGGGGTGGGGGTGATGTGGGGGGTTGGTGCGGCGATGTGTGGGGTCGGGACGGGGGGAGGTGCGGGGGTTGGTGCGGCGATGTGTGGCGCAGGGGCTGGAGTTGGGGTGGGAGTGATGTGGGGCGTGGGTTGCGGGGTGGGTTGGTGGAATTGGGGAGTGATGTGGGGCGTGGGAGTGGGGGCGGAGGGGCGTGGGGCGGTTACGTGGGGGGTGGGAGTGGGGGCGGAGGGGTGCGGGGCTATTACGTGCGGGGTGGGAGTGGGGATGTGGGGCGGGGTGTGTGGCGTGGGGATGTGAGAGGCGGGGGTTTGGGTGTGGGTGGGCGCGGGGGCGCGGGCGGCAGCGGTGGGGGGCGGGGTGATGTGGGGAGTGGCAGGGAAGGGATTGTTGGTGGGAGGGTGAGGGATGACGGGGTGAGGGAGATTGGCGGTGGGGTAGCCGTTGGGGAAGTTGGGGTGGTTGTAGACGGGAGCGGGGTTGGAGTGGGGTTGGGGAGGGCGGTGATCGGAGGGGGGTGTGGGGTGATCGGTGTTGTGGTCGCGGTCGTGGTCGTGGTCGGGATCATGAGTGGGGAAATGGTCGGGGCGGTGGTCGGCGTCGCGGCGGTGGCCGGGGAAGAAGAACGGGCCTGGGGGATAGAGGTAGTTTGGCGCGAGGTAGGGGGCGGGCTGGTAGGAGGGGATGGGGGGCGTGGAGTAGTCGTATTGCTGGGGGTTGATGACGGGGGGGACGTCGTTGGAGTAGTAGGGGGGAGCGATGCTGTAGTCTGGGGCGGCGGGGTAGACGTCTTCGGGTGGGAGGTTGTCCGGGGAGAGTTGTGCGGATTGGTCTGGTGGGTAGGGCTGGGAGTATTGCGGGGCGGGGGTGTATTGGGGGGTGGAGCCGCCGTAGAGGGGGACGGGGGAGAGCTGGGAGTTGTCGTAGGGCTGTGCGGGATAGAAGGGGTACTGGGGGTATTGTTGGGTGTAGGGGTGAGCATATGGAGAATCGTAAGGGGAGGGGCTTTCGGGGGAATTCTCGGCATGGCAGGCGGGGAGGAGGGCGGCGGCGGCGGCGAGAGCGGCGAGAGCGAGGGGTTTGGGGAGACGGGACATGGTGACACCTCAGAGGGTGGAGGCGCGCGGGTGGACGGCCACGGTGTGTGGCATGCGCTACATCATGGTAGGCGGGTGTGACGACCTTCTCGTGCTGCCTCCGTAAAAACAGACACCGGCGGCGGGCGGATGTTTGAAGGGAAGGGCGGGGGGATTTTGAGGTGGCAGGGAGCGCGAAGGAATTATTGGAAAGGTGACAAAAAACGAAAGGAAAGCGCATGACCTGGGGAGCGGAGGTTTCTACAATGCTGCGGTTCCGCGGGTTGGCGGAGCGGCTTCGGTATAGCTGCATCATGAAAGAGGTTGGGCCTTATGTTGAAGATGACTGTTCGGCGCTGCGCGGCGGCGATGGCGGTGGCGGGGCTGGGGATGTGGGCGCGGGGAGCGTGGGCGTGGAATTATGAGGGGCATCTGGTGGTGGGGGAGATTGCGTGGCAGAAGCTGGATGCGGCGGACAAGGCGGCGGTGACGAAATTGCTCAAGGCGCATCCGCATTATGCGAGCTATCTGACGACTGGGGCGGATGGGGCGAGCGATGCGGAGAAGGACGAGCTGGCGTTTGTGAAGGCGGCGACGTGGCCGGATGCGGTGCGTCCGGCGCGGGCGCCGTATCGGCCGCTGATCATCGATGCGACGGATGAGAAAAATGTGACGCAGTATCACCATCCGGCGTGGCATTACATCGACATTGCGTTTGTGCTGCCGACGGATAAGAAGGATGCGGCGTTGAATGGGAAGGGGCTGGACACGTCGGAGGGGGACGCGGTGACGGAGATACGGAAGTGCGCGGGGGGGATGGCGTCGCAGGAGGGCGAGGAGCAGAAGGCGGTGGATCTGGCGTGGGTGGAGCACCTGGTGGGGGATGTGCATCAGCCGCTGCATGCGGTGACTCTGATCAGCGAGGAGTTTCCGCCGCCGGAGGGGGATCGCGGGGGGAACAGCATTGTGGTGTCGTATGTGGGAGAGAGCGGGAAGACGACGGTGACGAATTTACATAGCTTCTGGGATGGGGCTGTGGGGACGGTGGAGATGGAGCATTTCACGGCGGGGAGTCTGGCGGAGCTGCGGAAGAAGGCGGGGGATTTTATGGCGGCGCATCCGGAGGCGGGTTTTGCGGAGCAGATGAAGAAGGACGCGACGCCGGAATCATGGGCGGAGGAGAGTTATGGGCTGGCGAAGAAGGATGTGTATGAGGAGGGGGACATTTTGAAGCTGCCCAAGCCGCGGACGTCGTATGAGTTGCCGGCGGCGTATGTGGAGCGCGGGCATTCGGTGGCGGAATCGCAGGTGACGCTGGCGGGGTATCGTCTGGCGGCGACGGTGCATGCGGCGTTGAAGGCGGGAGGCGGGGGGGGGATGCCGAAGCCTTGACCTAAATGGCCACGAAACGCACGAGAGGCACGAAAAGGGGGGGCGGGAACCATCCACGAATGCACACGAATTCACACGGATGGTGGGTGAGGGGAGAGGAACACGGTTGGAGGGGACAGGCGTTAGAGAAATAACTCTGCGTGGACGTTGAAGCGGTCTGCGAGGCGGCGGATGAGGGTTTTGCTGAGGCCGCGTTTGCCGTTGAGGACTTCGGAGGCGAGGCCGCGGCTGCCGAGGATGTAGCCGAGGTCTGTGGTGTTCATGTTGTTTTCTTGCATGAGTTGGCGAAGGAGGTCGAGGGGCGGGAGTTTTTGCATGGATGCCCGATGCCGGCGTTCTTCGTAGTCACCGACGAAACGTGACAGGGCAGCGACATAGTCGTGCTCTCCGGAGTCGAGGCCTTCGCGCATTGCAAGGCGGCCGAGGATGTCCAGTGCTGTGCGGTACTCGGCTTTGTCGCGGAGCGGGCGCAGGGCAAATTCGCGGACGTGGCGCAGGTAACTGTCGGATGCGCCGAAGTCGTGGGTTTCGGGCGTTTTTAATGATCCTCTGCGTTTCATATGCGGCCTTTCCAGCGATTCTCGCTGTATTGTTCGTGCGTCAAGATGATTCGGACGACCACCAGTTCCAGAGGATAATTCACGGCGGCGATCAGGCGGTAGTGGTTCCCCTTGATATTGAAGACAGTTACGACTCCCGCGGGCAGTTTCACCTGATCGGCGGATCGGAAGTTTTGGCGGCATTTCACGAAGTCCGACCAATGCGCCGCCGCCACGATATTCCACCATGCGCGGAGCGCCTTTTCGGGATCCCGATGCCGCGTCCAGAATTCCTCCAGCAGTTCGATGCCTCGTACATTCATGCAATGTTCTCATTATGTGAACAACGGTCCGGTTTGTCAAGTGGATGCTCACGAATTGTGAACAGGCTTGGCGTGCCTATTATGGCTGGCGGGAGGGGTTCAGGCATCCTCTTGGACGGTTGTTGTGTTGTGGTGCATGGCGGACGCGGATCGGGGAGGCAGGCGGGCCGGTGCCGGCCGGCGTTGGCGATACGGGCTTTCCGGGTGGCTTTGTTCTTCGTCGGCCGTGCGAAGCAAAATTGGGGGAGTGTTTCCCGCATGCGATTGATGCCGTAAAATCCGTGGAATTGGATTTGTTTGTGTGGGTTCTGTGGGCCGCGGCGGTGAGTTGTGGCGTGCGGGGCGCACTGGAAGGAGAGTTGCATGTCAGTCGTGGCCGCTGGGGCGTCGTCGTCGGTTACCGCTGTTCCGGGGCGGACGGATCCGTGCATTATTACGATATTCGGGGCGACGGGGGATTTGACGATGCGGAAGCTGCTGCCGGCGATTTACAATTTGATGCGGGACGGGATGCTGCACGAGAACACGGTGGTGGTGGGATTTGCGCGGCGTCCGAAGACGGACGAGCAGTTCAGGCAGGAGATGCTGGAGGGGGTGCAGAAGTTTTCGCGGTCGAAGCCGGTGGACATGGGGGTATGGAACCAGATTGCGTCGAAGCTGTTTTATCACCAGTCGACGTTTGAGGACGCGACGGGGTATGAGCGGCTGGCGGATCGTTTTCGGGATTTGGATTCGCAGTTCGACATTGGGGGGCGGCGGCTGTATTACCTGTCGACGAGCCCGACGGAGTTTGCGGCGGTGATCGAACATCTGGGGCAGGCGGGGCTGGGGAACATCGATCCCTTTTCGCCGTCGGCGTGGCGGCGGGTGATCGTGGAGAAGCCGTTCGGGCGGGATTTGCAGACAGCGCGGCAGCTGAATTCGGACATTGCGCGGGTATTCGACGAATCGCAGGTGTACCGGATCGATCATTACCTGGGCAAGCAGACGGTGCAGAACATGCTGGTGTTCCGTTTTGCCAACGGCTTGTTTGAGCCGGTGTGGAACCGGAATTTCATCGATTCGGTGCAGATCACGGTGGCGGAGGCGATCGGTGTGGAGGCGCGCGGGGGGTATTACGAAACGTCGGGGGCGCTGCGGGACATGATTCAGAATCATTTGATGCAGTTATTGACGCTGACGGCGATGGAGCCGCCGGCGGCGCTGGATGGGGATTCGATTCGGGATGAGAAGGTGAAGGTGCTGCGGTCGATTCAGCCGCTGACGCCGGAGGAAGTGTCGCGGCGGACGGTGCGGGGGCAGTATGCGGCGGCGACGATCAACGGGAAGGAGGCGAAGGGGTATCGGCAGGAGGAGCGGGTGTCGCCGGAGAGCAAGACGGAGACGTTTGCGGCGGTGAAGCTGCTGATCGAGAACTGGCGGTGGAAGGGGGTGCCGTTCTATCTGCGATCGGGGAAGCGGATGGCGAAGCAGGGGTCGGAGATTGTGATTCACTTCAAGCCGGCGCCGGGGGTGTTGTTCGGGGCGGACGGGCGGCACTTGGCGCACAACATTCTGGTGTTGCGGGTGCAGCCTAACGAGGGGATGTCGCTTTTGATCAACGCGAAGACGCCGGGGACGGTGACGAAGATTGCGCCGGCGCGGCTGGAGTTTTCGTACGATGTGGCGTTTGGGAGTTATTCGCCGGAGGCGTATGAGCGGCTGCTGCTGGATGCGATTCACGGAGATTCGACGCTGTTCATTCGGAACGATGAGGTGGAGGGGTCGTGGAAGATTATTGATTCGATCGAGCAGGGGTGGGCGGCGGGGAATCCGGCGTTGTGCTTTTATCCGGCGGGTTCGTGGGGGCCGGCGGAATCTGCGAAGCTGCTGGAGCGGGACGGGCACAAGTGGGATGTGCTGAGCGATGCGGCGGCGCGGGAGCTGGCGTTTGACGAGTGACGACGTGAATGGCCACGAAAGGCATGGCGCGGCGGGGCCGCAATCAAAAAACCACGGAGCACACGGAGGGCACGGAGGACGACGACGATCCCCCCCTCCCCACCGACGACGACGTAAATTAGCCACGAAAGGCACGAAAAGCACGAAAGTTGGATTGAGGAATTTTGTTGCAGCGCGAAGGATTGGCGCGATAGTCATACGAAAAGCACGAAAGACGACGACGGGGAGTGTCCAGGAATGGGCACTCATGGGCACGAATGGGTGTGGGTGGATTGAGGGGACTGGGGGCTGCGCGGGATAAACTGGTATCTGGTTGAAGTGGGGGCAAAGGGGGGAAGGACTCGGGCGGGACGCCCGTGCCACGGGGGGTGTGCCACGGTGGGGAGTTATTGGGGACCTACTTGGGACATGGGGAGGATGGTGACGGGGCCGAGTTTTTGGAGTTGGTCTTTGACTTTGGCGGCGGGAGCGACGACGACGGTGATGAGGTGGTCGGGGTTGACGTAGGTTTGCATGACATTCTGGATTTGCTGGGCGGTGACTTCGCCGACGCGGGCGGCGTATTTGTCGTAGTAGTCGGCGGGGTAGCCATTGAGGATGCCGGTGAGGCGTTGAGCGGCCTGATCGCTGACGGTTTGCTTGCCCATGAGCATGCTTCCGGCCATTTCGAATTTGGCGGCGGCGAGTTCCTTGTCGGGGACTTGCTGGGATTGCATGCCCTCGAAGACATGGAGCATGGCGGTGACGGTGTCGGCGGTGGTTTCGAAGCGGGGCGCGGCGGAGCCGATGAAGGCGCCGGCCTCGCGGCTTGGGGAGAAGCGTCCCTGGACGTCGTAGGAATAGCCTTTTTGTGCGCGGACGTAGGTGCCGAGGCGGGATTCGATGCCGGAGGAGAGGATTTCGCTGGCGAGGCTGCCGGCGAATTTGATGTCGTTGTGGAGGTCGTAGGCGCGTTCGCCGAGGCGGATGACGGATTGCTTGGCGTCGGGGTCGTCGACGAGGATGATCTGTGGTGTGGTGGCGGGGGCGGGCAGTTCGTAGGCGACGGGTGGAAGGGAATTCTGGGAGAAGCCTTCGAGCAACTGGGCGGCGGCTTTCTGGCCGTCGGGCACGGAGATGTCGCCTGCGATCATGAGGACGGCGTCGCGTCCGGTGTAGAGTTGTTTGTAAAAGTTTTTGATGTCGTCGAGGGAGAGGGCTTCGAGGGATTTGGGGGTTTGCAGGCGGCCGAGGACGGAATCGCCGTAGAGGGCCTTGGTGAGGGCGCGGGCGGCGAGGGTGGTGGGATCGGTGAGGAGCGCGTTGCGGAGGCTGTCGACGTCCTGGTTTTTGACGCGGGTGAATTCACCGGGGTCGAAGGCGGGGTTGAGGAGCATGGAGCGGGTCTGGGCGATGGCGGTGGGGAATTCCTCGGTGAGGCAGAAGCCGCTGATCTGGGTATTGTCGCCGCCATCGGAGATTTCGAGGGTGATGCCGCGGTTATCGAGTTCGGTGTTGAACTGGTCGAAGGTTTTGCCTTTGGGTCCGCGGCGGACCATTTCGTCAGTCATGTCGGCGAGGCCTTCCTTGCCCTGGGGATCGGCAAAGGAGCCCATGCGGGTGGTGAGGGTCCATTCGATGGTGGGCTGGCGGTGATCTTCCATGACGATGACGTGGACGCCGTCGATGGTGGATTCAACGCCTTTGGCGAAGGTGGCGCTGGGGAGGGTATCGCCCATGGGCGGGGTGGTGGGGTAGTCCCTGGGGAAATCGACGGGCTTGGCTTCGGCAGTGGGGGGCTCGCCGACGGCCTGTGTGGCGGCCTGACTGGCGGCGGCGAGGGGTTCAGTGGCGGATTGCTGGGGGGTGGGATTGCCGGGGACGATGGTGAGGAGATTGGATTGATCATCGTTGAGGAAGCGTTTGGCGACGCGCTGGATATCGGCGGGGGTGATGGCTTCGATGCGGGCGCGGGCGGTTTTGACGCGGTCGAGGTTGCCGTAGATGAGTTGGGTGTTGCCGAGTTCATCGGTGACTTTTTCGGCGGTTTCGAAGCGGGTGGCGAGTGCGAGGCGTTCTTCCTGTTTGGCTTTTTCGAGTTCGTCTGGGGAGACGGCGGTATCGCGGAGGAGCTTCATTTGCTCGCGCATGACTTTTTCGACATCCTGGGGGTCTTTTCCCTGGAGGACGGTGGCGAAGCCGCCCATGATGCCGCCGTCTTCGAGGCCTTCGGAAAGTTCCTCTGCATCGACGCAGAGGGGATTGTCGTTGGTGACCAATGCGCGGCTGAGGCGTGAGGAGCGGCCGTCGCCGAGGATTTCCATCATCATGTTGGCGGCGTCGAAATCGGGATCGGTGGGCTTGGGCATGTGATAGACGAGGACGACGCGCGGGAGGGCGACTTTCATGGTGACGGTGACGGAGCGGGGTTGGGTTTGGGGGGGCTCCTGGGGGATATTTTTGGCGAGGCCGGGCTCGGTGACGCCATTTTTTTCGACGCCGCCGCGGCTGGGGATCCAGGCGAAGTATTTTTCGATCTGGGCTTTGGTTTCTTCGACGTTGATGTTACCGGCGACGACGAGGATGGCGTTGTTGGGGACGTAGTAGTGGTTGAAGAAGGCCTGGAGCTCGCCGACCTTGGCTTGGGCGAGCTGATCCATGTTGCCGATGGGGGTCCATTTGTAGGGGGAATCTTTGTAGGCTTCGGCGAAGAGGTCTTCCCACATGGTGCCGTAGGGGCGGTTGCGGCCGTTGCGCCATTCGCCGTTAACGACGAGGCGTTCGGTTTGAAAGATGGGGGCGGAGACTTTGAAGGAGCTCATGCGGTCGGCTTCGAGCCAGAGAGCGAGCTGTGTGAAGTTGGCGGGGACGGTGTCGACGTATTGGGTGACGTCGAAGGCGGTGGAGGCGTTGGAGTAGCCGCCGACGCCGTTGATGAGTTTCATGTGCTCCTGGGGGGCGACGTGGGCGCTGCCGCGGAACATCATGTGTTCGAACATGTGGGCGAAGCCCTGGCGGTCGGGGCGTTCGTCTTTGGAGCCGACGTGATAGAGAACGCGGACGTGGGTGACGGGGGAGGTGGGCATGGGGACGAGGATGACCTGGAGTCCGTTGGGGAGGTTGTACTGGGTCCAGGTGATGCCGAGCTTTTCATCGGCGGCGCGTGCGGTTTGGGGGAGGAGGGAAGTGGCGGCGGCGAGGAGGAGGGAGGCGACAACCGCGCGAAGGGGACGTCCGTGCATAACAACTCTCCGAAGAAAAAGTCGACCGTCCCCCCCCCCCCGCACCCGCACCGCCGTCCCGGCCGTAGCGCCGGCGTATCAGCAGGACGTTGTCGTTGCGGCTGATCTAACGTGACCATCTTAGCCTGGGGTTTGGCGCGTGCCAGTTGGCCAGGAGGGGAGCGGTCGGGGCGTTGGCGCGGGGTTGGGGATTTTGTGGTGCTGGTGGGCCGGCGGCTGTGCTAGACTGCGGGCGTTGAGGAGGATTTCGAGTGGGCCGCGTGCCGGGGAATTCGCCGTTACCGACGGCTCATGTCTTGAGCTATTTGACGAGCATGGCGACGCCGACGCGCGTGCGGCAGGTGGCGTCGGCGGGGGTGGGGTGGGCCATGCGCATGCGCTTGTATTTTGTGTGCCTGGTTTTTCTAGGCGTGGGGCTGCTGTTCGACTTGTTAACGTGGCAGGACGGGTTTCCGCTGGGGTGGAACGCGGAACAATGGGCGATGGTGAGGAAGAACGCATGGGATTATGCGTTTCATTACAATCCGTACCTCGTTTTTCCGGCTGGTGCGCTGCTGTTGCTGCTTCCGGCGTCCGTTTGGTACGGCCGGGCCGGGCGCGGCGAGCGGCGCACGCAGGGGTTCTTGCGGCCTGCGCTTGTCTTTTTTGCGCGTGCGTCGCGGACTATCTGATCTTCTTTGCTCCGCGTACATTTAGCATCACAGCGCCAAGCCTGCGGGAGGTGCTGGAATATGTGACGGAGGAGAATTGTCCGGCGTCGGCGGCGACATTTGCGTGTCTGCTGCTAGTCGTGGGGACGACGGTTTGCGTCGGGGCCGTTCGGCGTGGCCGTGCGTGGGCGTGCATTCTGGCGATGACGGAACTTGCCCCGTTGGTGTTGGCATCGGTGATAGGCGCGGCGTTGCTCGTCACCTACGCCGTGGGTCTGGGTTTCGGTTTTTTCCGGGACATACGGGCACAGCCGGTGTATCTGTTGATAGCGCTTCCCATGCCCGTGGCGGCGCTGGTCGGGCTGATACTGCTGGATTTGCTGCGTTTTCTGATGTGGATCGGGCGCAATCCGGATACAGAAAAGCCGGACACGCATTTCATTCCGCGCGCGAATCGGGGCGCATCGACGGGGTCGGGTGTGGAATCGATGATCAAATGAGGGGTCCGGCGGTTACGGGCGGGGCTGGTGGTCGTGGATGACTTTGGAGTGGGCGGAGCAGATTTCCTTGATGGAGATGTCTGCGGCGGGCGGCTCTCCTCATGCATACGAAAATCAGCATTGGGCGTTCGAATAAACATGCACAACTGTGTATATCTTCCGAGATTCGGTCGCGGCGCTTATCATGCAGCGGTTTCGGGTCCGGCGCATGGAGGTTTCATGCTTAAACTGTCGATGGCGATCGTTGTGCCGTTGCTGCTGGCGGCGGCGGCGTCCGGGCCGGCGACGATGCCCGCTTCGCCGAATCCCGGCGCTTATTCCGTGGGCGAGCGGCTCTACAGCGATGCCTTTAACGATCTGAAGCAATGGAAATCGGAACTGGAGAAGGGGGGAACGGTGGCGGCGCATAACGGGGTTCTGGAGATCAACGTGCCGCGCGGATGCTCGGTGTGGTTCACGCACGAGCTTTCGGGGCCGGTGATGATCCAGTATGAGGCGCGGATGGTGAAGGGGGATCCGGCGGGGCCGAACGATCGGGTGTCGGATTTGAATTGTTTCTGGATGGCGACGGACCCGCGGAACGAGAAGGACTTTTTTGATGTGCGGGCGAGGACGGGGGCGTTTGCGACGTACAACGAGCTCAAGACGTATTACGTTGGGCAGGGCGGGAATACGAACAGCACGACGCGGTTTCGGCGGTATATCGGCGATGCGACCAATCGGCCCCTGCTGCCGGAGCATGATCTGACGGCCAAGCAATTCATGCTGACGCCGAACGTGTGGCAGAAGGTGCAGGTGGTGGCGTGCGGGCCGCTGATCGAATACTACCGGGACGGGCAGCGGATTTTCTCGTACACGGATGCGCATCCGTATACGCATGGCTATTTTGCCATTCGGACGACGTTCAATCACATGGAGGTGCGGAATTTTGCCGTTTACCGGCTGAAACCGAAGAAGTGACGACGAGGGGCGAAGCGGGGGCGGCGCGGCGGCGGGTTATTTGTTCTTGAGCAGGTCCTGAAGTTTCGGGGCGAAGTTCTGCAGGCCGCCCTTGAGCGCGTCGGGGGAGATGGCGAGCTTGGGGCTGGAGGTGGTGCCGGAGAGGCCGACGGGGATGGCGATGTTGAGTCCCTGGGTATTGACGGACATGTTCATGGCGAGGGAGGAATCGAGGCCGACGGAACCGGAGAGGAAGATGTCGGTGGATTGTGCGTGGATGGTGAGGTTCTGGTAGGTGACTTTGCCGCTCTGGAGGGCGAAGGGGGTTTCGGGGATTTGTCCGCCGCGGATGGCGAGAGCGTCGGGCTGGGTGATTTTGACCAGCGGGCCGAGTTGCTGGAGGAGATCGGTGAAGATGGGGGCGTCGGTGGTGAGGTTGTCGATGCGCAGGGAGCCATGGAGCGTGCCGGTGGTGCGGAGGGCGGCGGAATCGAGGGGGATGGAGGCGTCGGAGAGGGAGAGGTTGAGCAGGCCGGAGACGGCGGTGAGCTGTTGGTTTTTCTGTCCGCCCCAGGCCAGGGGGAGGAAGGCGAGGGGCCCGGCGGCGAGTTCGTGATTGAGCTGGATGTTTTTTGCGAGCGCGATGGGCTGGGTGGATTTGTCGATGGCGAAAAGTGCGGGGGATTTGGTGAGGTCGAGATGGCCTTCGAGGTGGATGGCGCCGCCGTTGGCGGGGACGTCGCTGGGGGTGAGGGTGAGCAGGCCGGTCTTCATGGCGAAGGGGACATCGGCGCGGCCGAGGTCGAGGCCCTTGATGGCGATGCGGTCGAAGCCGACGGTGGTGGGATCGATGGAGAGTCCGGCGAGCATTTGCAGGCCGGTTGCCGCGGTGTTGATGGGGCCGGAGATGTGGAGCTTCACGGTGCGCGTGCCGGCGAGCGTGGTTCCGTCGGGGAGCGATTTGGCGAGAATCTGCTGGATGCGTGCGAGATCGTAGGTGGCGGCAGCGTGCAGATCGTTGGGGGCAGCACCCCATGAGAGGGTGGAATCGGGATCGATCACGAGCGCGTTGCCTTGATTGGTTTTGGGGTCTTTCTCGCTGATGGCGGAGGGGGCGGTGGTGGTGAGGGTCCTGGCGGCGAGATCGATGCGGCCGGTGATGCTGGCGGCGGCCTGGGTGTCGGGGAGATTTCCCAGGAGCTTGGGGAGTTGCTTTTTGAGGGCGGTGACATCGGCGGCGACGTTGAGGGTCAGCGGGGGAAGCGGGCCGCTGCTTGCGCCGCTGGTTTTGATGGAGCCGTTGCCGCTGGCGTTGAGCAGGTCGGAGGCGAGCTGGAATTTCTGGAGATCGACGGTGTCGCCGGTGAGGGCGGCGTTGAGCGAGAGGTTGGCTTTGGCGAGGCGAAGCGTGTCGCCATCGGTGGCGGGGCCGGAAAGGGTGACGTTGGTGAAGGGAGCGTTGAGGGCGAGGGTTTCTTTTCCGCTGGCGTTGGCGAGGGTGAGGGAGAGGTCGCCCTTACCCGTGACGGCGGCGCGCAGGCCGGCGGCCTGGAATATGGGAGAGAGGGCAAAAAGGTCGATGGACTTGGCGGAGGCCTGACCGTCGCCGGTCATAGCGCCGAGGGGTTTGAGGTTGCCGTTGGAGAAGAAGTTGCCGGAGAATTTGGCGGCGAGGGGTGTAGGTTTATCGTTGCCGGAGGTGGCGTCGGCGGCGAGGTCGAGGTCGCAGTTGCCGGTGCCGGTATCGAAGGCGGATTTAATTTTGAGGTTGGCGAGGGTGAGGATGGGCGAGCCGTAGCCGACCCAGGTGACTTGGGAATCGTCGAGGTCGAGGGTTCCCTTGATGCGCATGGGGTGGGTGGGGGAGGGAGCGGCTGGGATGGAAGGGGCGGAAGGGGGAAGTGGCGCGGCCGTAGTTGCGCTGATGGGGGCAGTGGTGGAGGCAAGCAGGGGAGGGCTGGGGAAGCGGGTGAAGCAACGGCCAATGTTGGTGGTGCCGTCGGCATAGGTGATGATGTAGGGTTTGAATCCGCGCACGACGATGTTGCCGAGGTCCATGCTGGAGGTGCTGAGGGCGTCGATGAGGGTGAGGCCAGTGTCAGCGGAGGCGACGGCGATGACGACGTTTCCGTCGGGGCCGGTGATTTTCAAGTTGCGGATTTTGGCGCCGGAGAACCAGCCGAGGGAGAGGGAATCGGCGGAGATTTTACCGGGGATGCGCGCGTTGACCTTGTTGAGGAGGAAGCGTGCGCCGGCGCCGGTGGAGAGGAGCGTGGGCAGGAGAAGGATCAGGATGATGATGAGGATGACGATGGCAAGCAGGATTTTCCACCATCGTCGGCCGCGGCGCTTGGGGGCGGGAGCGGGCGTGGCGGTGGGAACGGAAGAGGGGTTGGCAGTCATGGAAGCTCCTTGAAGAGCCATTGTAGGAGGGTTTACGCGGAAGTGTGCGCAAGATAGGCTTTAGGGATGGAAGGACCCCAGACGCGCGCATTGGCCGAGCACTTGAACGAGCTGATCACGGGCAAGCCGTTGGAGCGGATTGTCGTGCCGGAGGGGCGGTGGCAGGCGAATATGCTGCTGCTGAATTGCGTGGGGCAGGTGATCCAGCGGATCCGATCGCACGGGAAATGGTTGTTCTTCGATTTTTCTCATGGCATGACGTGGCTGTGCCAGTTGATCACGCGCGCCAAGTGGGCGGTGGTGTCGGTGGAGGAGGCGGCGGCGCTGGCGGAGCATGGGCGAAGGCGGCCGCTGTTGACGGTGTACCTGCGGAACGCGGGGGGCGGGCCGGCGTTTGCGGCGGTGCTGACGGGCCGGCCGATCTTTTACATTCTGCCGACGGCGCGGGTGTGGGCGCATCCGGAGGTGCGGTCGCTGGGTCCCGATCCGCTGGCGACAGCGACGTTCCACGACGATTTTCCCTATCGGCTGCGCAAGAATCCGCACCGCAGCGTGGCGGCGGCGCTGCTGGATCAGGAGACGGTGGCGGGGCTGGGGAACATGCTCAAATGCGAAATCCTCTATGCGACGCGGTTGTGGCCGGGGGTGCGCGTGGCGAACCTGCTGGCGTCGCAGATCGATTTTCTCGCCGGGACGACGGTGGGGATCGTGGCGACGGCGGCGACGTTTGCGACCAGGGGGCAGGCGTTTCCCTATCGGGTGTATGACCGCGCGAATTTGCCATGCCGGGTGTGCGGGACGGAGATCATGGTGGATCGCTGCGGCGGTGACAATCGGCTGACGTGGCATTGCCCGACATGCCAATCGGTGGGAAAAGAGCCGGGATTGTTCGAGGAATGATGTGTCGGCCGCGCGGCGTGGAGGGGTGCTGGACCGGTCCGGAGGCGGGGGCGTAAGATGCGGGCATGGCAAGCGTGACGGTGCAGCATACGACGACGGGGGGCTCGGGCGGCGTGCATGACGCGCCGATTCCCGTGCAGACGGCGTGGGTGTCGCCGTTTTTGCTGATGATCGTGTGGTTGTTCGTGGCGGCGGCGGTGGTGGGGCCATTGATCCATTATTTCAGGTTGGTGAAACGATCGCCGCAGGTGTTCGCGGACGACAAGCGGACGCATTGAGGCGAGCGGATTTTTGAAGGCGGGCGAGCATGGCTGCGGATCATTCGTTTGATATTGTTTCGGAAGTGGATTTGAACGAGATGCACAACGCCATCATGCAGGCGCAGAAGGAACTCTCGACGCGGTTTGATTTGCGCGGCACGTCGGCGGCGATCGGCGAGCTGGACAAGAAGGAAAAGCTCATCACCGTCACCGCCGACAACGAGCCGCACCTCGAGGCCGTGGTGACCGTGCTGATTTCCAAGATGATCAAGCGCGGGGTCGATCCCAAGGCGCTGGATCGGCAGAAGGTGGAGGCGGCGACGCACAATACGCTGCGGCAGAAGGTGAAGCTGAAATCGGGCATAGACCGCGACACGGCCAAGGCGCTGCAGAAGCAGATTCAGGAGCTGGGCCTGAAGGTGCGGGCGCAGATTCAGGGCGATGCGCTGCGTGTGGTGGGGGCGAAGCTGGACGACCTGCAGGCGGTGCAGGCGGCGATTCGCGCGAAGCCGCCGGAGATTGCGGTGCAGTTCAACAATTACAAGTGACGGGAAATGATTACAAATGCACACCCATGAACAGTAATCTGGGATGTGTGGATGTGCGGACGATTGTGATGTGCGTTTATGAAAAAGCCGCCGCTGGAGGTGATGACCACGACGCTGTGGGAGTATCCGTCGCAGGATTACGGGCGCGAGCGGCACGGGGATAAGGATTACATCGGCGCGACGCCGGCATGGGTGATCTGGCAGCTTTTGACCCGTTACACGCGCGAGGGGGATGTGGTGCTCGATCCCATGTGCGGGTCGGGCACGACGCTGGATGTGGCGAAGGAACTGGGGCGGAAGGGCGTGGGTTGTGATCTGGCGCCGTCGCGCGAAGACATCCGGCAGGCCGACGCGCGGAAGTTGCCGCTGGCGGATGCAAGCGTGGATTTTGCGTTTGTTGATCCGCCCTATTCGACGCACGTGGATTATTCCGACGATCCGCGCTGCATCGGTAAACTGGATGCGGGCGGGGATGACGGCGGCAAGGCATATTACGAGGCGATGGCGCGGGTGATCGGCGAACTACACCGGGTGCTGAAGAACCGGCGCTACATGGGGCTGTATGTGTCGGACTCGTTCAAAAAGGGCAAGCCGTTCATGCCGATCGGGTTCGAGCTATTAGCCATCCTGCGGCGCCATTTCAAGCCGATCGATATTATTGCCGTGGTGCGGCACAACCGGACGCTCAAGAGAAACCACTGGCATACGTCGGCAGTGGAGGGGAATTATTTCCTTCGCGGATTCAACTATCTGTTCATTATGAAGAAGGAAGAGAAATAGCGACTGAAAGCGTGCTTCGCAAAGTATGCAGGTCAGGCATCCCGGCGGAAGATGAAGTGGTTGCCGGAGGCGTCGATGGTGACGCCGGTCAGGCGGACAAGCTCCTCCCGCCGCGCAAGCACGGCGATGAGCAGGCCCTGCGTGGCGGCGTTGCGGCAAAGCTCCATGCCGCCGGTGGGACGATCGAGGAAATCGGTGGCAAAGCCGTCGGCAACCAGGCGGACGGAGGTGCAGGCCGCAGGACCGAGTTGGCGGGCCTGAAGCTGCGCGCGGATCAGCGTAGCGGCGGCGGACGTCACGGAGATGGGATTGGCGCGGTAGCGTGCCAGCACCTCTTCGGCGGTCCATGTGGTTTCCAGGCGCGGTTCGACACGACGCTCCACGCCCGTGGCTTCGGGAGCGGTCGAGGCGATCCACTCGCCGGCAAATTCGCCCGGCCAGCAGGATACCGGCAGGACTCCGACCGCCGGCGTGGCTTCAGGGAGAACGACCACCGGCAGCACGACGTTCGCCAGGCGGTGCGATGGAAGCCCGCTGCGGCGCCAGGCGGCAGTTGCTACGTAAATTTCGCGGCCCGAGACAAGGTCCATGGGAAGCGACAGGCACTGCCCGTTCGCCCATTCGCAGCGCACCATCGCGGCGACGGCGGCGGAACGCGGGTCGACCTGCCCGGTGGTCTTGAGCCCCTTCACCCACCGGCCAATCTCGACCAGGCCGGCGACATCCTCCGTGAACACGTCTTCAAGACTGTAGAGAACGACGACCGCGACAAATCCGGGCGGCGCGCCGTTGCATACTTCGATAACAACCCCCCAGACGATCTGTCCATAGCGGCGGAGGAGTTCGGCGTCGTCGCCGCCAACGGCCGGTGCGTGGGCGCGAACCGTGTTGAAGGCGGCGCGCGCCTCGAGCAGCAAACGCGACATGCGGCCGGTGGGCGCGGCAGCATCGGCGCGCTGCCCGGGCGCAGGTTGCCAGAGTGACCGCCAGATGCTGAGAATGCCCATGGATGCTCCCGGTGCCGGTAAGATGGACATCGGCGAGATCAGGGTGCCGCTTCAGGAGGTGCCCATCTATCTTTGAGCGCCAGACAGGGACGTTCAAGAAGATTCCAGCTCAGGAACGTGCAGACGGCTGTGGCGGCGATCCAGAGGAGGATGGCAACCAGGGCGGCGCCGCGCGTGGTCGCGACCGTGCTTATGCTGGAAGAAGTCATGAGTTTCAAGAACATGGGCCTCAGCAGCCAGTGAAATAGATAGAGCGCATAACTATATTTCCCAAGGGTGCGGAGGGCCTGATGGGAAAAGAGCGCGTTGAGGGATGGGCTGGTGAGGGCGACCGCGACGAGGGCGGTGAACAGCAGTGCCAGACCGGTGTAGGTCCAGCAGCCGGCGGGTCCGGCGGGGCGCGGGATGCCGCCGAAGCGTGCGATGGCGGCAATCAGGAGGATCGTTCCCCCGGTAAGGAGAAGCCGCGCGGGTCGCTCGATTTGATCGAGTCCGCGCGTGCGGTGGATCATGGCCAGCAGGCCGCCGAGAATGAGGCCATCGCAACGGAAGGGCGTCAGGAGATAGGGGCCATTGACATCGTCAGGAAATGCCGTGGAATAAGCGGTTCGCAGAAGGATCACGGTGACGAGAAGGGTGATGCACGCCGGAATGAGCCGGCGCTCGGGCACGAACAGGATCAGCCAGGGCCAGAGCAGGTAGAAGTGCTCTTCGATGGCCAGCGACCAGAGGTGCGAAAAATCGAACCAGTCGCCGGCAAGCCATCCGCCGTGCGCGTTATAGAAGTTGCTGGTGTAAGTCCAGAGCCAGGGAAGCGCTGCCCGGGGTGCGGGGTTGGCGCTGGGAAACAGCGCGGGCAGAAGCAGGGTGCAGATAGCGAGGATGGCGAAGTAGAGCGGGAAGATGCGCAGCGCGCGGCGGATATAGAAGTTGCGGATAGCGTGAGGGCGATTCTTCGCATCCAGCAGGATACCGGTGATCAGATAGCCGGAGAGCACGAAGAACAAATCGACGCCGAACCATCCGGCGCGAAGGAAGGAAAGGAAGAAGGCATCTCTGCCGCCGATCGCCGGGAAGTTCATCAGAAAGTGATGGCCCATCACCAGGAGGACGGCCAGGCCGCGGATGCCATCGAGAGCGCGCACATGCCGGCGCGTGCCGGCGGGGGCGGCGGCGGTGGGGGAACGAACGAGGGCGATGGTCACGCAAGGTTCCGGCAGAATGCGCTGATGCGGAAGTTATCGGCACGTTGGACGGCGGGCTGAACCGCGGCGGGGTGTGCGGAAATCGCCGCCGCCCTATAATTGACGCATGGAAAATGCGAAAAACAGTGCGAATCAGACCGTGGGCGATCGGCTGCGGGCGATGTATCCCGAGGCCAAGAGCACCACGCTGCGGGAGATGGTGGCGGCGAAGCGGGTGCGGGTGGATGGCGTCGCCGCGAAATCCTTCAAGCAGGAAGTGGCCGCGGCGCAGGTCGTGGAAGTCGTGGATCGTGAAACTCTGCCAATGAAGCGCCTGACCCTGGCGGAAGGCCTGGTGCTGGTGCACGCGGATGCCCACGTGCTGCTCGTGGACAAGCCCTCCGGATTGCTCACCGCCACCGACGCCCAGGAACGCCGGCCCACCGCGCTCAAAATCCTCACCACCTACTTTCAGCGGCAAAATCACAAAAACCAGGTGCACCTCATTCACCGGCTCGATCGCGACGCCTCCGGCCTGCTGCTCTTCGGCCGCTCATGGGAGGCTTTCCGTTCGCTCAAGGAGCAGTTTTTCGAGCACACCATTACGCGGCGTTACGACGCCCTCGTGCATGGCGTGCCGAAGAAAGCCGAAGCACGCCTCGAAATGCTGCTGGTCGAGGATCCCGAGACCGGCGTGGTGCGCGAGACCCGGGACATGAAGACGGGCAAACTGGCGATTCTGGATTACAAGGTGCTGGCGGCCGATCGTCGCAAAGATATCGCCCATGTGGAATGCACCCTTTTCACCGGGCGAAAGCATCAGATACGCGTGCAGTTCTCGGCCATCGGCCACCCCGTGCTGGCGGATCCGCTCTACGGCCGGCCGGGTAAGGCTCCCACGCCCGACGAACCGCCCGGCCGCCTCGCGCTGCACGCCTCCTACCTGCGCTTCACGCATCCGACGACGCGCCGCGAGGCGACGTATGAATCGCCGATGCCTCGCAGTTTTTCGCAGCTATTGCGGCCCTGAAGATTTTTCTTGCGGGCCTGGCGCGGCGGCGCGATGATGGCGGCGCCGTCTTGGTGGAGTCCTAATGCTGGACTCGGGCTGATGTTTCGTCAGCCGGAATGAGTCAGGTGAGATCAGAAGAGGTGCTCAGGTTGCACCTGAAGCAAGCCGGCAGGCGCGGTTTCGGCCGCGCCTTTTTTCAGGATCGAACCCGGCGCGTGCAGGCTCGCCGGCAAAGAAGGGCGGCGCATGGGGTGGTTCAGCAAATTGTTTCAGGGAGCGCCGCCGGCGCCATCCAACAAGCGCGGCGTCGAGGAACTGGCCCGCCGCATGGGCATCGACGCCGCCGCGCTTGGCGCCATCGAACCGCGGTATTACGAGCAGAGCATTCCGAAGCGCTCCGGCGGGCGGCGGCAATTGCTGGTGCCGGCGGATGATCTCAAGTCGGTGCAGCGCACGCTGCTGCGCAAGGTGCTCGGCCGCTTGCCGGCGCACGAGGCCGTGCACGGTTTTCGCAAAGGCCGCTCGATCGTCACGAACGCCAAGCCGCACATGGGCCGGGCGGCGGTGCTGCGGATGGACATCCAGGATTTTTTTCCCAGCACCGACGCCGACCGCGTGCTGCGCTATTTCCAGGCGATCGACTGGGACCCCGTGGCGTCCGGGCTGATGGCGCGCCTCACCACGCACAAGGGCGGATTGCCGCAGGGAGCGCCGACCAGCCCCTGGCTTTCCAACATCGTGAACTATCAGATGGATCAGCGGCTGGCCTCGATCGCGAAACTTTTCGACGCCGTCTACACGCGCTATGCCGACGATTTGACGTTTTCGTTCAGCGACGGCCTCCGCGTCGAGATCGCCGGGGTGATTCAATGCGTGCAGGATGCGCTCATCGATTATGGCTACAAGCTGCACACGAAGAAAAAGCTGCGCCTTGCGCGGAGGCATCAGCGGATGATCGTGACCGGGCTCGTGGTGAATGAAGGCGTGCGCTTGCCGCGGGAAACGCGGCGGAAGTTGCGCGCCGCGCGGCATCACGTGGCCACCGGAAAGCCGGCGACCTGGACCGAAGCGCAACTCAAAGGCTGGGAGGCGTTCGAAAGCATGGTGCTGGCGTGGGCGGATGAAGCGTAAAATTGGAAAAATTCGTTGAAGTCGTGCAATTGGGGGCGGCGGCAGGTGCGCGGCGCGGTTGCAAAGCGATCGGCAAGGGCGGATTATCCGGGCATGAAGAAGCGGCCGGATCAGCGGGGCGGGGGGCCAAAAGAACGCGGGGCGGCGCGGCCTGAGAGGGTGCGGCGCGGCCACGCCGGCGAGCGCCCGACGCACTGGGGCGAAGTGGCCGATTGGTACGACGCGCTGGTCGGCGATGAAGGATCCGAATATCACCGCGAAGTGATTGTGCCCGGCGTGCTGCGGATGCTTGGCCTGGGCAAGGGCGAGCGGCGCGACATGCGGATTCTCGATCTTGCCTGCGGCCAGGGGGTGCTGGCGCGAAAACTCGCCGCGACTGACGGCGTGCACGTCACGGGCGTGGACGGTGCGGCAGCGCTCATTGCGGCGGCCCAGAGGCGAAACGCGCAGGACCGCTTGCCGATCCATTATGTCGTGGCCGATGCGACCAAACTGATCGGCGACAACGGCGCTGCGGTGGAAGGACTGGAGCGCAGCAGCTTTGATGCGATCACGATCGTGCTGGCGATTCAGAATATCTCCCCGCTCTCGCCGGTGTGGCAGGGCTGCCGGGCGCTGCTGAAGCCCGAAGGCAAACTGCTCATCGTGATGATGCACCCCTGCTTCCGCATCCCGCAGCGCTCCGATTGGTGGTGGGAGGACGGCCCCAACGGCGGCACGCAGTCGCGCCTCGTGCGCCAATATCTGACCTCGGCGCAGATCGCCATCCAAACGCACCCCGGCCGCGCCGCCCACGGAAAAGGCACGCCCGAAACCACGCACTTTCATCGCCCGCTGCAAGCCTACGTGAACACCCTCAGCAACTCCGGGCTGCTGATCGACCACCTGGAAGAATGGATCTCCCACAAAAAAAGCCAGTCCGGCCCGCGCAAGGAGGCGCTCGACGCCTCACGCAAGGAAATACCGATGTTCCTGGCGCTGCGGGCCCGAGCGGCATGATCGAACGCAGGGGGCAGCTTGTCCGAGCCAGCGAAGAAGATCGAGGAAGGGGCCGTCGCCTGCGTTGGCTGTGGCTATTGCTTGCAAGCGCTGCGTGAGACGGGAAATTGCCCCGAGTGCGGCGCGCCTTATGACTCGCACTGCATCCGGCTCTGGGGCAGGGGGGTACCGTTCGGTATGCGGCGAAGCAACATCGAGCCCAGTCCCATTGTCCGCGTGCTTCTTCCCCTGCTGATAGTCGGCATGGCGCTGTATTGGCTGGCAGTGGCGGTGCTCTTTGCAAATTTTTACATGGCGGGCATGTCTATCCTCCTGACGGGGACGGCGGCGGTTGCGTGGGGAATGCAGAGGGTTCCGGATGATGAGTCTCAAGTGTGGCTCGGCGGCCGCGGCTACGGATGGAGACGCGGTCCCGGACGCCTGAAGATCCGTCCATGGCGCAACGAAGAGATCGATTTCCACAAGCGCCGCGAGGGGGCTTACTGGTTCGTTATCCGCCGAACGTTCAGCAGGCCGGTGCAGCTATTCATGCGATTGACGGATGAAGAGGCCGCCGCGTTGCGTGCTCGCGTGGAGACCATCACCGGACACAAGGTGCGGCTGAATCGCTGACGCACGGCCCCGCCAATTACCAGTTACCAATTACCAATTACCAATTACTTTCTCCGACAACATCCTTTGACTCCCCCGGCCAAGGTGCTACCTTAACGGCACTGGCATCTAGCAAAAGGCATGGCGGCATGATCAAGAAGGGCATCATTCTCGCGGGCGGGTCGGGCACGCGGCTGTTTCCGGTGACCAAGGTGGTCTCCAAGCAGCTCATGCCGGTGTATGACAAGCCGATGATTTATTACCCGCTCTCCACGCTCATGCTGGCGGGCATCCGCGACGTGCTGGTCATCACGACGCCGCACGATTCGCAAAGTTTTCAAAGGCTCCTCGAGGATGGCGCGCAGTGGGGCATGACGATTTCCTATGCAACGCAGCCTTCGCCCGACGGCCTGGCGCAAGCGTTCCTGATCGGCGAAAAATTCTGCGATGGGCAGCCCGCGTCGCTGGTTCTCGGCGATAATCTCTTCTTCGGCCATGGCATGCCGGAGCTGCTGTCGCGCGCCGGATCGCTCGACGCCGGCGCCACCGTCTTTGCCTATTACGTCAATAATCCATCCGAGTATGGCGTCGCCGAATTTGATGCCGGCGGGAAGGCGATTTCGCTGGAAGAAAAACCCCGGCAACCCAAATCCAACTGGGCGGTGACGGGCCTCTATTTTTACGATCACACGGTGTGCGAAAAGGCGAAGCGTTTGAGACCCTCGCCGCGCGGCGAGCTGGAAATCACCGATCTGAACCGCCTGTTCCTCGAAGAGGGCACGCTGCGTGTCGAAAAATTCGGGCGCGGCACGGCGTGGCTCGATACCGGCAATCACGCGGCGCTCCTTCAGGCGTCCATGTTCGTCGAGGCGGTGCAGGAACGGCAGGGGTTGCTGATCTGCTCGCCCGAGGAAGTCGCGTATCGCCACGGCTGGATCGACCAGGCGGCGTTTGTAAAGTTGATTGAAAAGCTTGGAAAATCGCGCTATGCGGCCATGCTGAAAAACGTCCTTCACAGCGATCTTTGACACCTTTGGCGAAGGAGATGGAATGCGGACCATTCTCGCGGGAATCATCCTCCTGACAGCCGGCGCGGCCGCGCGCGCCAATGTCGCCGGCGGAGGCAATGAGGGCCCCGATGTCACGATCACCAAACAAGGCAATAACGTCATCCTCTCCAACGGCATCATCAGCGCCACCATCGATCCCGCGAACGCCACGGTCCTGAGCATGAAAGTCAAGGGACACGAAATGGTGTCCACGGCCGGGCAGCACAAGAGCATCTATTTCTCGCGCGACGGCGGCGCCGATTTTGAAACGCTCCCGCACTGCACGATGTCGCTGGCTACCAACACGCCGGACGTGATCGATGTGGCCTGCAAGCACATTTACGAGCCGGGCAAGGACAAGCATGCGTGGGATGTCGGCGCTCATTTCGTGCTCTGCCGCGGGGCTACCGGCTTGTACGTGTATACCGTCACGGTGCATCCGGCGAATTATCCGGCGCTGGGCCTCGGCGAATGGCGCATGGTCTGGTCGACGCCGGAAACCGGCAAGGACGTCATGGAGAAAATCTACATCGACCAGGCCCGCCACTGGGTCGCGCCGCTGCCCGAGGATTTCAAGACCGCCGTCGAAACGCCGATCAAGGAAATCACAAAAATGACCCAGGGGACGTGGGCGGGGAAATACGACTGCAAGTACATGTATAATGCGAACTATAGCAACCTGGGTTGTTGGGGGTTCGCTTCCGATAAGCATCCGCTGGGCGAATTCGTGGTTTTCGGCAGCCACGAATTCTTCTCCGACGGGCCGACGAAAAATGATCTTACCGCCGCGGTCGGCACCATTCTGACGCACATGAACATGAACCACTACAATGGTTCCTCGCAGGAATTTAAGCAGGGCGAGGTGTGGTCGAAGATTTACGGCCCGTTTTTGCTGTACTGCAACGACAAGCCGACCGGCGACGCGGCGTGGGCTGACGCGGAGGCGCAGGCCAAAGCCGAAGAAGCGGCGTGGCCGTATGAGTGGGTCAACAATGCGCTGTATCCCAAGGCCAAAGAGCGCGGCACCGTCACCGGGCAACTGGAAATTCGCGATCTGCTCAAGCCCTCCGTCAACGCCGCGGGCGCGTGGGTCGGCCTGACGCCGCCGCACGGCCGGCCCACCGATGACTGGCAATTTCAGGGCGACGGTTATCAATACTGGACGCGCGCCGGAGCCGATGGAACCTTCACGATTCCCGCTGTTCGGCCGGGCACGTACGTGCTGCACGCGTTCAACACGGGCGCTGTCGGCGAGTGCGCCCAGCAGAACGTCGTCGTGACGGCGGGGCAGACGACGAATTTGAACAACGTGATGTGGATTGTGCCGCATCATGGGCGGGCGATCGCCTGGGAGATCGGCGTGCCGGACCGTTCCGCCGCGGAATTTCGTCATGGCAAGGATTACTACCTTCCCTATCTCTACAAAACGGCGCCGAATGAATTGTCCAATCCGCTGGATTACACGATCGGAAAGTCGGATCCGGCGAAGGACTGGAATTATGCACAGAGCCGCTACATGCAGGGCGACAAGCCGGTGCCGCAGCGGTGGCGGATTCATTTTGATCTGCCGGGCCTGCCGGTGGGTCCGGCGACGCTGACGCTGGCCTTTGCCTCGGCGGATCGAGCGAGGGTGGATGTGTACGCCAACGATGAATCGCGTCCGATCACGACGGTGACGCCGGACGTGGAGGGCGGCAACGCGCTGCTGCGCGAGGCGATTCACGCGAAGTATTGCGTGAGTTACGTGCCCATTCCGGTGAATCATCTGAAAGTCGGCCCCAATACCATCGAGCTGGTGCAGACCTCGGTGCGCGAGGACGCCAGCCATGTCATGTATGACTATCTTAGTTTGGAATTGCCATGAAACCTGAAGACCTCCATCGTATTCTGGACAATCCGAACCTGATCGAGGGCGTGCACAACTACTGCGACCGGTGGTGCGAGCGCTGTCCGTTCACGCGGCGGTGCAGCGTGTTTCTGATGGAAGAGGCGGAGGGGCTGACGGACCACATTGACGATCCGGAAGCCGAGCCGCCGGGGCTGGAGAAGAGCCTGGGGCACGTGGCGGACATGTTCGCGATGACGGCGCAGATGATCGAGGAAGACATCACGGCGGCGGGGGGGAATTTCGAGGAGTTTGTGGAGGAGGCGAAGAAAGCGCCGCCGCCGCGCCGGCGGAAGAAGCCGCCGTTCATCAAGGCGGCGCAGCGGTATTCGGTGGAGGCGCTCAAGTGGCTGCGCGAGGGGCGCGAGAAGGTGCGGGCGCGGTTGCTGGAGATGGCCGACGAGGCGAGCTGCGAGGAGGATGTGGCGCGGGCGGAGGCGCTCAAGGATGCGCTGGCGCAGATCGAGTGGCACGTGGGGCTGATTTACGTGAAGTTCGCCCGGGCGCTGGGCGACGAGCTCGATGACTGGGACGATCCGGATGTGGCGCTGGCGCGCGATCGTTCGGCGAAGGTGGCGCTGCTGTCGGTCGATGCATCGCTTGCGAGCTGGGAAACGCTGGGGCGCGACGCGCCGAAGCTGGCCAGGCAGGCGGAGCGCGTGGTCAAGCGGCTGCGCGAGATACGCGAACAGGCCGAGGCGTGCTTTCCCGGCGCCCGCACCTGCAAGCGGCCGGGGTTTGACGACCCGAAGTACGCGGAGCTGGTGAAACAGTTTCGGCAACGCTGAATCTCCCCGTTCATGTTGCGACGGCCCGCGGCCTTCCGATCAGGGAGCTTCGGCATCATCCGTGAACTCATCGCCCGCTTCGTCCTGGCCGGCTCGTTTGCGGGGCGAGCAGCAGGGCGAGGACGGCGAACGCGATGGCCAGGACGACTGCCATGATCACGAGGCCGGCGGCGGTTTCGAAGAATCCCTGGTACTCTCCGGAGAACACGCAGACGACCCCCAGCACCGCGCGGGTGAGGAGGCCGGCGGCGAGGAGGATGACGATGGTGGAGATGGCGGCGACGACGTTGCTGACGACGACAATGCCGGCGGCGGCAAGGCGGCGCGCCCAGCGCTGCAGCGGCGGGGGGATGCGGGCGTAGTCGAGGGGATGAGAGGTCATCTGCGCATGGTAGCGGAAAGGGTTGATGAATTGCTGCTTGTGGTCTGGGCCGGTAGGGGCGAGGGAACAGATCTACCTTAAGCTTCCGGAGGCTCGTTCTTCCTCGATGAACGACCCGGGCCGCAGGATTCGGAGGCCGTAGAACGTCGTTCCCATGAGGCCGCCAAAATCGTTCGTGTCCAATGTCAGCAGTACATCGGACCACGCGAGCGCGCCAAACAGAATCGGACGATCCTTCGCGGGCTCAAAGACCGCCGGTCGATCGACGGTGAGAACGTCGTCAAAGAGCAGGAGTCTCGGCCGCAGCTTTGCCCATTCGACACTTGCGAGGAGCGGCAACTTCGGAAGATTAACGAGCACCTCATTCACGGCATAAGGGGTCGTCATGAGCAGCCATTCGTTGTTGCCTGCGCGACGAAATATCTCTCGTGAGGCGCCCGACACAGATCCGCAGGCAGCGAGCAGGACGCTTGTATCGAGAAAAAGTCTCACTCAGCCTCGCGGAACCGTTGCATGTCCGCTTCGTCTTGCGCGATCCATTCGGCCATCTCCGAAGGTGAAAACTGGCGGGGTTCTGGAGGGCGGGCGCGAGGCTCGCGCAATCGTGCAGCGAGGAATAAGAGGAGTTCCTGTTTCTCCTTGGCGGACAAAGCCTCGACTGCCGCTTCGATCTCGGAGAGGTTGCTCATACGGATAGGGTAGCGATGCGTTCGGCGCGGGACAAGAGTATGTTATCCGAGCAGGCTTTGGCCGGTCATTTCTTTTGGGATGGGGAGGCCCATGAGTTGGAGGGCGGTCGGGGCGATGTCGGCGAGGCGGCCGCCGGTTTTGAGTTTCGCGGCGGAGTTTTTGTAGCGGTCGTCGACGATGATGAGGGGGACGTCGTAGGTGGTGTGGCTGGTGTGGGGGCAGTTGTGGAGGGGGTCCCACATTTGTTCGCAGTTGCCGTGGTCGGCGGTGACGATGAGGCTGCCGCCTTTGGCGAGCACGGCATCGACGATTTGGCCGACGCATTCGTCGACGACTTCGACGGCCTTGATGGCGGCGGGGAGTTTGCCGGTGTGGCCGACCATGTCGCCGTTGGCGAAGTTGATGATGTAGACGTCGTGATCGCCTTTTGCGATTTCCTTGAGGACGATGTCGCGGACCTGGTAGGCGGACATTTCGGGTTTGAGGTCGTAGGTTTTGACATCCTTGGGGGAGGGAGCGAGGCCGCGGTCTTCGTGGTCGAAGGGGGGCTCGCGATAGTCGTTGAAGAAGAAGGTGACGTGGGGGAATTTTTCGGTTTCGGCGGAGCGGAACTGGGTGAGGCCATGCTCGGCGAGGTAAGCGCCGAGGATTTCGGGCATTTTTTGAGGTTTATCGAAGATGACGGCGACGGGGAGGCCTTCTTCGTAATTGGCCATGGTGGCGAAGAAGAGGTTGCCGGGCTTGATGTGGCGTTTGAAGCCGCCGTTGGGTTCTTTGGCGAATTGTTCGGTGTTGTAGACGAAGGCCTTGGTGATTTCGCGGGGGCGGTCGCCGCGGTAGTTGAAGAAGATGACGGCGTCGTTGTCGCTGATTTTTCCTCCGTCGCCGACGACGGAGGGGATGACGAATTCGTCGCCGGTGCGGGAGGGATCGGAGGGGTTGGCGTAATAGGATTCGAGGGCGGCGGAGGCGGTGGGGAAATGGGCGCCCTTGTTTTCGGTGAAGAGTTCGTAGGCGGCCTGGACGCGTTCCCAGCGGTTGTCGCGGTCCATGGCGTAGAAGCGTCCGACGACGGTGGCGATGCGGGCGCCGCCGCCATTGGGCCAGAGTTCGCGGCATTTGGCTTCGAGTGCGGGGAGGTAGCGGGCTGCGCCTGTGGGGGCGGTGTCGCGGCCGTCGGTGATGGCGTGGAGGAGAATGCGATCTCCGGGGAAATTCTGTTTCCTTCCCATGTCGAGGAGTGCGTAGGCGTGTTCGATGTCGGAGTGGACGCGGCCGTCGGAGCAGAGGCCGAGGATGTGGACGCGGGAGTTGAATTTTTTGGCGTGGTCGAAGGCGGCGAGGAGGGTTTTGTTCTGGAAGAAGCCGCCGTTGTCACCTTCGCGGATGCGGCGGGTGATGCGCATGGTTTCCTGATCAACGATGCGTCCGGCGCCGATGTTCTGGTGGCCGACTTCGGAGTTGCCCATGACGCCGGCGGGCAGGCCGACATCTTCGCCGGAGGTGTGGATGAGGACGGTGGGGTAATCGCGCATGAGGCGGTCGGCGACGGGGTGCTTGGCGAGTTTGACGGCGTTGTAGGAATCCATTTCGGGATGGGGGTTTTCGCCCCAGCCGTCGCGGACGATGAGAACGAAAGGACGTTTGGCGAGTTTGGTGGGAGCGGGCATAGAGACTCCGAGGGCGGAAAATGTGGAAAAAGTGAATTGTAGCGGAGCGCGGGTGAGATGCGCAGCGAGTTGCGCAGGTGCGCAAATTTTTGACGTTTAGTTTTTACGCGCAAGGGTGTGGAACAGGTGGGGGTTAGGCGCGGTGGGGGGGTGAGATGCTCAAGATGCTCATTGTTGTTTGCGCAGGCGCGGATGATGGTTTGGGTAATATGTGGGTGTGAAAGTGGGTGGGATTTGGGGTGAAAATGCATATTCCTTCTCCGAATCATCTGCCGAGGCTGCTCGTCTCTTTGTAAACGGATGTGAGGGGGGAAAGGTTCCCGAAAAATTGCGGGATTTTCGCGGGCGTTCGACATTGGCGGCGGGTGGGAAACCGTTGCCATTGCAGGCCTCGCGAAGGGCGCGGAGAAATGGTTTATGATGTTGGTCAGCGGCTTGTCTGGAAAGGGTGGTGGGGCTCGGTGGGTTGCGGCCTCCCGGGCGGGAGGTTGAAGTTGGTTGGCCTGAGGAGGACTGTGGATGGAGGAGTGCGGCGAGAGGAAGGGGCGGGCGCTGGGGGTGGTGATGGTGGCGATGGGGAGTCGGGTGGGCAGGTGGGGGTGCGGCCTGCGAGGCGACATGGGTGGGAGGTGCATGGCATGCGGATATTCGATGCTTTTGGGGTCAACGGTGCGCGGCCTGCGGGCCGCCATGGGCGGGACGCCCATGCCACGGTGCGGTTATGATGGGTGGGCGGGTGAGGAGTTGTGATGCGGCGTGCTGTTTTAGTGGCGATTGCGGTGGTGATGGCGGGGGCAGTGTGGGGAGTGGGGGTCGTTGTGCGCGGGGCGGGGGATGAGGGAACGGCGGCGAAGGGGGGGAAGGTGGATGAGGGGCGGAAGGCGAAGGCGCTGGAGTTGGTGAAGAAGGCGGGCATGACTGCGGAGGATGACGGGGACGAGCAGCTGATTCGGGAAAATGTCGGGGTGGTGGCGGCGGCGCTGGGGGATGAGGCGCTGTTGAAGTCGGCGGTGGATGACGAGCCGAATCGGTGGCGGAAGATTCAGATTTATACGAGTGCCGCGCATGAGCAGGCGGCGCGGGGGAATGTGGCGGGGGCGAAGAAATCGGTGGCGGCGGCGGTGGCATTGCTGGGGAATGCGTCCACGATCGCTCCGGCTGGAGAGAAATTTCAGCAGTTGATCCAGCTGCAGAACGTCGCCGGAGCGCAGCTGGATATCGGAGATTTGAGGGGCGCAGAGGCGACGGCTGCGCGGATGAGGGCGGGTGTGATGCAGGCCGGTGTCTTTGCAGAAATTGGCAGTGCAGAAACGAAAGCGGGCGATGTGGCGGCGGCGGGCGGAGATTTCGACCGAGCTGAAAATATATTTGGCGCCGTGAGCGCTGAGGATCGTATTGACGATTGGGACGTGCTGGCGTCCGAGGAGGCCGGGGCATCTCTGGATCGAGCGAAGAAGTTGTTGGCGCGGATGAAGGATCCCAAGGGACAGGCAGAGGCGGCGGCGCGCATCGCCGGCGAGTTGGCGCAAGGCGATCAGACAACGGACGCGAAGTCGTTCATCGAGGCGGCGTTGGCGTCGCTGCGTCGTGTTGGCGGCGATGCGGATGCGGCGCCGGAGCGTGCGGTTGCGGAGGAGTCGCTGGCGGAGACCTATGCGGCGCTGGGGGACAAAAAGACGGGGATGGAGATGCTGGGAAAGGCGGAGGCGGACGTTGCGGCGGAAAAGATTAGGCCATCGGCGCTGGAGCTACTTATATTGGCGATAGCCCAGGATCGACTGGGGCGGACGGATGAATCTGATCGGACTCTCACGAAGGTGTTCGACGCGCTGCCATCGGATGACAGGGGGGATCGCCAGCGTGCGCTGTGGCAAATGAGCTACTTGCTGGCCGCCTGCGGCAATGTCAGGGATGCCACGAACTTCGTTGACAAGGCGCGGGCGGGAAAGCTTACAGACGATGATGTCGCCGATGCATGCGCGACGGCCAGATTGCTTGCAGAGTCGGATGGGGAGGATGCAAAACTGGACTGGATTGAGCGGCTGGGCGAACAGGCGCCAGCAGGGATGAAGCGGGAGTTGTACGCAGCGGCGGCGCGGGGGATGGTGGAATCTGGGGAGAATCCGAAGGTGCGGCGGTTTGAAGCGATGGCGGCGGCGGGGGATGCCGAGGCGATGGCCCGGTTGGGGGCTATTTTTGATGCGGGCCTTGGCGTGGCGAAGGACATGACGGCGGCTCGTTCGTGGTATCAGAAGGCGGCGGGAGCGGGGGACATGGAAGCGGCGGACTGGTTGAAGGCGCATCCGGAATAGTGGGGGGATGGGTCGGTTGTCGCCGGTGGGCGCGGGCGGAGCGGGGCAAGTTTCTGGCTCGGCGCTCCGGACGGAAACATGAAGGCGCGAAGGGATGAAGGGCCACGGAGGCGCTGGGGAGAAATTTGAGGCTTCGGGATTAAATGAATTATTTCAATGTGTTATTATCTAAAACATGGGCGGGATCCTGGTGTCGGGTGTAGTTCATATTCCGGGTAACACTCCACCATAGCGGCATTCCCCCCTCCCCCCCAACGCTCCCTCACGGTCGCGTCTCGGAGGTCTTACCCGGATCGAGAACTACACCCTGTTGTCGCGAGTTTTCGCGGTTTTTTGTTTCGCGTTGCGGGGAAGGGGTTATGATGGCTTGACAAGTCAACATGGTTCGCAAGGGAGAGTTGTGATGAAGCGTACTTTTTTGCTGGCGATGGCGGTGATGGCGGCGGGAGTCGTGGGGGGGTTGGGGGGCGTGGTGCGCGGGGCGGGGGATGAGGGGAACGGGAAGGGGGTGAAGGTGGATGAGGGGCGGAAGGCGGAGGCGTTGAAGTTGGTGAAGAAGGCGGGGATGACGGGGGCGGATGATATGCCGGAGCAATGGATACGGGAGGATATTGGGGCGGTGGCGGGGGCGATCGGGGACAGCGCCCTGTTGAAGGCGGCGGTGGATGCGGAGCGGGACCGGTGGGCGAAGATTGAGATTTACACGGATGTCGCGCACGAGCAGGCGGCGCGTGGGGACATGGCTGGGGCGAAGAAATCGGTGGCGGCGGCGGCGGCGCTTTTGGCGTTGCCGGATCAAAAGGCGGCGGCGCCCACGACGGAGCCGGAGCTGGATGATCGGGTGATGGCGTCGGAGAATGTGGTCGATGCGCAGGTGGATGTGGGGGATTTTGCGGGAGCGGCGGCGACGGCGAAGGGGATGAAGCTGACGGGCACGCAGGCGGAGCTGTATGCGAAGATCGCGTCGGCGGAGATGAAGGGGGGGAACAAGGCCGCGGCGGCGGAACATTTTGCGGAGGCGGAGGCGATCGTGGGGAAGCTGCGGGAGGAGGATCATCCGATGTTCAATGTGGACATGCTGGCGATGGATGAAGCGCGGGGAGGCGCGCCGGACCGGGCAAAGAAGCTACTGGCGGGGCTGAAAGATCCGGCGGACGCGGCGAATGACGCGGCGTCGATTGCGATGTTGCTGGGGGAGGATGGGCGGAGTGCGGATGCGAAAGCGTTTATTGATATGGCGCAGGCGAGCGTTGCGCAGGCGGGCAAGGGTGCCGGGGGACAGGCGGACCTTGTGGACACGTATGGGCTGATGGCGCGGGCGTATGGGGCGATTGGGGATAAACAGCGGGCGATGGACATGCTGGGAAAGTTGAGGTCGCAGATGGGGGGACTCAAGGAGCCGCTGTCGGCGCGAGACCTGCTGGAGGTGGCGATGGTGGAGGATCGGCTGGGACTGGCAGACGATTCGGACAAGACGCTGGAGAAGGTGGTCGATGCGTTGCCTTCGGATGAGAATGGGAACCGCACACACACGCTGTGGGAAATGAGCAGGACGCTGGCGATGTACGGGGATGTGTGGGACGCGGCGGATTTTATCGAGAAGGCACAGAAGGCGCAAGCGATCGATCCGATGGAGGTGGGGATGATTTCGCGGGGGATTGCGGAGGAGCTGGCGATGTCGGACGGGCCGGATGCGAAGCTGGCGTGGGTGGATAAGCTGGCGGAGGAGCCGGGGGTGATTGAGCGGCGGATGGTGTATGCGGCGGCGGCAAAGGGGATGGTGGAGGCGGGTGAGAATCCCAAGGTGCGGCGGTTTGAAGCGATTGCGGCGGTGGGGGATTCTTATGCGATGACGCGGTTGGGGGCGATTTATGAGTATGGGTTTGGGGTGCCGGTGGATTTGAAGAAGGCGGTGTCGTGGTATGAGAAGGCGGATGCGGCGGGGTCGTTTCATGCGAGTTATTCGCTGGGGGTGATGTACAAGAACGGGGACGGCGTGCCGGAGGATATGGGCAAGGCGTTTGCGATGGTGAAGAAGGCGGCGGAGGGGGGTTATGTGCCGGCGTATGCGAGCGTGGGGATGTGTTATGAGAATGGGGAGGGGACGCCGGAGGATGAGGCGGCGGGGATCGGGTGGATACGCAAGGGGGCGGACGAGGGGGATGGGTTTGCGTTGTATCTGATGGGGTCGCGGTATCGGACGGGCCAGGGGGTGACGAAGGATTTGAAGGAAGCGATGAACTATTACCAGAAGGCGGCGGAAAAGGATGAGGAGCATGCGATGTTCCACATTGGGGAGATGTATGAGAAGGGGGAGGGCGTGGCGAAGGATATGACGGCGGCGCGGACGTGGTATCAGAAGGCGGCGGACAGCGGGAGCGGGGATGCGGCGGATTGGTTGAAGGCGCATCCGGAGTGAGGGGGCTCGAGAGGGGAGCGAGGGGGAATAAAACCACGGAGCACACGGAGGGCACGGAGGACGAACGTGGACCCTCCGACGACGACGTAAATGGCCACGAAAGGCACGAAAAGCACGAAACGTTTGTGGTTTTTGATACGGGTTTCTGGACGGGGGGAATTGGCTTGGAACGTGTGAGGAGGTTTTGCGATGCATTGACGAGCACGTGGCGGGCTGGCGGCGGCGGTGGGGGCGATGGTGATGGACGGGGCGGTTTATGGCCTGGGGCGGAGGGGATTGGGATGGGGATGAGGATTAAGATGAGGGGTGGGGCGTGGGGGGAAGGAGGTGATGTGATGTTGCCGATTGGGACAGGGTTTGCGGTGATGGAGGCGGAGGCGGCGGGGGAGGTGCCGGTGGGGGCGGGGTGGCAGTATGAGCCGAAGTGGGATGGGTTTCGGTGCCTGGCGTTTCGGGAAGGGGGGAAGGTGGAGATGCGGTCGAAGGCGGGGCAGGGGTTGGGGCGTTATTTTCCGGAGATGGTGGCGGCGCTGCTTTCGGTGAAGGCGAAGAAGTTTGTGGTGGATGGGGAGTTGATCATTGCGGAGAAGAAGCGGCTGGATTTTGATGCGCTCCTGCAGCGGATACATCCGGCGGAGAGCCGGGTGAGGAAGCTGTCGGTGGAGACGCCGGCGACGTATGTGGTGTTTGATTTCTTGGTGGATGAGCGCGGGCGGGATTTGACGGGGCGGCCGTTGGGGGAGCGGCGTGCGGCGCTGGAGAAGTTTGCGGGGAAGTATTTTGTGAAGGGCGGACGCATCGTGTTGTCGCCGGTGACGCGGGAGTTTGCGGAGGCGAAGCGGTGGTTCCAGCGGATGATGGGGCCGCTGGATGGGGTGGTGGCGAAGCGGGTGGATGCGGCGTATGCGAGCGGTGAGCATGAGCGAGGACGGGGCGGGGCGATGGTGAAGATCAAGAACCATCGGACGGCGGATTGCGTGGTGGGCGGGTTTCGGTATGGGACGAAGACGAAGGAGGTGGGGTCGCTTTTGCTGGGGCTTTATGATGAGGAGGGGAAGCTGGATCATGTGGGGTTTACGTCGGGATTTGCGGGGATTGATAAGAAGGCGTTGACGAAGAAGCTGGAGGGGCTGGTGGAGGGGCCGGGGTTTACGGGGAAGGCGCCTGGGGGGCCGAGCCGGTGGAGCAAGGGCGGGCGGAGCGCGGAGTGGAAGCCGGTGAAGGCGGTGCTGGTGGTGGAGGTGGCGTACGACCATTTCAGCGGGGGGCGTTTTCGGCACGGGACGCGGCTGCTGCGGTTTCGGCCGGAGAAGAAGGCGCGGTCGTGCACGATGGAGCAGGTGCGGCGGGAGAGCGCGTCGCCGGTGGATTTGCTGGGGTGAAGGGGGAGGCGAACGGGGAGCAGCCGCAGATGAACGCCGATGGACGCCGATGACGGATTGTCGTGGGGATTGAGGCGTAGTAGCGGCGGCCAGAATCGGGGAGGGGCTGTAGAATGGGGGGATGGCGATGGATGTTTCTTTTGAGCGGGCGGTGACGGCGTACATGGGGGGGGTTGCGGTGACGTTGCGCGAGGGGATGACGATGGAGGAGGCGGTGGGGAGGTTGCGGGCGGCGCATGCGAGCGTGGGGGCGGGCGCGGGGCAGCAGGCGATGTATTTTTATGTGGTGAATGAGGAGGAGCAGCTGGTGGGGGTGTTGGCGGCGCGGACGCTGTTGCTGGCGCCGGCGGGGGAACGGGTGGGGGAGCGGATGGTGCGGTGCGTGGTGACGCTGTCGCCGCGGGATACGCTGTTCGATGCGCTGGAGCTGTTTGCGATGCATAGGTTGCTGGCGATTCCGGTGGTGGATGACCAGAAGCGCGTGTTGGGGGTGTTGGATGTTTCTTTGTATACGGATGAAGTTTTTGATTTTGCGCAGCATCAGAAGCGCGATGAGATTTTCCAGCGGCTGGGGTTGCGGCTGGAGCAGTACAAGCAGGGGTCGGCGTGGCGGGGGTTTCGGGCGCGGATGCCGTGGTTGCTGGCGAATATCACGGGGGGGCTGACGTGTGCGGCGCTGGGGGCGCTGTTTGAGACGACGGTGCAGCGGGCGGTGATCGTGGCGTTGTTTATTCCGCTGATATTGACGCTGGCGGAGTCGGTGTCGGTGCAGTCAATGACGCTGGCGATCGAGGAGGCGGTGACGACGGGCAAGACGCGCGGGGGGTTGATGCGGGAGGTGGCGACGGCGATTTTGCTGGGGTTGTGCAGCGGGGCGATCGTCGCGCTCTTGACGCTGGCGTGGCGGGACCGGTGGATGGCGACGGTGACGATCGGGGCGGCGGTGACGGTGGTGATGGTGCTGGCGGCGGCGTTGGGGCGTGCGGTGCCGGCGTTGATCCACGGGTTGAAGTTGAATCCGCGGATTGCGTCGGGGCCGATCACGCTGGCGGTGGTGGATGTGACGGCGATCACGGTGTATATGACGGCGGCGACGTTTTTGTTGTGAGGGAAAATAGTGAATGGTGAATAGTGAATAGTGAAAGAGGGTGGCGGGAATTTGCGTGAGGGATTTTGCGGGGGGCGGTAGGATTTGGGGATGCGAACGGCGCCGGGACGGAAGAAGGTTGGGTTTTGGGAGTGGGTGGGGAGGAAGGTGGGGGTACGGGAGGTGCCGCTGGCGGATCGGGGGGAGGCGGCGGCGGCGCGATATTTGAGGAAGCAGGGGGTGAGGATTGTTTCGCGGAATCGGCGGCACCGGGGCGGGGAGATTGATTTGATCGGGATTGAGGGGGAGTTCCTGGTGTTTGTGGAGGTGCGGACGCGGACGAGCGAGGAGTACATGCGGCCGGAGGATTCGGTGCGGCATTGGAAGAAGCGGGCGCTGGTGCGGACGGTGCGGGGGCTGGCGCGGCGGTATGGGGTGAAGGGGCTGCGGCCGCGGATCGATGTGGTGGGGGTGGTGTGGCCTGCGGGGGCGAAGTCGCCGGCGGCGGTGCGGTGGTGGAAGGGGGCGGTTCGGGTGGGGGGGGGGAATGGTGATTGGTGAATAGTGACGGGTAATTGGTAATTGGGCGCGACGGCGCGGCGCGGTGGCGGGGTGGCTGGGAGGAAGGGGGTGATGGGTGTTTTTGACGGGGTTGGGGGGTGTTCGTATTATTTGGGGATGCCCGGTGTGATTGAGCGATTTGTGGCGCGGGGGTTGGCTCCTGTGCAGAGCGTTGTGCCGTTGGTGATTTTCGGGTGCATGTGGGCGGCATTTGGGATTGCGGCATTTTTTATGATTCGGCAGTGGGGGCAGGCGTATGACCGGAAGATGGCGATGATCGCGGGAGGGAAGGTGGCGCCGCGTACCCTGTATGTGGTGTCGATTCAGCCAGCGGAGGGCGATCGGTGGAACGTGGGTTTGAGTCTGCGGCGGCGTGTGCGGAATGCGAGCATTGATGATTACGAGCAGGTGCGGACGCTGGGGAGCGGCAAGGAGGTGCTGGCGGTGGGGAGCCGGGTGACGGGTTATCAGTTTGACGGGCGCTGGTTTATTCCGCGGTTTGCGCCGGGCGGATTTGGTTGGGGGCAGTGGGCAGCGTTGGCGGTGGGGCTTGTGCCACCGTTGGCGGGGGCGGGGATTGGTGCGCTGGTGGTTCGGAGGAAGCGTGCGCGGAATCGCGCGAGAGAAGCGGCGCGAGCGGCGTCGCCGGGGGCGGATCTTCCGATGCCGTTTACGCGGGGGATGGTGCATTTTGATGGGCATCCCACGGAGGAGGAGTTGCTGGTGTTGATGGGGCCGGCGGATTACACGACGCGGGTGGAGGTTCGGGAGACGCCGAGCAGTTTGTCGGCGCGGCCGGGGGCACTGCCGCTGCGGTTCATCGTGCCGTGGATGATTCTGGTGGCGGGGGTGATCACGGGGATGGCGTGGAAGTTTGGGCCGGCGGGGATGGATCGTGCGGTTGTGTATGTGATGGTCGGAGCGATCTGGCTGCTGGTATTGCCGGTGTTTCTGGTGATCTGCGTGGCGATCAACCGGCATTTGGAGGGGGTGAAGGATTATTTTCAGATTGACCTGCAGCAGCGCACGGTGGCGCTGCCGGCGCTGGGGGTGACGCTGTCGGCGGAGGCGATCGAGGCGGTGATCGTGGTGGAGCGCTGGTACAAGGTTCCGCAAGCGCCCACGTGGTGCTGGATCAAGCAGGTTGCGGCGCTGGTTCGTTCGGCGGATGCGGGCGGGGGTTTCGATTATTACCCGTTGCTGGAGGACCGGGTGATGAAGCGTGCGTTTCAGAAGGCGGTGGAGGTGCGGGTGGGTGAGGCGCTTGGTCGGCCGGTGCGGGTGATTCGGCGGGGGCGGAGGGAGTCGGGGTTGTTGGGGGATGGGCCGTGAGGGGTGGGGTGAGTTGTGGTATGGGGAGGATTGGGCGTGGGGGGAGGGCACAAGGGCGCTGGAGGGCAGTGAACATGGAAGAGGCTGAGTGTGCAGTTGTCAGGCGTGAGCTTTGCGCTGCGTCCCCTCGCCGGGTGGCTGCGGGCGGGGGGCGAGCGCGGGTGGGTTCGCTTCTGGTTCTTCTGGGGGCTGGGGCGATGTTCCTGGGCTGCTCGGCTGTTGCGGCGAGGTCCGTCGGGGCCGGGGTGGGGGGATCGGGTCCGCTCGAGGCGGGGCAGGTGGCGCCGGACTTTTGCCTGCGCGATGCGCAGCCGGGGGCGGATGGCAGGCCCGTGAGGCTTTCGCAGCTTCTAAAGAAGGGGCCGGTCGTCGTCATCTTCAACATGGGGCTCCATTGCCCGGCGTGCGCGGGCGAGGTATCGGCCTTTGGCGCGCGGATTGAAGAATTCCGGGCTGCGGGCATTCAGGTGGCGGCGGTGAGCGACGAAGAGCCCGGCGACACCCGCGAAGATCTCAAATCGGTGCCTGACGTAGCCTTCCCGCTGCTTTACGATCCCGACGACGCCACCGCCCGGGCTTACGGGCTGGTTTCGGCCGACGGGGTGGAAGAGCGGACTTTTTATATTGACCAAAGGGGGCGTGTCCGCGACGCTTACAGGCCGGACGAGCCGGGCGGCGCGATTCCGCGGCTGCTGGCCCTCAATTCGCGCTCCGCCGGCGGACAAAAGCGGGTTTCGAAGGACGACACACGCGATCGGCGGTGAGCCGGCGGACGTTGCGTGGCGTCCCTTTGTCAAAAAAAACTGACGCCGCGGGGGGTGAACTTTCCCGTGGCGGCTGTTGGAACCGGGTGCATGAAAGGATGGCGGTCATGAAAACAAATCGAAACGGGCTCGTGAGCCTCAGCGTGAGCGCCGGCGTGCTGGCGGCGGCGTGTGTCGTCCATGCGCAGAACGTGCCGGGTCGTGGCGGGCGGGGTCCTGCGCCGACGCCCAAGCCGACGATTGCGGCGCCGGGTTCGGATCAGGGGGACAGCTCCAAATCGAAGGAGCTGCCGACGGTGTTTTCGGAGGAGAACAGCGGGGCGAACCTGCCGCAGCCGAAGGCGTTTCCGACGATGGAAAGCGCGACGGTGATCAAGCCGTTCCCCGATCCCTTTGCTTACATGAGCGACCCGCTGGGCAAGACGCGCAGCACGTCGTATGCGGACTGGGAGAAGCACCGGCAGGAAATGATGGCGATGATCGAGCATTATGAAATCGGCGACAAGCCGGTGGTGGATGTGGCGAAGCAGGTGACGGCAACGTTCACGCCGGCGCCGCCACCGAACGCGCAAGCGGCGAGTGCGGCCGCACCGGCGTCCGGCGCGCGAGGTCCGTTCGGCGGTCGGGGGCGTGGAGGACCGCCCGGAGGTCCGGGCAGCGGGACGCTGGTGGTGAAGGTGACGGGTCCGGGTGAGCCGCTGACGCTGACCTGCAACATCAACGTGCCGATCGGCGCCAAGGCGCCGTATCCCGTGCTCATCACGATGGGCGGAAGCAGTTTGCCGCCCGCGGCGTTTTCGAGCCGGGGGATCGCGATCGTGACGTATAATTACAACTCGGTGACGCAGGATGGCCGGCCGTCAGCGAACGATGCTTACCACAAGCTTTATCCCGATGAAAAATTCAGCAGCAACAGCGTGCAGGGCAACAGCGGGCAGTATTCGGCGTGGGCGTGGGGCGTCAGCCGGGTGATCGACGGGCTGGAGCTGACGAAAGACAAGTTTCCTGTGGATCTGAAGCACATGGCGGTGACGGGCTGTTCGCGCGCGGGCAAGCTGGCGCTGTTCGCGGGGGCGTTGGATGAGCGTGTGGCGCTGACGGTGGCGCAGGAATCGGGCGGGGGCGGCGCCACGAACTGGCGTTTTTCCGCGACGGAACCGCCCGATCCGAGCGATCCCTCGGGGAAGAAGCTGTCGGTCGAAGGCATCACGAATACGGACCATGCGTGGTTCGCATCGCAGATGTTCAAGTGGGGCGCGGGCTCGCTGGACAAGCTGCCGGAGGACCACCACATGCTGACGGCGCTGGTGGCGCCGCGTGCGTTGTATGTGACGGGCAACACGGATTACACGTGGCTGTCGAATCCGTCGTTGTATGTGAACAGCCAGGCGACGGCGAAGGTTTACAGCACGCTGGGGATTGCGGACCGCTTTGGCTATGTGGTGAACGGGCAGCACGCGCACTGCAATTTTCCGGCGAGCCAGAACGAGCAGCTCGACTATTTTCTGGATCGGTTCATGAAGGACGACACGGGATTGAGCAAGATCGTGGCGGCGGTTCCGGAGGAATTTGCGAAGATCGATTACGCGCGCTGGACGCAGTGGTGGGGCACGGGCGACGCGGTGTTGCCGGCGCTGAAGGAGGGCGCGAGCAAGTAGCGTTTTGAAACAGGAACGCCCATTTCGGTGAAGACGTCAGCGGACGGCGGGCGTGGCGAGGGCGAGGTCGCGCGGCGTGCCGGTATGCGGCGATGGCGTAAGTTTCGGCCCCACAAATAAGAAAGCCCTTCAGCGTGTGCGCTGAAGGGCTTTCTGTCCCGTGGATTCGGGGCGACCGCCGATGGGCATTTCCTAACGAGTCAGCAGGAGAACTGCTGCTGCAGCGCACACTGACGTATCGCCTTGACTTTACGGCAGATGCCATTATGTCCGCAAGCACGATCGCTAAGTGATCTTCGCGGCTAGCAATCTCCTGCTCTCTCCCTGGAGGTACTTTCCCTGTACCGGTCCAGGAATTCATCACATGTACCTGAACAAACCCCTTAAGCCTCGGGTGGGCCAACTTCTCGTTTTGGCTATTTTAGCCCGAATCTCCGGTTGCGAAAATCAGAAGGAAGCGTCTCTGGACGATCAGGCGGATCATGGGAAGCAAGAAATCGCGCACCATTACAGCGGCCCAGTGCAAACCATCGTGATCAAAACCAAAGCCAAAGGGGAACGGATCGACCGCCCTGAACTTTCGGAAGTCCGTGATCTCATTCGCTCGGGAAAGATCGACGTTCTTTTCGTCGAGGACCTCGGCCGCATGATACGCGGAGCCGCGGCCATGGAGATCCTTTACCTCGCTTATGATCGCGGCGTTCGGGCCCTCTCGCCGAACGACGCGGTCGATACCTTCGAGGACGGCTGGGAGGAACGGGCGTTGGCTGCCTGCGTTGAGCACCTTTCCGCAAATGCCCAGACTTCCCGGCGCATCAAACACAAAACGATGAATCGCTTTAAGCGCGAAGGCAAAGTTTCCAGACGTCCAATCGCTGGATACGTGGTGCCTGAGGGAGTAAAGACCTATAGCGAGTGGAAAAAAACGGACGACCTCACGCCCGTCATCGAGGATGCCTTCAAGTACATGCTGGCCAAGAAGAACTGGACGGCTCTGGCTGAGTGGTTCAATGAGCAGGGATTTCCGGTGGGACCTTACGCGACAAACGAGAAGTACACGGGTGCGTCGGCTCGGCGCTTTATGAGCAATCCCATCCTCAAGGGTATGCCATACCGCGGGTTCATGCATACCATTAAGATCGGTTCCAGCGGCGCTCGTAAGTCAGTCAAGAATCCCGAGGGCCCCACATTCTACGAAGCTCCCCATCTCGCACATGTGACGCCCGCACTGTTCGATGAGCTCCAGGCGGCGATGCACGAGGAAAACAAGAGCAAGGGTGCGCCCCCAAAGGAACATCCCCTCAAAAACGTGTCCCGCAAGCGCTCGCGTTTTCCAGGGCGCTGTGCCAAATGCTGGTACTGCGGGCATGAGTTTGTCTGGGGCGGGAACGGCATCAGCGGCAACCTGATGTGCAATGGCGCCAGGCAGCGGCGCTGCTGGTGCTCGGTGGGCTTCTCTGCCGCTATCGCGACCGCCGCGATTCTGCGGGCGCTAAAAGAAGAGTATTTCGCGTTGGAGGGGATCACCGACCAGTTTTCGGCCCTGATCGCCAAGGCCGCCGGCAGCATCCAGAGTGCCGACGACTCCATGGCTACAAAGCTCGACGCGGACATCAAGGCGCTTGGCAAAGAAAAACAGAATATTCTCGCAGCAATTCGGGAGGCAGGGCCACACGAGATGCTAACTAACGACCTGGAACGGATCAAGAAGCAGGAAGCGCAGCTCGCACGCGATCACCAGAAACTCGAACATGCTCGTGCGACCGCTCCGAAACTTCCTTCTTCTCCCGGCGACTTGAAGGCCGAATTCGATACGGCATTCGAGAGCTTGGCAACCGACTCCTACGATTTCGCTGATGCTGTGCGGAATCTGGTTTCGGAATTCCAGGTCTTCCTAGTCAGGCTCTGCGATGGCGGTCCGCCGGTCGCCCGCGCCCGCGTCGTCTTGGCGCTGGACCGCATTGTGCCCGATCTTGCCCGGATGCCGGAGATGGCGGGGCTGCTCCGCCGAGAGCTCATTGTCGATTTGTTCGAGCCGCCGCAATGCGTCCGCATTCGCGAACAGGTCGTGAAGCTTCGCAGCGAGGGTAAGACTGAATACCAAATAATGGAGCTACTGGGTGAGAAGCCCACCAAAACAGCGGTTCAAAAAGCAATGGCGCTGCACCGGAAAATGGAAAGGCAGCAACTTGCGGATCCCTACGTCCTGCTGACAGAAGCGCCCGAAGACTATTCCAAACTGCGCCGTCATAAGCACCAGCTATACAAGTTCGCTCCGGTGGACGGCTACCAGCGTCCGCCGTTACTGTGAATTGCTAATCAGGTCATCTACCAACCAGCCCCGGAAAAAGCCGGGGCTCTTTTATTTTTGCAAGGAGCCCTCTCGTGCGTCCGAAAACCAAGAAGACGACGAAGTCTAAAGATACGGTGGTGCCGGAGCGGCCGATCGTTCCGGGAACGCCGTTGTACAAGTTGCTGGAAGTAATGGCCCACTGTGTCGCGAAGAACATTATCAAGCGGAGAGATGCCGAGAAAAAGGCATGACCGTTAAAGGTTGGCGGGCCTGTGACGGAATTACTGACGGCGGTGCTCCTGTAAGGGACGCCGCTTTTTTTTTAGCCATTGAAAGCTAGCATTGGTGTCGATGTATAGCCTCTGTATTCGGGATCTTCATCGCTTGTAGCTCAAGGTGTCCTGCGCCCCTAAACTGACGCCACCCGATGTTATAGACTTCCCAGCGATGAAAGGCGGGAAGTCGGATGAAGAAGCGGTTCAGCGATGAACAGGTCGTGGCGATTCTGCGGGAGGCGGAATCGGAGCAGAAGACGGTCGCGGAGATCTGCCGGAAGCGCGGCGTGTCGGAGCCGACCTATTACAACTGGAAGCGGAAGTTCGCTTCGATGGCCGAGCCGGAGGTCCGAAGGCTGCGAGAACTGGAGAAGGAGAATGTCCGGCTCAAGCGGCTGCTGGCGGAGCGTGATGTGGAGATCGATGTGATGCAGGAGTTTCTCAAAAAAAAGTGACCACCGCCCGCGGCCGGCGTGAGGCGGCGGCGTATCTGATCGGGCGGAACCTTTTGGCGCGGCGGGCGTGCGCGCTTGTGGGCATCAGCCGGCGATGGCGCGGTTATCAGAGCCGGCGGAAGGAGGACGGGCTGTCCTGGCGTCTGCTGGAACTGGCGGCGCGTCATCCGCGTTACGGCTACCGGCGGCTGCACCAGATGCTGCTGCGCCAAGGCGCGAAGGTGAACGTGAAGAGGGTGCGGAGATTGTGCGTGGCATTGGGCGTGAAGCTTTTGGTCAGGCAGAAGCGAAAGCGGCGCGGGATCGGCGTGAGCCAGCCGGTGAAAGCGGAATATCCCAATCATGGTCGTACGATTTTGTGTTTGACTGGTGCAAGAATGGGCGGCAATTGAAGATGCTGACGGTGGTCGATGAATTCACGTGCGAGTGCCTGGCGATCGAGGTGGAGCATCGCATGGGCGCCGGTGCGGTGGCGCGGGCGCTGCTTTCGGTGATGGCAAAGCGCGGCCGGCCGGAGTTCGTGCGGTCGAACAACGGGCCGTAATTCATCGCCAGGGTGCTGATGCGGATGCTGGCGGGAGAGGGGATCAAGTGCCGGCATATTGATCCGGGCAGTCCGTGGCAAAACGGAAAAACGGAGCGGTTCAATGGGACCTCGCGGAGCGAGTGCACGGAGCTGGAGACGTTTTATCACCGGGATCATGCGCGGGCGGTATGCCGGCTGTTCATGCGGAAGTACAACTGCGAGCGGCCGCATTCGAGCCTGGGCTGGCAGACCCCCGCAGAGTTCGCGCGGCGGCACGGCCTGCCGGCTGCAGGCTCCCTGGACAAAATGCGGGAGGCCCCTCGCCTGCAGCCGGCAGGCCGTGCCGCATTGTCATGATGGATATCCATGTGCCTGAAGTCTATACATCGAAGTGGCGTCAGGCATGGGGGCTGGACAAGACCTCGCATCGTCAGCTTTACCAATTGTGCGTCATGTAGTTTGACATTGCTCGACTCGCCTTTCTTGCAAGCTGGGCCAGTATGGTGGTCGGCCACATCGTTTGCATTGCCGGACCGGTGAAACGTACCAAAAAGCGATGGTATAGATTCTAATTTAATTTCGACACTGTAAACGAAGCTGGCTGAAGCGTTTCCGAAAAGGCTTTCATCAAGAGACATTGCTCTGTAGAAAACCTACGCCCGTCGAGCTTCATTCAATCGCGGTTCCTCCTAAAATTACCCAGGAGCTCACGAGCAAGTCGCCACCGGATGTGGCAGTCGGGGGCCTTGGTTCGGGTCATGTGGTGTGCGGCGTCGAGACGCTGACGCCACGCCCCACGGACCCAAGGACCAAGCGCCACCAAGAGGCCCACCGGCGGCGGCCGAATGCGCTCCATACTGTCGAACGAACAAGCGTCGTCGCTGCGGCTACAGCGCCAATCCGACGTGGAAACCGGCGTCTCGATACTCAACCGCGGCCACTGGGAATCCCTCGGCGCGCGCATCACCCGTAGTCATGATGAGGAACTTCACCTCTGACTCCTCACACTTCACGACTTCTTATGTTCGATCGGGTTTTCCACAGAGTCCGTTCAAGCAATTTCTGATGCGGCTCGATGACCGGCGACGACAAACCGCTGAGCTTTGCGAACGCAGTGACACAAGTCATTGATGTCGATTTTCAAGGCTTTCTAAACGGTGCTCCGCGCCTTGGCTCGTTATTCGCGCCATGGAAAGCCCATTCTACGTCGTCGTCACTGACGATGCGGAGGTATTATCTAACGATTGTCGTGCGCTTTGAGGATGTCCGGGATGCGGCAGTAGAAGCAATCGATGTTGCGTAACCATCCCGCGCTACGGGCTGGTTTGCGTCGGGTCCACGTCGCTACACTGCCACGTGTCAAGCGTGTCGCTTGTCGATGATAGGGCGGACATACATTGTGACGTGATGACAAACCACATTTCGCTATGAAGGTATGGCTAGCGTCCTCTGAAGAAGAAGAGAGCCAAACCTTGATCCTCACCGAAGCTCGCTAACTCCCTTACGAAGGCAACTTACATAACGAACGCGTTCATTGCTTCTCAGCCTGGTCGCTTTAACTCGCACGTTTTCACCGCCTGCTTCAACGAGGCCGCGCCGGTCACGGCGCGGAAGGGTCCGGTGCTGGAGGCGGTGATTCGCGCTCAGTGCATGCTTCAACGAGGCCGCGCCGGTCACGGCGCGGAAGGGCTCACCGCACACAAGGTCAACGGATGTAACGAGGGGCTGCTTCAACGAGGCCGCGCCGGTTACGGCGCGGAAGGGCTCCGGCTTCAAGAGCGTGGCGATGCGGTTCAGCAAGCTTCAACGAGGCCGCGCCGGTCACGGCGCGGAAGGCGCCGCGATTGAAAGAAAAATTATCCTTCGGCTTGCTTCAACGAGGCCGCGCCGGTCACGGCGCGGAAGGGTGGTGCTCACCGACGACCAACTCAAAACGCTCGGCGCTTCAACGAGGCCGCGCCGGTCACGGCGCGGAAGGATTTCAATTCGACCTTTGGCAGACCCAGCAGGAAAGCTTCAACGAGGCCGCGCCGGTCACGGCGCGGAAGGGCCTGACCGGGTAGGGGAGAGAATGGGAGAGGGAATGCTTCAACGAGGCCGCGCCGGTCACGGCGCGGAAGGGACGCCCAGGATAAGCTGATGGCTGATCATGGCATGCTTCAACGAGGCCGCGCCGGTCACGGCGCGGAAGGGGGCTACCTCACTCTCCGCCGCAACGCGCTCACTGTGCTTCAACGAGGCCGCGCCGGTCACGGCGCGGAAGGGCGGCGGGCGTTGATGACCGCCTGGGGCGCTCGATCGCTTCAACGAGGCCGCGCCGGTCACGGCGCGGAAGGAAACTGACGCGGGCACTTCCCAACGGCGCCGCGACGGTGCTTCAACGAGGCCGCGCCGGTCACGGCGCGGAAGGGTCGAGGCTGGAGTAGTCGCGGGTAATGAAGGGTTCGCTTCAACGAGGCCGCGCCGGTCACGGCGCGGAAGGATTCCCTCGGCCATTCTCTCCCCTACCCCGTGAAGGCTTCAACGAGGCCGCGCCGGTCACGGCGCGGAAGGGATTACGCCGAACCCCCGACCGCGCCTCAACCCCCGCTTCAACGAGGCCGCGCCGGTCACGGCGCGGAAGGAAGCTGGTGGGGCGATTAAGCTTCGATCCCCTGGCCTTGCTTCAACGAGGCCGCGCCGGTCACGGCGCGGAAGGCCTGGTTGCCTATGGGCGGACGGGTCTGCTGGCTCTGCTTCAACGAGGCCGCGCCGGTCACGGCGCGGAAGGACCACCTGCACTTGCGGCCCCAAGATCGATCCGGACGCTTCAACGAGGCCGCGCCGGTCACGGCGCGGAAGGGAGAACGTCGGGGCTTCCATATTCCCATCGAACGTCGCTTCAACGAGGCCGCGCCGGTCACGGCGCGGAAGGAGGGAACCACCGGCTACCCCAGCGGCGCGCCCGACGCTTCAACGAGGCCGCGCCGGTCACGGCGCGGAAGGACCATGACCTGCATCGTTGCCATCGCCGCTGGAAAGGCTTCAACGAGGCCGCGCCGGTCACGGCGCGGAAGGCAGAACCAGCGCCTGGGCGATCAGATCGCCAAGGTCGCTTCAACGAGGCCGCGCCGGTCACGGCGCGGAAGGCAGGGAGGACGCTGGCCAGGAGCTTTTCCACAGACTGCTTCAACGAGGCCGCGCCGGTCACGGCGCGGAAGGCAAGAACTGTTGCGGCAAGGGAAGATCAGTCAGTCGCTTCAACGAGGCCGCGCCGGTCACGGCGCGGAAGGGCCGTCCGACGCCAAGAACCCACGCACTTCCTCGCGCTTCAACGAGGCCGCGCCGGTCACGGCGCGGAAGGGGCGACCACGTTCGCCGCCTGGCAGAGCATTACATTGCTTCAACGAGGCCGCGCCGGTCACGGCGCGGAAGGCGCAACGGCATGATGTTTACTCTGCGATTTGATACGCTTCAACGAGGCCGCGCCGGTCACGGCGCCGAAGGTCCCCTCACCACATGCAACGCACGGTTCCATCAAAGCTTCAACGAGGCCGCGCCGGTCACGGCGCGGAAGGTTTGATCGGCCTCATGCCTGAAATGCAAACGACACGCTTCAACGAGGCCGCGCCGGTCACGGCGCGGAAGGCCTTGATGCTTGCACTGGTCCAGCTTGGGGCCGAATCGCTTCAACGAGGCCGCGCCGGTCACGGCGCGGAAGGGCCGCCCGCCGATCGCGGAACTGATACCGGGCATGGTTGCTTCAACGAGGCCGCGCCGGTCACGGCGCGGAAGGTTTCGGGGGGCGATCCAATGAAAGAGGGAAAGACCTGCTTCAACGAGGCCGCGCCGGTCACGGCGCGGAAGGGTGGCGGCCCGTGAGGTGACCAGGGGCCTTGTTGGTGCTTCAACGAGGCCGCGCCGGTCACGGCGCGGAAGGCCTGGGGGCGTGTCTGGTACCCGATTTTGTCATCGAGCTTCAACGAGGCCGCGCCGGTCACGGCGCGGAAGGGCAGCATCTCGACGCCGGCAAGATACTCGCCAAAACGCTTCAACGAGCCGCGCCGGTCACGGCGCGGAAGGTGATGCGCTCGAGCAGGTGATGAAGGACATCGAAGAGCTTCAACGAGGCCGCGCCGGTCACGGCGCGGAAGGCCAGCAGCTCGCCGCCCTCTTCGGATCGCAGTTCCCGCTTCAACGAGGCCGCGCCGGTCACGGCGCGGAAGGGCGGCGGCGCCGGCCTTGAAGGGCAGTGAAGTCCCCAGCTTCAACGAGGCCGCGCCGGTCACGGCGCGGAAGGAGGCTGCCGCTCCCCCGATGTGCTGATTGTGAACTATGCTTCAACGAGGCCGCGCCGGTCACGGCGCGGAAGGGATCATCCTCGCTCACACCACCGCCGGGGACTTCCTGCTTCAACGAGGCCGCGCCGGTCACGGCGCGGAAGGACCTTGTTGGTGCCGGTGGCGCGGGCAGCCTCGGAGAGCTTCAACGAGGCCGCGCCGGTCACGGCGCGGAAGGCTTGCATCACCGCCGACTCG
>DASZTO010000058.1:0-33117 GCA_035548175.1 Phycisphaerae bacterium | reverse complement strand
TCTCGCGGCTGTGCCGGCTGGCGTTAAATCTTTTGCAGCAGGACAAGACCAAGGTGGGCATCAAATCCAAACGGCTGCTGGCCGGCTGGGACCACGATTACCTCCTTCGCCTGATCTCGGATTGAACATGCAATTGCCCTGGCGGGGAGGGGGACGGGGTGGGTGGGGTCGAAGGGGAGGGCGTCGGGGCGGAGGTGCTTGGCGAGGTCGGGGAATTGGGAGCTGATTTGGGAGGCGATGACGCGGGAGAGGAGGTAGCCGCCGTAGTTATTGTGGTGGGTGCCGTCGTTGAAGGCGCGGCCGGCGTCCTTGGCCGAGGGCGAGGTAGACGTCGATGGAGAGGGAGTTGAGGTCGATGGCGGGGCAGTGGGCGTCCTTGGCGGCGTCGAGGGCGGCCTGGGGGTAGTCGCCGAGGGAGTTGCGGGAGTGGGTGTCGGCGCGGCGGCCCATGGGGGAGAGGATGACGGGGGTGGCACCTTTGGCTTTGGTTTCGGTGGCGTACTGGATGAGGAGGTTTTTGTAATCGGTGTTGGCGGGGGCGTATGTTTGGGAGAAATCTTCATCGGGGTAGATGTTGTTTGGGCCGTGGTTTTTGGAATCGTTGGTTCCGAACTGCATGAAGACGTAGTCGCCGGGCTGGAGTTGGGAGAGGACTTTGTCCCAGCGGCGTTCGGCGGGGCGGCGGAAGGCCTTGAGGGTTTCGCCGGATTCGGCATGGTTGGCGATGGCGACGCCGGCATCGAACCAGCGCGGGAGGGATTGGGCCCAGGAGCCGCCGGTGGGGCCGGGCTGGTCGACGACGGTGGAATCGCCGAGGACGAAGAGGGTGGGGACGGTGGTTTTTTCGATGGTGATCCGGCGGACGGCGACGTTGGTGCCGGTGAAGGCGAGGGAGAGTTTGTCATCCCAGTCGAGGGAATTTTTGTCGGTAGGGTCGAGGCCGACGTCGCCGCCGGTGGAGATGTGAGGGCTGCGGAGGTTGACGGCGAAGGATTCGGTGGTGGAGCCTCCGGCGGGGGTGTGGATATTTTCGAGCATGAGGCGGCGTGATTCGGCGCGGACGGTGGTGGTCGAATCGGCATCGCCGCCGAAGGTGACGGTGACTTTGTAGTTGCCTTCGGGGAGTTGGGCGGAGAAGCCGAAGGGTTTGCCGTCGGGGGTTTGGCGGGTGTTGAAGTCGTAACCGAAGCCGGTGGCGGGGGAGTAGGCATCGGTGACGGCGAGGGCGTTGGGGGCGGGCTTGGCGGAGAAGTCAAAGGTGGCGGGGAGGGAGGGTGGGACGGCGAGGAGGGGGGAGGCGAGGAGGAGGGAGGCAGAGGAGAGACCCAAGGCAAAAGCCGTGCGGATAGGCATAGCGAATCCTTTGCGATGCGGGGGGATCTTGAGTTTTCGAGTGGGAATTGCGGTAAGGAAGGGAAATAGGCCAGTGAAATAGGAGAGTTGAAATAGGCGAGTTACTCGCCTATTTGATCCACAGGCGGAGGTCGGGGGGGATTGGGGTGAGGGATTTTGGCAACTTGGGGAAAATTGGGTATGGAATTTCATGGGTTCCCCCCTGAGGCAATGGCTTGGTAGGGATTAAACGTAATCGGGGGGGAGAACGTTCCAGGAAAGTTGGCGGAATTGTGGGGAAGGGGGCGGCAGCCTCGGGGGGAAAGGGGCGTCTTCGTATTCGGGTGCAAGGGGGGGAGAACGTCTGGCTATGCGTGGTTACGCGCCGTCGGCGAGGACGTGGGGGACGTCGATGCCCAGGGCGGTGGCGAGGTCGTGCTGGTGTTCCTGTTCCTGGGAGATGATTTCGCGGATTTTTTCGGCGAGGGCGTAATGGCCAAGAGCTTCGGCCTGTTTGACGCGCTGGCGGTACTGCTTGATGGTTTCGGTTTCGTTGTCGAGGTCGAAGCGGAGCATGTCCTCGGCTTTGTCGGAGAGCTTCACTTCCTTGGGGGTGGCGTTGGGCATTTCGCCGAGATAATCGATCTGGTCGGCGATGATGAGGGCGTGTTCGAGTTCTTCGTGGGCGTGCTTTTTGAGTTCCTTGGCGATGTTCATCCACTGGGCGCCGGTGAGGACGTTGCTGTAGACGGTGTAGGCGATGACGGCCTGGTATTCGCGGGAGAGATCTTCCTGCAGGCCGGCGATGAGGTCCTTGAGGGGGGAGTTTTTGTCAGCGGGCATGGCGGGCTCCTTTCGTTGGGCATTGGGCATGGTAGCTCTACGAGCGGGGAAGTCCATCGGATGAGGGACGGCGTGTTTGGCCAGGAGCAGGGGGAGTTTTCCGATGGCGTGGCGGCGGCGCGGGGCGGGGCTATACTGCGGGGATGAAGGTGATTCGGGATTGGCGTGAGTTTGCGGAGGCTGGGGGGAAGCGCGGCGGGGTGCTCAGCGTGGGGAATTTTGATGGGGTGCATGTGGGGCATGCGGCGATGCTGAGCGCGGGGCGGGCGGAGGCGAGACGGCGCGGGGTGGGGTTTACGATCATGACGTTTGATCCGCATCCGGGGGTGGTGCTGGGGAAGGGGAATCGGCCGCCGCTGGTGACGCTGGAGCAGAAGATCGAGTTGCTGTCGGCGTTTGGGGCGGAGGTGCTGATCGTGATTCAGACGACGCGGGAGTTTCTGGGGATGGAGCCGGAGGTGTTTTTGCGGGCGGTGGTGACCGAGGCGGTGGGGGCGGCGGTGATGGTGGAGGGGCCGACGTTTACGTTTGGGCGCGGGGCGAAGGGGACCGTGGAGATGCTGCGGGAGCGGGGCGGGGAGTTTGGGATCGAGGTGGTGGAGACGCCGACGCGGGAGGCGGTGCTGAGCGATCTGACGGTGGTGAATGTCTCGAGCAGCCTGGTGCGGTGGCTGATCGGGCAGGGGCGTGTGGCGGATGCGGCGAAGTGCCTGGGGCGGGCGTATGCGTTGCGCGGGAAGGTGGTGGAAGGGGCGAAGCGCGGGCGGACGATCGGGTTTCCGACGGCGAACGTGGCGTGCGAGCAGCTTTTGCCGGCTTCGGGGGTGTATGGCGGGTGGGCGAAGCTGGCGGATGGGCGGGTGTTCCAGGCGGCGACGAGCGTGGGGACGAATCCGACGTTTGATGGGAAGGCGACGACCGTTGAGGCGTTTTTGCTGGATTTTTCGGGGGATTTGTATGGGCAGGTGATTGAGGTGGGCTTTGAGCGGTGGGTGCGGGAGATGTATACGTTTGGGGGAGTGGAGGCGTTGGTGCGGCAGATGGAGCGGGATGTGGGGGAAGTGCGGGGAAAATAGTGAATGGTGAATGGTGAATCGTAAATTGGAGAGGAGTGGTTATGGCGGATGTGGTGATGCGGGAATTGGTGGAGCGGTTGAAGGGGGCGAAGCGGGTGGCGGTGTTTACGCATCAGCGGCCGGATCCGGATGCGCTGGGATCGCAGGCGGCGGCGGGGTGGATTTTGCAGGCGCTGGGGGCGGAGGAGATTTATTTGATGCAGTTTGGCGAGGCGCCGGCGCCGTATCGATTTTTGCTGGAGGGCGGGCCGTGGGAGGTTGGGACGTGGGGCAGCGAATGGGCGGGGAGTTCGGGCGGGGCGGTGGATACGATTTTAATCGTGGATACGTGCACGTATAACCAGTTGGAACCGGCGGCGGGATTTTTGAAGGCGGAGCGCGGGAAGGTGGTGGCGATCGATCATCACCTGACGCGGGATGAGGTGGGGCCGGTGATCGTGGCGGATACGAAGGCGGCGGCGTGCGTGGAGATTTTGTGGGAACTTGCGAAGGAAGCGGGGGTGGCGATGAGGGCGCCGCTGGCGGAGGCGTTGATGTGCGGGCTGGTGGCGGACACGGGATGGTTCCGGTTTGATTCGGTGACGCGGCGGACGCACGAGATGGCGGCGGCGCTTGCGGGGATCGCCAATGTGCCGCGGATTTACGAGCGGTTGTCGCAGGGGGAAACAAAGGCGAAGCTGGCGTTGATGGAGCGTGCGTTGGCGAGCGTGCGCTGGGCGTGCGAGGATCGGTTTGGGTGCATGGTGCTGCGGCAGAAGGATTTCGCGGAGGCGGGGGCGACGCAGAGCCAGACGGAGGGGCTGGTGGATTTGCCGATGATGGTGGGGAGCGTGGAGGTGGCGGGACTGGTGACGGAGATGGCGGATGGGCGGGTGCGGGGGAGTTTGCGCAGCAAGCATGGTGTGGATGTGAACGTGATCGCCAACGAGCTGGGCGGCGGCGGGCACGCGAAGGCGGCGGGGTTTCGGCTCGAGGGGCCGATTGCGGGCGCGGTCGAGCAGGTGATCGCCGCGGTGGGCCGGGGGATCGGCAACGCGGGGCGGGGATCGTAGGAATCAGCGATCGCGAATCCACACGAGCGACTGGACGCCGCGTTGCGGGCGGCGGTTTTCCCGCAGGTAATTCGGGACCGCGAGCAGCGGGGAGTTATCGGCGAAGGCGCCGGTGATGGCCATCGTGCCGCCGAGGAGATCGGGCTTCCACTCCGCGGCCAGCGGCGCGTTATCGGGGAGCGTGCCGTTCACTTTCTGATCCACGGACTCGATGTTGTAGACCAGCGGCCCGAAGGCGAGCGCCACGCGGTCGCGGTCCGCGGCCACCTGATCGATGGCCTTGATGCGGAAGGGCTTGAGCGGCAGATCGAGCTCGACTTTGTCGCCGGGGTTCCACTGGCGATCGATGACGGCATAGCCATGGTCGAGGTGCTGCTCGACGGGCTGGCCGTTGACCTTCAGGGTGGTGATGCCGTCGATGCCGTCCGGGCCGCCAAGCTCGGAGTAAAGCTCGCTGGCGGTGCGGTGCGGCGAGCGCAGGTGCAGGGCGAAGCGGCCGGGGGTTTCGGGATTCACGGTGATCATGACTTTGCCATCGTAGGGATAGTTGGTTTCCTGCACCATCTGGACGTCGGTTTTCTGGCCGGATTGCAGGGTGACCGCCGGCACATTGACCGTCGTTCCGACGTACAGGTTTGTATAGATGCCGTCGGTCCCCTTGGAGTACATCCACGTGGGCAGCATAAGCAGGGTGCGCGGGAAATTGCCCACGCAGCAGGGGCAATTGTGCCAGGCGTAACGGCCCTGGGCGGTGTCGAGGGGATTGGTGTAGGTGAAATTGTCGCCGCTTAAATCGAAGTCGCCGAGGATCGCGTTGTAGAGCGTTTTTTCGTAGAGATCGGCGAATTTTGCATCATGGTAGGCAAGGTTCATTTTCCACTGGAAGAAGAGCGCTCCGCAGTTGGAGCAGCTTTCACAGTAGGAGTTATTGCGCAGGGCGTAGTCTTTGCCGAAGCCTTCGGACGTGTCGCCGCTGCCGATGCCGCCGGTGACGTACCATTTTTTGTTGGTCATGTCGTCCCAGAGGGAGTAGACGGCGCTCTGGTAATCGGGGTCGCGCGTCTGGGCGGCGACATCGGCCATGCCGGAGAACAGATAGGCGGCGCGCACGGCGTGTCCGAGGGCTTCGTATTGATGCGTCACGGGCGATTGCGATTGATCGTAAGAATCGCCGCGGCCTTCGGCGGGGTTGTTTCCGCGGCAATCGAGGAGGAATTTCGCGAGGGCGACGTACTTGTCGCCGGGTCCGGTCGCAGCGCCGGGCGCTTCGACATCGTTCACGAATCGGCCGAAGCGCACGAGCGCCTGTTCCACTTCCTCGTGGCCGTCATACCATGCCTTTTTGCCGGGGCCGAGGTTATTTGCCCAGCAATCGGCGAGGCGTTTGGCGGCGTCGTAGAGGCGGCGGTCGTGGCCCTTGGTCATTTCGTAATCGGCGATGGCGGCTTCGAGGAAATAGCCGGTGACGTAGCCCTCGTGCTCGGTCTTGACGGTCCAATGAGCCGGGGCGAGGCCGTTTTCGCGCGGCGTTCCCAGGGTGAAGCGCGTCTGGAAATAGCCGTCGGGTTCCTGCGCGGCAAGAATGATGGGAATCCAGCTATCGACGGTTTGCCGCATTTTGTCCTGGGCGGCGAGGATGTCCGTGTCGCCCTGGGCGTCGACCATCAGCGCATCGCACATCGATTCGAGCGTGTTGAACACCCAGGCGTTGGCGAAGGGGTAGCCGACGTGCGGCTTCCAGGGCTTGCCGGCCAGCTTATTTCCCGCCTGCACGAGGTTGTCGATTCCCCCTTCCTTGAGGTTCGGATCGTTGATCTCGTCGATGCAATGGGGAATCCAGTGCGTGATCAGCGGCTTCATGCGGGCCAGCCACATGGGACTGGAAATTGCATAGTTGGATGGATAGACCGGATCGAGGCGGGACATTTGGAGCGCCGGCTGCACATGGACGTGCAGTTGGTCGGAGGACTGGGTGTCGCCGGCCCTGGCGGTCAGTTGGAGAACGTACTCGCCGGGCAGGGAGAAGGAAGCGGCGGTGGCCAGGGCGGCGGGATCATCGAAGCTCACATCCCCCGGCCCGGACGCCTTGGACCAGCCAATGGATTCAGCGCTTCCGCGCGTGCTGCCGGTGAGATAGGTTTTACCGGGGAGGACGACGGTGCGTTCTTCGCCGGCGGCGACGCGCGGGGCGAATTTGGGCGAGTTGCCGTCGTCGAGCACGCGCCATTCCAGAATGCCGGTGGAGTTGCGGCCGTCGGCGTCGATCTCCAGGCGGAGACGCGTGGTCTTGATTTCATCGAACGTGACGGTGTTGAACGTGTTGGGCGTGAGGGCAACGGCGCCTTTGTCGGCGTCGGGCACGGGCTGAAAAGCGGAGCCGTCCCAATAGAGCAGGCGTGCGGCGGCCGGGAGGTGAATGCCCTGGCCGTCCTGCCACCAGTAGACGGCGGCGGATTTCGTGGCGATGGGCTCGGGCCAGGCGTATTGGACCCACTGCGTGCCGGTCCGCGGCCAGTTGCCATAGGCGCCATGGTTGTGGTCGCGCGAGCTGCGCGGGGTGAAGCCGTCGTTGATGGCTTCGAGCGTTTCGTTGCCGGAGACGAAGCTGGTGGTCGGGGTGGCGTAGAGCGCGAGATTGACGGCGTCTGTCGCCGGCGCTGCGGCGCTTTGCGCCGGGGCGGTCCGCTGGGTGGCGATCGTGGCCGCGACGGCGGCGGCGAGGAACAGGGCGGAACACGCGTGCATGGGGCGCATGGGAGGTCTCCTCAGTCGGATCCTGAATGGACAGCTTGGCGGTCGGCGTGCAGCCGGCGGGGAGGTGCGTTGCGGGAAGAGGGGATTTTACGGGTTAATGGTTGCCGACTTCCAGTTTTGCGGTGGGGAGGCCATCGGCGGAGGCGGTGAGCATGACGCCGCCGTGGGTTTCCACATAGACGATCAGCCGGCCATGGAAAGCGGCGCGGCGGCGGGCGTGGGGATCTTCGGTGGAATTGGGGTCACCGGAATCGACCGCGAGGATGCGGCCCTTGCCCAGGAGCGAAAAAGAGATTTCCTGGGCGGCGGAGGGATCGGCGTGGCCGGCGGGGTCCGCGAGCGTCACTTCCACCTGGGCCACGTTGGGACCCGCGCCGGGGCCGAACTGCGTGCGGTATTCGTGCAGGTCGATTCTCTCGGCCTTGCCGGGCGGCGACCAGGTCGCTTCCGCCACTTCCTGGCCGCCTTTTTTCGCGACGGCGCGCAGCTCGTGGCCGGGTTCGACAGCGGGGGCGTCGATCACGTGACTCGCCGGCAGGGGCTTCTCGCCCAGCGATTGCTTTCCATCAAAAAACTCCACGGAATCGGCATTGGTGTAACAGAGCACGCGCGCTTCCGCCGGGCCCGCTCCCGCCGCGCCGCCCCGTCCCCGTCCGCCCGCCGGCGCCTGCACCAGCGATACCACCGGCTTGTCCGCCCACAGCGATTGCCGGAAGAAATAGTCCGGCTTCGGATATCCGGCGACATCCAGCAGGCCCGCGCCGTTGATATGATTGGGATAGGGGCCCGCTTCGCCCATGTAATCGATGCCCGTCCAGAGGAACTGTGCCGATATATAAGGATTGTCTTTTACGGCCAGCCAGGCGGCGAGATCGCCTTTGTTCTCGCTGCCGTAAATCACCATGTCTGGATGGGCCGCGTGATCGGCGGCATAGCGGCTTTCCTGGTAGTTGTATCCCACGATATCCAGCTCGGGGTAGTATAGATTCGTGGCGATGGAGGCGCAGGCGGCGGTCACGGGGCGCGTGGTGTCCACGGACTTCACATCCGCCACGAGCCGCTTGGCGATCGCCACCGGCTCCTGGGAATTCAGCGGATAGGGGTCATTGGGATAATCGATCTCGTTGCCAATGGACCACATGACGATCGACGGGTGATTGCGGTCGCGCCGCACCATGTCCTCGACATCGCGATCGGACCACTCGGCAAAGATTTCGTGGTAGCCGTCGGTGCTGAATTTCTGCCCATTCCAGCGATCCATCCACTTCTTTTTGCCTTTGGACCACTCATCGAACGCCTCATCCATCACGAGGAAACCGAGGCGGTCGCAGAGATCGAGGAATTTCGGATCGGGCGGATTGTGACTCGTGCGGATGGCGTTGACGCCGGCCTCTTTCAGGATGCGCAGGCGCCGCTCCCACACTTGCCGGGGAATCGCCGCCCCCAGGGAACCAGCATCCTCATGCAAACAAACGCCCTTGAGTTTCAGGTTCTGCCCGTTCAGCCAGAATCCGGTGTTCGGGTCAAACTTCGCAGTGCGGATGCCAAAAGGAGCCGTGTACGTGTCCACGACTTTCCCGTTCTCGAGGAGATCCACCTCCAGCGTGTAGAGCGACGGATGGTCCACCGACCAGAGTTCGGGCCGGGCGAGGGTTACCTGCTGGACGAAGCTCGAGTGATCCTCCGGGCCGGCACTTGCCGGGGAGGTCCGGGTGGTCACATCGGTCACATGCCGGCCGGAAGGATCGAATACGCGGGCCCGCAGCTCGGAAATATCGGAAAGGGCGGCGTTTTTCTCCGCCATCACCGCCACCTGGATGTTGACCTTGGCCTGATCAGCGGACACCTCCGGCGTGGTGACAAACACCCCGTCGCGCTCAATATGCACGGGCCCCGTCTTCACCAGATAGACATCCCGATAAATCCCCGATCCCGGATACCAGCGCGAATCCGCAAACTGCGAATGATCCACGCGCACCGCAATCACGTTGTCGCCGGGCTTCAGCGTGTCGGTGATGTCGCACTGAAACGTCGAATAACCATAGGGCCGCCCGCCGACTTCCTTGCCGTTGACGTACACTGTTGAATACTTGTAAACGCCGCCGAAAAGCACGCACACGCGCTCCTGCCCGCTGAGCGCCGGCTGCGTGAAATGCTTGCGATACCAGCCGATGCCCCCCGGCAAAAAGGCCTCGCTGCCGGACCATTTTGCATCATACGGCCCGTCGATGGACCAATCGTGCGGCAACTCCACCTGCTGCCAGGACTGGTCGGCGAACGCCGGATCCTGCGCCGCCGGCGTATCGCCCCGGGCAAACAGCCAGTCCTCATCCCACAGCGTCCGCCGCGCATCGCCGGCGGAAACGATGCTTGCGTTCGTGCCCACCGCAGGTTCGTTGGTGGATGCGACCTGAGAACAGGCGGCCAGGAGAACGGACGAAAGAATCGCCCCGGCCGCCACAGCGGGAATCGCGCGCCGCATAAAAGTCTCCACGGGATGACATGCGGGCGCGATTATGGCGCACCTTCGCCGGGCGTCAACTCCGCCGCCGCCAGCGCGCCGCCGCCTGTCACGAATCGGCCCTTTCCGCCCGGCGCCGCACGTTGCGATAGGTCACGACCACCAGCGCCAGCAGCACCGCCACCGGCGCCAGCAACGCCCGTCCGCCCGCATGCGCGAAGCCCGCCGCGCCCAGCCCGGCCCCGACCACGAACGACGTCCAGATGCACGCCAGCAGCGCCAGCCGCTGCCCCGTCGGATGCCGCTGCGTGAGCCGCAGCACCCGCCCCGCCGAGAGAAGCCCCCGCCAGCGGCGCCGCCGGTCCAGGAGATAGAGCGCCATTTGCACGCCCTCGATGCCCAGGTCCGTCACCACGCCGGTCAGATGCGTGCTGCGCACCACGGCCCCGGAAATTCTGGTGATGGTCGCGTTCTGCAGCCCCATCGCAAAGGCCGCCGCAAAGAGCCATCCCTGCCCCATCGCCGCCTCGCCCGCTCCCAGCCACAGCGTGAGGCCCGTGAGCAGCGCCGCCTCCACGGCCACCGGCAGGATGTAGCGTGCCCGTGGTGCGCCGCGCCGAATCGCCAGCTCCGTCATGATCGCCGAGGTCACCGCCCCGATGCCGAACGCCCCGACCAGCCCGCCATAAAACGCCAGCTCACCCCAGGATGTGCCCACCGCCGCCAGCCCCACCATGGTCGAATTGCCGGTCATGTGGGAAACGAAATTGCGTCCCGCCACGAAGGCCACCGCGTTGGTGAATCCGCCGACGAATGAGAGCGCCACCGCCAGCCGCGCCTGCTGTCCAAACGTGGAAACTTCCGCGGAGAGCATCTCAGCCCGCTCCCCCAGCCCCGCCGCCGGCATGGCGCAGGATCTGTTTCACCGCCGCCACCAGCCGCGCCGGAGCCACCGCCGCCGCCCGCTCCCCCAAAGCCTCGCGCACGCTGCCCGCCAGCCGATCCGTCGCATGCTCCACCGCCAGCACCGGCACGCCCCGCTCCGCCGCCTGAAGCACCGGCGGCAACACCATTCCCGTCGGCGACAGATGCACCACCGCCGCCACTTCCCGCCACATCGCGCCATCCCCATCCGGCCAGCACACCACTCCCGCACCCACTCCGCCTGCCCCCGGCTCCGGCCACTCGCCGACACGCATCACGGCGATCCCGCTGCGCTCCAGTTCCAGCGCGAGTTTCAGCATCGGCGCCGTGGGGATCAGCGCCATCCGGATCAGCCGCCGCATCGGCTCGCCCAGCGCCGGATCGCCCGCCAGGTTCGCTCCGCCGCGGGCCGCCCGCTGGATCGCCCGCCGCAGCACATCCTCCGCACACCCTTCGTGAACCGTCAGATACTCCTCCTCCACAATCGTCCGCGCGGCCGCATACACCGCCAGGTGCGTCGGCAGCGTGATCCCCACCGCCTCCGCCTCGACGCATGGCAAATCGGCCACAATCGCCACGGCGCGCCCCGGCGGTCCGGATCGCTCCCGCCGCCCGCGCGCCGCCTCCGAGGGCCCGCTCCCCGGCTTCCTCAAGACAATCTGCGATTCCCCGAACTGCCGCTCCCGCAGCAACGCCGCGTGATGCTGCCCGTTCACCACCACCCGATCGCCCGCCCCCAGCGCCGACGCCGGCGGCAGGCGCTCCCAATACCCCGCTCCCACGCCCGGGGCAATCCACGTCTCCACCGCTGTCTCCGCCGGCACCACCGGACCAAGCTGCGAGCGGAACAAGTCGCTTTTCAAAACGCCCGGCCGAACGTCCGCCAGAATTTCCAGCCGCCGCGCCATCGCCGTCTGGTCGTGCCGATCCACGTACAGCGTCGGCGTTCCCCGCACCTGCCGATGCAGCGGCCGCTCGCCCGGGTAGCGCTCCTGCACGAGAAACGCCACCTCCCGCGCTTGCTCCGCGGTTTTCTCCGCCGCCGGTTCGCACATCCGCACCGCCAGCCGCTCGATCAGCGCATGCCGCCGCAGCACCGCTTTGCGCACGATCGCCTCCCCCGTCGCCAGCAGGGCGTTGCGCCGTCCCCCTCCCGCCCCATCCAGCGTCGCCAGCGGATGGAGGACCGCCGGCGGCTCGAACCCGCGATGGGTGTCGAGGAAATCCGCCAGCACGTCGGCCACGATTTCCGCTCCCTCCGCCGGCAAAAGCACCAGCCGACCGGACCCCAGCGTCTCCGACAGGTCGCCCACCTCCAACGCCATCCGCACCCCCCCCGCCTCCGGCTCGTACACAAACAGCATCTGAGCCCGCGGCAGCTTTGCCAGGAAAGCCAGCCATTCAAAGCCGGTTCCGATGCCGAGTCCCAGTCCGTTGGCGGTGCCGGGATCGAGGCTGGTCACGATCGCCTCCGCCGACGCCGCGGGCATGGAGGTGTTGCCGAGCCATTCCAGCCGCCGGGGGGAGCGGGCATGTTCGCGGCGAAAGGTGGGGGTGCCATCGGTGCCGATGACGGTCTCGAAACCGGCGGGGACGGGAGTTTCCGCAAGTCGCTCCGCCCAACCGGGGAACCACCGCCCCAATGCCGCCAGGTTCTTCTCGAAGGTGTTCACCACCCCCCTATCGGCCGATTATCGGTCCCTGCGAGAAAAACCGCCCCGGGCCTCCGGACAGCTGCACCCCGGTGGGTGGCCAACGTCCGACAATAACGCCCGTCCCAGTGCTGACCGCACGTCCGAGAATCGAAAATTCATCCCAATGTAACACGGATTTCTCATCCATTTCCGCCAACCTGCCGAAGAAGGAACAGGCACGGGTGCGCCGCACCGCAGTTGAGCGGGGCTCAAAAATCGCTCCAACCTTGGAACCTTTCAAGAGTTGGAAACGTTTTTATAAGACTGCAAGTCCCTTCGTCCCGCACCCTTGCCTTGGGACCCGACGCCAACGCCGGGAGCTGTAATGACCCAGACGGATCCGTCCTCCCCCCCCGCCGTGCGCCCCTCACGTATCCTGCGCGAGGACCCGCCTGCCTCCGACGGGGGCAATGCGCCCTCGGACGCTCTTCTCTCCGCCGCCCACCGTCTGGATGACCAGATCCAGCGGTTGACCGCATGGAAGCATCAGCTCGCCCGCCAAATGGATTTGCTGCGTCGCGATGGCATCAAAATTCTCGAACGTCAAAAAGCGTTGGCGGCGGAAAAGACAACGCTCGCGCAATTGCGGATCACGCTGGAAACGCAGCGGGAAGCGCTGGACGCCCGGGCGCAGGAACTCGAAACCCAGGCCAATGCCGCCGCGACGGCGCAGAGCGATCTTGCGGGTCTCAATGGCGAGCTTGCGGCCCGGCGGGAAGAACTGGCCCGCACCCGGGAAGAGCTCAGCCGCGTGGCCCCGCAACTGGAGCGTGCCGGGGAGGAATGGCAGCGTGTGCGGTCCGAGATGGGCCAACTCGCCGTGGAGCTGGAACGGAGCCGCTCCGCGCTGGAAGCCGCCGATCGCGAATCCGCCGAGAAAAACACCCAGACGGCCGCCCTGGAAGAGCGCCGGGCCGCGCTTTCCGCCGCCGTCGCCGATCTGGACGCCCAGCGCCGGCAGTTCACCGCCGCGCTGAGCGATCTGGACGCCCAGCGGCAATCCCTGGGCTCGGCCGTCGCCGAACTGGAACAACGCCGCGCCCTCCTCGAGCAAACCGCGGCCGCCGCCGGCGAGCAAAACGCCCTCCTCGCCGCTCTCCAGCAACAAGCCGCCCGCGCCCGGGAGGACCTCGCCGCCCTCCAGTGCGAGCAATCCGAGGTGGCCGCCGAATCCGGCCGGCTGAGCGCCGAGAAGGAGGCGCTCGCGGGCCAGCTTGCGGAGGCCCGGGCGGCGCTGGAAACCGCGCGTCGCGAGTGCGCCGCGATCACGCGGCAGACCGATGATGCCCGCCAGCACGCCGAGCAATGCCGCCTCGAAAGCGCCGCGGCCAGCGTGCAGACGGAGTCCACGCTCGCCGGCCTGGCGCAGGAACGCACCGCCCTGGAAGAAGGACAGCAGGCCCTCGCCCAGCGCCTCGAGGCGCTGGAAACCCAGCAGGCCGCCTGCGACGTCCGCCAGGCCGAAATCGCGCGTCAGCGGGCGGAACTCGAGCACCGCGAGAACGCCCTCACGCAGCAGGAAGCCGGCTGGCTTTCCCGCGATGTCACGCTGCGCGAAGCCTCCGAACAACTCGAAGCCCAGCGCCGCGAACTCGCGCAGGCCCAGCGGCAGCTCGACCAGGATCGCGCCGCCTTCCTCGAACAGGCCCGCGAGCAGCAAGCCCGCGACGCCCTCGCCGACGCCACCGGCGCCGAGGAAACCGTCACCGCGGCGCGCGAAGCGGACCTCCTGGCCACCGTCGAACAATTTCAGCAGCAGATCGAAACCCTCGCCCGCTCCCTCGAGGAAAGCCAGTCGCTGCTTGAACGCCAGAACGGCGACGCCCTGCTCGCCAAAAACACGCTCGAATACGAACTGGTCACGCTCCGGCAGCAGCTCGAAGCCGCCGAGGCACGGGCGGCCGCCGCCAGCCAGATCATTCTTCCCCTGGGCGCCGAGCTGCCCGAGGCGGCATTCGCGGCAAGCGGGGAGGGGAGCACCGAGGCACCATCACCAGGCCGGCAGGAGGCAGCGGCGCTCGAAACGCTCGCGTGGCACCGGGATCGGCTGCTGCACCGGGCGCTCACGCTCCGCACCCAGCGGCGCCAGACCCGCGAGGCCTGCGGGGCCATCGAGGCACAGATCCAGGACCTCACGCGCCAGCGCGAGGAGTTGCGGTCCAAACGTGACACGTTGGAACAAGTGAAACGCTTCCTGGAGAGACAAGAAATGGTCATGGCGCGCAAATTGGCCGACCATCACGCCCTGCGAACGGTCGCCGCGGTTGGCATCTTCCTGCTGATGGTTCTGGGCGGCTCGTTTGCCGCCGTCTACACGTGGGTCTCGCCCCTCTATCGCGGCGAAGCGGTCATCCAGACCGCCCCGCCGCCCCGCGCCGGCGGCGTTCAGGCCGACGCCTGGCTCCAGCAGCAGGCGGCCTTCCTGCGTTCCCCCGAATTGACCTCCGCCGCCTGGCGCATCCTGCGCGCCCCCGACAACCACTACGCCATGCACGACGCCCAGGAAGACTGGATCAACTCGCTCCCCCGCCATCTGACCATCATCCCCGACGACACCGCTCGCAGCCTGACCATCCGTTACACCGGTCCCGCTGCCGAGGGCGTCAGCCAGGTGTGCAACGCCCTGGCCTCCGCCTATGTCAATCCCAACCTGCGCGACGCCACCGACGCCACCAGGAGCGTCGGCGAAGGCAGCACGCTGGCCGCGCAGGCGTTCGCTCCGGCCAAGCCCATCGAGGACCCCCGCCTCAAACTCTCCCTGGCCGCCGCCGCCTCCGTGATTTTTTTGGCGCTGCTGGCGGTCATGGGGCTGCGCCACACGGTTTCCCGCCAGCTTCGCCAGATCGACGCGATCGCCGAAGGCGAAGTCCTCGACGATCCCGCCGAACCCGCCGCCGCCTGAACCCGCCCCTCCCCGGCCCGCCCCCAACCGCGGGTGTAGTTCAATTCCGGGTAACACTCCACCATGGCGGTAGTCCCCCCTCCCCCCCAACGCTCCCTCACGGTCGCGTCTCGGAGGTTTTACCCGGATCGAGAACTACACCCCCAACCGCGCCTGCGCAGGCCAGGTCTTGACGACAAGCCGACTCTCGGCGAGAGTAGGGTTGTTTTCAGGTTCACGAACATCCGTAAAAGCGCCGCCCTGAACGCACAACGTCTTTATGGAGCCGCGTGCATGACCATCAAGAAGCCAGACGCCAACCCCATCGTCGCCCTCCTCCTGACCTGGTTCCTCTTCGGATCGGGCCACTTCATCGTCAACGGCCAGCAGAAGAAGTGGATCATGACCCTTGTCGGAACCATCATTGGTTCCATCGCCTGCTGCCTCCCGGGCACCGTCATCGGCATCCTGAGCATCGTCGATGCCTACAAGACGGCGCAGAAGCTGCAGTCTGGCCGCGAGATCGGCGAGCACGAGTACTCCGTCGAGTTGCTCTATAAGATCATGAAGTACATCTACAAGGACGCCACCTTCGCACCCTGATCGGGCGTCGCTTCATAGCCCCCCAAAGGCCGGCAAATTCGGGACGGGGGTCTGAGGGCGGTTTACCCCTCAAGCCCCCCGCCTCCGCGGGTCGATAATCCATGAGGATTATCTTTCCTCCCGCGCGAGGCTTTATGTCCGTCACTGCCAGCGTCGGCCCTATCTCCGGCATCGACTACGGTTCGCTCATCAACGGCCTGATCAGCCTCGATCAGCAACCCATCGACCAGCTCTCCACGCGCCTCGGAAACCTCACCAACCAGCAGAACGCACTCACCGACCTCTCCACCCAGATGACGGCCCTCAAAATTTCCGCCGCCAACTTCACCTCCTCCTCCATCTTCCGCTCCGCCGCCGCCACCTCCGCAAATCCCAATGTCGTCACCGCCACCGCAGGCGTCGGCACACCCACCGGCACTTATTCCTTCAACGTCCAGCGCCTCGCCTCCGCCTCCCAAATGGTCACCCAGGGCTTCGCCAACACCACCACCGCCCTGGGCCTCTCCGGTAACATCGTCATGCAGCTCGGCGGCGGCGTGCTCAACGACCCCGCCAAGCTCACCCAGCTCAATGGCGGCAGCGGCGTCGCCCGCGGCTCCATCCGCCTCACCGACGCCTCCGGCGCTTCCACCATCGTCGATCTCTCCCATGCCGTCGATATCAACGACGTCGTCAACGCCATCAACTCCAGCGGCACCACCAGCGTCCTGGCCTCCGTCGACGGCGATCATCTCAAGCTGACCGACAGCTCCGGCGGAACCGGTTCCCTCGCCGTCACCAACGTCGGCGGAACCACCACCGCGTCCGACCTCGGCCTCACCGGGGCTTCCTCCGGCGGCGTGCTCACGGGCGCCTCGCTCACCAAAATGAACGGCGCCACCTCCCTCGATTCCCTCAACGACGGACTGGGCGTCCGCAACGCCGGCATCCTCAGCGACTTCTCCATCGCCACCGGCAGCGCCACCATCCCCGTCTCCCTCAACGGCGCAAAAACCGTCGGCGACGTCATCGCCAAGATCAACTCCCTCGGTCAATCCTCCGGCATCACCGCCGCCATCTCCGCCGACGGCAACGGCATCACCCTCACCGATCAGAACGGCGGGCCGGTCACCGTCTCCGCTCTCAACGGCTCCATGGCCGCCGCGGACCTGGGCATCCAGGGAACCTCCGCCGGCGGCACCCTTGCCGGCGACCGCATCACCTCCTCGCTCGAAGGGCCTCTGCTTAAAAATCTCAACGGCGGCAACCAGGGGCAATCCGGTGAAGTCACCCCCATCCCCGGAACCATCACCATCAATTCCACCACCGTCGATCTCTCCGCCGCCCGCTCTCTCGACGATGTCATCCAGGCCATCAACAACAGCGGCGCCGGCGTCACCGCGGCGCTCGACAACGCCGGCACCGGACTGACCCTCTCCAGCAACGCCCCCTCCTTCTCCGTCGCCGACGGCTCCGGCAACCTCGCTTCCTTCCTCCACATCAGCGGCACTTCCACTTCCAGCGCCACCGGCTCGGCTCTCTCCTCCGGCGACCTCCACCTCGCCTACGCTTCCCAGAACACGCTCCTCTCCAACCTCAACGGCGGATCCGGCGTCACCACCGGGCAGGTCCGCTTCACCGACGGCAACGGCAAGGCCCTCACCCTCGATTTCACCGGCAACACCGTCAACACCCTCGGAGACGTCATCAGCAAAATCAACTCCGCCGGCCTGGCCCTCTCCGCCCGCATCAACGACACCGGCGACGGAATCCTCCTCACCCAGACCGGCGGAACTCTCGCCGCCACCGTTCAGGACATCGGCACCGGCACCATGGCGCAGAACCTCGGCCTCTCGGGCACCTTCTCCGCCAACCAGATGAACGGCTCCCAGCAGAAAACCATCGCCATCGCCTCCACCGACACCCTCAACGACGTCGCCAAAAAAATCAACGATGCCGGCGTCGGCGTCGCCGCCTCCGTCCTCAACGACGGCTCCGGCGGGACCCCCTACCGCCTCTCGCTCTCCTCCCGTAACTCCGGACAGGCCGGCCGCCTCGTCTTCGACGGTTCCGCCGCGGGCCTCAACATGACCACCCTCGTCCAGGGGCAGGACGCCGTCATGATCTACGGCGGAAACGCCAACGGCACCGGCGGATTGCTGGCCACCAACCACACCAACACCTTCACCGGCCTCGTCCCCAGCCTCGCGGTCACCCTCACCGGCGTCGGCAACAGCACCATCACCGTCAACAACGACCCCTCCAAAATCACCGACGCCGTCCAGACCTTCGTCGACAACTACAACAAGGTCATCAGCACCATCGCCACCGACACCGCCTTTAACGCCCAGGACCAGACCCAGAACGGCATTCTCTTCGGCAACTCCACCGTCCAGCAGCTGCAGAACGCCATGGGGCAGTTCATCGCCCGTTCCTTCTCCGGCGTCGGATCGTTCCGCACCATCACCGCCATGGGCATCACCGTCAACCAGGACGGCACCCTCTCGCTGGACACCAGCGCCCTGAGCCAGGTCCTCGCCACCAATCCCGACGATGTCCGGAACTTCTTCACCACCAACACCAAGGCCGTCGCCGCCGATCTGACCACCAATCCTCCCACCGCGGCGCAACCCGCCGTCGAGGGCTTCGGCGCCACGCTCAGCGACATGGTCACCCGCTACACCGATGCGCAGGTGGGCATTTTGTTCACGGCGTCGGATGCCATCACCAATCAGGAAACGCAGCTCAAAAAGCAGCAGACCGACCTAGCCACCCTGCTGGTCGCCAAGCGCAACCGGCTGACGCAGCAGTTCGCCAACCTCGAGAGCACCATCGCCGGTCTGAAAAACCAGGGCACCGCCCTCAACAGCCTCACCGCCACCACCAGCAGCAGCAAGAGCTAACGCCCGCCCGTCGCCGCGCCGCCCGATCCGGCGCCGGTCCAACGCGCATTTTCCGCCTCCCGCACCAGCAAAAATTTGGCCGCGCGCCACTGAACCTCGGGCTTACATTCTCCCGATAACAACAGTGTCAGGTCGATTGTTGTGCTATGGGAAGGGCATCGATGGCGCTGCCGAATCAAGAATACCTGAAGACCAAGGTGATGACCGCCTCCCCGGAAATGCTCACGCTGATGCTCTGGGACGGCGCCATCCGCTTCGCCGAACAGGGCAAGGACGCCATCCTCAAAAAAGACATCGAAGGCAGCTACAAAGCCCTCACGCGGGCCCAGCGCATCATCACCGAACTCAACACCGGCCTGCGGCATGAGGTCGACCCCGATCTGTGCGGCAAGCTCGCCGCCCTCTACAACTTCATCTTCCGCCGCCTGGTCGACGCCAACATCAGCAAGAATCCCACCTGTGTCGACGACGCCCTCGACATCATGCGCCACCAGCGCGAGACCTGGGTGCTGCTCATGGACAAGCTCGCCAAGGAAAAAGCCGCCGGCGCCCAGGAAATGGTCTCCGCCAACGCCGACGCCGTCGCCAGCGCCGATGACGCCCACTCAGCGGTCGCCGCCGCGCCCCTCCCGGCCAATCGCCGCGGCTACCCCGCCTTCGCCGTCCGCCCCGCCATGAGCGCCGCCACCGCCACCCTCAGCGTCGAAGGCTAGACGAATTCCCCCCCCCGCGCCCACCCCCCTTTTGTCTTTCGTCTTTCGTCTTTCGGCGCTAGCCGCGAAGATCCACCTCATCCAGCAGATGAAAACCCTCCTCCGCCAGCACCGTGGCCGCCAGCGACGGGTTGTCCACGTGCACCACGATCGCCCCGGAGATGTTCTCGCTGGTGATCAGCGCGTAACAGTAATGAATGTCTATCTCCGCCCCCAGAAGCGCCTTGGAAATCCGCTGCAACCCGTCCCCTCCCGGCGGCATCTGCACGGCGACCAGATCGCAGATCGTGAAGCGATAGTTTGATTCCACCAGTTCCTTCGCCGCCGCGTCCGTATCGTTGAACACGAACCGCACGATGGCGCAATCGAAGCCCTGGATGACCGCCAGGGCGAGAATCCGCACCTTCGTGGCGTCGAACGTCGAGAGCAGGTCGGCCAGCGCCCCCACCCGGTTTTCCGTGAACACCGACACCTGCCGGACGGAGGGCACGTCGCGGCCGCGGTCGGTCCTGGGCTTTTCGCGAAGCGTAGGCATTTCCTCACTGTAGCACAATCGCGGCTCTTTGGGGAGAAGCCGCCCCCTGCCCATCAGCCGGGCGTGCCCGTTTTTCCGGGGGCGAGACGAACGCCCTGCCAGACGGCATTCAGAGACGCGACCGTGAGGGAGCGTTGGGTGTCAATGCCGCTCACGGCCACGCTTCCTCACGGGCGCGTCTCGGAGGTTGTGCCTCGCCGAATATGCCCTCGAGAGCGGCTCCCGGAAAAACGGGCACGCCCCATCACACGCGGTAATAATCCTGCAGCGGCTTGACCGACCACGACGGCTGCCCCACCGCCGCCGATTTGAGCGCTTCGATCGCGTCAGCGGCGGCATGGGCGGCGGTGAGCGTGGTGATGATCGGGATCTTGTGCATCACCGCGGCGGCGCGAATCTGCCCCTCATCCGTCCTGGGCCCCTTGGTCGTCGGCGTGTTGATCAGGAGCGCCACACGCTTGTCCTTGATCGCGTCGATGATGTTTGGGCGGCCTTCCTTGATCTTGTTGACGCGCTCCGACGCAATGCCGGCATCCGCCAGCGCCTTGTGCGTGCCCCCGGTCGCCAGCAAATTGAATCCCAGCTCCGCAAGCTTCCGCGCAATCGGCACGATCGCCGGCTTGTCCGCGTTCCGCACGCTTACGTAAATCGTCCCCTCCAGCGGCAAAGAGCCTCCCGCCGCCATCTGGCTCTTGGCGAACGCCAGCGGGAAGTTCGCATCGAGGCCCATCACCTCGCCCGTCGAGCGCATCTCCGGCCCGAGAATGACATCCACCCCCGGGAACTTGTTGAAGGGGAAAACGGATTCCTTCACCGCCACGTGGCCCGTCGGAATGATTTCGCCGGTGATGCCGAGTTCCTTGAGCGTCTTGCCCATCATCACCTTCGCCGCGATGCGCGCCCAGCTCACGCCCGTCGCCTTGCTGACGAACGGCACCGTGCGCGAAGCACGCGGATTCACTTCGAGGATGTAGACGCTGCCATCCTTGATCGCGAACTGCACGTTCATCAGGCCGCGCACTTTGAGTTCCTTCGCCAGCATCAGCGTGTTGCGGCGGACTTCGTCGAGAATGTTCTTGGGCAGCGAGAACGGCGGCAGCGAGCAGGCCGAGTCGCCGGAGTGGATGCCGGCCTCCTCGATGTGTTCCATGAGGCCGCAGACGATGAAGTTTTCGCCGTCGCCGATGCAGTCGACATCCATTTCGGTGGCATCGCCGAGGAAGGAGTCGATGAGGACGGGGTGCTCGTCGGCGACTTCGACGGCATTCTGGATGTAGTAATTGAGTTGGTCTTCGTTAGAGACGATTTCCATGGCGCGGCCGCCGAGGACGAAGGAGGGGCGGACGAGGACGGGGTAGCCGATTTGTTTGGCGACGATGCGGGCTTCTTCGGCGGAGCGTGCGGTGCCGCCGTTGGGTTGTTTGAGGCCGAGTTTTTTGATCATTTCGTTGAAGAGTTTGCGGTCTTCGGCGGCTTCGATGGATTCGACGGCGGTGCCGATGATTGGGACGCCGTAGTCTTTGAGGCCTCTTGCGAGGTTCAACGGGGTTTGGCCGCCGAATTGGACGATGACGCCGGCGACGTTGCCGTCGGGGTTGGCGGTGAGGGCGGTGAGGGGGCTGTTGGGGGCACTAAGGGACTGAGGCACTGAGGCACTAAGGGGCGCTGGCGCGTTGGGGGAAGTTCCCTCCCTTTGTGCCTCAGTGCCTTTGTGCCTTTGTGCCTGTAGCGGTTTGCCGTTCAATCTCTCGACGATGTTGAGGACGTCTTCTTGCGTTAGTGGTTCGAAGAAGAGGAGGTCGGAGGTGTCGTAGTCGGTGGAGACGGTTTCGGGGTTGGAGTTGACCATGACGGATTCGAAGCCGAGTTCTTTGGCGGCGAAGGCGGCCTGGACGCAGCAGTAGTCGAATTCGATGCCCTGGCCGATGCGGTTGGGGCCGCCGCCGAGGATGATGATTTTCTTCTTCGACGTGACGCGAATCTCATCATCGTAAGATTCGGTGATGGAGGGCGCACCCTTGGAATCGGATGGTTGAGGTGCGCTCCCTGACGGTCGCGGTACCAAGGTTTTGATGGGGGATTCGTAGGTGGAGTAGTAGTAGGGAGTGGCGGCTTCGAATTCGGCGGCGCAGGTGTCGACGAGTTTGTAGACGGGTTGGATGCCGTACCGCTTGCGGAGTTCACGGATCTGCAACGGCGTCGCTCCCCAGACGGTGGCGAGTTGGACGTCGCTGTATCCCCACTCCTTCGCCTGCCGTAGAACAGCGGCAAGTTGATCGGAGGGTTTGCGATCATCGGCTGCATTTCCGATCCCCGACGCACGGCGCACGTATTCGCGTTCGTCGGCCAAGGTCTTTTCGAAATCGACGAGTTGTTTGATTTGTTCGAGGAACCATTTGTCGATTTTGGTGAGTTGATAGATTCGGTCGATGGAGTAGCCGGATTTGAGGGCGTAGCGGATGTAGTACATGCGGCCCTGGGAGGGGATGGAGAGTTTGCGGTTGAGTTTTTCTTCGGGGATGGGCCAGGTTTCGGCGGCTTCTTCGGAGGCTTTGACGCGGGTCATGTCGCTGCCGCGATCGCCGAGCGACTTTGCAGGTTTTTCGGTTGTGTTTGCGGAGGATGCGCCCATCGGCCCTGCATTTCCATGCAGGGCTATGGATTTCCACCACTTGTCGATCTTGTCCAGCCCCAGCCCGAACCGCTTCACTTCCATCGAGCGAATGCCTTTCTGCAGCGCCTCCTTAAACGTGCGCCCAATCGACATCGCCTCGCCGACCGACTTCATCTGCGTCGTCAGCGTTTCGTCTGCATCCGGAAATTTCTCGAACGTCCAGCGCGGAATCTTCACCACCACGTAATCAATCGACGGCTCAAAGCACGCCACCGTCTTCTTCGTGATGTCATTGGGGAGTTCGTCGAGGGTGTAGCCGACGGCGAGTTTGGCGGCGAGCTTGGCGATGGGGAAGCCGGTGGCTTTGGAGGCGAGGGCGGAGGAGCGGGAGACGCGGGGGTTCATTTCGATGACGACGATTTCGCCGGTGGTGGGTTTGACGCCGAACTGGATGTTGGAGCCGCCGGTTTCGACGCCGACCGCGCGGATGATGGCGATGCTGGCGTCGCGCATCCGCTGATATTCTTTGTCCGTCAACGTCTGCGCCGGCGCCACCGTGATCGAATCCCCCGTGTGCACCCCCATCGGGTCGAAATTCTCGATCGAGCACACGATCACCACGTTGTCCGCCGTGTCGCGCATCACCTCCAGCTCATATTCCTTCCAGCCGATCAGCGATTGATCGATCTGAATCTCCGTGATCATCGACGCATCCAGCCCCCGCTGCGCCAGCGTCTCGAACTCCTCCATGTTGTACGCGATCCCGCTCCCCGTCCCGCCCAGCGTGAAACTCGCCCGGATGATGCACGGCAACCCCGTGAACTTCACCACCTCCCGCGCCTCGGCCATGGAATGCGCCAGCCCGCTCTTGGGACACTCCAGCCCGATCTTCCCCATCAATTCCTTGAACACCGAGCGGTCCTCCCCGCGCCGAATCGCCTCCCGGTTCGCCCCGATCATCTTCACGTTGTACTTCGTCAGCACCCCCGCATCGAACAGCGCCATCGCCGTGTTCAACCCCGTCTGCCCGCCCAGCGTCGGCAGCAGGGCGTCCGGCCGCTCCTTCTCGATGATCTTCGTCACCGCCTCCACCGTGATCGGCTCGATATACGTCCGATCCGCCATCTCCGGATCCGTCATGATCGTCGCAGGATTGGAATTCACGAGGATGACCTTGTACCCCTCCTCCTTGAGCGCTTTGCACGCCTGCGTGCCGGAGTAATCGAACTCGCAGCCCTGCCCGATGACGATCGGGCCGGCGCCGATGATGAGGATCGAGTGGATGTCGGTGCGTTTGGGCATCGCGGTTTTACACCTGTCTACGGATGGCTTCCGGGCGGCTAAGGCTAAACTCGGAAGGTTATAGCGGCTTGCGCCGGGAGCGTAAAGGAAACCCCATCAGTGTAGCGCCGCCCGCGCAAAAAGAGGGGTTTTCCCACATCCCTTTCGGTGTTTCCCCTACGCACATCCCGCCCCGCACCTCTTAACATGGCGCTCACCACGGCGACCCTTCCGCAAAGGAGAATCCATGGCCGCTTCCACCATCGCCGACCCGGCGCCCCGCCCCAACTCCCCTCCCGCCGCCGCCCCCGCACCCGAGCTTCCCTACCGCCGAATCCTCGCCGCCGTCGATCGCGAAGATCATCCCGCCCTGCGCACCGCCGGCACTCTCGCCGCCGCCCTCGGGGCCACCCTGGGCATCGTCCACGTCGTCGACATCACCCCCCTCGCCGCCTGGGACGCCCCCTACTCCACCCGCGAAGTCAGCCTGAAGCTGCTGCGCGACGCCGGCGAACAGCTCATGGAACACCTCCGCCCCCGCCTTCCGCCCGGCGTCCCTGTCGAGTTCTTCTCCCGCGAAGGCTGCCCCGCCGATGAAATCCTCGCCGCCGCGCGGAAATTCCACGCCGACCTCATCGTCCTGGGAACCCATCGCCGCGGGCCCATCGCCCAGTTCTTCCTCGGCAGCACCTCCGAAGCGCTCGTGCACGACGGCTCTTTCCCCGTCCTGCTCGCCGCTGACGACAAACCGCCCGCCCCCCGCGAAGGACACCGCCCCCATGCATGACATCGCCACGCTTCCTCCGCCCGGTATCGCCAGCGCGCCCGTTGGCCCCGCCCCCAAGGCCGCCGCGCCCGCCTCCCCCGTCGCCGCGCTCGGCGTCCACCGCAACCTGCTCGTCGCCCTCGCCGCTCTCCTCGCGCTCGCCCTCTGGCTGATCCTCCGCCTCACCCTGGGCCCCGCCGATGGGCGCACCGCCCTGCCCCTGCTCGCCGTGCTCATCGTCGGCGGCGCCGTGCTCATCGCCGACATCGCCATCGGCATGGTCCGCGGACGCTTCGGCGCCGATTTCCTCGCCGCCATCTCCATCATCACCGCGCTCATCATGGGCCAGTACCTCGCCGGCGCCTTCGTCGTCCTCATGCTCTCCGGCGGATCGGCCCTCGAAGGCTTCGCCCTCGGCCGCGCCTCCTCCGCCCTCCGCGCCCTCGCCCGCCGCATGCCCCTCGTCGCTCACGTCCGCCGCGGCCCAAAGGTCCTCGATGTCCCCGTCGCAGACGTCGCCCCCGGTGACCGCATCGTCATCCTCCCTCACGAAACCTGCCCCGCCGACGGCATCGTCGCCGAAGGCCAGGGACGCATGGACGAATCCTTCCTCACCGGCGAACCCTACGAAATGAACAAGGCCCCCGGCAGCACCGTCTTCTCCGGCGCCATCAACGGCGCCGCCGCTCTCGAACTCCGCGTCTCCCGCTCGCCCGAGGATTCCCGTTACGCCTCCATCATGCGCGTCATGCGCGACGCCGAGCAGCGCCGCCCCACCATGCGCCGCATGGCCGATCGCCTCGGCGCCTGGTACACACCCCTCGCCGTCGCCGCCGCTCTCCTCGCCTGGGCCCTCAGCGGCGACCCCGTCCGCTTCCTCGCCGTCCTCGTCGTCGCCACCCCCTGCCCCCTGCTCATCGCCATCCCCGTCGCCATCATCGGCACCGTCTCCCTCGCCGCGCGCCGCGGCATCGTCATCCGCGACCCCGCCATCCTCGAACGCATCGACCGCTGCGACACCCTCTTCTTCGATAAAACCGGCACCCTCACCTACGGCCGACCCTCCCTCGAAAAGCTCCTCCCCGCCGGCGCCTGGCGCGCTGAAGACCTCCTCGCCCTCGTCGCCTCCGTCGAGCAATATTCCCGCCACCCCCTCGCCCGCGCCCTGCTCGATGCCGCGGCGGCGCGCCATCTCGCCCTCCATCACGCCACCGCCGTCAGCGAGCCCCCCGGCGCCGGTCTCACCGCCCGCGTCGCCGGACATCACATCACCATCACCGGCCGCCGCAATCTCCCCGCGCCTGACGCCGACGCCCTCCCCCCCGCGACCGGCGGCCTCGAATGCGTCATCCTCATCGACGGCGCTTACGCCGGATGGGCCCATTTCATCGACGCCCCGCGCGCCGACGTCGCCGCCTTCATCCACCACCTCGCCGCTCGTCACGGCGTCCGCAGAACCGTCCTGCTCACCGGCGACCGGCCCGGCGAGGCCCAGCGCCTCGCCGCGGTCGCCGGCATCCGCGAAGTCCACGCCGCCAAGTCCCCGGAGGAAAAGCTCGCCATCGTCCGCGACGCCTCCGCTTCCTCTCACACCCTCTACATGGGCGATGGCGTCAACGACGCTCCCGCCATGCTCGCCGCCACCGCCGCCATCGCCTTCGGCACCGCCTACGAGGTCACCTCCGAAGCCGCCGGAGCCGTCATCCTCGAACCCACCCTCCGCAAGCTCGACGAGCTGCTTCACCTCGCGCGACGCATGCGCCGCGTCGCGCTCCTCAGCGCCGCCGGCGGCATCGGCCTGAGCCTCGCCGCCGTCGCTTTCGCCGCCGCCGGCCTCCTGCCCCCCGTCGCCGGCGCCATGGTCCAGGAAGCCATCGACCTCGCCGCCGTCCTCAACGCTCTCCGCGCCGCCTTCGCGCCGCGATCCCTCTCCGACATCCACCAGGCCCCGCCTCCCGCACCCGCCCCAGCCCCACAAGGGACTCGTTAATTGCCCGGGCGATGCTTATCATTGTGCGAATCGGCTCGTCTCACCAGACCCGGCCGGCGGTCCGCGGAGGAACTCCATGCGCCTGGGAATTCGGCGCAAACTGATCGGTACGCTCATCCTCGTCGGGCTCTTCCCCCTGGCGATGAGTCTCATCGTTGTGCTCGGCGGCGGCGCCTGGATCCAGCTTGACCGCATCCGCGGCGCCCACGCCGATGCCGCCGCTGATTGCAGCGACCGCCTCTCCGGAATCCTCCGCGATGAAGTCGAAAAGCTCACCCTCCTCTCCCGTTTCCCCCGCGTCGTCGCCTACGTCCAGCAAGCCAACAAGGATCACGTCACCCAAACCGGCGATCTCACCCCACAAACCGCGCCCGCCGCCTCTCAACCCGCCGCCTCCCAGCCCTCCCTCACGCCCGCCCCCACCGACGCCGACCTCCGCCTCGATCAACTCTGGCCCAGCCTCCCAGCCTCCGATGACCGCGTCGCACAACGCCTCCACAATGAACTCGCCGACCGCCTCCACCTCCTCGCCGACATCAGCGGAAACCCCCGCGAAATCCTCGTCACCAACCTCTACGGCGAACTCATCGCCGCCAACTCCAAATCCGACGACTTCTTCCAGGCCGACGAAGACTGGTGGCAGCAATGCTATGACGACGGCCGTGGGCAACTCTACCTCAGCACCGTCGTCGCCGACCCCGCCCACCCAGACCGGAAAGTCGTCTCCATCGCACTGCCCATGTACGACCGCCCCGCCGCGCCTCACAAAGTCATCGGCATCATCAAAGACAAAATCCCCGTCTCCTGGCTCCTCCGCCCCATGCGCGACCGCGCCGCCGATCTCCGCGCCGCCGCTCAACTCGTCGATCTCGACACCCAACGCACCGTCTACCAGACCGAAGCCGCGCCCACCAACGAACGCGCCCGACAGTTCTTCTTCACCCACCGCTCCAATGGCGTCGTCCCCATCTCCACACTCCTCTTCAACAACATCATCGTCGGCAGCGCCCAAGTGCCCCTCGCCAAACGACTCCAGCTCCCCTCCACCATGCGCATGGCGCTCCCCAATTGGGCCGTCGTCGTCTCCAAGCCTTCCGAAGAAGCCATGACCCCCGTCTATCACACCGCCATCACTGTCGCCGGCGTCGGCATCGCCCTCGTGCTCGTCCTGTTCATCCTCGGCGTCGCCATCTCCAACCGCGAAGTCATACAGCCCATCCTCCGCCTCCGCGAAGCCACCGCCGCCGTCGGCCGCGGCGAACTCAACGTCCGCCTCCTCTCAGGCTCCGTCGAGGAAGACCCCACCTTCCGCAAGGATGAACTCGGCGACCTCGCCCGCGATTTCGACGAAATGACCCGCCAGCTCCAGAAAAACCTCAACACACTCGCCCGCAGCAACGAAGCCAAACGCCGCTTCATGGAACTCGCCGGCCACGAGCTCCGCACCCCCGTCACCTACCTCCTGGGCGTCTGCCAGCTCGCACAGCGTCAGCTCCAGCAGCTCTCCGAAGCCGCCACCGACGGCCAGCCCGAGGATGAACGCTCCGTCGCCCTCGCCGCCAAAAACGCCGCCGCCGTCCAGGGCGCCCTCGCCAAAATCTCCGCCAAAACCCAGCGCCTCAGCCGCATCATCGACAACCTCCTCAAGCTCGTGAACAACGACCAGTTCACCACCCGCATGAACAAGGCCCCCGTCGACATCCGCGCCCTGCTCCTGCAAGTCACCAGCGACCACCGCCCCTTCATCGCCGAACGCAAGCAGCAGCTCGTCGTCGAAGTCGCCGAGAATCTCCCCTCCATCGAAGCCGACCGCGACAAGCTCGAAGACGCCCTCACCAACCTCATCTCCAACGCCATCCGCTTCTCCCCCGACGGCGGCACCGTCCGCGTCGCCGCCCATGAAGTCGCCCCCGCGCCCGAAACCGGCGGCGGCGCCGCGGGCGCCGGACCCATGATCGAAATCCTCGTCGAAGACTCCGGCCCCGGTATCCCCGCCGCCGACCTCGCCAACCTCTTCGAACCCTTCTACACCGGTTCCGACATCCTCCACCACCACTCCGGAACCTTCGAATTCGGCAGCAAAGGCATCGGCCTTGGCCTCGCCATCGTCCGCCGCTTCGTCGAACTCCACGGCGGAATCGTCCGCGCCCACCCCATCCTCCGCAACGGCCAAACCGCCGGCACCCAATTCCAAATCCTCCTCCCCGTCGGCAAAGACCCACGCCTCGACTCCAGCGGCAGCACCATGGGCATCGCCGCCATCAAATAAATACCTTCGCAGGAATACCCCCCAATAATCCCCGGGACCATCGCATCTCTCCCTGAGGAAGCGACAGCTTTTCATGTACTCTTAATGCCGGCTCCATACAATTCTCCGTTTGAAACCACTACGCAAACTGGAGGCAGCCCATGAATCCACTTCCTTCCCGGGCAACGCCGTTGGTCGCAGCCGCCCTTGGGATCTGCGCATCGTTCGGGGCGCCCCCTGTTGCATCAGCCGCCGACAACGCCGCTACTCCCTACAAAATCATCGCCACCACCCAGATTCCCGCCCTCGGCGGCATTGATTATGTCAGCGCCGACAGCCCCAGCCGCCGCGTCTACGTCGCCTGCGGTAACGCCGTCAGCGTCTTCGACCTCGACACCTTCAAACTCGTCGGCACCCTCCCCAATGCCTCCGGTCACGGCGTCGCCCTTGACCCCGAAAATCACACCGGCCTCGTCTCCGGCAACAACGCCGTCTTCTTCGACACCAAAACCCTCCAGCCCATCAAGACCATCCAGGCCCCCGGCGCCGACGGTTACACCTTCGACCCCGCCACCCACCACTTCATCATCCAGAGTCACCGTGCCCCCAACCTCCAGGTCATTGATTCCAAGGACGGCTCCGTCGTCGGGACGGTTGACGCCATAGGTCCCGATGGCGCCAACGCCGCCGTGGAACAAGGCGCCTCCGACGGCGAAGGCCACCTCTACTTCGATGTCTCCAACTCCCACTTCATCGCAGTCGTCGACGCCAGGACCCTCAAGGTCACCGGCGAACTCGATCTCGGCGATAAAGGCAACGGTCCCTCCGGCCTGGCCATCGACGCCAATAACCACATCCTCTTCGCCATGTGTCGCGGCGGCCGCGGCGGCTCGCCCACCTGCGTCATCATCAACACCGAAGGCAAAGTCCTCACCACCCTCCCCCTCGCCGGCTCTTCCGACGGGGCCGCCTTCAACCCCCACACCATGGAAGCTTTCTCTTCCCACGGCAACGGCACGCTCAGCATCATCAAGGAAAACAGCCCCACCGACTTCTCCATCGAACAAACCCTGCAAACCAAGTCCGGCGCCAAGACCTGCGCCATCGACACCCAGGACAACCACGTCATCGTCATCACCCGCGAAGCCGCCCCAGCCGCTCCCGACGCCGCGCCGGCTACAGCTCCCGCCCCCGCGCCCGAGCAGCCCGCCGGCCCCCGGGCTGGACGCGGACGCGGCAACCGCGGCGGCGGAGGCCCGCAACTCCTCGATGTGCTCTTCATCGGCAGATGAAAAACGCCGTCCAAATATCTTGCGCCTCGACCGGCTTTGGCGCCCCAACCTCCCATGGCCTCGGGCATCGAATCTGACATCACCATTTGCACGCGCACAAACAAGGGGCGGACCTCGATGGCAGGAGGGACCGCCCCATGGCGTGGTGGATACATTCAAGCCGGATTGTAGGCGGGCAACACGCAGCAAACCGCCGCGAACGCTTGCACGATCTCGCGATCCGCCAAAAAATCCGCAATTTATGAGGAAAACCGAGGTATTGCGATACCCAACCAAAACCAATTGGGCAGAGCCGGAATCGAACCGGCGACACAAGGATTTTCAGTCCTTTGCTCTACCAGCTGAGCTATCTGCCCCCAGTCCCGCTACTCTATGAAATCCCCCAACCCCGGTCAAGCATCGCCCCCCCCTCGCGCCAATGAACCCATGAACCCACTCGCCCGCCCGTCTCCCCCCCATTCACTATTCCCCCTTCACCATTCCCCTCAGCTCCCTATCAATATCCCCGCCACCAGCACGATAATCCCCCCGATCACCACCTGTATCGCCGCCGCCACCCACGGTGATCGCATATACCTATGTCTTATCCACGAAATCATCCCAAGCTCCACCGCCACCACCCCCAACGCCAGAAACGTCGCAATCTCAAACGCACGCCGGTCCCCCAGCGACGCCTGCGGCACAAGGTACGGCAGCGTGTGCCCGATCCCCCCCGCCGTCGTCATCAGCCCGCACGCCGCCCCCCGAATCAGCGGCTTCCCACGCCCCGATAGCCTCCCATCATCCGACAACGCCTCCGCAAATCCCATCGATATCCCCGCCCCGATCGACGCCGCCAGCCCCACCCGAAACGCATCCCAGTTGTTGTGCGTCGCAAACGCCGCCGCGAAAATCGGCGCCAGCGTCGACACCGAGCCATCCATCAGCCCCGCCAGCCCCGGCTGAATGATCTCCAGCACAAAACGCTTCCGCTGCCGCTCGTCGCTCGCCTCCTCCTCCCGCGCATACGCCGGCCCATACTCCTCCGCCAGCCGCCCCGCCGTCTCAATGTGCCCCGTCTCCGCCTCCGCCAGCTCGTGCAGCAACTCCCGCAACCGCAAATCCCCCGTCTTTCCCGCCGCATCCTCGTAGAACGCCCGCGTCTGCCGCTCCATCTCCGCCGCACGCTCCCGCACGCTCTCCACCGACATCCCCTTCTCCAGCCACACCGGCGAAGGCGCCGCAAACCCCTCCACATCCCCCCGCTTCAGCCCCGGCAACTGATCCCCGAACTTCTCCCGATACATCGCCGTCAGCTTCCGCCGATGCCCCGCCTCCTCCTCCGCCATCCGCACAAATGTCTCCGCCGTCGCCGGATACTCCTCGCGCAATGCATCCGCGATATCTCCATACGTCCGCGCATCCGTCTCCTCCAGGTCGATCGCCAGCGCCAACACCTCCCGCTCCGTCAACTCCCGCACCGATTTCGCCATGACACGCTCCTTTGGAAGCCCCGCCGCCCCCCGCCGACCCACCAGTGTAGGCGACGTGACCCCGGTGCGTAACCACCACGCGATAACGGCCGAGTAATTGGTAATTAGTAACTGGTAACTGCCACCGGCACCCCCCGCCAACGCGCCAGCAAATTACCAATTACCATTTACCAATTACCATCTCCCAAGCGTTCGCGTTCATTCGTGAACATTCGTGGATGATTTCCCCGCCCTCGCAAAAATACCGGAAGGCGCCCGTTGACACGTACCAGGCGCCTCCCTTGTTTCCACCTTCTTCCATTGCTCGCCCCCACCCGCCCCGGACACCCCATCTAAAACCCAAAACGCTTTCGCATTCTTCGTATGACTATCGCGCCAATTCTTCGCGCCGTAAAAACATTTCAGATCGCAACTTTCGTGTCCTTCGTGCCTTTCGTGGCCATTTACGTCGTCGTCGGGGGGGACCGCCGTCGTCGTTCCTCCGTGCCCTCCGTGTGCTCTGTGGTTGATTTAGTTGCGGCTTTACCGCGCCAACCTTTCGTGGTCATTTACCGTCTCACCGAAACGGCCCTCAATTCTCCGTAATCTCCACCGGCAGCTTCACCATCGCCCGCTTGTCGCTCGTCCGATCCGTCACGCTCATCCGCAAGATGTAATGCCCCGCCGCCAGCGTCTCCGGTATCGTCAGCTTCTTCACCATGTAAAAATCCTTCCGCTGGTTCAGCGAGCGATCCTCTACTTCTTCGGCACTCGGCCGCCATACCAACAGCCCGTCTTCGGTGATCAGCGATTCCTGCTGCGCCAGCCGCGTCTCATACCACCCTTCCTTGTCCTTCTCCGACGCAAAATTCGCTACTTCGCAATATATAATCACCGAATGCCTCTGTCCCGCCTCAAACTTCGGCTCCACCGCCGTATATACCCCAAACGAGTCGACCCGGCTCGCCAACACCAGCTTCGGCAACGCCAGGTCCGCTGTGCTCGACCACTTCTTCGCCGCTTCAATCAACGGCCCCGCTCGATCCGCCAGCGTCGCCCCAGGCGCTATGTCCGCCATCTTGTCGAACGCCCCCAGCAAATCCCCCACCAGCTCCTGATCCGTCGACTCCAGACCCGATATGTCCGCCGCCCCCTGTGGCCCATCCAGTAACGCCATCGCCAACGCCCCCTCTATCCCACGTCCCGCCGCATGCTTCCGCACCACCGCCAACGCCTCCGCCAACGTCGGCTCCGCCGCCACTGCCGGCGCCCCAACCGCCGCATCTTTCGGCTCCCCCGCCGCCCGCGACCACTCCACGCCCCCCACATCCGCGCTCCCAGCCGCCCCCGCACGCCCCGCCTTCAATCCCACAACCCCCCCCACCGCTTCCTCCGCACCCGAAACGCCGCTGCCCCCGCCCGCCAGCGCCGCCAATCGAGACAGTTCCGCCGACGCCTCCCCCGCCCCCTCCACGCCCACCGCGGGCCATCGCATCACCACCCCCTCCGGCACCAGCTCCGCCGGCGTCCCCCGTCGCCTCTCCACCGCCACCGCCACAGGATCCGCCGCACGCACATTCGGATCCTCCGCCGACCCCGCCTTGATGATCTTCGGACCCTTCCCCTCCCCAGACAGCCCCTCCGTAAACTGCTGCACCTGCTGCTGCACCCGCTGTTCCGAATTCGCTCCCCCCACCGCACCCTTCTGGCCCCCCACCGCGCAAC
>DASZTO010000057.1:0-163697 GCA_035548175.1 Phycisphaerae bacterium | reverse complement strand
TGAAGGAGAAGGGTCTGGCGGTGGGGGAGAGGATTGTTGCGGTGCGGGTGTCGGGGGGGAATTGTTGGGCGAGGGCGCCGGTGTAGAGGACGGCCTGAAGGACGGCGCCGCTGTGGGAGAGGAGTTCGATGTGGCCGGGGGGGAGGCTTTCGAAGTCGACGGCGGGGGAGAGTTTTATTGCGCCGCCTGGGTGATGCGAGATGAGGGTGGCGAGGAAGGCGGGGCCGGGGAGGAGGTCGGCGTATTGGTGGGAGCGGCGGCCGGCGTGGCGGCGGGCGGGGTCGATGTGGAATAGTGAATGGTGAATAGTGAATGGTGAATGGGTGGTGATGTCGTTGGTTTGGATGGTGAGGGGGTGTGTTGGGGGGAGTGATTGGGCGTTGAGGCGGAGGCAGGTGGTGCGGGGTTCGGAGAGATCGATCGCCGTTGTTGGGGCGATGTTGGCGAGGGGGAGGGAGTCGCCGCCGATGCCGGAGCAGAGGTCGATGATGGGCGTGTTGGGCGAGAGGGCGGGGGCGAAGCGGGCGGCTTTGTGGGTGGCGAGGAGTTCGTCGGTGGCTTGTTCGAGGGCTTCGGGGGTGGCGAAGATGAAACCGGCGGCGGCGTGGAGGGAGGGGAATTTTTGCGCGGCTTTGGGTTGAAGCTGGCAGAGGGTGAGGGCGGCATGGAGGTGATCGGGAGTGGTGGACTTGCGGAGGGCGGCGATGTCGGCGACGGAGAGCTGGCGCCGGGGGCGGTCGGCGAGGAGGGAAAGGATACGGGTGCGGAGGGTGATGCCTTCGGGGGTGGCGAGGAATTCGAGGGATGCGGGGGTGAGGCGGGAGTCGTCGGGGGTGTAGGAGGTGGAGGGCATGGGGGGAGTGTGGGGGGTGGGTCGTCAGGTCGTCAAGTCGTTAAACCGTCAAGTCGGCGGGAGCGGCTGAGGCGGTCTGGAGAATTCTGGTGAAAGAGGGTGGGGGAATGTGTAGAGTGTCACACAATGGGGGGTGTGTTTGAGCGTGCGTGAAAGGAGTGTGGGTTGTGGCGACGAATTTGGATTTGGATGACAAGTTGATCCGGGAGGCGGTGAAGCTGGGGAAGTTCAAGACGAAGAAAGAGGCGGTGACAGCGGCGCTGAATGAATTTGTGAAGAAGCGGCAGCAGGCGAGCTTGATCGAGTTGTTTGGGACGATCGATTTTCGGGAGGGGTGGGATTACAAGCAGATGCGGAAGCGTCGGCGGAGCGCACCATGATTATTGTGGATACGGGGATTCTGTCGCTGTCGTTTCGGCGGAAGCGGCGGGATTTGAGTGCGGAAGAACAGCGGAAGGTGTACGCGCTGGAAGGGCTATTGAAGACGGGCGCGGCGGCGTTGCTAGGGCCGATCCGACAGGAATTGCTGTCGGGGGTGGATCGGGAGGAGGTATTTGAGCGGCTGCGGGCACGGTTGAGCGTGCTGCCGGACTTGCCTTTGGATTCGGAGATGCACGTGTTGGCGGCATCGTTCTACAACCGGTGTTGCGCGCGGGGCGTGACGGCGGGGGACATTGACATGATGATTTGCGCGGCGGCGTGGAGTTATGAGGCGGAGATTTTCAGCGCGGACGTGGATTTCGAGCGGTATGCGGCGTGTTTGCCCATTCGTTTGTATCGTTGGGATCGGGGGTCCAATCGGAAGCGTTGATAAATGCGGATGATCTTTTTGCGGGCGGCGGCGTAATGGAGGGAGGGGGGCGTGGCGGTTATGATGGGCGGGGTTAAGGCATGAGAGGATGATGTATGCGCGGGAGCAAGGGTGTCGTAGCGGCGGGGCTGGTGGTGGCGGTGCTGGCGGCGGCCGGCGTGGGGGTGTGGTACGCGAGCGTTCCGCACACGGCGGAGCAGCAGTTTGCGTATGCGGACAAACTGGAAAAGCAGTTGCGGCTGGATGCGCTCTCGAAGAGCGCGGCGGATGTAGCGCCGGAATTGGACAAGGTAGTGAAGGCGTATGAGAAGGTGGGGACGTATGGGAAGAGCGAGAAGGGGGCGGAGGCGCTGGAGCGGATCGAGGATTTGCAGGAGAAGATCGCCAAGGATGATGGCAAGGCGATGAGCACGCTGGAGGAATTGGATAAGGAGTATCCGGATGAGGAGCATGCGGGATTCGCGCTGATGGGCGAGGCGCGGATACTGAAGGCGGAGGGGATGGATCTGAAGGTGGGCAAGACGGAGGAGGCGGCGGCGAAGTTCAAGGAGGCGATCGCGAAGCTCGAGGATTACCGGAAGCGGTTTGAGAAGGGGAAGGATGGGGCGGAGGCGTTGATGGAGATCGGGCGGGTGTGGATGGATGGATTGGGGGAGCCGCTGATCAAGCCGATCGAGACATTTGAGAAGGTGCTGAAGGATTATCCGGGGTACGAGCACGAGGATGAGGCGTTGGCGCGGCTGGGGAAATTGTATTCGGAGGCGCACGACTATCAGACGGCGACGGCGAAGTACCAGGAATTGCTGGAGCGTTTTCCGACGAGCAAGTGGGCGGACGAGGCGACGGTGGAACGGGACAAGATTCTTGACCAGGAGATGAAGGAGCACGACGCGGCGGCGAAGGATCTGGAGAAGTTTGCCAAGGAGCATCCGGACAGCCAGTATGCGGGTGAGGCGCAGGGATTGGCGAAGCAGGCGCGCGGAGAGCAGGCGAAGGAGGAGGGAGAGAGTTACGGGAAGGGGCGGTATGGGGGAGTAATTCCGTATGACACGACGAGCGACAAGCCGATCCCGCCGGCGGCGATGTTCAAGGATTTCGTGGGGCAGAAGCTGGACGCGGAGAAGTATGATTTGACGGTGGCGTTTGCGCCGGCGGATCATCGGATCACCGTGGACGGGACGTTGAAGGTGGCGAACCGGGGGGATGACAAGACGGAGTTGCTGTTGATGCTGGGCGGGGAACTGACGGTGAAGAAGCTGACGGTGGATGGGAAGGAAGCGAAGTTTGAGCATTCGGGGGAGACGCTGAAGATCACGCTTCCGGTGACGATGAAGAAGGACGCGGAGGGGGTGGTGGGGTTCACGTACACGGGGCAGTATTCGGAGCCGAACCCGCCGGAGCTGATGGCGGCGATGGGTGCGGAGAGCGCCGGGCGGCGGCTGGACAAGGGGGAGGGGGAGAGCGGTTCTGCGACGAAGCCGGCGAGTGCGCCGGCGTCGGCGCCGGCGGTGGTGAAGCGTAAAGGGCCGGAGTATCCGTACAATCCGCAGATCGGTTTGGGGGAGTATGGGTATGCGTTGTCGGGTGCGAGCTGGTATCCGATCACGGTGCTGGGGGATGTGTTTCAGGCGCACGTGGTGTACAAGATCACGGGAGAAGATGAAGTGGTGGGTGAGGGAGCGCTGGTGAAGCGGGAGCCTGCGAAAGATGCGAAGGGGACGGGAAGGTTTGAGTTTGAGACGAAGAATCCGGTATTCGGGCTGTATTTTGCGTACGGGCCGTATGTGATGAGCGAGAAGCAGGTGGGGGACATTCATTTTTACAGTTATTTTCGACCGGAAGACGCGGGGAAGGCGGATGCGTACATTGATTTGACGGACAGGATTCTGACGTTTTACGGGAGCAAGTTCGTGCCGTTCCCGTACGAAAAGATGGCGATGGTGGAAGTGCCGCTGCCGCCGATGCTGGGGGGCGTGGGCCCTGCGAGCATGATGATGCTGCAGGACGGGTTTGTGGAGCGGAAGGAGATGCCGGAGTTTCTGCTGGCGCACGAGCTGGCGCACCAGTGGTTCGGGAATCTGATACCGATCAACATCACGGATCCGAATTACAACCAGTGGCTGAGCGAGGGGTTTGCGACCTATTGCGACGCGCTGTACACGGAGCACACGCTGGGGGCCAAGGCGCTGGCGATGCACATGCAGCGGTATGGGCAGTTGTACTTCCAGTTTGCGATGCTGGCGCCGAAGGGGAAGGGAGCGATCCGGGACACGTTTCCGGATTCGCCGCTGTATCGGCCGGTGATTTACGAGAAGGGGGCGATCGTCCTGCATATGTTGCGGAAGGTGATGGGGGATGAGAAGTTTTTCGCGTTGATGCGGAAGTATGTAGAGACGTATCGAGACAAGCCGTCGACGGTGGATGATTTTAGGAAGCTGGCGAACGCGGAGAACGGGGAGTCGCTGGACTGGTTTTTCTCACAGTGGCTGGACCAGGCGGTGTTCGCGCACTGGAAGGTGGATGCGCAGGTGGGGGCGGCGGCCGGGGGGGGGGCGGGGGGCACGGTGAAGACGAAGATCAAGATCACGCAGCCGGACGACCTGGTGAAGATGCCGGCGGATATCACGCTGTATGGGGAGAAGGGGGAGAAGGATGTGATGGCGAACGTGATGCTGGACCAGCGGGAGCAGGAGGTGGATGCGGAGACGCGGTTTGCGCCGGTGCGGATCGTGGTGGACGAGGATTTCTGGGTGTTGCACCGGCCGGGCTCGGACAATGAGTGGAAGGCGGCGGGGACGGCGGGTCCGACGACGACGGCGGCGTTGCCATGAGGCGGGTGGAGCGCGTGGTGGTTGTGGAGCGGCATGAGAAGAGGCGGGAAGGCATGAAGCGGCAGGCGTGGATGGCGGGGGTGTGTGCGTGGATGGTGGCGGCGTTGCTGCTGGTAAGCGGGAAGGTTTTTGCGCAGAACGAGGAGGCCGGAGGGGCGGGGGCTGGGGGGAATGGCCCGGTGCGGGGAGAGGTGGTGTCGATCGGGATTGGCGGTGTGGAGGGAAAGGGGGGCTTGTATCGGCCCGGGGCGTGGGTGCCGGTGCGGGTGCGGCTGGAGAATCGCTCGGGGAAGGTGGTATCGGGCCGGCTGGGGGTGGAGCAGCCGGATCTGGATGGCGACAAGGCGATGTCGGTGGGGGGCAAGTTCGTGCTGGAGCCATCGGCGGAACCGCGGGATTTCTGGCTGTACTACTGGCCGCGTCCGGATGATGACGAGGCGAGCGTGAAATCGATCCTGGTGCTGGACGAGACGGGGACGGGCCAGCCGGTGGCGACGATCAGCGCGCCGCATGGGTCGGCGGCGGCGGATCGGATCGAGACGAAGGATTTTGAGACAAGGCGGTCGTCGCGGTGGGTGGTGGTGCTGGGATCGAAGGCGGTGGGTTTTGAGAATTTCTGGAAGGCGTGGGGCGGGACGGAGGCGGTGCGGATGTCGCTGCTGCCGTCGGCGAACGATTTGCCGGACAACGTGCTGGGGCTGGAGGGTGTGGATGTGATCGTGTGGGAGGCGGACGAGATCAAGCCATCGGACCTGGCGCCGGAATTTCAGATGAAGGCGGTGCTGGAGTGGGTTCAGGCGGGGGGGCATTTGATTATCACGGCGGGGCAGCAGGCGGAGGAATTGAAGCGCGCGGCGGGGCTGAAGGATGCGTTGCCGATGGAGATCACGGGGACGCGGGAAGTGGATGCGAAGGATGTGGCGGGGCTGACGTGGACGGGTAGGAATTTTGCGACAAAGGGGGGGAAGATTTCGCAGCTGGTGGGGACGGTTCGGGGGACGATGGCGCGTGCGGTGCAGGGGACGGCGGGGGGTGTGTTTGCGGATCATCCGCTGGCGGTGACGGGGGTGTATGGGCGGGGCGCGGTGACGCTGCTGACGGTGGATGCGGCGGCGCCGGAGATGGCCGAGGGGCTGCGCGGGGACATGGCGATGGGATTCTGGAGCCAGATTGCGGGGTGGGCGTGGCAGGCGAACGAGCTGCGGACGGACGCGGAATACCAGCACGAGAAGAACGGGAACCTGCCCGATACGCAGCAGACGAAGGATGGGGTGGAGCTGCAGGTGGACAAGGGGATGTCGGGTTTGATCGATGTGACGGAAGTGACGCAGGTGCGGCTGCTGGTGGCGGTGCTGTTTCTGGCGGTGTATTGGCTGCTGGCCGGGCCGATCGGGTATTTGATTTTGCGGGCGTATAAGGTGGTGCATTGGAGCTGGTGGGTGTTCGGGGGATCGGTGGTGGCGGCATCGGGACTGGCGGCGGGGGTGGTGATGGTGCTGCATCTGACGAGTTACGACTTGCGGCACAAGACGGTGGTGCTGGGGGCGGTGAACAGCCGGCAGGTGACGGCGATCGGGTATTACGGGGTATTCGCGCCGGCGAGCGGTCAGCTGCGGGTGGAGGAGCCGTACAGCGGGGGCATGAGTTATCTGGCGCCGCTGTGCGAGCCGACGGATCAGCCGGTGCAGCCGTTCGCGGATCCGCAGCCGTACGTGCTGTACGACGATCGGGCGTGGGGACCGGCGCCGGTGTTTCGGAACACGCTCAAGAAGATGGAGGGGCGGTGGACGGGGGAGCGGGAGGGGCTGGAGGGGCACGCGGAGATGAGCGGCGATCCGCGGTTTGCCGCGTTCACGGGGGAGTTGACGAATCATACGGGATATGACCTGGAGCGGGTGCAGGTGATCGTGGGCGGGTGGAGCGCGACGAGCGAGCGGACGCGGAGTTTTGTGTACGACGTGAATCTTGGGAGAGGGGTGAAATGGGGGAATGGGCAGCGGATTGATCTGGCGACGGCGGTGAAGCCGGAGCTTGGAGGGCAGGCGGCGGGAATGGGGGCGATTTCGCTGGATGACGAGCTGCGGGGCCTGGCGGATAAGTATTCGGAAGCGCCGTCGATGCTGGGGTATGGTTCGCGGTTCATGACGCCCGCGGCGGCGCCGGCGACGGTGGATGAGGGGAATGACCTGCTGTATGTGTTGCTGGACGCCATGATGCCGCGGAGTTTGACGGACGCGGATCGGCGGAACGCGGTGCGCGGGCTGGCGCGCGGGATGGATGCGACGAAGCTGCTGGATGCGGCGGGGGGGCTGGTGATAGCGCGGGCGGGGAGCGTGACGAAGAAGGAGTTTGTGGGTTCGCCGGTGCCTTTGAAAGTGAACGGGCGGGATGTGGCGGGGCGGGGCGACGTGCTGTTTGTGTGGGCGTTGCCGTTGAAGGCGTCCGGGGCGGAGGGATTGGGAGCGGCGGGCGGGGGAGCGGGCATGGGCGGCGGCGGCGGTGATGCGAAGTAAACGGAGGCGATGTGAGCGTAACGATACAGACGATCAGTTTGACCAAGCGGTACAACGTGGGGGGGAAGGTGCTGTTGGCGCTGAACAATTTGAATTTGACGATCGAGGAGGGGGATTGCTTCGGGTTCATCGGGCCCAACGGTGCGGGGAAGAGCACGACGATCAAGATATTGGCGACGCTTTTGCAGCCGACGTGGGGGGAGGCGCGGATTTGCAATTACGTGGTGGGCTATGAGAGCCGCAAGATTCGGCCGCTGATCGGCTATGTGCCGGATTCGTTCGGCGCGTATGAAGACATGGTGGTGCAGGAGTACCTGGAATTTTTCGCGGCGGCGTATGACATCAACGGGGCGAAGCGCAAGCAGATGGTGGATGACACGCTGAACCTGACGGATCTGGCGTACAAGCGGGATGCGATGGTGGATTCGCTCTCGAAGGGTATGCAGCAGCGGTTGAGTCTGGCGCGGGTGCTTTTGCATGATCCGAAGGTGCTGTTGCTGGATGAGCCGGCGAGCGGCCTGGATCCGCGGGCGCGGATCGAGATCCGGGAGCTGCTGAAGGAATTGAAGAAGATGGGCAAGACGATCTTGATCAGTTCGCATATTTTGCCGGAGCTGGCGGATCTATGCAATAAAGTAGGCATTATCGAGCGGGGGGAGCTGATTTTCGCGGGGACGGTGGAGGCGGCGGTGCGGAAGGCGTCGATGGGGCAGGTGCTGCACGTGGCGGTGGCGGATCGGACGGCGGACGCGGCGAACGTGCTGCGGAGCACGCAGGGAATCGCGGGGGTGGCGGTGGATGATGGGGTGATGCACGTGACGCTGGGGCAGGAGGTGACGGACTATTCGTTTATTGCGCAGCGGCTGGTGGGGGAGAACTTCAAATTGACGCTGCTGCGGGAGGAAGAGGTCAACCTGGAGACGGCGTTCATGAGGCTGACGAAGGGAGTGGTGCAGTGAACGACGTAAATGGCCACGAAAACCACGAAAAGCACGAAAACGGGAATTGTCCACGAATGCACACAAATGTTCACAAATCGGAGTGTCACTGGAATGAGGGCGCCAGTTGGTGTGCGCCGACTGTTGTGAACATGTTGTTTGGAAAAATTGCGCATGGGAGCATTCATTTGTGTCGATTTGTGATCATTTGTGGATAGGTTACGTCGTTTCGTGTCTTTGTGTTTTTCGTGTCCATTCACGGTCGTTGCAGAATTGGGTAGGGAATAGATGGCGGCGGCGTATAACGTTCTGAAGCTTGGACCGTTTAATCCGATTCTGTTGCGGGTGGTGACGGCGGGGGGGAGGCGGCTACGGCATGCGTTTACGCGGTGGGGGTACCTGGGGCTCTTGATCCTCGTGCTGCTGATTGCGCTGGTGAGCGGCAACGCCACCGCGAGCAGTTTGTCGGAGCTGGCCAAGGCGTCGTCGCAGGTGTTCTCGGCGATTTCGTATGTGCAGCTCGGGATGATCTGCCTGCTGGCGCCCGTGTTTTGTGCGGCGGCGATTACGCAGGAGCGGGATTCGCGGACCTACAACATTCTGCTCGCCACGCCGCTGACCAATGCGCAGATCGTGCTGGGATCGCTGTTTTCGCGGCTTTATTACGTGATTGCGCTGCTGCTGTCCGGCGTGCCGGTGTTTGCGATCACGCTGCTCTACGGCGGCGTGACGGCGTCGAATATTGCGTTGTCGTTCGCGATCGCGCTCTCGACGGCGCTCTTCACGGGATCGCTGGCGATCGCCATCGCGGTGTTCCGGCTGGGGTCGGGCAAGACGGTGTTCTGGTTTTACGTGTTCAACGCGATTTACCTGGTGGCGGTGTACCTGGTGGATCGGTCGTGGCTGCGGATGGATGCGACGGGGGCGGTGCACACGACCTGGCTGACGACGATCCATCCGTTTCTGGCGCTGGAATCGGTGGTGCGTTCGACGAGCTATCCGACGCCGGATTTGAGCACGATGGCGGGGCGGAATTTCCTGGTGCGGTGGTATTTTGAATATCCGGCGCACATGTATGTGGCGCTCACGACGGCGGCGAGCGTGGCGCTGGTGGCGCCTTCGGCGATCGTGCTGCGGCGGATCGCGCAGCGGTCGGAGGTGGGGTTCTGGTCGTTCTTCGGGAACATCCTGCGGCGCGGCAAGGAAGGCAAGGGGCGCAAGGCGCGGGCGGTGTGGGCCAATCCGGTGGCGTGGCGGGAGGCGGCGACGCGGGCGGGATTCTCGGGGCGCGGGCTGACGCGCTGGATGACGATCCTCGTGGGCATGGTGGCGGCGGGGGGCCTTCTGTATGCGTATTTGAGCGGGGCGCTGAAGGCGGATGATGCGCGGCAGGTGCTGATGCTGCTGGTGGTGGTGGAGTTTTCGGTGTCGCTGCTGGTGGCGACCAACACGTCGGCGGCGGCGGTGACCAAGGAGCGGGAGAGCCAGACGCTGGATTTGCTTTTGGTGACGCCGATCACGTCGCGCTATTACATCTGGGGAAAATTGCGGGGGCTGGTGAGCTTTATGCTGCCGTTCGCGGCGGTGCCGACGCTGACGATCGCCCTGGTGGTGTTGTGCGATTTGCTGAGGCAGGTGACGGGGCGCGGGAGCGGCGAGTGGGTGGTGTGGCCGGAGGTGGTGGTGGAGCTGCCGCTGCTGTTGACGGTGATGCTGGCGTGGGCGTGCATGCTGGGGCTGCAATTGTCGCTGAAGTGGTCGCGGACGATCGTGGCGGTGATGGCGTCGGTGGCGGTGCTGGCGGGAATCTGCAGCGTGCTGGGAGTGTGCGGGTTCACGGCGGCGGCGAAGCTGTCGGGGTTCGGTGTGTTCGTGTCGGCGTTTTCGCCATACACGGCGTTGTGCATGCTGGTGAATCCGCAGGACATTGCGGCGTCGGCGTTTGGGCCGGGGGGCACGTTTGATCCGACGAATCCGGACGCGCCGCCGCTGGCGGTGGGGCGGGGGCTGATGTTCGTATCGGTGCTGGTGTCGGCGGTGACGTATTGTTTGATTGTGTGGGCGATGTATCGGTCGATGGTGAAGAATTTTGACATGATCATTCGGCGGCAGCATCAGTAAAAAGACGAAAGACGAAACACGAAAGACCCAGACCAATCGGATCGTCTACAAGGCTGGGCGGTCCTGAGCTTTGCGAAAACGGGCCGGGACGCCCGTGCCACGGGGAAATTGGAGGGGGTGGCTTTTCAGGTGGGTGGGGGGCAAGTATCATGCGGCCGCATGAAGGGAATGCGGCGAACAGCATCACGGAGGAAGAGGGCGGGGGGCGGCGCGCGTCGCTGGGGGTGGTGCATGCACGGGGCGGCGGTGGTGGCAGCGGGGGCGTGGGCCGCGGGGGTGTGGGGCGTGCCTGTGGAGCCCTCGCCGGTGGCGACGGTGCATCCGACGTTGGCGCCGACATCGGCGATACCGGTGCCCCTGGAGATTGCGGCGGATGAGACGTCGGTGTGGCGGGTGAACCTGGAGCAGCGGATGCTGTGCCGGGGACACGTGCGGATCGGGATCGGGTATCGGACGATGTGGGCGGAGGAGGCGGCGATATTTCTGACGCCGACCAAGGAAGCGGGGGAGAACACATTTGACGTGGCGATTTATCTGAAGGGGAACGTGCGTGTGGCGGAGGGGGCGTTGTCGACGTCGACGGTGTCGAGCGGTCCCGAGCTGCTGGTGACGACGCGGATATCGCAGTCGGCGCAGTTGACGGGGACGCCGGTGCCGCGGTCGGAGGAGGATTCGGCGGTCGTGAAGCGCGGAGACCAGCTGCGGACGGAGGTAATGAACCGTCCGATACCGGCGGAGTACATTCCGACGATCACGATCACATCGGCGGAGGAGGCGCTGCAGAACGGGTGGATCGCCAAGGGGCCGAACAATCGGTACATACCGGGCCCGGAGATTCGGATAGCGACGAGCGGCCAGGCGGCGGCGACGCAGCCGGCGAATCGCGCGCCGCGCCCGCGACCGCGGGTATTCATTGCGTTCGAGCCGGGCTCGCAGCCGCATGGCGAGCAGGTGGGCAACGAGTACGTGTACGTGGTGCCGGGCGCGTATTTGTACTGGGACGCGAACAACGGGAAGCCGCCGCTGCAATTTCGCGCCCAGCAGATGGTGGTGTTCGGCCTGCCCCCCGGGGAGGGCGCCGCGACGCAGCCGGCGGGCGGGGGCGCGTTGCAGTCGTTCCGGGTGACCGGGGTGTACATGGAGGGGGATGTCAATCTGGATTCGGGGGACAACGTGGTGCGGGCGGAGCGGATTTATTACGACTTCCGGTCGCAGCGGGCGGTGATGCTGGATGCGACGATGTCCACGGTGGATCCGACCCGGCACGTGCCGGTGTATATGAGGGCGCAGGAGATTCGGCAGCTGGCGCGCGGGGAGTATGCGGCGAAGAAGGTGTCGTTTTCCACCAGCGAGTTTTACACGCCGCACTATAACATCGGGGCGTCGAACATTTATTTGCAGGACATCACGCCGCGGGTCGATCAGCCCGGGAACGCGGACAATCCGGCGCCGGGGGAAGGGATCGCCCTGGGAAGCACGGGGACGGCGACGGGTCCGACGGTGTACGCGTACAAGGTGAAGGACGCGACGATCAACGCGGAAGGCGTGCCGATTTTTTACTGGCCGTACATTGCGGGGGACACGAGCAAGAACGACATTCCGCTGCGGCGGCTGCGGGTATCGAATTCGCGGACGTTCGGGCCGTCGGTGGAGACCGACTGGGACATCTTCGGGCTGGCGGGGCAGCATGAGCCGCCGGGCGTGCGGGCGGATTTGCACCTGGATTACTTCGGGAAGCGCGGCCCGGCGGGGGGCGTGGACGGGACCTGGACCACGCCGGATTCGCAGTCGGTGTTGAAATCCTATGCGATGCTGGACCAGGGGCAGGACCGGCTGGGGCGTGATGAGACGAACGTGACGCCGAACCAGGAAGCTCGCGGGCGGCTGTCGGTGCAGCATCAGCAGGACCTCGGCAACGGATGGAGCTTGAACCTCGAGGGGTCTTACGTTTCAGACCCGACCTTCCTGGAACAGTTCTATGAGAGTGAATTTGATACGAACAAGGAGCAGGAGACTTCGGCCTATCTGAAGCACCAGGGAGAGACGGACGCGCTGACGTTTCTGGGGAAATTCTCGCTGTTTGATTTCACGGCGACGGCCGACAAGGTGGACGATCAGTTCACGACGGAGAAGAAGCCGGAGGCGAAATACTGGCGGATCGGCGATTCGATTCTTGATACTTTTACGTATTATTCAGAATCGGGCGTGGCGAACCTGCGGACGAACATCACCAATTACACGCCGGTGCAGTTGGGGCTTTTGCCGACGTTCCTGGGGCCGCCCGCGGCGTATGTGCCGCCGAACATGAAGATTCGGGATTACTACCGGGCGCTGGGGTGGACGACCAGCGACGTGGTGCGGGCGGACACGCGGCAGGAGCTGGATTTGCCGATCGATCTGGGGGATTTGAAGGTGACGCCGTATGTCACGGGGCGGGTGACGGCGTATGACGATGCGTTTCCGGAAACGGAATCGGGCAACACGACACGGTTGTGGGGACAGGTGGGGCTTCGCGCGGCGATGCAGTTCTGGAAAGTTTATGATGACGTGCAAAGCACGTTCTTCGATGTGAATGGGCTGCGGCACATTATTGAGCCGCAATTTGTGGTGTTCCAGACGGGCACGACCGTGAATCGGACGGACTTGCAGCCGTTCGATTACGATGTGGAAGGCATATCGCGGGCGTCGGGGGCGCAGTTCGCCATCAACCAGCGGTGGCAGACGAAGCGCGGCGGCCCGGGGCAATGGCGGACGGTGGACTGGCTGACGCTCAACGTGAGCGTGAACCAGTTCTGGAACCAGGACCCGGTGAACACGCTGTTTTTCCCGTACGATGTCGAGCGCGGATTTATTTTCCCGAGCCGGCCGGAGCTCTCGCAGGTGCGGAATTCGGTGGCGGCGGATGGGGTGTGGCGCGCCGGGGAGCGGTTCCGATTCATCGGCGAGGGGAACTACAACACGGATGACAATCGCCTGGAACAGGCTGCCGGCGGGGTCGCGGTCGATCAGACCAACAACCTGTCTTACTTCTTCGGCAATCGATACATCCGGGAATTGAACACGGATGAATGGACTTTGGCGTTTGATTATCAGTTGACACGGAAGTATGAAATCATCGCGGCGGAAAGTTACGATTTCATGCTGAAGGATGACATTCTTTCGTCGTTCACGATCGTGCGGAAGATGCCGCGATTTAATGCGGCGGTGACGGTGACGTACGATGCGAACCTGGCGGACACGACGTTTGTGTTCACTCTGTGGCCGGAGGGATTCCCCGAATTGGGGATCGGGAATCGGGGGCTGGCGAATTCGGTGCGGTGAGGAGGGGCGGCGGGGATTTTCAATTTTCAAATTTCGATTTTCAGTTGGTCATTGGTGGTCGTAGGCCCCGACGGGGGGGCAGGTGCACATCAGGTTGCGGTCGCCGTAGGGGTTGTCGATGCGGGAGACGGTGGGCCAATACTTATGCACGCGCGTCCATGGGGCGGGGTAGGCGGCCTGCTGGCGGGAGTATTTGTGCGGCCAGGTGTCGGCGGTGACGGCGTAGGCGGTGTGGGGAGCCTGCTTGAGGGGGTTGTCGTTTTTATCTGAGCGGCCTTCCTCGATGGCGCGGATTTCTTCGCGGATGGCGATCATGGCGTCGCAGAGGCGATCGAGTTCGGCTTTCGATTCGGATTCGGTCGGCTCGAACATGAGGGTGCCGGGGACGGGCCAGGACATGGTGGGGGCGTGGAAGCCGAAGTCCATGAGGCGTTTGGCGATGTCTTCGACTTTGATGCCGGCTGAATCTTCAAATTGGCGGCAGTCGAGAATGAATTCGTGAGCGCAGCGGCCATTCTTGCCGCGGTAGAGAATCGGGTAGTGCGATTCGAGGCGTTTGGCCATGTAGTTGGCATTGAGGATGGCGATTTGGGTGGCGGCGGTGAGGCCGTCGGGGCCCATCATGCGGATGTACATCCAGGAGATGGGGAGGATTGCGGCGCTGCCGTGGGGGGCGGCGGAGATGACGATGGGGGCATTGCCCATTGCGGATTGCCCATTGCCGATTGGGTGTTTGCGATCTCCTTCAATTGGCAATTGGCAATCGGCAATTGGCAATGCGGAGAGCGGGTGTTTTGGCAAATGCGGGATCAGATGCTTCGCCACTCCGATGGGGCCCATGCCGGGGCCGCCGCCGCCGTGGGGAATGCAGAAGGTTTTGTGGAGGTTGAGGTGGCAGACGTCGGCGCCGATGGTGCCGGGGGAGGTGAGGCCGACCTGGGCGTTCATGTTGGCGCCGTCCATGTAGACCTGGCCGCCGTGGTCGTGGACGATCTTGCAGATTTGTTTGACGGACTCTTCGAAGACGCCGTGGGTGGAGGGGTAGGTGATCATGATGCAGGCGAGATTGGCCGCGTGTTCGGCGGCTTTCTTCTGGAGGTCTTCGATGTCGATGTTGCCTTGCTCGTCGCAGGCGACGGGGACGACCTTCAATCCCGCCACTACTGCAGATGCCGGATTGGTTCCGTGCGCTGAGGTGGGGATGAGGCAGATGTCGCGGATTGCCGATTTCCCATTGCCCATTGCCGATTGGGCTTCGTGGTATTCGCGGATGGCCAGCAAGCCGGCGTATTCGCCCTGGGAGCCGGCGTTGGGTTGGAGGGAGACGGCGGCGAAGCCGGTGATTTCGGCGAGGTAGTCTTCGAGGGTTTTGAAGAGTTCCTGGTAGCCGGCGGTCTGGTCGGCGGGGGCGAAGGGGTGGAGGTTGGCGAACTCGGGCCAGGTGATGGGGATCATTTCGGAGGTGGCGTTGAGTTTCATGGTGCAGGAGCCGAGGGGGATCATGCTGGTGGTGAGGGAAAGGTCTTTGGATTGGAGGCGGTGGATGTAGCGGAGCATTTCGTGCTCGGCGTGGTAGGAGTTGAAGACAGGGTGAGTGAGGAAGGGGGACGTGCGGACCAAGGGTGAAGGCATAGGTTCGCCGTTTGAGGCCGCTATTTCAGAGTAAAGGGCGACAGGCTTGGCTCCTCCGGAGAAGTGCTTCGCAATCCTCCCAACATCGCGCCAAGTGGTTGTTTCGTCCACGGAGATGCCGATCGTCGTCTCGTCGAATATGCGGAAGTTGATTCCGGCATAGTCGTTTTCGAGAATGTCAGATTCATCCTTAAGTTGGCGGCGAATGTCCTCGTCGAATTGTGCGGCAGACATCCCGTTGAGCTTGACGCGAACGGTGTCAAATACAGGAGCATCTTCTACGTGGTGCCCAAACTTCTTAGCAGCCTTCGCGATGACCTTCGCCATTAAGTTCACTTCATTCGCGATGGCTCTGAGGCCGTCGGGGCCGTGGTAGACGGCGTACATGGAGGCCATGATGGCGAGGAGGACTTGGGCGGTGCAGATGTTGGAGGTGGCTTTTTCGCGGCGGATGTGTTGTTCGCGGGTTTGGAGAGCGAGGCGGTAGGCGGGGTTGCCGTGGGCGTCTTTGGAGACGCCGACGATGCGGCCGGGGAGTTTGCGGGTGAATTCGGATTTGCAGGCCATGAAGGCGGCGTGGGGTCCGCCGAAGCCCATGGGGACGCCGAAGCGTTGGGCGCTGCCGACCGCGATGTCGGCGCCCCATTCGCCGGGGGGTTTGATGAGCGTGAGGGCGAGGAGGTCGGTGGCGGCGACGACGAGGATGCCATCATTGTGGCATTGCTCGGTGAGGTCGGCGTAGTCTTCGATGCGGCCATCGGTGCCGGGGTATTGGAGGAGAATGCCGCAGAGGTCTTTGGGGTTGATGTTGATGTTCAGCGAGTCGTGGAAGAGGTCGCCTTCGTCGCCGACGACGACGTGGATGTTGAGCCATTTGGCACGGGAGCGAATGACCGCGATGGTCTGGGGGTGCACATTGTCGGAGACGAAAAAGGTGTTGCGCTCTGGATTCGCGGCGTGGCACATGGCCATGGCTTCGGCGGCGGCGGTGGCTTCATCCAGCATGCTGGAGTTGGCCATGGGAAGCGCGGTGAGGTCGGAGACCATGGTCTGGAAATTGAGAAGCGCTTCGAGGCGGCCCTGGGAAATTTCGGCCTGGTAGGGGGTGTATTGGGTGTACCAGCCGGGGTTTTCCAGAATGTTGCGGAGGATGACCGGGGGAGTGATCGTGCCGTAGTAGCCCATGCCGAGGAAAGATTTGTAGACTTTGTTTTTGGCGGCCATGGCGCGGAGGGAGGCGAGGGCTTCGGATTCGGATTGGGCGGGAGGGAGGTTGAGGGGTTTTTGCAGGCGGATGGCGGCGGGGACGGTTTGGGCGGTGAGTTCTTCGAGGGAGTCGGTGCCGAGGAGTTGGAGCATGGCGGCCTGGTCGGCGGGGCTGGGGCCGATGTGGCGGCGGGGGAAGGTATCGAGCGGGGAAAGTCCTGGGTTCTGAGCGCTGAGTCCTGAGTCGGGGCTGGCGTGCATCCTTGGCCTTTCGGGTGGGGAGGTGCGTGATAAGGCGGGGTATTTTAGCAGGGGAACGCGGAGGCGGAAGGGTGCGGCAAAACTCCGCTGCGCCGGTCGCCCTCTGGCCATGTCACCCTTGCCCCCCCCTCTGGTATCATCGCCTTTTTACGCCCCCTCCGGAGCCCCCACATGCCCCACCTGTCCCGCCGCAAACTCGCCCGCCGTATCCGCACTGCCGCCCTCGCCACCTCGTGCCTTGCCCTCGGCGTGCTCGCCGGTCGGTTCCATTCGCCCGCCCACCCCATCCCCGCGCCGCACCTCGCGGCCCAGCAATCCGATCCCTACCAATTCTTCGACACCCTCGTCGATCTCCGCTCCCAGATCGAACACAACTACGTCGAACCCGTCGACGATTCCAAACTCCTCCAGGGCGCCATCGATGGCATGATGTCCTCCCTCGATCCCTACTCCACCTACTTCCCCAAGGACCAGCTCAACGACTTCGACCGTGCCGTCTATGGCCAATTCCCCGGCATCGGCGTCACCCTCTCCCAGGACCCCACCACCAACGCCATCCTCGTCGTCTCCCCCTTCGAAGATTCCCCCGCACTCAAGGCCGGCATCTACGCGGGCGACCGCATCCTCAAAATCAATGGCGAATCCGTCGACGGCATGGCCCTCAAAGACCTCCAGCTCAAACTCTCTCCCCCGCCCGGCACGCAGATCTCCCTCTCCATCCTCCACGAAGGCGACGACACCCCCGTCGATGTCTCCGTCACACGCACCGTCATCCAGATCCACTCCGTCCGCGGCGTCCATCGCATCGGCAACGGCAACGCCGACTGGGATTTCCTCATCGACGAAGACCACCGCATCGCCTACGTCCGCATCACCAACTTCATGGAAAACACCGCCGACGAACTCGACAAAGCCCTCCTTCCCCTCCTCCACGAAAACGGCGGCCTGAAAGGCATCATCCTCGACCTCCGCTTCAATCCCGGCGGCCTCCTCCAGGCCGGCATCGACGTCTGCGACCGCTTCCTCGATTCCGGCGTCATCGTGTCCACCGGCCGCCCCGATTCCCCCAAGCGCGACTTCGTCGCCACCGCCAACCCCGAACACACCTACCCGCGCGTCCCCCTCGTCGTGCTCGTCAACGAATACTCCGCCTCCGCCTCCGAAATCGTCGCCGGCGCCCTCAAAGATCACAACCGCGCCATCCTCATCGGCACCCGCACCTTCGGCAAAGGCTCCGTCCAATCCCTCATCGCCCTCGACAACGGAAACTCCGCCCTCAAGCTCACCACCGCCTACTACTACCTCCCCTCCGGCAAAAACATCATGCGCAAAAAAGACTCCAAAACCTGGGGCGTCGAACCCGACCCCGCCTTCACCATCCCCCTCACCCGCGACGAAAACCGCCAGGTCCTCCTCAACCGCGAGAACTCCGAAATCATCCGCCGCGCCCCCGCCGGCGCCACCACCCAACCGACCGCCGGTTCTACCAACGCCACCCAACCTGCCACCCGCCCCGTCGAAGCCTCTGACCGCCAACTCCAGCGCGCCCTCGAAATCCTCATCGCCTACCAGGCCTTCGGCGGCAACAAAGACTTCACCGCCGACGTCACCACCACCCGCCCCAGCGTCACCGCCAGCGTCCCAACAACCACCCAACCCGCTCCCCAAACCGATTCCCAACCCACGCCCGACGTTCCCCAATGAAGACCCATTCGTGTGCATTTGTGAGCATTTGTGGATAGTTTCCGTCCGCTCATCCTCGGTATCGAAACCACCTGCGACGAAACCGCCGCCGCCGTCGTTGAAGACGGCACGCGCGTCCTCTCCAACGTCGTCGCCTCGCAGATAGACCTGCATCAAAAATTCGGCGGCGTCGTCCCCGAAGTCGCCGCCCGCGCCCACCTCGAATCGCTTAACGCCATTGTCGACCAAGCCCTCGCTGATGCCCACATCACCGACCCCGCCAGCCAGCTCGCCGCCGTCGCCGTCGCCAATTGCCCCGGCCTCATCGGCTGCCTCCTCGTCGGCACCGCCGCCGCCAAAGCCTACAGCTTCGCCTGGAACCTCCCCCTCATCGCCGTCAATCACGTTCAGGCCCACCTCTATTCCGTCGTCCTGCGTGACAGTGGTCAGTGGTCAGTGGTCAGTGGTCAGAACACCGAAGGACAACCCACTGACCACGCGCCTCCTTTTCCCGCCATCGGCCTTGTCATGTCCGGGGGCCACTCCTCGCTCTACCACGTCCGCGCGTTCGACCAACTCACCCGCATTGGCCAAACCCAGGACGACGCCGTCGGCGAAGCCTTCGACAAAGTCGCCGCCATCCTCCACCTCGGCTACCCCGGCGGCCCCCTCATCGACAAACTCGCCGCCGTGGGGGGGGGCGACCCGAACGCCATCAAATTCCCCGCCGGCCATCTCGACAAAGACTCCCTCAACTTCTCCTTCTCCGGCCTCAAGACCGCCGTCCTCTACCACGTCAACGGAAAAAAAGGCCGCGAACGCGACGCCTCCGCCTTGACCGAACAGCAAAAAGCCGACGTCGCCGCCAGCTTCCAGAAAACCGCCGCAACCATGCTCATCGAAAAACTCCGCCGCGCCGCCGCCCGCTACGAAACCCGCTCCCTGCTGATCGGCGGCGGCGTCTCCGCCAACTCCGCCATCCGCGCCGCGGTCACAAAACTCGGCGAAGAACTCCGCCTCCCCGTCTTCATCCCCCCGATGCAATTCTGCACCGACAACGCCGCCATGATCGCCGGCCTCGCCCACCCCCTCCTCCTCGCCGGCAAAACCGCCGACCTCGCCATGGAAGCCATCGCCACCGTGTAGCGCGTCCGGAGTTCACGCTTCAGCGTGCCGCTGTCTTTCGACGCTATCGAGCAAGAGGAAAGCCGCCCTAAAAGGAGAACCCGCATGATCGCCCCACTCTGCCGCACGCCCGCATGGCTGGCCGCCCCCGCGCTGGGCCTGGTCGTGGTGCTCGCCGGCGCGGCGCTGACCTCCGCTGACTGCATGGGCGCCGACGCCTCCGCAAGCCCGGCAGGCGGGCACAGCACCACGCCTCCCGCAACCCGAGACGAGAATCCCACCGCCCCCTCGCGCGAGGAGCTTGCCCTGCGCAAGCAGCTCGAATCGCGGATTCCCCAAATCAGTTTCGACAAGCAGCCCCTGGATGCCGTGCTGGGCTTTCTGCGCGATACGGCAAACATCAACATCCTCGTGAACTGGCCCGCCCTTCGGTCCGCGGGGATCGACAAAAACACGCCCATTACCTTGCACCTTTCCGCCGTCCGCCTCGACATGATTCTGGACGTTGTCCTCCAGGCCGCCAACAGCAATACACGCCTGCAATTTGCCGTGAACGACAACGTGATTGACATCTCGACCGCCGACGAACTGGACTTCCACACGGTGACGCGTGTGTACAACATTCGCGATCTGCTGGAGATGCCCGCTCCGTCGCCGCCGCGCGCCGCCGCGCCTGGCGCCGCCGGCCAGGGAGGCCTGTTCCAGAGCGGCGGCGTGCAGACCCCCGACGGCGGCGCACAGGAAGTGATCGATGCCATCGAAACCACGGTTCACCCCGATCAGTGGCGTGATAAAGGCGGCCAATCGTCGTCCATCCGGGAATTCAAAGGCGCCTTGATCGTTACCGGATCGCCCGCTGTCCAGGACGGCGTGATCCAGACGCTTTCGCAAATTCGGGCGACGCTCCACGCGGCTGCGCGCTGAGGCATTCGCCAGCGATTGACGGCGTGGCGCAGCTTCCTTAAGTTAGCCGGATGGAAACGATTGCCCTCCCGACGCTCCCTGTGCGCAAGGCGGACTCGCACAAGGGGGATTACGGTAAAGTCCTTGTGATCGCAGGTTCGGAAACGATGATCGGCGCGCCGGCGCTGGTGGCGCTGGCGGCGCTGCGCACCGGCAGCGGGCTGGTGCGCATCGCGGCGCCCAAGGAAATCATCCCCGCGGTCCTGTCGATCTGCCCATATGCGACTTCCTTTGCGTGGACCAGCACGAAGGTCAAGGAACTCATCGCATTTGCCGACGAGCACGACGTGCTGGCGGTCGGGCCGGGGCTGGGCACGAGCGCCGGCGTGAAGCGGCTGGTGCTCGAGCTGCTGGAGCGCCACCCGGGACCGATGGTTTTCGACGCGGACGCGCTCAACGTGCTCAGCGGCCTGGAAACGTCGGAGTGGCCGAAGCGACGCAATTGGTCGAACGTCGTGATGACCCCGCACATGGGCGAGTACATGCGGCTGATGGGGGCGATCATGAAGCGCGGGGCGAATGTGGCGCTTTCCCCGGAAGCCGCCGGAAAGACCGCGCCGGAAGAAGCGCCGGCGAAAAAGACACGTTCGCTGGTGGATGAGGATGATGCTCCCTCGACCGCCGACGGCATGGTGCTCGACATGCCCGAGGAACCCAAGGCGGAAGAAAAGGCCGCCGAGAAGCCGCCGGAATCCAACGAGCCGGACCGCACGCCGCTCGCGGAGCTGCTGGCTCGGGGGACTGGTTCGATCGTCGTGCTCAAGGGGCATCGCACGGTGATCACCGACGCCACGCGATTCGCCGTCAACGAGACGGGCAATCCCGCAATGGCGACCGCGGGGGCCGGCGATGTGCTCACCGGCGTGATCGCGTCGCTGATTGGCCAGAAGCTCTCGCCGCTCGACGCCGCGGTTCTGGGCGTGCATCTGCACGGCCGGGCAGGCGACCTGGCGCGGGAGAAATTCGGCGCGAACTCGGCAGGCCTGCTGTCGAGCGACATCATCGAGCAGATGCCGCGCGCGATCGCGGAAAATGTGCGGTAGAAATCGTCCCCAGGCATCCATGCCTTGACCCCCGTAATTCTCCACGCCTTCAGGCCACGCGGCGAGCCTTGCGAACTGGAGGTTTGGGCTTGCGGCCACGGGTCTTGATCAGCTTGCGGACCTGCGGTGCAAGCTTACGTGGAACGGCAATTAAGACCTCACCGGGCTCGAACATGGCGTTGATTTCCGCCAGTTCCTCATCCTCGGTCTGCTGGTCGTAATAACGGATCAGGCGCTGAACGCGGGCTTCGTCCCACCCTTTTGGGAATTGAGTTTTCTTCATGTCGTTCTCCGCTATTTTCGCAAGCGTCGACGCAGGGCCTTGAGGGCTTTTCCTCGCAAATCATACGCGGTGACGACGAAAAGTCCCGCGCGATCTTCATCCTCTGTGTAAATCACCTTTAGAAATCGTCCGCTACCGGTCTGGCCCAGCGCGATTTTGCTGTTGTCGCGACTGGGTTGTTGTTTCAGGGGACGCAGGAGCACTTCTTCGACCTCCGATTCATCAACGTTATGCCCATAAATGTGCGGCTGTCCGGTTTCGGAATCGATGAAATAGCGGATTTCTTTCATGCCTCAATCGCCGGGTTCGAGGATGCTCATGAAGGCTTCCTGGGGGATTTCGACGCGGCCGACTTGTTTCATGCGTTTTTTGCCTTCTTTTTGCTTTTCCAGCAGTTTGCGTTTGCGGGAGATGTCGCCGCCGTAGCATTTGGAGGTGACATCCTTGCGCAGGGCGCTGATGGTTTCGCGGGCGATGACGCGGCTGCCGATGGCGGCCTGGAGGGCGACTTCGAAGAGGTGGCGGTCGATTTCCTGCTTGAGCTTTTTGATGATGGCGCGGCCGCGGGATTCGGCCTTGCTGCGGTGGACGATGAGGGAGAGGGCGGAGATTTTGTCGCCGGCGACGAGGATGTCCATCTTGGCGAGGTCGTCTTCGTGGAACCCGATGAGGTCGTAGTCGAGGGTGCCGTAGCCCTGGGTGGCGGTTTTGAGCTTGTCGAAGAAATCGAAGATGACTTCGGCGAGGGGCATCTCGTATTCGAGGATGACGCGGTCGGGGGTGATGTAGTCGGTTTTCTTGTAGATGCCGCGGCGGTCGATGCAGAGCTGGGTGACGTCGCCGATGTTCTTGGCGGGGATGATGATGTTGGCCTTGATCATCGGCTCGCGGATGGCCTTGTACTTGGAGGGGTCGGGGAGTTCGGAGGCGGAGTCGATGGTCATGATGGAATCGTCGGGCATGACGACTTCGTAGGGGACGGTGGGGGCGGTCTGGACGACTTCGATTTTGAATTCGCGTTCGAGGCGTTCCTGGACGATTTCCATGTGGAGGAGTCCGAGGAATCCGCAGCGGAAGCCGAAGCCGAGGGCGTCGGAGGTTTCGGGTTCGAAGGTGAAGGAGGAGTCGTTGAGGCGAAGTTTTTCGAGGGCTTCGCGGAGCTGGGTGTATTCGGTGTTGTTGCCGGGGTAGAAGTCGCAGAAGACCATTTGTTTTGGCGGGCGGTAGCCGGGGAGGGGCTCGGCGGCGGGGTTGGCGTTGTCGGTGACGGTGTCGCCGATGGTGACGTCCTGGATGGTTTTGATATTGGCGACGATGAAGCCGACCTCTCCGGCGCCGATGGTGGGGACGCGGGTGGCCTTGGGGGTGAACTTACCGAGGTCGGTGACGGCGAAGAGTTTGTTGGTGCCCATCATGCGGATTTTCTGGCCGACGGAGAGGGAGCCGTTGAAGACGCGGACGTAGGTGATGACGCCGCGGTAGTCGTCGTACTTGGAATCGAAGATGAGGGCCTGGAGGGGGGCGTTGGGGTCGGCTTCGGGGGCGGGGAGCTTTTCGGCGATGAGTTCGAGGAGGTGATCGACGCCCTGGCCGGTCTTGGCGGAGATGGGGGCGCACATGAGGGCGTCGATGCCGAGGACCTGCTCCATTTCCTCGGCGACGTCGTCGGGTCGGGCGGAGGGGAGATCGACCTTGTTGATGACGGGGATGATTTCGAGGTCCTGATCGATGGCGGCGTAGGCGTTGGCGACGGTCTGGGCCTGGACGCCCTGGGTGGCGTCGCAGAGGAGGAGGGCACCTTCGCAGGCCTGGAGGGCTTTGGCGACTTCGTAGTGGAAGTCGACGTGGCCGGGGGTGTCGATGAGGTTGTAGAGGTATTTCTGGCCGGTCTTGGGGTGGGTGTAGAAGACGGAGACGGCGGAGGCCTTGATGGTGATTCCGCGTTCGCGTTCGAGGTCCATGTCGTCGAGGAACTGGGATTCCATTTCGCGTTGGGTGATGGCGCCGGTGCGTTCGAGGAGACGGTCGGCGAGGGTGGACTTGCCGTGGTCGATGTGGGCGATGATGCAGAAGTTGCGGATTTGGAAGTCGGGCATGGGTGCTCGGTTGGAAAGATGGAAAAAGTAGAGCAAGGTATTGTAGCGGGAGCGGGGTGCGGGGGGGAGGGGTGAGGGAGTGCTGCTCCCTCCGGTGCCGAGTGCCGAGTTTTGGGGGGGGGGAAGGTTCAATTCTTTTTGAAAGTTTGTGGAGGGAGCGGGAAAAGGAGTGAGAGGAGGTGGGGTTTTCTTCGATGTGTAGGGGGTGTTTTGCAAAAAAGGTTGAGTTTTTGCCGTTGTGTTTTTGCAGATGTGGGGTTTTTGTGCTTGTGTATGAGGTTTTTGGCGGGATTTGACAGAGGGTGGTGGGGGCGGAGGCGTGGTTGTTCGTGTTTGTGAACGTCGGAAGGAGCGCGGGGTGAGGGGGTATGGTGTGCATTGAATCTTCTCCCTGCGGGCCATGGCCGAATGGGGCGGCCCGCAGAACAGAGAACGGCTGGGAGCGGGGAAAGGTTCCCGGAAAGTTTGGAGAATTTTCGGGGTGGGTTGGGCGTCGCGGAATTTGAGTTGGTAATGGGTGGAGTTGTGGGGCAAGTCGATGCGGTGGGTGTGGGAGATAACGCAAATGACAAAAGGCAAAGGGCAAAAGGCAAAGGGCGATCCTCAATATCGGCGGGACGGGGATGGCACGCGTGCTCATTTTCGCCTCGCCGCGCGTGGATGGGTCCGCTAAAATGAGGCTTTGTTCCGGAGATTCATCCATGACCACGGCGGCGGAGCGGCAAAATCTGCATGCCGATGCGCTGCTGGCCCTGATCGAAAAGACGTGGGGGTACAGGGCGCTGCGCCCGCTTCAGGAGCCGGCGATGAAGGCGATGGTTGAGGGGCGGGACTCGCTGGTGGTTCTGCCGACTGGGGGTGGAAAATCGCTGTGTTACCAGGCCCCTGCGTTGTATCGCTCGAGGGAGGGGCAGGGCCCGACGGTGGTGGTATCGCCGCTGATAGCGCTGATGAAGGACCAGGTGGATTCGCTGCGGTCGGTGGGCGTGGCGGCGGCACAACTGGATTCGTCGCTGTCGGCGGAGGAGCGGCGGCAGGTGGCGGCGGACCTGCGTCAGGGGCGGTTGCACATGCTGTTCATGTCGCCGGAGCGGCTGATGGCGGGTGTGAGTCATGGGGGCGGGGGCGAGCGGCATTATTTCCACGATTTGCTAAGGGATGCGGGGGTCAAGACATTCGCGATCGACGAAGCGCACTGCATCAGCCACTGGGGCCACGATTTTCGGCCGGAATACCGGCAGCTTTCGCGGCTGAAGGAGCTATTCGCGGGCGCGTCGGTGCACGCATTCACGGCGACGGCGACGACGCAGGTGCGTTCGGACATTGCGCGGCAGCTGAAGCTGGAGTCGCCGGAAATTCTGGTGGGGAATTTCGACCGGCCGAACCTGACGTACCGGATTCTGCCGCGGCGGGACATAGTTGGGCAGATCCACGAGTTGCTGGAGCGGCACAAAGACGAAGCGGGGATAATCTATTGCATGCGGCGGCGGGATGTGGACGAGATTTCGGCGTCGCTGGCCAAGACAGAATCGCTGGGGCGGAAGGTGATGGGGTATCACGCGGGGATGACGGCGGAGCAGCGGCGCCGGACGCAGGAGGCGTTCATTGAGGAGGAGTGCGACCTGATCGTGGCGACGATCGCGTTCGGGATGGGGATCGACCGCTCGAACATCCGGTTTGTGCTGCACACGGCGATGCCGAAATCGATCGAAGCGTACCAGCAGGAGACGGGGCGGGCCGGGCGGGACGGACTGGAAGCGGAATGCGTGCTGCTGTACTCGGCGCAGGATGGGATTTCGTGGAAATCGCTGATCGAGAAGTCGGCGGCGGAAGCGGCGGGGGCGGGGACGCGGATCGATCCGGGCTTCGTACCGTCGGCGGTGAAGCACATAGAGGACATGGACCGGTTCGCGCGCGGGGCGATCTGCCGGCACCAGTCGCTGGTCGAGTACTTCGGACAGAAGTATGAGTTGCCGGTGGTTGGCGGCGAGTTATCGGAAGATTCCGCGGGAGGCGGTGGGCCGCCGGCGACCGATCCGTCGGGAGTGGCGGCAGGATGCAAGGCATGCGACATCTGCCTGGGCGACACGACGCCGGTGCCGGACGCGACGACGCTGGCGCAGAAAATTCTTTCGGCGGTGGCGCGTACGGAGCAGCGTTTCGGGATCGGGCACATCATTTCGGTGCTGAGGGGAGAGAATATCGAGCGGGTGCGCCAGTTCCGCCACGACCAGCTTCCGACGTTCGGCCTGCTGCGGGACCTGTCGAAATCGGAACTGCGCGATTACATGTATCAGCTGATCGGACAGGGGGCGTTGAACCAGGAATCGCTGATTCTTTCCTCGGGCCGTTCCGCGCCGATCCTGAAACTCAGCCGGGCGTCGATCGAGGTGCTGAAGGGGCAGAGGCAGGTGAAGCTGGTGCAGATCGTGCGCAAATCGGCTGAGCAGGCGCGCAAGACGCGGGGCGAAGAAATCTCGTGGGAGGGGGTGGATCATGGGCTGTTCGATGCGCTGCGGGGGCTGCGCAAGGAGATCGCGCAGGAGCGGGGCGTGCCCCCCTACGTCATCTTTTCCGACGCGACGTTGCGAGAGCTGGCGCGGGTGCGGCCGACGAGCATGCAGAATTTCCGGATGATTTACGGCATCGGGGAAAACAAGCTCAAAGACCTGGGTCCGAAATTCGTTGGGTTCATCACGGACCACGCCAAGGCGCGCTCACTGGCGACGGACCAATTTCAGCGGCCGCGCAATGGTGGACCGCCGCCGCCTCGTGAGGCGGGGCCTGGGCTGAGGGCGTCGAGGCGTGAGGCGGCGCAGCTATTTCGAGAGGGGAAATCGATAGGGGAAGCGGCGGCCGCGATGGGCCGGGCGCGATCGACGGCGCTGCAGTACCTTGTGGAATACATCGATGGGGAGCGTCCGTCGTCGGTGAGGGCGTGGGTGAGCGAGGAGGATTACGAGCGAGTGGCGGCGGCGTGCCGTGAACACGGGGCGTATCCGCTGAAGCCGATATTCGTGGCGTTGCAGGAGAGGGTTTCGTTCGAGACGATACGGATCGTGGTTGCGCACATGAAATATGCGGATGGGGGCGCTGGCGGATGAGGGGCCGGCGGGCGGCGCCTGGTGGCGCGGCGAGGGCCGCACCAAGGAGGAGGGGCTGTGTTTGAGCGAGTGTTCCGCGGATTTTGAGCGCGGAGGTCGGGGAGGGACGAGGATGGCCCCCGTGAACCGCGACGAGGACGTAAAATGGCCACGAAAGGCGCGAGAAACACGACAGTGGTGATATGGAATTTTTTTTACGGCGCGAAGAATGGGTGCGATAGCGGTATGAGTAGCTGCCACAGAAGGCGGCGTGACGAGCGGGCGGTCGGCCTGGCCTTGCCGATCGGGTTGTCGCGCCTATACTCGTTTTTCGTTTCCTGATTTTTTGTTTTCTGGCATTTTCTCGCGGAGCTGCTCATGTCTGAACCCGTTAAAACCCCGACGGCGACGATTGAAACGACGGAAGGCAACATGACTGTTGAATTCTGGCCTGACGTTGCGCCGGAGCATGTTCAGAATTTCATCGAACTTTCGAAGCAGGGGTTTTACAACGGGCTTATTTTTCATCGGGTGATTCCGGGCTTCATGATTCAGGGGGGTTGTCCGCAGGGGACGGGAACGGGGTCGAACGGCAGCAAGCGTCTGAAGGCGGAATTCAACCGGCGAGCGGATCGGCGGCACACGCGCGGCGTGCTGTCGATGGCGCGGTCGTCGGATCCGAATTCGGCGTCGTGCCAGTTTTTCGTGATGCACCAGGATTCGCCGCATTTAGACGGGCAATACTCGGCGTTCGGGAAGGTGACGGAAGGGATGGAGACGGTGGACAAAATCGCGGGGACGCCGACGGGGGCGAACGATCGGCCGAAGAATCCACCGAAGATTGTGAAGATCACGGTGAAGGAGTGAGGTGCATGGCGGATGGGGCCGTTTGGGATGGCGATTGGGTGGCGTGTGGCGGGGGGAAAGGGGCAAAGGTTTCGCCTGCCACGGCGGCAGTTTCCTGCCTTAGGGAGACCCCCTTTGGCAGTCGCAGCGGGGGTGTTGGGGCGATGGGTATGCGTATCATAAGAGAGTACAACTAAAGTACTTGTAACGATCAAGCGAGGTGATTACGAGCGGGGCACGACCTTTGCATTTGCCGGGCCGGTGAAGCTTATGGGAGGCGACGCGCGACTCAATCTTCTGCTGACCCACGAGGAGCAGAAGCCCTTCGTGGGGCAGCCGTGGTATCAGACTTTGAACCAGTTGCTGGCTCCGATGGGGGTCAGGACGTTCGAGGCGACGACGGGCGCCGAGGCGGTGGATCTGATCGAGCGTCACCCGATTCACCTGGCGGTGGTCGACTCGCGGCTGGAATCGATCAGCGGCATCAACGTGCTGCAGTTGATTCAGAAGCTGCGGGGTCAGTCGCGGCCGGCGGCGTCGGGTGCGTCGGGCGGCTTTCAGTTGGAGGTGAAGATCGAGGAGGCGGATGCCGGGGGCGCGCATCGGCGCATCGAGGTGAGGTTTGACGCGAGCCCTGCGGAGGTGAAACCGGATCCCGCGGTGATATTGATCGCGGCGCGTCAGGACAAGCAGCTGTTGCATGAGGCGCTGCGGTTCAACGCCTTTTCGGTGCTGTCGGAGCCGGTGGACGTGAACATGATGCTGGAGGTGATGGCCCGCGCGTTGCGGCGTTTTCACCAGAACCAATGGCCGGTGTGAGCCGAGGAGTCAGGAGTCAGAAGTCAGCAGTCAGAAGAGGGGAGTGAGCTTTGCCCGCTACTGACTACCGCCTTCTGTCTGCTGAGTACTAACCAGGAGTGAAGAACATGGCAGCGAAGGTGCGTCCTTTGGGCGACAAGATCATCATCAAGCGGGTGGAGGCGGAATCGAAGACGAAGTCGGGCATTGTTTTGCCGGAGACGGCGAAGGAGAAGCCGAAGCGCGGGACGGTGATCGCGGTGGGCGACGGGAAGCTTCTTGATTCGGGGGAGCGCGCGAAGTTCCAGGTGAAGAAGGGGGACGAGGTGATTTTCGCGTCTTATGCCGGCACGGAGATCAAGGTTGACAATGAAGAGCTTTTGATCCTGAGCGAAGACGAAGTGCTGGCGGTGATTGAAGCGTGAGCGTTCACCGGCGCGGCGTCGTCTGTTGAAGCTGCATTTTTCGCCAGAGAGTCACAGAGGCACAGAGGACTTCACGGGGATGTAGAGAAAAGAGGGCGCGATTCCGGCACGGCCTCTGTGCGTTTCTCTGTGACTCTGTGGCAAACAACCGTTCATGAATCCGGACCTTTACAAGCAGATTTAATAACTCGGAGAGCTCCCTATGGCCGCTAAATCCATCATGTTTGATACGGATGCCCGCGAAGCGATGCGTCGCGGCGTCAAGACGCTTGCTCAAGCCGTCAAGGTCACGCTCGGCCCATCGGGTCGGAACGTGGTGATCGAGAAATCCTTCGGCAGCCCGACGGTGACGAAGGACGGGGTGACGGTGGCGAAGGAAATCGAGCTGGAGGACGCGAACGAAAACCTGGGCGCGCAGCTGGTGAAGGAAGTGGCGTCGAAGACCTCGACGGTGGCGGGGGACGGCACGACGACGGCGACGGTGTATGCCGAGGCGATTTTTGACGAGGGTCTGCGCAACGTGACGGCGGGTGCGAATCCGGCGTTGTTGAAGCGGGGCATCGACAAGGCGGTAGAGGCGGTGCTGTCGCACCTGGGATCGATCAGCACGCCGGTGAAGGACACGAAGCAGATCGCGCAGGTGGGGGCGTCATCGGCGAACCAGGACCAGCAGATCGGGCAGATGATCGCGGACGCGATGGACAAGGTGGGCAAGGACGGTGTAATCACGATCGAGGAGGGCAAGGGTCTGGACACGGTCGTGGATCTGGTGGAAGGGCTTCAGTTCGACAAGGGGTACATCAGCCCGCATTTCGCGAATCCGCAGACGATGGACGTCACGTATGAAGATGCGTACATTTTGATTCACGAGGAGAAGATTTCGTCGATCAAGGATATTCTTCCGGTGCTGGGCAAGGTAGCGGAGGCGGGCAAGGCGCTGCTGATCATCGCGGAGGACATTGAAGGGGAGGCGCTGGCGACGCTGGTGGTGAACAAGCTTCGCGGGACGCTGAAGGTGGCGGCGGTGAAGGCGCCGGGCTTTGGGGATCGCCGGAAGGCCATGCTGGAGGACATTGCGATCGTCACGGGGGGTCAGCCGATCTTCAAGGAACTGGGCATCAACCTGGAGACGCTGGAGCTCAAAGACCTGGGGCGGGCGAAGAAGATCCACATCGAGAAAGAAACGACGACGATCATCGAGGGCGCGGGCAAGACGGACAAGATCAAGGGGCGGATCGAGCAGATCAAGGCCGAGATCGACCGGACGACGTCGGACTATGACCGCGAGAAGCTGCAGGAACGGCTGGCGAAGCTGGCCGGGGGCGTGGCGGTGATCAAGGTGGGCGCGCCGACCGAAGCGGCGATGAAGGAAAAGAAGGCGCGGGTAGAAGATGCGCTGCATGCGTGCCGGGCGGCGGTGGAGGAGGGCATTCTGCCGGGCGGGGGTGTGAGCGTTCTGCGGGCGATTCCGGCGATCGACAAGCTGAAGCTGGATGGCGATCTGCGGATCGGGGCGGACATCGTGAAGCGGGCGTTGCATGCACCGATCAAGCAGATTTCGGAGAATGCGGGGGTGGATGGATCGATCGTGGCGCAGCGTGTGATCGAGAGCAAGGAGGCGAACTTTGGCTACAACGCGTTGACGCACGAGTATGGGGATTTGATCAAGATGGGCGTGATTGTGCCGACGAAGGTGGAGCGCACGGCGTTGAGCAACGCGGCGAGCATCGCCAGTTTGCTGCTGACGACGGATGCGGTGATCAGCGAGCTTCCGAAGAAGGAAGCGAAGAAGGGCGGCGACGATCACGGGCATGAGGATTATTAAGGTTCCTCATCGCAGGGACAAGCCGAAGAGCCCGGGCCGGAAACGGTCCCGGGCTCTTTTTTTAACTACGCCGGGGGTCATCAGCATGAGCGTGGCGTGCAGGCGGGCATTCCTCAACATGTTGCATGCACCCGTCGGGAGCATGTTATGATTCTTTGATGACCACCGTTGAGGAATTCTTCACAGCACGCGCAGGAGGTGATTGCGTATTTGCGTGTAGGTCTGATCGGATTTTGTGGAGAGGTCGTAGAGGCGTTGTTTCGTGGTGGCGGCTTCATCGGGGTTGGGGAGGAGGGGGAGGTTGATGCGGACGTTGAGTTCGGCGGCGTGGACGGTGGCGTGGGCGTAGGCGGCGGCGATGCCGAGGTCGGAGATGAGGAATTTGCTGGTTTTGTCGAGCATGTGGCGGCAGAGGAGGAGGATGTCGTGGGCGATAGCGCCGGCGGTTTCGGGGGCGCGGATGGCGGCGACGACGATGGCGGGGTAGTCGGGGTGGGCGAGGCGTTCGGGCTGGGAAAGTTTGAGCATGGCGGAGAGGGATTCATAGGCGGCGATGTCTTCGGCGATGAGCTCTTCGAGGAGGGCGCGGGCGGTATCGAGGCGGGCGATGGCGGATTGGATTTCGGGTTCGTGGGCGGCGAATTTCTTTTTGCCGGCGGTGAAGCGGAGGGCCATGGCGGCGAGAGCGGCGGCGAGAGCGGCGCAGAGGGAGGCGACGGAGCCGCCGCCGGGGGTGGGCTGTTTGGCGGCGGTGGCGGCGAGGAAGTCGCGGAGGGAGAGGTTGAGGAGGTCGGGCATGATTCAACGACGATAAATGGCCACGAAAAACACGAAAGGCACGAAAACGAGAATCATGGGCGGGACGCCCATGCCACTTTGAGGGTTTACTTTGCTTCGGGCGTGGTGATGACGATGGTAAGGTTGGCGAGGTATTGGTTGGCGACGCGGAGGAGGTCGGCGCGGGTGACTTTGTTGATGTTTTGGGCGAAGCGGTCTTCTTCCTGGTAGCCGAGGCCGAGGAGTTCGTCGAGTGCGCCTGCGGCGTTTTTGTCGGCGATGGTCTGGTTGGTGAGGCGTTGGCCGGTGATGGCCTGGTCTTTGGCGATGGCGAGGGCCTGGTCGGAGAATTTGCCGGCCTTGGTATCGGCGATGATCTGTTGGATGGTGGCGATGATCTGGGGGGTATTTTGCGGTTGGCCGAGGGCGGCGATGAGGAACATGCCGGGGTCTTCGCCGGGGATGTTGGAGGCCTGGACGACGTAGACGAGGCCCTTGCCGCGGAGGGTGTCGAAGAGGATGGCACCGGAGGCGGATTGGTAGCCGCCGAGATAGGTTTGCAGGAGGGTGAGGGCGTAGCGGTCGGGGCTGTTGACGACGGAGCCGGGGCCGAAGGCGAAGGTGATGGTGGCGGATTGTTTGTCGGTGGGGCGGGTGACGCGGTGGGGGGGAGCGGGGGTACTGGTTTTATCGAGGGAGACGGATTGCTGGGGGATGGCGGCGAAGGCCTGGGCCCATTGGGAGGCGGCGGCGGGGTCGATGTCGCCGGAGATGGCGAGGACGGTGTGCTGGGGATCGCGGAAGAAATGGTCGTAATGGGATTGGGCGTCTGCGGCTTTCATTTTGGTGACGTAGGCGAGGTCGCCATCGGGCATGAGGCGGTAGGGGGAGTTGGCGTAGTAGGCTTCGCGGGTGAATTTCATGGCTTCGCCGAACCAGTCTTCGGTGGCTTCGTCGATGGAGGCGAGGAGCTCGGGGCGGATGCGGTTGAGTTCGTCGTCGGTGAATTTGGGATGGAGGGCGATGTCGGTGAAGAGCTGGAAGGCGTCGGGGGCGTGTTCCTTGAGGCATTGCATGGAGAGGGCGAAGGAGTTGCTGCCGGATTGGGCGGAGAGGGTGGTGCCGGTGAGGTCGAGGAAGTCGGCGATTTGTTCGTGGGAGCGGGACTGTGTGGAGCGGGTGATGAGGGCCATCATGGCGGCGCCGACGCCGTTGTCGTCCTTGGTTTCGGCGAGGAGGCCGCCGAGGGTGTAGAGCTGGAAGCTGACGACGGGGGCGGCGGGGTTGCGGGAGACGAGGAGTGTGAGGCCGTTGGGAAGGACGGTGCGCTGGATGGCGGCGGCGGGCTGGGTTTGGGCGGCGGCGGTGGCGGTGATGGCGAGGGGATCCTTGGCATTGAGCGGGAGGAGGGCGGTGGTGAGGAGATGATCGGGGCGAAGGTATTTGGCGGCGACGGCTTTGACCTGATCGGCGGAGACGTTTTCGAGATGGCGGACGTAGTCCTGGGTGAAATCGATGTTGCCGGTGGCGAGGTAGTCGAGGGCGTTGCGGATGGCCTGCTGTTCGGCGGTTTGGTCGCCGAAGATCATGGAGGCGCGGGCGGCGGCTTTGGCGCGCTGGAGGGAATCGGGGGAGATGCCGTTGGCGGCGACGTCGTGGAGGGTTGCGAGGAGCGCTTTCTGGGCGTCGGGGATTTGATCTGGGGCGAGGATGGCGGCGATTTCGAGGGTGCCGGAGGCGTAGCGCGGGGTGTCGTTGTCGCAAGTTATCTGGACGACGAGGCCGAGCTGGTCGCGGAGTTTCTGAACGAGGATGGAGGATTCGCCGCCGCCGAGGGCGTTGGCGAGGACGTCGGTGGCGTAGAGATCGTCGTTGAAGAGGGAGGTGGTGGGGAAGGCCCACATGACGCGGGCTTCTTTGACGTCGGCGTGGGAGACGCGGACGCGGGGGACCATGACCTGGGGCTCGGGTGGGAGGGCGATGGCGGGGACTTTTTTGCGGGGGATGTCGGCGACTTCCTTGAGGATGCGCTGCTCGGCGTCGTCGAGGTCGATGTCGCCGGCGATGGAGATGATCATGTTGTCGGGGACGTACATCTCTTTGTAGTAGGCTTTGGCGTCTTCGTAGGTGAGTTTTTGGAAGGCGGGTTTGAAGCCGATGACGGGGAGGCCGGCGGGGTTTTCGAGGTAGCGGGTGCTGGCGGTGTGGGTGTAGAAGGTTTGGTCGGCCTGGGCTTCATCCATTTCGAGCTCGCGCTGGACGACCTGGTATTCGCGGGCGAACTGGGCGGGGGTGAAGTCGGCGTCGGTGGTCCAATCGACGAGGAGGTCGAGGGCGACGGGCCATTTTTCGGCGGTGGTGGTGATGAAGTAGCAGGTGTGGTCGTTGGTGGTGTAGGCGTCGGAGTCGTTGCCGATTTGTTCGAGGAGGAGGGTGTTTTCCTCTTCGCCGCGTTTGCCGGAGGTGGCGCCGGCGACGAGGTGCTCGACGACGTGAGAGATGCCGGCGCCCATGTATTGCTGCTCGGTGAGGGAGCCGGCTTTGACGTAGATGCGGGCGGCGACGACGGGGGCGGTTTTGTTTTGCTGGAGGATGACGGTGAAGCCGTTGGAGAGCTTGAGGACGCGGCGCGTGGGGCCTTCGGGGATGCGCTCGGAGACGGTGGCGGGAGTGACGGGTTGGGTGGCGGGTGGCTTTTGCGCGGTGGGGGCGAGGGCGGGGGCTTCGTGATCGGCGGGGGTTTGAGTGGAGCAAGCGGAGAGGAGGGCGGCGAGGATGGCGGTCGCGCAACGGGTGGCGACAGGAGGGGAAAAGGGTTTCATGGCAGAGCATCCGGAAAACCAGAGAGTCCGGCGGATGATACTCCGAAACGGTCAGCGCGGCATGGTGGCCGGCGGGGGCGGGGCGGGCGCGGCTGGGGCGGATGTGGGCGGTTCGACGGAGAGACCGCCGGCCTGTGGTGCGGGACTCGGGGGACCGGCAGGTTCAGCGCCCGCCGCTCCGGGAGGCAGCATGAAGGAGCTATCGGGGCCGGTGAGGGGGAGGGACGCGCCGCCGGGCTGGGTGGCGGAGCCGGCGGGGCCGGGCGAAAAAGCGTTGGAGAAGTCGGGCGCGGCGCCGGTGGCGAGGCGCGGGGCGTCCTTGTATTGATCGAGCTTCGAGAGGCGGTCGGCGGCCATGGTGGCGAAGGCGGTGCCGGCGAACGGGCCGTGGGGATCGCTGAGGGCTTCGTATTGTTTGCGAGCGTCGGTCCAGTTGCCTCGATCCTCGGCGACGATGCCCAGGCCCATGCGAGCGCCGCCGGCAACGACGCGCTCATCGGGAAACCCATCGACGGCTTTTCGGAAGGCATCCTCGGCGCTGGCGAGTTGCTGGTCGCGATCGTATTTGGCGCCCGGCGCGGAGGGCGCGACGCCTTCCGAGACGGTCTGCAGGTAATAATCCCCGAGCATGAGCCAGGCCTGCGCCTGGACGGGGCGGATGTTGTGCTCCGTGATGACGTCCTGGATTTTGGCGGGGAAATTGTCGGTGGTCTGCTCGGCGGATTCGAGGTCGAGCCAGGCTTCCTGCACGGCGATCTGGTGCTTTTTCTGGAAGTAATTCCAGAGTTGCCAGCCGAGGAGTGCGAAGGCGGCGGCGAGGAGGAGGTAAGAGCCGTATCTGGCCAGGAAGACGCGGATGCCGACTTCAAAGCCGGTAATGAGCTCTTCCTTGGGCTCCTCGTCGTCCTCTTTTTTTCTGCGAGGTTCGTCTGCCGCCATGGGCGCGTGCTCCTGAAGGGCCGGCGGTTGAGCCGGTGGTTGCAAGATGAGAATCGAAGAGTATACGAGCGGTGGCCGCCGGAGGGAACTGCGCGTGGGTTCGTGCGCGAGGATTTGCGAGAGCGGGGCTGGCGGCGCGCCTACCAGGGGCGGGGCGTGTCGAGGCCGATCCATTGGCCGGGGAGGGCGAAGGAGGCGCGATCGGCCTGGGCGCACCAGGCGTGCCAGGCGAGGCGGTAGGCGGACTCGATTTCACGGGCGAAGCGGGGGCCGTCCATGAGGGGAGAGGCCTCCATGCGCGGCCGGAGGAGGGCGCGAAGTTCGCGGAGGCGGGGGATGTCGCGCGCCAGGGCGGCGGCGATGGCGACGAAGTTGTCGGGTGAATCGGCGGCGAGGTCGGTGAGGTGGAGGTTGGAGAGCTGGCTGAAACCGGCGCGAGAGACGGGGGTCTTGCCGACGATCGTGACCATGGGGACGCCCATCCAGAGCGAGTCCAGGCTGGTGGTGTGGCCGTTGTAGGGGAAGGTGTCGAGGCCGAGATCGATCTGGTGATAGGCGGCGAGGTAGTCTTTGACGGGGCCGCGGGGGATGTATCCGACGCGCTGGGGATCGATGCCGGCGGACTGCAAAATGCCGTTGGCCCAGCGGCGATGGGCGCCGTGGGCGGCGAGCATGAGGATGCGCGAATCGGGCAGCTCGCGCATCACCCGGGCCCAGAGACGCAGCGTGGATTCGTTGACCTTCTTGAAGTTGTTGAGGTTTCCGAAGGTTACGTGGCCATTGCGCCCGGCGGGGGGATCGTTGATGGGAACGTCCGCCTGGGGCGTGTAGCACCAGAATGTTTCGAGCGTGCGGAGGACTTTTTCGGAGGAGGGGACCGCCGGGCCCTCGGGGGGCTCGAGATGGCGGTCGGTGAGTCGCCAATCCATGGCGGTCATGCCGGTGGTGCCGGGGTAGCCGGCGAAGGCGATTTGCACGGGGGCGGGTTTTCGCGCGAACAGGAGCGCGCGGTTGCCGCCCATGTGAAGGTGCAGATCGACGAGGATGTCGATGGCATCTTCACGGATGCGTGCGGCGAGCGCGTCATCGGAAAGCCCGCGGATATCGACCCAGCGGTCGGCATTCTGGCGGAGGCGGAAGGTGACGGCATCGGGCTGGGCGACGTCGGCGTAGGCGAAGAGCTCGATCTGCGCTTTGTCGTGATTGGCAAAAAGCGGGACGAGGTAATAGCCCAGCGCGTGGGAGCGAAACTCGGTGGAGATATAGCCGACGCGCAGGCGGCGTTGCGGGGAGGCGTCGTTGACGTGGGGGGGGGCGGCGCGGCGCAGGGGCTCGCACATCACGGCGTCAAACTTGCGGTGCTCGGCGAAGGAATCGTCGGGGGAGATGGTGGGGTGGAACTGAAGGGTGTAGAGCAGGTTGCTGTAGGAGGCCAGGACATTGGGGCGGAGTTCGATGGCGCGGCGATAGGCGGCGAGGGCGGCGTCGAATTCGGATTGATCGCTGAGGAGGTTGCCGAGGTTGTTGTGGAGGTCGGGATCGTCGGGGTGGAGGGTGAGGGCGTGTTGGTAAGCGCGCCGGCAGGCGTCGAAATCTCCGAGGCGGCGCATGGCCTCGCCATAGCTGATGTGGACGGAGGGGAACTGCGGGAGCAGTTCGGCGGTGCGTTTGGCGGCTTGGGCGGCGTCTTCGAGGCGTCCGAGGTCGGTGAGCGCGAGGCACAGATTGTGGAAGCCGGGAACACACGCGGGGTTCAGGCGGATGGCTTCCTGGCAGGCGGCGGCGGCGGCTTCCCACTGTCCGGATTGATAGAGCGCGGCGCCCAGTGTGGCGTGGAGATCGGCAACGGCGGGATGACGGCGGGTGGCGTCGCGGAGGACCCAGATGGCTTCCTCGTTGCGGCCGAGACTGCAGAGCGTGATGCCCAGATTGAGCTGGGCCTTCATGTGGCCGGGGGCGAGCTTGAGGGCCCGCTCGTAGGCCTGCGCGGCCTCGGCATGGCGCGCGAGGGCCGAGAGGGCGACGCCGAAATTGAGCTGCACGTCGGTGACGTTGGGATTGTCGCGGGCGAGGCGCTCGAGAATCGGGAGCGCTTCGGCGGCCCGGTTGGTGCCGGAGAGGATGGTGGCGAGCGTGAGCTGGAACAGCGGCTCGTTGGGAGCGAGGGCGAGCGCCCGGCGGACGAGGTCTTCGCCTTCGGCGGCGCGGCCGTGGGCGAAGAGAAGCGCGCCGAGCATGTGGAGGGCGTCGCGCTGCTCGGGGTAGGCGGACAGTATTTGGCGGAATATCTCCTCGGCCTGCGCGTGCTCGCCGGACTGCTGGGTTTCAAGGGCCAACTGGAGGGCCTGATCTACGGTCATCTGGCTCATAAGGAAGCGACAGGCAGGAGCGGTAGGGGGGTGCAAGTGCGCTGGGCGGGGGTCGAACCCACAACCTTCGGCTTCGGAGGCCGACGCTCTATCCAATTGAGCTACCAGCGCGGGGTTCCGAAGAGGGTAATGTATCGCGCGGGAGGGGTCGGGTCAAAACGGCGGGTTCAATTGGGGGATTGGTGGATTGGTTCAAGTGGGGAGGGGACTAAACGTGAGTGTCACTGTCGCGTCAGGCGCGGCGGGGGTGGAGAATGCGGTAGAGGAGGTAGTAAACGGTGGGGGTGGCGACGAGGGAGAGGGCGACGGAGATGCACAGGGCGCCGATGACCGATACGGCGAGGGGCTTGAGCATGTCGGCGCCGGAGCCCACGCCGTGCGCGAGCGGGAGCATTCCCAGTGCGGCGGCGAGGGAGGTCATGAGGACGGGGCGGAGGCGTCGTCGTCCGGACTGGACGAGGGCTTCGACCATGGAGAGGCCGGCGGCGCGGAGATGATCGACGTAATCGAGCATGAGGATGCCGTTCTTGGCGACGATGCCGACGCCGATGATGGCGCCGAGGCGTGAGATGATGTTTTCGGAGGTGCCGGTGAGATAAAGCGCGGCGACGGTGCCCAGAAGCGCGAGCAGCGCGCCCGAGACAATGGCGATGGGCTCGAGGAAGGAGCGGAATTCCAGCAGGAGCACGGTGAAGATCAGGAGAATGGCCATGACCATGACGAGCATGAGGTTGTGGAAGGATTCCTGCTGCTGCTGGTAGAGGCCGCCGAATTCGATCGTGCCTGGGGGGAAGCGCGGATCGTTGGCGAGCTTGGCCTGGATGTCGCGGATGACCGAGCCGAGGTCGCCGCTCTTGAGTTCACCGGTGACGGCGACGTACTGGCGGAGGTCGTCGCGGTCGAGTTCGAGCTGGCCGGGCTCGATCTGCACGTCTGCGACCTGGCTGAGGCGCACGGTCTGGCCCCCGCCCCCGCCCGCGTTGGCGGCGGCGAGGGGGAGGTTTTTGAGTTTCTCGATGGTGTTGACGGAGTTGGGATCCATGAGCACGCGAATGTCGATGAGGCGGTCGCCCTGGAGGACATTGGAGGCGACCTGTCCGAGCTTGGCGGTTTCGACGGCGGTGGCGATGTCGCCGGCGGTGAGGTTGTAGCGCTGGGCGTCGGCGGAGCGCACTTTGAAGGTCAGGGACGGGCCGGCGACGACGAGGCCGTCGAAGGTGTCGGTGACGTTGGGGTTTTCGTCGATCTGGGTTTCGACGGCGGGTGCGGCGGTGCGAAGGAAATCGAGGTCGGTGGAGAAGATTTTGATTTCGATGGGCTTGGGCGAGCTGACGAGGTCGCCGATGAGATCGCCGAGCATGCCATGGAGATCGACATCGATCTGGGGCTCGGTTTTGTGAATCTGATCGCGGACGTCGTTGATGACTTCCTGGGTGGAGCGTTTGGAGTTGGAGCGGAGTTTGACGAGGAAATCGCCGGCGTTGGGCTCGGTGAGTTCGAGGCCCAGCGCGACGCCGGTGCGTCGGGAATAGCTTTCGACTTCGGGGGTGTTGCGGAGGATTTTTTCGACTTCGAGGAGGGAGCGGTTGGCTTCGGTGAGGCTGGTGCCCGGCGGATTGATGACGTAGTCGAGGACGAAACCATGTTCTTCGAGTGCGGGCAGGAGGTCGGTTTGGAGCTGGCCGTAGAGATCGGCGCCGGCGAAGACGAGCAGCACGCAGAAGCCGATGGTGATGAAGCGGTGGCGGAGGGCGGCGCGGACGGCGCGTTCGTAGAGGCGCGTGACGGCGCGGAGGACGGGACCTTCCCTGGTGGAGGTGAAGGCGTGGTCGAGATGTCCGGGCTTGACGCGGATGATCCATGCGGCGAGGGAGGGCGTGAGGGTGATCGCCAGGACGAGCGAGGAGAGCAGCGAGACGGTCATGGTGATGGCCAGGGCGCGGAAGAAGACGCCGGCGACGCCGTCGAGGAAAGCGAGGGGGATGAAAACGACGACGGGCGTGAGCGTGGAGCCGGTGAGGGGCAGGAAGATTTCGCCGACGGCATCGTGGACGGCCTGAAGGCGGTGGATGCCGGTGGACATTTTGGTGTGGATGGCTTCGACGACGACGATGGCGTCGTCGATGACCAGTCCGATGGCCGAAGCGATGCCGCCGAGGGTCATGAGGTTGAAGCTCATGTTGCCGAGGCGCATGGCCAGAAGGGTGACGAGGACGGTGACGGGGATGACGATGACGGCGACGAGCGTGGAGCCCCAATCGCGGAGGAAGAGGAAGATGATGGCGACGGAGAGGGCCAGGCCGAAGAGGATGGCTTCCCAGACGCTGCTGACGGAATCGCGGACGAGGAGGGACTGATCGTAGAAGAAGGAGAGCTTCATGTCGGGCGGAAGCTGGGCGTGGAGTGCGGCCATTTCGGCTTTGAGCTGATCCACGATGGCGACGGTGCTGCCGTCGGTCTGGCTGCGGATCATGATGAGCACGGAGGGGCGGCCGTCGGCGGTGACGATGGTGGCGGCGGGCTCGGGGGCCACCTCGACGCGCGCGATGTCGGAGACGCGTATGGGCCTGTCGCCGGCGGTCGCCACCACCAGGTTCTCGATATCCGCGATGCTGTGCACCCGGCCGTCCACCAGGGTGAGATAGAGCGTGCCCTTCTCTTCATGCAGGCCCCCGGCGGCCACGAGGTTGCTCTTGTTGAGGGCGTCGGCGACCTGCGGCAGGGCGAGGTTGTCGGCGGCGAGGCGCAGCGGATCGGCGATGATGTGGAATTCCGGATTGCGTCCGCCGACCAGATCGACGCGTGCGATGCCGGGGATGCGCAGGAACTCGGGCTTGATGAGGGTTTCGGCGGCGACGGTGAGGTCCTGGATGGAGCGCTGGGGGCTGGTGAGGCTGATGCCGGCGATGGGGAAAATGGAGAACGTGAGTCGATAGGCGCGGGCGTCCACGGTCGAGGGAAGGGAAGCGCGCACCTGGGACAGTCGCGTGCGGACCTGCAGCTCCGTCTGCTGCATGTCGACATGCCAGTTGAAGAAGACGTTGACCACGCTGGATCCGCGGCCGGTATTGGAGCGGATGTTCACCACGCCGGGGATGTCCTTCATGGCTTCTTCGATGGGCTTGGTGATGGTGGCCATCATTTCGTCGGCGGGCATTTCGCCGTTGTCGATCATGACGGTGACGCGGGGGAAGTTGGTTTCGGGGAAGACGCTCGAGGGCATGGAGGAGGCGGCATAGATTCCGGCGATGCACAGGCCGATGATCATGAAGAAGATGGCTTTCCAGTGGCGGGTGGAGATGTGGCCGATCTTGGAGGGCATGAGGAGCGTTTCCGTGACAGGGGCCGGTGAGGGGAGCGGGCGCGGGGTTACTCGACGACTTTGACGCGCGTGGCCTGGGGCAAACCGAACGCGCCGACGGTCACCACTTCATCGCCTTCCTTGAGATCATCGGCGGAGATTTCGGTGAGCCCGTTTTCCTGCAGGCCGGTCTTGACGGTCTTATGAATCGCCTGGCGGAAAGGACCCTCGCCGGGTTCGAGCAGGGCGATGACGCTGTCGCCGTTTTCGTCGGTGGAGACGGCGTCCTGGGGGACGGCGAGGCGGTCTTTGTGGGTCTCGGCGACGATGCGGACGTGGACGGACAGGCCGGGGAGCATGTTGGCGTCGGGCGGAAGGTTGATCCCGACCATGACGGCGCCGTTGCGGGGATCGACCTGCGGGGCGATGAAGGAAACGGATCCCATGACTGGGGAGGCGGCGGGATCGGCGCTGCTGGTGGCGGGCTGGGAGGCCGCGGCGCCGGCGGGAGAGGCGCGGAGGATTTCCGCCGGGAGGCCCACGGCGTTGGCGGGAAGCTGATCGGCGGGCACGTCGATATCGACCATCAGGCGGTCCATGGCGATGAGCTGGATGAGGGTGCGGGTGGGATCGACGCTTTCGCCGGGGTTGACGTTAAGGGCGACGACGGTGCCGTCCATGGGCGCGGTGACGGTGAGCATCTGTCGCTGGACTTTGGCGGCGTCAAGTGCGGCCTGGGCCTGGGCGACTTTGGCCTGCTGCAGGGCGATGTCGGTGGCCGTCGGGGTGAGCAGTTCGAGCTGGCGCTGCGCCACCTGGAGGTCGTTCCGGGCGGAGGTGAGATCCTGTGCGGCTTGTTCGACGCTCTTGGCGCTGGCGCCCTGCTGGGCGGCGAGCGTCTTGAGGCGGTCGTAATTCTGCTGGGCGAAATCGACGGCTGATTTGGCTTTGTCGATGCCGAGCTGCGCGATCTGGAGCTGCGACGGCCGGGGCGAGGCTTTGAGGGTGGCGAGGGCGTCCTGTTCCTGCTGGAGGGTCGCCTGGGCCTGGACTTCGGTGGCGGCGGCGAGGCGGTCATCGAGCTGGATAAGCGGATCGCCGGCGTGGATTTTGTCGCCGATGCCGTGGAGGATTTTGCTCACGACGCCGGCGACGGGGGAGGCGATGTTGGCGCTGCCGGCCGGTTGACCGGGAGCGGCGGGGCGCGGAGCGACGGTTCCATAGGCTTCGATATAACGGTGGAGGGTGGCGACGGTGATGCGTCCCGCGTGGACGGGGATGGTGTTCTGCGAGGTGTCGGCGTCTTCATCATCGGCTTCGGCGGGCGGGGGTGGCGGACCCATGGCGGCCAGGCCTTTTTGCAGCCAGTTCCAGCGAGGCAGCATGGAGGCGACCGCGGCGTTGTGAAAGTAAATCAGCCACAGGCCGATCACCAGGAGGGCGAGGACGATGCCCAGTGTGGTCCACAGGTATTTGCGTTTTTTCTTCATGGCATCTTCTTCATGGGGAAAGTGCGCCGGGGGCGGGGAGGCTTGCCGCCGGTGCGGTTGCGGGCTGGGTCGCCGGTCGGTAGAGGGATGCGGCCAGGGCGGCGCCGCCGGCGGCGCGTTCGAGCCGCGCCTGGGCAATCATGGCCCGCTGCTGAAAATCGACCAGGCGCGCGGCGGCGATCTGATAATCGGTCTGCGCCAGAAGCAGCGTCGTCAAATCGGTGTTGCCCGCCTGATATCCCAGCTGCGCCTGCTCGAGCTGCTGTTGCTGAAGCGGCAGAAGCTGGCGCTGCGCGTCGCTGAGGGTCGCGGCCGTCTGCCGATAGGTCGCATAGGCCAGCCGCACTTCCTGAATAATGTCCATCTGCTGCTGTGCGAGTTGATCGCGCGCGGCGGCGCGCTGGGCCAGGACCTTCGCGCGTCCGGCCTGGCCCCAGTCGAAGATCGGCAGCGGCGAGGCAAACGTGGGCCCGACGCGCCACAGGGGATCGTGCTCGACATGCGCGCCCAGATCGCCCCCGAGAAGGGGCGCGAGGCTGGTGGTGGTCAGGTCATCGCCGAGCGCCCGCAGTTCCCAGACGCGCGAGGCGATTTCGGGCCGATGCATCAGCGCCGCGTCGATCCAGGCGTTCTCGTCCGCGGCCGGCCGCGCCGCCGGGGCTTCGAGGGGCGCGAGCGTGAAATCCAGCGCCGCCCGCGGTCTGCCGGTCAGCTTCGCCAGGAGGAGGTACTGCTCGGTGCGCTGCAACTGCAAATCGGCCAGGTCGAGCCGGGCCTGCACGATTTGCGCGTTGACGGTGACGACGTCGAGGCGCGTCGTGTCGCCGGCGTTAAGGCGCTGCTGGGCGATCGACAGGACCCGCTGCAACAGGTCCTGGCGTTGCTGCGCCCAGTTGATCTGCGCGTCGATTCCCTCCGCCGTGGCGTAGGCGACCTGGACCTCGGTGACCACGTCGAGCACGACGGTGAGCGCGTCGCTGGCGCTCTCGCGCAGGCGCTTGTCCGCCGCCGAAATCTGCCAGGGCTTCTGCAAGAGCGCGATGATGTCTTCGGTGAGCGTCGCCTCGACCGCGGTGTTGATTCCCGATTGCGCCGGCATGCGAATGTCCACGGACAGAATCGGGTTGGGCAGGAGGCGCGACTGATTCGCGTCCGCCTCGGCCATGCGCACCCGCGCCAGCGCCGCGTGAATGCGCGGATCGTTGATAAGGGCCCGGCGCACCGCCTCCGCAGGCGTGAGTTCGCCGCTGATCCCCGCCGCATCCCGCACGTCGTACGCGGTTTCCCGAAAGCTGATGGCATGTTCCACCCCCGTCAATCTCGCCGCCTCGGCCGGAACATCCGGCAAAGTCGCCCGGCAACCCGCCAGCGAAAGAAGGGCCGCCGGGAGGACGCCCGCGCATGCCACGCGGCGTCCAGGGATCCACTGCGATACTCTTGCCATATCCGACGCCCAACTGCCTGCGCGCTGCTGCCAACGATTCATTCTTACGGCTTTGCCGCCTCCTCCGGCCCATACACCAGCACCTTGAAGCTGGTGGGATCGGTGCGCGATTTGGCGTTGGAAAGATAAATCCGGTGCGTCTGGCTGTCGACCGTCATGGTGCGCGCCCCGCGCTCCGTCGTCAGCGTCTGCTGCACCGTCAGCTTATCCCCGTCGATCGAGGCGATCGTCACCGTCCCGCTCCCGCCCGCCGACACGAACGCCAGCTTCGTTGCAGGATCGATGGCCGCCGCATCCACGCCCTGGCCGCAATCCACGCTGGCCAGCACCTTGCCGCTGCTTGAATCCAGCATGACCATCTTCGAGTTGGCGCACCCGGCGATCAGGCGGTGGAGTTCGACGTCGATCGCCAGGCCCGAGGCGCCCTCGCCGGGCGCGATAGGCCAGGTATCGATCACCTTGTGCGTCTTGACGTCCAGCACGGCGATGGAATTCTTGTCCTCCAGGTTCACGTAGACGCGCTCCGCCGTCGGATCGACCACTCCCGTCTCGGGTTTGCCGTCCAGGGGTATCGCGTCCACGATAACCTTGCCGGTTTTTCCGTCATAACAGGTCACCGATTTTCCGCGGCCGTTGAAGGTCCACACCTCGCCCGAGGTCGGATCGTAAAGAATCGAATCCGGGTTCGCGCCGGTGGGCACCTTCATGATCGTCTTGAGCGTCTCGAGATCGACGATGCTCGATTTATTTTCCTGCCCGTTGCTGGAGAATCCCCGTTTGATGGCCGGCGCTGCGACGAATCCATGCACGCCGGGGGTGTCGGCGATCTCGCCGACGACTTTGTTGTCCGCGGTGTCGATCACGACGACCTTCGTGCCATGGGTGACAAACAGGCGGTGCGTCGTGGGTTCGGCGGAGAGATAATCCCATCCGCTGCCGCCGCCGATGGGAATTTCCTTGACGAACTTGTAGGGCGTCACGGGATCAGCCGCCCGCGCGCCCAGTCCCATCGCCGCCATCGCCGCCACCACCGCCGCCATGCACCACGCCTGCACGCCACGGACACCCATACGCGTCTCCTTCGAATGCACTTGCCAGGGAACGCCGTCGGCAACCGCCGGCGCGCTCGCGCAAAGCATACCGCCTCTGAATGAAGGGAGCATGAATTTTTCGGCGGGTGGCAGGGGCGTCTGCCGATGTTCAGGCGAAGGACGATGGCCTGGAGCCACGCGCTGCGGCGCGGTCAGCGCAGGACCTTGTAGCGCACGCGCACCGTGCCGGGCGCATCGGACTCGATCTGCATCAGGCCGGCGCATCCTTCGCGCGTCTGGAAGACCCACGCCTCACGTTCCCCGGCGGGAAGGCGCAGCAGCGCCTCGGTGGGATCGACGGTTGCGTCGCGGCGCAGCAGAAGGGCGGCGGCGTCAGGGGGCTGCAGGTGGTCCCAGGCGTCTGCCGTGACGGGCAGCGCGATGAAGCGATCCGCGGCCAGCTCAGAGGGCTCGCCGGCTTGAGCGGGCAGCACCACCAGGTCTCCGCCCCACTCGCGCAGCCAGCGGGTCTTGGCGGCGGTCAAAGCGCCGATGTCGGGGTCCGGCGCGTCCGCGCGCAGGGCGCCGGTGTCGAGATCCACCGCCATCGATGCGTCAGGCCGGGCGCTGCCCAGTTCCACCTCGCGTTCCGGGCCGAACTGGCCGGCGGTTTGCGTAGCGGGTGCTTCGATCTGGCCCGTCAGGGGAGGGGGCGCGCTCCTGGTGCCTTCAAACAAGCGATAGCGCACGCGCAGGGTGGGGCCCCCAGGCGCCTGCAGGAGCGTCACCTGCAAGGCGCCGCGTCCGCCTTCGCGCGTGGCAAAAAGCCAGGTGTGCGGATCCTGCCCGAGCTTTTCGCGGAGGACCCTGGGCGCGGCGTCGCCGATGTCGAGCGCGGCGTTGAGGTGTACTTCGGCAGGCAGGGTTTCGAAGCGGACGTTTTGGAGCGGCCAGACGGTCATGCCGAAACTTTGCAGGAGGGGAGCGCCGCCGCCGCTGTCGATGCCGATATCCACGCCGGCTTCGCGGGGCCAATCCGCATGGGGGTGCTGGCCATGATCCGTCCAGCCCTCGTTTCGTTCGAGGCGCCTGCCGGTATCGAGATCGAGATAGGCGGGAGCGTTCCAACCGTTGCGCGCATCCAGGAGAACTTCGTGCACATTGGACAGGCGGACCTGGGGACCGGTCGGGAACAGGGCGGCGAAGGCGAGTCGGCCGGCGTCGCCGACGGGATCACCGGCGGCCGGCGGCGCTGCGAGCGTGCTTTGCGTGGCGCCGGTCTGCTGGGCGTACCAGGCGATCCAGACATCCGGAACGGGGCGGCGTGCGCCGTTGTCCAGGGTGTAGACGGCGGCCCGGCCGGTGAGCGCTTCGAGCGCGGCGACGCATTCGAGTCGCGCCGGCTGAAGGCCGACGGAAGGAGCGGCGAACCCCGTCAGACCCGGAGGCTGATGGTCGCGCACGAAAAGGCGCAGCCCGGGGTCGGTCACGGCGACTTCGTACGGCACGGCCTCGGTCGAAAGCCGCGGCAACGCTCGCAGCAGCGCCGGCACCGCGGCGCGATCGCCGATCAAACGCAGGGTCCATATCAAGACGCGCTGTTCATCGTCGCGCGTGGAGCGGTCGAGCTCGGCGGCGACGGCGGGCGAGGCTTTGGGGCCCAGCGCCACGAGGCTTCGCGCGGCCTCGAGGGGCCCGTCGCCGGCCACTTCCGGCAGGCCGTTGCGAATCTGTGCGAGCAATCGATAAGCCTGCGGAGGCGTCTGCGCCTGAGGCTCGGTGACAGAGGTCTGCGCTTCGACTTTTTGCACGGGCGCTGCCAGGGCCTGGGGCGGCGCATGGCGATGGAAATAAGCCTGCGCGCCCCAGACGATGCCCGCGGAGGCGGCAAGGGCGGCGCCCGCCACCACAGCCTTGGCGCGAAGCGTCCATCGCAGGGCGTGGGCGGGCGGTCCGGCGAGGGCCATCTTGCCCAGGCCCGCGACCACGGCCGGCGTGGCGGCGCTGGCGGTGCGCTCGGCCAGAAACAGGGTGAGCAGCGCCGCGGTGGCGATCACGCCGCGCGCCTTGAGACGCTTGCGGATCAGCTCCACGCCTTCCGCAAGGCGGCGCGACATGGTCGCCGGCGACACCCCCATTTCCGCCGCCAATTCCGCCTGCGTCCGCCGCTGCAAAAAATGCCCGATCAGCAGCGTGCGCAATTCCTCCGGCAACTCCTCCAGCGCCTCATCCACCGCCGGCGATACCTCCCGCCACTCCGACGCCTCGTCCCGCTCCGCCTGGCGCGTGCGCTCATACGCCAATTCACGCTGCGCCTTGGCTGCCTTCCGCCGCTTCCGCGTGATGCATTCATTCGTCGCGCACCGATGCAGCCATGCGCCCACGGATGTCCGTATCCCCGCCGACTCCCGCGCCAGCCGCCAGAAACATTCCTGCGTGGCGTCCTCGGCCTCGGAGCGATTCGCCAGAATCCGCAGGCATGTAGCGAAGACCATGTCCGTGTACGCCGCCATCAGCGCGGCAAACGCCCCCGCATCCCGCGTCCGGGCATACAACTGAATCTGTTCCACATCCGTCGCCATCGCACCACATCCGCAACAAGCCCTCACCCCCCATCAAGACGCCGCCAGCCTCCCTCTCTTTCACCAGATCGCTTCCCCAATTGAACCCCTTGAACCAATGCCCCAATTGAACCGCTCATTCTCCCTCATACTCGCACACCGTCTTAGGCGTTTCCCACAACCTCACCCGCACCAGTTTCCCCGGCACCTGCCCCGCCAGCCGCCCCCAGATCACCCGCGCAATATTCTCCACCGTCGGATTCACCCCGCCCGCCTGCCGAAATTCCTCGCAATCCACGTTCAAATGCTTGTGGTCGAACACATCGATCACCCGCTCGTTCACGGCCCGCTGCAGCGCGCCGATCGACACCACCTGCCCGCGCTCGTCGGGCTTTCCCGCGACCGTCACCTCCAGCTCATAATTATGGCCATGCCCGCTCGGATTGTTGCACCGCCCGAAGACCTGCCGATTTTCTTCCGCGCTCAGCGCCGCCGAGTGCAACCGATGCGCTGCCGAAAATTCGAACCGCAAACTCACCCGCACCACGCCCGCCTCCTTTCCATTAACCGCAAAAGCCAAATAAGGACTCACCCACAACTCCAGCCGCTCCACCTCGTGCGGCAAGAGCCCCTCCCGCACGACCGCAAAAATCCCCTCCGCCGCCAGCGCCGCCGGCTCGCTGCCCCTGGGAGCCTCGAATCCCTCCCGCAGCCGCGCCACGCCCGCCCCGCGCAGCACCCGGTCCACTTCCTTGATGTTCACCAGCATCCCCGTCCGCGGATCGACGCGTCCCCGCACCGTCGCCCGCAACAGCACGAAAGCCCCGATTCCCTCCAACCCCGGATTCCCCGCAAAACCGTTTCCGCGCACCCCCTCGCGCCCGCACTCGATCCCCGCCCGCAACTCCCGCGTCAATCGCACAACATCCTGCATTCAGCCATTCTACCCTAATTCCATCCCCGCACTGAACATCCCCACCCCTTCGAGCCGATAACATACAGATGATCAGCCCCGCACAGTCCCAGCTCACCGACGCCCAGCTCACGCCCGCGCGCGTCGCCAGCGACATTGGTTACGCCGTGGCCGCCAAGACCCTCAACGCCGAACGCCAGCAAGGCGCCGCCATTCTCGACCTCCTCAACGGCACCGCCAACACCCAACTCTCCGACCCCTCCCTCGCGCAAGCCACCGGCCTGGGCTCCCTGATCGACATCAGCGCCTGAACCCCTCCCCCATCGCGCAGCGCACCGCCTCTACCAATTGCACCAATTAAACCACTTCAACCAATTGAACCGATCCCCAATGGCCCCCCCCCCCCGCTACTCCCCCCGCTACTCCCCCCGCTAGTCCCCCCGCCCCACTACCTCCGCCCGTCGTTTCTCCACCACCCCGCCGCGCGGCCGCAGCACCTCCGTCTTCAACCGCGACACCATCCGATAGGTCACCCCGCGCCACACGATCGTCCGCCCGATCCCGCTCCCGATCAACGCCACCAGATTGATCACAAAACACCACGGCATCCCCACCGTCGCCCACCCCATCGTTGAGCGAATCGCCTCCTTATGCTCCGGCAACATCCGCTCCCCGCCGAGCACCAGCAGATATCCCCGCAGCATCGACGTTCCATAGAGCCCCGCGAACATCGCCATTTGCCGGAGATGCTCGCCGTGCAGCGCCTCCGCCCCCGTGAAGCCGTAGATCACATTGAACAGCGTGTAGCAGAATGCCGTGAGATACAGCGCGGCCCCGCCCACCGCGGTCATCCACACCCACGGCGCGCATACCTTAGTGATCCGATACTGGCGCACGGCGAATTCAAACAGCGACGCCCAGTTGAAATTCGCATCCGAGGCCACCAGGCATTGCGCGACAAACTGAATCTTCCGCTTGGCCACGCTCTTCACGCAGTAGGACAGCACATAATCATCCGAGAGCGCTCCCTGCCACAGATCGTGCAGTCCGTACCCGAAGAAATCATTCCGCCGAATCGCCATCGACCCGCCCCAGGCAAACGTCCGCCGATACGGGCCCAGGAGCGCGCCCACCATCGCGTTGAGCACCGACACGATCTTGTTGGCCGTGTGCGGCGTCACCGGAATGTAATACCGATAGCCGGTGGTCGCCCCGATGTGCTCGCCATAGGTCAGCGGCATCACGAGGTTGTGCACCCAGTGCGGCGCCGGCTTCGCATCGGCATCCATGAAAGCCAGGATCTCATCGCGCTCGGTCGTGCGCTCGACGCCCGCCAACTGGTTGTGCACTTTCTGGCCGCGATGCTCCGCCAGGCCCGCGACCACCAGTTCCACCCGGCTCTCTTCCTGCGCCACTTTTTCCAGGAGCGCCACGACCGGGTCCTCCTCCGACTCGACGACGAAAATCAGCCGATAGGCGGGATAATCCTGCTCCAAGAGCGCCCGCACGTTTCCGAGCGTGTCATCATCGACGCCCTTGATGGGCAAAATCACGGCGACGCGCGGATACCGCTCCGCCTCCACCTCCCGCTGCACTTTCCGGGGCAGTCGCACCCCGAACCGCTGCGCAATCCGCGCAGCCCAGATCGCCAGCACCAGCGCCGCGAGCCACACCCAGAAAAACACAAACGATACGGACCAGAGCACCAGCGTTCCCTGCTAATCCTTTCTTCACATTCCGCAATCATACCGCAGCGCCCGCGCACGCGAAAAGACGCCGCGCGCATTCCCCACTTCCTCACCATCGGGTATCTTCTCTCTTCCCCCTTACCGAGGGCCCGCGCATGACCACCGCCACGCCTCCCCCGACCGCCCCGCCCCTCGTCGGCATCATCATGGGCTCCTCCTCCGACCTGCCCACCATGCAGCACGCCGCGGACACCCTCACCTCGCTGGCCATCCCCTTCGAAATGAAAATCGTCTCCGCCCACCGCACCCCCGATCTGATGGCTGACTACGCCAAATCCGCCGAAGGCCGGGGGCTGCGCGCGATCATCGCGGGCGCCGGCGGCGCGGCCCACCTTCCCGGCATGACCGCCTCTCACAGCCTCCTCCCCGTCCTCGCCGTCCCCATCCACTCCGCCGCCCTCAACGGTCTCGATTCCCTCCTCTCCATCGTCCAGATGCCCGCCGGCGTTCCCGTCGCGACGTTTGCCATCGGAAAAGCAGGCGCCATCAACGCGGCCCTCTTCGCCGCCCAACTCCTCGCCAGCACCCACCCCGAAATCCACCAAGCCCTCGCCGCCTACCGACAAGCCAACACCCAAAAAGTTCTCGAGGAAAAAATCCCGTGACCGGTACTCTGTATCCTGCCGATTGCCAATTGCCAATCGCCCATTGCCAATGGCTCGTCGACTCCCTCTGCAATGGGCAATAGGCAATCGGCAATGGGCAATCCCTCAAAAACCATCCTCCCTCCCGCCACCATCGGCATCCTCGGCGGCGGCCAACTTGGCGCCATGCTGTGCGAAGCCGCCCGCCGCATGGGCTACATCACCCACGTTCTCTCCGAATCGCCCGACGACCCCGCCGCCCGCTGGGCCGACCGTCACATCACGGGCAACACGGCCGACCCAGTCACGGTCGCCGACTTCGCCCGCGATCTGGACGTGCTCACCAATGAATTCGAACAAGTGCCCCCCGAAGTTCTTCAGGCCGCGGAGTCGCTCGGCACGGTGCGTATCGCCCCCTCCTCCGCGGTGCAAGCCGTCTGCCGCGACCGCCGCCACGAAAAATCCCTCTTCGCCGCCCACCACTTCCCCCACGGCCCCTTCGCCATCGTCGAGCAGGAATCCGCCCTCCTCCCCGCGTACCATCTTCTCCAAAAAAGGGGTCAGGAGTCTTTTCCACCTTCCGAACAGAAAAGGGGTCAGGAGTCTTTTTTACCGGGCAGCGCCCCGACTCCCCTTGCCGTCGTCGCCAAAACCGCCCGCGGAGGCTACGACGGCAAGGGCCAGCTCTGGCTCCGCTCCGACGCCGACGCCGCCCGCGCCTGGTCCGATCTGGGCCAACAACCCCTCCTCCTCGAACAGGCCGTCCCCTTCATCGCCGAAGCCTCCGTCATCGTCGCCCGCAACCCCGCCGGCCAATCCGCCAGCTTCCCCATGTTCACAAATGAACACCGCCACGGCATCCTCCACCAGACCCTCATTCCCGCCGGCTTCCCCGCCGCCACCGAAAAAGCCGCGCGCGCCCACGCCGCCGCCATCGCGGAAAAACTCGGCGTCGTCGGACTCCTCGCGGTCGAAATGTTCGTCCTGGACAACGGCGACGTCCTGATGAATGAACTCGCCGCCCGCCCGCACAACTCCGGCCACGTCACCCTGCGCGCCACCGCCCGCTCCCAATTCGAACTCCACATCGCCGCCATCTGCAACCTCCCCCTCGGCCCGACCCACCCCCCGTCCGTGACCGAAGTCCCCCTCCTCCAACCGGCCGTCATGACCAACCTCCTCGGCGACCTCTGGCGCCCCAATCCCCCCGGCGCTGAAATCGAACCCGATTGGCCCGCCCTCTTCGCCGATCCCCGCGCCACCCTCCACCTCTACGGCAAGTCCCCGCGTCCGGCGCGCAAAATGGGCCACATGATCCACACCGCCCCCACTCCCACGGAAGCCCTCGCCGCCGCCAGCGCGCTTTTCGTAAAGTTATCCGCCCCCGGCCCGAATTGAACCAATTTCCCCAATACCCCCATTGAACTATTCGCGCCAGCGAACAAACCCCTCGATCGCCTCATACTCCGCCAACCCCAGCTTGTCATACATCGCCGCCGTCGCCCGGTTCCGATCCTCCGCCCGCTGCCAGAACTCCCGCTGATCAAGTCCCGGAAACATCGCCCGATCCTTCTGACTCTGATGTTTGAATATCGCCATCCGTTTTCTTAGCAATTCCTCCGGCGACAGCGGCACCGCCATCTCAATCTTCTCCGGCTCCCATTCCTGCCACGCCCCGCGATACAACCACACCTCGCACTGCGAAATCCAACCCTGCCCATCCCGCGCGCGAATCCGCCTCACCGCCTCCAGCACCGCCGCCAGACACACCCGGTGCGTCCCATGCGGATCCGACAAATCCCCCGCCGCATAGATCTGTTGCGGCCTTATTTTCTCGAGCAATTCCACCGTCAGCCGCACGTCCTCCTCGCCCAGCGGCTTCTTCTTCACACGGCCGGTTTCATAGAACGGCAAATCCATGAAGTGCAGCCTCTCGACCGGAACCCCGCATGCCCGACCCGCCGCCCGCGCCTCCCCCCGACGGATCAATCCCTTGATCGACTGCACCTCCGGCGAATCCACCTGCCCCGGTTGTTTCCGCCGCAAAAAAGCTTCGATATGCTCCTCCACTCTCTTTGCATCCGCCGCCCCGATCCCGAACAGCCGATTATACTCCGCTGCAAAGTCCGCAAACCGGATCGCATCCGCATCAAACACCGCAATATTCCCCGACGTCTGATACGCCACGTGCACCTCGTGCTCCTGATCCACCAGCCTTATCAGCGTCCCGCCCATCGAAATCACATCATCGTCCGGATGCGGCGAAAAAATCACGATCCGCTTCGGAAACACGGCGTCCGTCGCCCGCGCGATATCCCCCGGGCGTTTCTCGCTCGCCGGCTTTCCCCCCGGCCAGCCCGTGATGGTCTCCTGCAAACTTCGAAACACGTCGACGTTCACGTCATACGCCGATTCCCGCGCCGCCGCCAGATCCTGCAGATGATGCTCGTTGTAATCTTCATCCGTCAATTTCAAAATCGGCTTGCCCACCTCCCGCGCCAGCCAGATCACCGCCTTCCGCGTCATCGCATCATCCCACGTAACCCCGTGTGCCATGGTTAATGGGGCAGGGGCCCCGTGAAGCATGCTCGAAGCAACGGGCTTTTCCTCACGGCCCTCCAAAAGCCAGGGCGTCTTAAAGCGCGTCAACTCCGCCGCCGCCGCCTCATCCACCACCACCCGCGCATGCGGATGCTCCTGCAGAAAACTCGCCGCGACGCTGCTCGTCACCGACCCCTCCACCGCCTGCCGCACCACCCCCGCCTTGTGCTCCCCAAACGCCATCAGCACCACTTGCCGCGCGCTCAGAATCGTCCCAACGCCCATTGTGATCGCCCGCCGCGGAACAAACTCCTCCCCGAAAAAATCCGCCGCCGCATCGAGCCGCGTCACCCGATCCAGCGTGATCAACCGGGTCCGCGATTCCCGCCCGCTCCCGGGTTCGTTGAACCCGATATGTCCCGTCCGGCCGATCCCCAACAATTGCAGGTCCAATCCCCCCGCTTCCGCAATCATCTCCTCATACCGCCGGCAATACGCCCCCACCTCGCTCATCGCAATCGTCCCATCCGGCACGTGCACGTTCTCCGCCTCAATATCTACATGCGCAAATAAATGCTCCTGCATGAACCGCCAATAACTCTGCAACTCCTCCCGCCCCATCGGAAAATATTCATCCAGATTGAACGTCACCACATTGCGAAACGAAACCTCTCCCGCCTTGCACATCCGCACCAGCTCCGCGTACACCCCCACCGGCGTGCTACCCGTCGCCAGCCCCAGCACGCACCTTTTCCCCTCCTTCGCCCGTTCCCGAATCAACCCCGCAATCCCCCGCGCCACCGCCACCGACGCCTCCCCCGCATCCCCAAACACCTCCACCGGTATATTTTCAATGCCCGGACGATCCATCATCCATCTCCAAAAAGGCAGTCACTGATGCTTCGCATTCTAACCCCCGGCTGTTCATCCCGCCGAGCACCACACATCCTTCCGTTTCGACCAATCGTGGCAGAGCCGCGACCGTACGGAGCGGTGGGGGGGGCGACGGATTATCGCAATGCCGACCCCACAGCCCAAAATGCACGGTACGTACCCTGACTCTGCCCTCCGACACCCCCTTCGCCGGCACCATCATCGACAACGGCATCCTCTTCATCGCCCCGCCCCTCAACCCCGCCAACGCCTTGCCCCAGTCCCCATCCTCACCCGCCGCTCTCCCCTCAATACACCTTCCCGCCGCGCTTCAAGAATTCGCGAAACACCCCCGCCGCCTCCTCCTTCAACACCGCGCCCTCCACCACGACCCCGCTGCCCCCGCGCTCCTTCATCTCCTCGTTCGAAATCGACAGCTCATTGAAACCCGCCGCCCGCGCATCCGCGATGCTCGCCCCATACACGATCCGCCCGATCCCCGCCCAGTGAATCGCCGCAAAACACATCGGGCACGGCTCGGTCGACGAATAAATCGTGCATCCGCGCAAATCAATCCGCCCCAGCTTTCGGCACGCCAGCCGAATTGCGTTCACCTCCCCGTGCGCCGTGATGTCCGTCGTCTCAAAGACCACGTTGTGCGCCGCCACCACAAGCTCCGCCCGCTCCCCCTCGCCGCTGACAATGACCGCCCCGAACGGCGTCTGCCCCTTCGCCACCGCCTCGCGCGATTTCTCAATCGCCAGCCGCATCCAATCCGCGTCCGTCACATCCGCTCCAGCCAATTCCGCACAACCGCCCCCTTTTACCCCACGCTCTGCTCCCACGCCACTCCCCCCTCACAACCCCTCCACCTTCTTGTTCATCTCCGGCTCCAGCTCATGCTGATCGTGATGCGCATTGCCCTTGCTGCGCTCCGCCTCCTCCCGCCCCGGTCCCGGATCCAGCATGTCCTTGCGCGCTTCCCCGCGAGTCATCGCCTTCCTGGCCTCCTCAGACCGCCCGCGCACTTGCCCCGCGCCCGCCACCTGCGCGCCCTCGGGCGCCGTCCCCTCCACATGATTCCCCGCGTTCTTCACCGGCTGCCGATCCTGCCCCCGCTGCCCCGCCTCGCCCGCCATCGCATTGCCGTTGGTCGCCTCAGCCACCGCACACCTCCAATCAAATCCGCACGCCCCGCAAAATCCTGGCTCCCCACATCCTCCACTCCGCAATTCCCATGCCTCGCCGCGACCCCGCTCAGCCGCTCCGCTACAATCTTCTCCATGCTCCGCCTCCTCTTCCGCCTCCTCGCCCTGCTCCAACTCACGCGCGCCGCACTGGCCTTTACCGCCATCGCCGACGCCTGGGCAGTCCTCCTCCTGCGCTCCCCCGGCGCCCCGGATTCCAACCCCATGATCGTCACCGTCGGCAAAATGGCCGTCACGGGCGTCGTCTCCTTCGGCCTCTACGCCTTTGGCATGTCCCTCAACGACCTCCTGGACGCCCGCCGCGACCGCGTCTTCGCCCCGCGCCGGCCCATTCCCTCGGGCCGCATCCCGCCGCGCTTCGCCATCGTCATCTGCCTCGCCCTGCTCATCCTGGCGCTCCTTGCCGCCGCATTCCTCACCCCCTTCCACATCATGACCATTCCCAGCCCCCACACCGCCGATTTCGTTCCCTGGCCCCTCCTCTTCGCCGCCGCGACCGCCGCTTTCATCGTCTTCTATGATGCCACCTCCAAATATCTCGGCGGCGTCGGGCTCCTCACCCTCGGCGTCATCCGCGCCCTCCACTGCCTCGTCGGAAATCCCCGCACGCCCCTCCTTTTCCTTTCCATGATCCTCCTCACCCACGTCGTCGTCGTCTCCACCCTCGGCTACAAACTCGAAAACAAACGCCCGCGCCTCAAGTTCCGCGATTACGCTTTCATCATCCTCGGCCTGCTCGTCGGCAACTCTCTCGCCCTCCTCTACATGTTCCTCCGCCACGCCGTCACTCCCGACAATCTCCCCATGCTCCTGGGCCCCGCCATCGCCGCCCTCCTGTACGCCGCCTGGGTCGTACGCATCCTCACCCGCAAGAATCTCGCGCCCCGCCAGAAGGGCGAACGCGTCGTCCTCCTGGGCCTCTTCTGGCTCTTCTGCTACGACGCCTCCATCCTCCTGGCCAACCACCAGCCACTCGCCTTCCTCGCGATCACCCTTCTGCTTCTGTGCGCCATCGCTTCCTTCTTCACGCTCCGGTTCCTCTCCCGCTCGCTCCCCGCCCGTCAGACCAGCACGTACCGGCCGGATCATGCCCCCCGCTGAAAATGTCGGTTTTTCTGTCACCTTCTGCCCCCGCCGCGCCACCTCTGATCGACCCGACATGAAGGACGACACATGATCACCACCCTGGACGCCCCGCCGGCCCCCGCCGAACTCGTCACCCGCTCCCTTGCGGGCGACCGCCAGGCCTTCGCCGCCATCGTGCGCGAGAACCAGTCGCTCATCTGCTCCATCGCCTACGCCGCCACCGGCAGCATCCCTCGCAGCGAAGACATCTCCCAGGAGGTTTTCGTCGCCGCCTGGACCCAGCTCCGCCAGTTGCATGAGCCGACCAAACTCCGCTCATGGCTCTGCGGCATCGCGCGGAATCTCATCCAGAACACGCGCCGCCGCCACGCCCGTGAAACGCTCACTCCCATGCCGCCCGATCTCGCCGATCCCGCACCCACGCCCCCGGAACGCGCGATCAGCAACGAAGAGCAGTCCCTTCTCTGGCGCGCGCTCGGTCGCATCCCGGGCGACTATCGGGAGCCTCTGGTGCTCTTCTATCGCCGGCAGCAATCCATCGTGCAGATCGCCGACGCCCTCGGCCTTTCCGAGGATGCCGTCAAACAACGCCTTTCCCGCGGGCGAAAACTTTTGCAGGCCGAGATGGAATCCTTTGTCGCATCGGCGCTCGAGCGGTCCGCTCCAGGCGCCGCCTTCACCGCCTCGGTTCTCGCTTCGCTGCCCGCCGCCGCAGCGCCCGCGGCCGCGGCCACCGTCTCCGCCTCGACCAAGGCCGCCACCGTTTTGAAAATCGCCGCCATGCTGGCCAGTCCGATCCTGATCGTGGTCGGCTACTGGGCCGCCTATCGCATGGGCGTTGAATCCGCGCATTCCGACGGCGAACGCGACCTGATTCGCGGCTTCTACTTGCGGATCCTTTTACTCGTGGTTACCTTCAGCGCGCTGCTGATCGCGCTGTGCTTCTGGGGCGGCTGGCTCCTGGCGGTGCATCCGGCGTGTTTCACGACGATCGTGATCGCGATGGTGATCGGCTATTGCTCCGCCACGATTTTGCTCGCCCTCTGGGCCGGCCGCCGCCGCCGCCTTCTCCGCGACCGCCGCGCCGCCGACGGTCTGCCCTCCGCGCCAGTCGCCGGCTTCGAATACCGCAGCCGTCTTGCCCTGCTCGGCCTCCCGCTGATTCAGCTGCGCTTCAGCTCTTCGACCAATCAAGCACCCGTCCGCGCCTGGATCGCCGTCGGCGATGACGCCCGCGGAATGCTCCTCGCTTTCGGCGGCCGCGCCACCGGCCTCGTCGCCATCGGCGGCGCCGCCTTCGGACTCGTCAGCTTCGGCGGACTGGCCGTCGGCGCACTCTCGCTCGGGGGATTTTCCATCGGGGCCTTCGCCCTCGGCGGCCTCGCCCTGGGCTACGACGCCACGGGCGGACTCGCGCTCGCGCTCCACGCCGCGGTTGGGGGTATCGCCCTCGCGCCCGTCGCCGCCCTGGGCGCCCTCGCGCAGGCTCCCAGCGCCAACAATCCCGCCGCCGAATCTTTCATCACCCAGCGCTTCTTCTTCCGCTTGAGCCAGGTTCTCGAGACTTACGCCCCCGCACTCGACCTGCTCTGGGTCATTCCCCTGCTGCTGTTCTGGCGCAAGTCGCGCCGGCACGCACGACGCTCCACGCCCTGATCGCTGATTTCCACCGCGCGATGCGCCCGCTCCGCGCGCCCTGTTTCCTCTTTCACGAAAGGATTTCCCATGCGCCTCCCCCTGCTCACGTGTTCCCTCCTCATCGCACTCGCGGCCGCCGCCGCCGCGGACGCCCCCTCCGCACCGCCGGCGCCCAATCCCGGCCCCAGCGTCACCCGCCCGCGCCTTTGCACGCTCAAAGCCACGACCATCGTCTTTCAGAAACTGCACATCGACCCCACCGACAGCGAGCACGAGATCAAGGCGATTACGGACATCGAGGACAAACTCTTCGCCGCCCACATCAAAATCAATGGGGGACCGATCCTCATTTTCCTGGAGCCGCCGGTCGACCCAGGCGCGGCGGTTGATCTGGAAATCGGCATCCCCGTCCCCGACGGCACGCAGGCGCCCGAAGGGTGCGAAACCCGGACGCTCGCCGCCACGCCCTGCGTGACCGCCATCTATCAAGGACGTATCTCCGCGATCGGCGAATCCGCCAACAATGTTTTCGAGCAGCTCCCCGACCTCCACCAGACCCCCGGCACGGAGTTCCGCACGCGCAGCCTCTACTACGAAGGCCTCGACTCGCCCAATAATATCACGCTGCTGGAAGTCCCCGTCACGCCGGCGAAGTGATGCGCCCCTCGCAAGTCGCTCACTTTTGCCCCACCCAGGCGGCCGCGAGCGGCTTGCCCTTCGAGAGCGACTGCACGCCGGCAACCTTCACGCTGCCCGCGTTGCGCACGGAAAGCACCGGGATCAGCCCCAGGTTGCGCAGCACGTCGCCGATGCGGTCCGAGAGCCAGCCTTCGGCACAGGGCGTCATTTCCTTGTCGCCGTCGATCACTGCCATGTGCACCGGCAGATCCGTGACATCACCGCCCGGCCCCACATCAAAGCTCCAACCGTCCTCCAGGAAAGCCTGTCCCATGCAATACGCCACCGCAAACGCGCCGTTGCCCCAGAGATACCCGGCGTGCTCCGGAGCTTTGTCGCTGGGCATTTCCTCGAAGGGGAACGTCTCGACCGCGTCGGTCTTCTGGCCGTAGGGAAGCCGCAGGAGGAACCGCGGCGCGGCGAGTCCAAGGTGCTGGGCCTGCTTGTGGCCGCGGATTTTTTCCCACATGGGCGCATCGGCCGGCGGCTGCCAGCGTCCCGAGTCGGGGAACTTCGCAAAGCTCGGGAAGCCCGCGACTTTGGACGTCGCGCCGCCGAGGAAGGGGATATTCGCCGCATGCATCAGGCTCGCCAGCTTGGCGAGCAGACCGATGTCCCTGGGTTGCTGTTCGAAGAAGAAGTTGCCGACAACGACCGACCAGGGCTCATTACCGGCGCTGCGCGGGATTTCGACCATCACCTGGAACATGCCGGTCTTTTCGATGGCGGGGTCGCCGTTGAGGTCGGCGTAGAGTTCATCCCTGGAGATGTCGAAGATGAAGAGCTTGAGGTCTTCATCGGTGTTAAGCCGGCTGGTGAGAAATTCGACGCCGCGCCAGGAGCTTTCGACCGCCTGGAACGCGGGATGCCGGAGGATGGCACGCAGACCCGCGGACAGCGCATCCTCCACGAACTTCACCATCTTCGCCTGGTCGGGATCGGGCGCATCGACGCCGTATCCCGCCACGACGCTCTGGATGAACGCGTCGGCGTTCGCGGCGGATGCATCCTTGCGCGCCGGCTGGTTGATCAGCCGCTCAAAGTCGCTCATGCCCTCCTCGCCCTTTTTGGCCGCCGGCGCCTCGATCTCCGCGCCGGCCATCTTGCGCACGGTCTCCGCCGCCTCCTTGAAGGTTTTCTGGTTCTTGAGCTTGTCACGCAGCGCCAGCAATCCCTGGAAGCCCTCGACCTGCTCGAGAATCGCTTCAGGCCGGAAATCTTCGATCTTGCGGAACTTCAGCGTGATCGCGCCTGCGCCGACGGGAATCCGAATCTCCGGCTTCACCTTGCCCATCACGCGCTCGAAGCTGTCGGAATCGATCGCCAGGGCCTTGCGAGCCGCGACCGTTTCGCCGGTCTCCATCAGCTCCCGATTCGCCCGCCCGGAAAAGTCGCCCATCACCAGCACGCGGAACTGCTTGTGCACGACCACCTGCGGACCCTTGGGCTTTTGCTCTTTCGCCGGTTCTTCCGCGGCGGGAGCGGCTTCCTCGGCCGGCGCTTCGGCGGTGGCCGTGGCGTCGCCGCCGGAGGCAAATGGATCGCTCGACGAGCTATCGCCCGTGGACGCAAACGGATCGCTCGGAGCATCGGTCGAAGCGGAGGCGAACGGATCGCTGGACGCGTCGCTGGACGTCGCGGCGAAGGGATCGCCGCCGGACGTGTCCGTCGATGCAAAGGGATCGCCGCCGGCGGTGTCGGTGGAAGCGAAGGGATCGCCGCTGGAAGTGTCGGTCGAAGCGAACGGGTCGCTGGAGGGCGACGAATCGCTGCTGGCGAACGGATCGCTGCCGGCCGTATCGGTGGAGGCAAACGGGTCGCTCGACGCGCTGTCGCCGCTGGAGGCGAAGGGATCGGCGGAGGAGGCATCGCCGGAAGCGAAGGGGTCGGATGGCGTTTCGCCTGGCGCGGCGTCGCCTGCGCCCTCCGCGGCTTCTTCTTTTTTCCTGGGAGCTTCCCTGGGCTTTTTGCTGCTGAACCCGAACGAGAAATCGTCCTTCTTCTTCGCCATGGCGACGCTCCGGAAAAAACAGGCAGGAAATGATCGGCGCAGTGTAAACCCCGCCCCGGTGAATGGCCAGCCCTTCGGTCTCACACCATCAGGCGTCGCTGGCCAGGCGTTCGCTTTCCGCGCCGGCGCGATACACAACTTCGCGCCCCGCGCGTTCGTCGCTGGGATTCCGCCGCTCCGACCACGCCTTGCGCTCCCCCTCGATCACCCCCCGGCCGCTCTCCTTCTCGATCCGCGCCCGCGTCTCCGCCACGACCCGTCCCGCGGCCGCCATATCGGCTTCCAGTTCCTCGACCGTTTTGCTCCCGTGCGATCGGTGCAGCGTCGCTCCGATCGTTTCGCCCAGGCTCACGAGCGCGAGTTCCATGTCGCTCATGTGATCGCGGAGATTTTCCCGGCCAAACAGCCCCTTGTGCTGGCGATACCCCTCGACCTCCATGCCGAAACCCTCGAGCATCAGGGCGTTGGTGAGGCGGCGGAAATCCTCGCTGTCCTGGGCGCCGCGCTTGTACCACTCGCCCACGACCTCCGCGCGGGCGGAGATGGAGCGCATGCGCTGGTCGACCCACTGGCGGGGATAGCCGCGGCGCTCGTATTCGCGGCGGGCACGCACCACGGCCAGCTCGGGATTGTCGGCTTCCTCGAGGCGAATCGCCCCACACGCCGCAAGCCACTGGCGCACCGAGGCGGCGCGCGGACCTTCCAGGCCCTGCAGCAGCCGCAGCACCCCTTCCATATCCGCGGCAAGCGCGACATCCTCGGCCTCGTCGGCTTCCCCGCCCGAGAGCGGCACGCGCACGCACAGATCGGCAATGCCCGGATCACGCTGCGTCAGCCTCTCCCACGCCTTCTCGGGGCCTTCATCGCCGCCGCCCACGGCCAGCTCGACGATGTCCATCACCGCGTACATCATGCGTCCTTCCACCAGCGCGCGACGCACCCGATCGGTTTCCAGTGCGGCGAGCACGGCCGGCCTGCGAACACCACGTCCTGTGCGCTTCACCATCATGGCAGCCCTCCGTTCCCTGAGGACATCATCGATGCAGAAAAGCCCCTCCGCTACCCGGCGAATTATAGGCGCATGTCGATACCAGCGCCGCGCGAAATCCCAATAAAAAAGCCGCCCGTTTTTGTGGGGCGGCCGGGGGGGCTGGGGAGGGGGCGAACCGGGGTTCTGCGACCGAAGCCGGATCAGGGTTCCTCGCTGCCGCTGGCGATCTGCTTGACCTTCCGCGTCGGCCGGGCTTCCACGCGGTAAGGGTTGCGGTCGGCGGGGGCGGCCGGTGCATTGTCTTCGTTCATCGCGTGCGAGATATCCTCCCCCGACGAGTTCAAGCCCTTCTTGAACTCCACGATTGTTTTGCCGAGGCTCTTGCCGATCTCCGGCAGCCGGCGGCCGAAAAGAAGAATCCCCAGAAAACCGAAGATGATCAGCTCGATCGGGCTGAAATTAAAGAAGGCCAGCGGCATCATCGCGTTCATGGATCCACCTCAGCTTTCATTCCGGCTGCTCATAAGCTCAACGCCTGCCGCAACCTTTCGTTACACGTGTTCTATCGTAGTCCTTGGGGGGCGGGCATGCAAACTTTTGGGCGATTTCCGGACGGGGCGGGCGTGAATACATGGGGCGGAGTGGCGGGGGGGTGCGGGGGGTATTGCTGAAAGGGGCGGGTGGGCGATAATAGGGCCAATGGAGGTGCATGATGGGTGCCGTTCGCGTGATGATCGTGGCCGGGGTGTTGGTGGCGGTTGGGTGCAACACGGCGCCCAAACCGCATCCGAAGGTGGAAGCGTCGCCGAATTCCACGATCAATGACCTCAACCAGCCGCCGCCGGTGGATACCAACGGGCGCATTAACCGCTATTGAGCGCGCGTCTGGGGCACACCCGTGCGGCCTTACATCCGTCGCCGAGACCGCCCGGCGATGTCGCCGGCCTGCCGGGAGAAGCGGGGGCGAGGCGAACTTGACACCTTTCGGGCACGGCGCTACAACCCCCCGGAAAGCAGCCGGGAGCCTTTCATGGCCATCCAGGTCGAACTCAAACGGATCATCATCACGGAAACTTCGGATCAGCAGGTGATCTATCTGAAGGAAGTGGCGGGGGAGCGCGCGTTTCCGATCGTCATAGGATCGACGGAGGCGTTTGCGATCGATCGCCGGTTGAAGGGGCAGCCGACGCCGCGGCCGCAGACGCATGAGCTGCTCTCGGCGGTGATCGAAAAGCTCGAGGGCCGTCTGGAACGGATCGTGATCAACGACCTGCAGGACCACACGTTCTTCGCGCGGCTGGTGATCCGGCACCACGGCAAGACGGTGGAAATCGATTCGCGGCCCTCCGATGCGATCGCGCTGGGCGTCGCCAACAATGTGCCCATTTTCGTAGCCGAGCATGTCCTCGATGAGGTGGGCAGCTGACGCGCCGGCAGGGGGGTGGTGGTGGTGGTGGGGTGGAGTGCGAGGTTACGGGGCCGGGCTTGTGGCCGGGGCGGAAGCCGGTTGCGGTGGGGGGGGTGGAGGCAGCGTCATGGGGACGCGCTCGACTTTGAATCCCTGTTTCTGCAGCAGGGCGACGATGCCTCGATCGCCCAGCAGGTGCGCGGCGCCCACGACAACGAACACCTTGTCGTCGCCCTTGAGCAGGCCGGTGATTTTTTCGGCCATCGCGGCATTGCGGCTGTAGACCAGCTTTTCCCCGACGGATTTGGCGTTTTTGTCGGTGTCGTACGATTCATCAAGCAGTTTCAGCATGGATTTTTCGTCGCCCGATTTCCACGCGGCGGCCAGGTCCTTGAGCTCCCCAGCCATGTTCTTCATGTCGTCGTTCGACATCTTGAGAAAGGAAACCTGCTCCGCATCAGTGAGCGTGGAGAGCATCTGAATCTGTGAATCGGCGCTTTCCAGCTCGACCACCTTCTTCCCCTGATCCTCCTCCAGAAAATGTTCGTCGATGCCCTTGCCCGGATCGAGGCCCGCCTTGGTCATGGCGACCCCGGCCATCGTAAGGCCGGCCATCCAGGGTTTCATGACGGACAGCGCCGATTCAGGCAGGCCGTTGTCTTTGCAAAAGGTGCGAATCTGTTCCATGGTTTCCGCGGGCACGTGCTCGTCCAGCGTGTCGCCGTTCTTGTAGGTGCCCAGATCGAGAGCCTGCATGCTGACGGCAAGCTGATTGACCTTGGTGATGTCGAGTTCGACCACGAGGATGGATGCGTCCTTGAACGCCTGTTCCATCTCGGTGGGAAGCGGGTACATGTCTTCCGACGCGGCGTGAATCGAGCCCACCAGATAGGCCGTGGTGGTCGGCGAGGTCACCTTCCACATGAAGCCGGGGCGCTTCGCCGTCTGCGTGGCGGGGGCGTCCGCGAGAGCGGGAACCGCCAGCAGGAGAAGGGCGGCGGCGAGATGCCGCGGATGCGGACGCTTCACGAAAGTTGCCATGGTGGTCCCTTTTCTGAAGACGCGGCGGCTGCGTGTTTCGCCGGCGCGGGAGAGCGGTGATGCCTAATCGCGGAAGCGGAAATGCACGAAAAGCCGGCCGAAGTTCTTCGAATCTTTCTCCACACGATGATACAGCGCTTTGATCTCCCCGCGCTGCAGAAATTTCAGCACCCGTTCCTTCAGCACGCCCGAGCCCTTTCCGGGGATGATTTCCACCAGCGCGATCCGCTTGTCGAGGGCTTCGCGGATGATGGCGTTGAGGGCGGCCTCAATCTGGCCGCCCCGGTTGAAGATGTCGTGGAGATCCAGTTTGAGTTTGGCCATGGCCGTCACTCCGCGGGCAACGCGCGCGTGCGGATTTCCGCGCGGATTTTTTCCACAAATCCATCCACCGGCATGGACCCCAGGTCCTTGTCCTTCCGGGTGCGCACGGAAACGGCGGATTGCTCCGCTTCTTTGCCGCCCAGAATGAGCATGTAGGGAATCTTCTGTTCCCGCGCCCGGCGGATCTTGCCGCCGATTTTGTCGCCGGACGGGTCGATCTCCGCCCGCACGCCCGCCGCCGTCAGCTTCGCCAGCACCCCCCTGGCGTAGTCGTTGAATTTCTCGGAAATCGTCAGCACCGCCGCCTGCATCGGGGAAAGCCAGACAGGAAACGCTCCCGCGAAATGTTCGATCAAAATGCCGGTGAAGCGCTCCATCGAACCGAAGGGGGCGCGGTGAATCATGACAGGGCGGTGACGCGCGTTATCCGCGCCGATGTATTCCAGCTCGAAACGCTCCGGAAGGTTGTAATCGAGCTGCACCGTCCCAAGCTGCCACTTACGGCCAATGACATCCTTGACCATAAAGTCCAGCTTTGGCCCATAGAACGCCGCCTCGCCGACGCCTTCCTCCGCCTTGATGCCTACTTCCTTGACAACTTTGCGAAGGGTCGCCTCGGCCCGGTCCCAGTTCGCCGGATCGCCGACGTATTTGTCGCTCGCCGGATCGCGCAGCGAAATGCGCGCCTCGTATTCCTTGAATCCCAGCGTCTCGAACACATGCATCACCATCTCGACGGTGCTGCGGAATTCCCCTTCCACCTGCTCGGGCGTGCAGAACAGGTGGGCGTCGTCCTGCGTAAATCCGCGCACCCGGGTCATGCCGTTGAGCTCGCCCGATTGCTCGAAGCGGTACACTGTCCCGAACTCCGCGAGGCGCACCGGGAGATCCCGATAGCTGCGCGGTTCGGCGGCATAAATCTGAATGTGATGCGGACAGTTCATCGGCTTGAGCAAGTATTCACTTTCATCATCATTATCCCGCTCTTTCATCTTGATCGTCGGAAACTGAGATTCCTGATAGTACGGATAATGCCCGCTGATTTTATACAAATCCACCTTGCCGATGTGCGGCGTATACACCGGCACATACTCCCGCTTGGCCAGCTCTTCGCGCATGAACCCTTCGAGTTCCTGGCGGATGATCGCCCCTTTGGGCATCCACAGGACCAAGCCGCTGCCGACAAGATTGGAAATCGTGAACAGCCCCATCTGCTTGCCGATGACGCGGTGGTCGCGCTTCTTCGCCTCCTCAAGCTGATGAAGATACGTGTCCAGTTCCTTCTGCGTGAGAAACGCGGTGCCGTAAACCCGCTGAAGCTGCTGCTTGCTCTCATCGCCGTGCCAGTACGCTCCCGCGACGCTCATCACTTTGAGCGCCCCGATGCGTCCCGTCGACGGCACATGCGGACCCCGGCACAGATCTTCCCAGTTCTTCCCCGGCTCGCCCGTCGCATAGAAGCTGATCACCGCGTTCTTGTCCGCTTCCACCGCCCGCTGGGCGTTGTCCACCTTATAAGGATTGCCTTCCTTCTGCAGTTTTTCGAATGCCGCATCACGGGCAAGCTCATACCGCGTGAACGGCCGGTTCTCCGCCAGAATCTTCTTCGCCTCCTCCTCAATCTTCGCGAAATCCTCGGCCGTGAGCTTGTGCGACAACTCCATGTCGTAATAAAAACCATTCTCGACCGGCGGCCCGTACGCCAGCTTGACGTCCGGGAAAAGCCGCGCAATGGCCTCCGCCATCACGTGCGCCGCGGAATGACGCACCAGATAGAGCGCGTGCGCATCCCCTTCCTTCGGCGTCACGATCGACACCGCCGCATCCTTGCGAATCGGCGACGTCAAATCCCGCAATTCCCCATCCACCACCGCTCCAATCGCATCCTTGGCCAGACGCGGACCTATCGATTCCGCAACCTCCCGCCCGGTGACGGCGTCGCTGCTGAACTCCTTGACCGCTCCATTGGGCAACGTGATTCGAACCATCGATCGCTCCTGCTAAATCCGCCCGCCCGACATATATCGTCCGGAAAACGAAAACGGCCCAACCGTGCTTCCGGCGGGCCGCCACATATCTGCCGCGTCTGCCGAAAGCCTAATTGGACCGCGTCGTCATCCGCATAACCTGGACCGCCGCCTCCTCAGTGAAAACAATCCTAAGAAGACGCACCGGGCACGTCAATTCGCCGCGGCGCCAGGCCCCCGCCCGCCGCTCACCAGCCCACATCGCAGCGCTCGCCTGGAATGAATTTCTTGTCCTTTCCCTTCCACTTCACCGTGCACCCGATGGCCTCGGTAATGGGCGTGCGCACGCTTTGCCCCGCGAGAAGTTCTTCCACGGCATCCGCGAGTTCGTGCGTCGTCGCGCCGGCCGCATCGCGCGGAGAATCATCCATCCGGCCCACGTAACGCAGCGCCCGCTCCCCATCGAAAACAAAAAAGTGCGGCGTCTTGACCGCCCCGCACGCCGCCGCGACCTCCTGCGTCTCATCCCGCAGGTAGGGCCACTTGAACCCCAGGCGCGCGGCCCGCTCCTTCATCGCCAGAAGCCCGTCCGTCGGATAGGCCACCGCATCATTGGCGTTGATCGCCACATACCCAACGCCGCGCGCTCCATACTTCTCGACAAACTCCCTTTCCCGGCCTTCGTTGCCCACGACGTACGGACAATGATTGCACGAAAAGCTCACCACCAGCAACGGAAAACCGGCGAAATCATCCAGCGACCACATGCGCCCATCCACCCCGGCCAGATGAAACGGCGGGGCCTTCTGGCCGATATCCAGCGTGAACGCCATGTGCGACTCCTTATGACTTGATCAGACGGCGGCCCCGGATGGAACGCCCAGCAGTTTCAAAACCGGGTTGTCACCATCCCACACATGTCCGGCCAGAATCCGGGTAATCGCGGCGTGCATGTGCGGCGGCTTATTTTCCATGAAAAACAGGTTCTCCACCAGCGACCGGTTATAAAACCGATCCACGAATGACTGGAACACGCGAAACCCCACATTCATATAGTTGTCGTACGATCTTAAACCAGAGTCCGATCCGGTGCGCAGCTTCTTCACAATTCCCTCGCTGGCACGCCGGGCTGATGAGAGCGCCAGGTGCACGCCGCTCGAAAAGATCGGATCGAGAAAACCCGCCGCGTCGCCCACGAGAACAAATCGCTCCCCGAACTTTTCCTCGATCGCGTAGCTGTAATCGCCGATCGCACGATAAGAATCGGTGGCCACCGCAGATGCGAGACGCTGCCGCAGCCGAGGCAGGTCCCCCATGGCGTGCTCAAACAAGGCCCGTTCCTTACTCTGGCCGGTAGGGGGGTGTACTGTCGGGACCTCACGATACACGACGCCCACGCTGGTGCGCCCATCCGCCAGCGGTATCAGCCAGACCCAGCCCCCCGGGAATAGATACATCGTTATATAGCGTGAGTCCTCGTTATCATGCGGTGGCAGATTCTTGAGATAGCTGTAGATCCCCACGCGACCATAATCTTTCAACCACCTCCGGCTGCCGCGCCTTGAAGCGATGATCGCCCGCCGCCCGCTGGCATCGACCACCATCCCGGCTTCAAAGGTCCTTCCATCGGCCACGGCCACCCGGCCCTCGTTTTCGTCGACCGCCTCGACCCGCGCGTCCTCGATCACCTCGGCGCCCGCAACCCGAGCGCGCTCCAGCAGCAGCGCATCCAAATGCTCCCGCAGCACCTGAAACGCCGGCGTCGTGAAACCCGGCGAAGGATCGAACTCAAAAGTCGCCATGCGGTCGGTAGGGGGGTGATAGAACCGGGCGCCATGCTTGGCCTGAAACCGCTCGTGCAGAAGAGCCGCCGAAATGCCGAGTTCCTGCATAATCGGCATGGACGCGGGCAGGAGGCTTTCCCCGATGTGATGGCGCGGATGTCGGTCCGCCTCCAGCAGCAGCACCTGCAAACCGCTGCCCGCAAGAAAGGTCGCCGTCGCGCTGCCCGCCGGACCGCCCCCGATCACGATCGCATCATAAGACTTCTTCATGCCCTGATTTTCCAGGTCGGGCAGCCGCTCTGCAAACCGCACACGTTCGGAAGCGCAAAAAAAAATCACCCCCCGGCGGGGGGGTGAAGGAGCACGCCTGTAAGTCCCAGCGTAACGGCGCGTCAGGAAGCAGCCGGCGCCGCTGCGCCGCCGGGTCCCGCATCGCCGCCCCCGGACGATCCGCCCTCCATCCCCTCGTGATGTTCCTCAACCGCGCCCGGCGAAGCGCTGCTCCCCCCCGCGGGTGCGGCCGGCGGTGTGGCGGCCGGAGTCGTGACGTCGCCCATCGTCGAGTCCGGCGCCGCGGATGTCTTCACCGGCGCCGAGGCCGAAGGACCCGAAGGCCGGCGCGCCGCTGGCTTTTTCGCCGGCGATTTTTTCATGGCGGGCTTCTTCCTGGCGACCGCCTTCTTCGCCGGGGCTTTTTTGGCGGCCCGTTTGGCGGTCGCCTTGCCGCGACCGGCAGGCTTGGACGCTTTGCCGCGCGCCGCGGCTTTGCTCCCCCCTGCTTTTTTGGCTTTGCCCTTGCTCTTGGACTTGGCTTTGGATTTGGCCATGGAAGTACCCCGTGCAACGAAGACTGAAAGGACCATTCACCATCGAGACCGCGCGGCCTCGGATATATTCACATAGCTACGTCACGGCGTTCAGGTGATGTCAGTATGCTCCCAGTGCGCGGCGGAGGCAAGACTTTCATCTTCGCGTCAACGCCCACCCCGCATCGCCCCATCCCAACCACCCCTCCCATGCCACCCCCAAACCCCCTCGACCCGCCAACTCACCTCCCCTACAAAGGTCCTATAAGATACCTTTTATCCGTAAACACTTGTCGGACAGTGATTTACGGCGCGTCCGGTGCTGGGCGTAGGGAGTGGCAATGCGACATCCAGCGGCCTTGATTGTGACCTTGGCCCCTGGGAGCCCCGTGGCAAGGCGGAAACGTCTCGCCACGGGGCTCGTGTCGTTTTGCGGATTCCTCGGGGAAAATGAATCTTATGGAATTTGTTCCATGTTTTTGTGGTTATCGGACCTTTGGAGGTGCGTCCATGCGTTGTGTGCGGTTTTCTTGCAGGGGGGTTCATCCTGGCGAACTCTGGGCCTGGCTTCGGCGCCTGCGTCTGAGAGCGAGCAGGCCAAGGGCTGGGAGTCTGGAAGCCCCCATGGTGGGGGGGGAGCGAAGCGACGTGGGGGCCGTGGGGGTGAGGGGGGCTTCGCCCCCCTGGCCAGCGGGGAGCTGGCCTCCTGCCCCTGGGGCGAGCGTGCGGGCGGTTTAGCCCGCCGCCGCCCCAGGGGCTGGGGTGCTCGCCTTGGGGAGGGGGTGTAGCCCCCTCCCCTGGCGAGGTTCGGGACCCGGGTTGTAACACCGGGTCCCATTCACCATAAATCTTACCCAAGAAAAACCCATAAACCCATTGCATGACTACTGTTAACGCGCTATAACCAATCGCAAAATTTATGAAAGGGAATTTTTTATGCAGTTTTCAGCCCGAAAAATCGCCGCAAACACTTTGTTTGCAAGGGGTTGTCGCCAACCATACAATGCCTTCCTCGGTGTGTGGCTTGAGGGGGAGGATTATGATCGACTCGTTAAGCTGTCTCAATCTCTTAATATGAGCATATCTGAATTTGTACGTATGTGGGTGCATACGTTTAGGCCCGATAACCAGCGTCTGCCGTCTTTAAGAAAAGTCGTTGACACCGCTGCCAAGTCCCGGCAGAATCGAGCCTTAAAGCCTTGAACCCCCCCGTTCAAGGTCCCATAAGATACCTTATGTATAGTTGCACAAACCTCGCCTCTTTCGCCTCCCGCACCCCCGCCCACGCACCGCCGCCCCACCCAATCCTAACCCCCGCCGCCTCGCCTCCGCTCCCGCGCCCCGCGCTTTCCTCTTGACTTCCCCGCTCTTTCCCCGATATATACATCACCATGATCAACCGCACCCCCCTACTTCCCCTCCTTCCGCTTACCACGAGTCGCTCGTAGGGGTCCCCCTTTTTTCCGATTTTCCGAACCCCGCGAGCCAAACTCGCGGGGTTTTTTATTTCCGGGGTCGCGTCGGCCCCGCCCTGCGACCCTCCTCAACCCCAACGCCCCGCTCGCCAGGTTCATCCGGAATCCGCAATCGTTTATGCTGCCGGATTCCAACACCCAAGGAGTCTCCCATGTCCACCCCCTCCTCCAATCCCCCACAGCACCCCCCCACCGACATCCCCACCATCCGCATCTTCGACACCACCCTGCGTGATGGCGAACAATCCCCCGGCGCATCGCTGAACCTCAAGGAAAAACTCGAAATCGCCCGCGCCCTCGAACAGCTCGGCGTCGACATCATCGAGGCCGGCTTCCCCATCACTTCCCCCGGCGACTTCGAAGCCGTCTCCGCCATTGCCGCGGAAATCACCTCCTGCACCATCGCGGGCCTGGCGCGCTGCACCGAAAAAGACGTGCGCCGCGCGGGTGAAGCCGTCAGGCACGCCAAAAGCGGCCGCATCCACGTGTTCTGCGCCACCTCCAAAATCCACCGCGATTTCAAGCTCAAAAAAGCCAAGGAAGAAATCATCCGCATGACCCAGGAGAACGTCCGCCTGGCGCGAGAATACGTCGATGATGTCGAATTCTCCCCCGAAGACGCCTCCCGCACCGAGCTCGATTACCTCGCCGAGGTCGTCCACGCGGCCATCGAAGCCGGCGCCACCACCATCAACTGCCCCGACACCGTCGGCTTCGCCACGCCCCAGGAACACCAGCAGATGTTCGCCTACCTCATCAAGCACGTCCCCAACGCTCACAAAGTCATCTTCTCCGCCCATTGCCACAACGACCTCGGCCTGGCCGTCGCCAACTCCCTGGCCGCCATCGCCGGCGGCGCACGCCAGGTCGAATGCACCATCAACGGCATCGGTGAACGCGCCGGAAACGCCTCCCTCGAAGAAATCGTCATGGCCCTCAAAACCCGCCACGACACCTTCCCCTACGCCACCCGCATCAACACCAAAAAGCTGGTCCCCACCAGCCGCCTCGTCTCCGCCCTCACCGGCCTGCACGTCCAGCGCAACAAAGCCATCGTCGGCGAAAACGCCTTCGCCCACGAGTCCGGCATCCACCAGGATGGCATGCTCAAACATAAGTCCACCTACGAAATCATGGTCCCCGCCGATGTCGGCTGGGCCCAGTCCCGCAATGTCCTGGGCAAACACTCCGGTCGCCACGCCTACAAAACACGCCTCGAAGAACTCGGCTACCGCCTGACCGAGGACGAGCTCAACGTCGCCTTCGATAAATTCAAAACCCTCTGCGACAAGAAAAAGGAAATCTATGATGAAGACCTCGAAGCCATCGTTGAAGAGCAGCTCGAAAACGCCGAGCAACTTTTCAAATTGAAGAGCGTCCAGGTCGTCGCCGGAACCTCCGGTATGCCCACCGCCACCGTCGCCCTCATCGATTCCAACGGCGACGAAATCACCGATGCCGCCATCGGCGACGGACCCATCGACGCCATGTTCGCCGTCATCCAGCGCATCACCCGCGTCTCCGCCGAGCTCGTCAACTACGAAGTCCGCAGCGTCACCGAAGGCAAAGACGCCCAGGGCGAAGCCACCGTCGAACTCGTCCACTCCCAACGCAAAGTCCGCGGCCGCGGCATCTCCACCGACATCCTCGAAGCTTCCGCCAAGGCCTATCTCGCCGCCATCAACCGCATCCGCACCCTTCAGAAAAAAACCGTCAGCCAGGCCACCCCCATGTAACGGCCGCATGCTATAGAACCCCCCTTCCAAGCCGCGGGAATCGCAATTCGGTTGCGATTCCTGCGCTTGGAGGGGTTCGGTGAGCCGGGAGCTGGAGAGTGGGATCGTGGAAGTCGGGAGGGCTGCGGGTTGATTCGCGGGTGTGTTTGTGTTGGCAAGCGGGCGGTGGGTCGTTTGGATTTTTTGCGTGGAGAGATGGCGCGGGTTGAATGGGTAAGAGGAGGCGACGTGTCGAAGGCGCTTGTGACGGTGCAAGCGGCGGCGCGGCCGGTGAAGGCGGATGCGCCGGATGCGGCGGGGACGATGCTGGAATTGCTGGCGCTGGGGGCGGATGGGGCGATCACTGTGGCGCGGGGACGGGCGCGGGGGCGATGGTGCCGGGCATGGGGGCGGGGCGGGCATTGGGGTCGATGCCGAGGCGCTGGTACATGGCGGGGGCGGCGGCTTTGGCGGCGGCGACTTCGGATTGGTAGTCGAACTGGGGTTTGACGGGGCCGGTGACGACGGCCTTGATGGGGCCCTTGTGGTGGAACATGGCTTCGACGACGTAGCCCATGTCGGCGTCGGGCTGGCGACCGGCGCGGATGGAGTCGGCGAGGGTTTTGTCATCGGCCATGAGTTTGTCGAGCGCGTCGAGGATTTCACGGCCGTCGAAGGCGAGTTCGACGGCGTTCGGTCCACTCTGGTTGAGGATGTTGGTGGAGGTGATTTCGCCGGGGAGGAGGAGGGTGGCGTCGACTTTGAGGTATTGAAGTTCGGTCTGGAGCCAGGGCTTGCGCTGGGCGTAATCGGATTTGCCCTGGGCGATGATTTGAGCGACCTGGGCGTCGGAGAGTTTCTGGGGGCCCTGGGTGGCCGCATCGTTGGCGGGGGGTTTCAGAGTGAGGGTGTAGACGCCCTTATCGTCTTTGGACCAGGAGTAGACCATGGGGTTATCGAGGGCGAGCTTGTTGATGTCGGGGAAATAGGCGGTGCCGACGACATGGGCGCGGCCGTCGGCGGTTTTTTCGAAGGTGATGTTGCTCCAGACATCGACGCCGGTGCTGTCCTGCACCATGCGCGTGGCGATGCCTTTGGCGATGTCGAGGGCGTCGGGCTGGGAGGGGGCGCCGAGCTGCGGGGGCGGCGGGGAGACGTAGGTATCGAGGGTCATTTTTCCGGAGCCATCGGGATTGAGCTGGCCGGTTTGTCGGCGGTCGAGGCAGGCGGGGAGGCAGAGGGTGAGGGCGGCGAGGAGGAGGGGGCGGGTGGCGCGGGCGAGGGAACGAGACATGGATGGTGTCCTTTATGGGAGGCACGCCGTTGGAGTAATTGTAAATGGTAATTGGTAATTGGGTGACGCCGGAGAGCGGGGGCCCCATTGATGCGTCAGCAAATTACCAATTACCCCTTACCCATTACCAGTAACCACGTCAGTCTTCGACGATGGTTTGTTTGACGACTTCTTCGATGGTGGTGAGGCCTTCGTAGATGCTCATGAGGCCGGAGGTGCGGAGCGTGCGCATGCCGCGTTTTTTGGAAGCTTCGCGGAGGATGTTGGTGGAGGCGTGCTGCATGACCATGTCGCGGATTTCATCGTCGAAGAGCATGATTTCGTAGAGGCCCATGCGGCCGCGATAGCCGGTGTTGTTGCAGTTGTCGCAGCCCCGGCCACGGAAGAAGATGCGGCCTTTGACGTCTTCGGGGAGGAGTTCGAGTTCCATGAGCTGTTCTTCGGTGGGCTGGTATTCCTCTTTGCACTGGGTGCAGATGCGGCGGACGAGGCGCTGGGCGATGACGCCCTCGACGGTGGCGGTGATGAGGAAGGGTTCGATGCCCAGATCGAGCATACGGGCGACGGAGGACGGGGCGTCGTTGGTGTGAAGGGTGGAGAAGACGAGGTGGCCGGTGAGGGATGCCTGGACGGCGATGATGGCGGTTTCCTTGTCGCGGATTTCGCCGACGAGGACGATGTCGGGGTCCTGGCGGAGGATGGAGCGGAGGCAGGCGGCGAAGGTGAGATCGATCTCGGGTTTGATCTGGACCTGGATGATGCCGTCGATATCGTATTCGACGGGGTCTTCTGTGGTGATGAGTTTGTCTTCGATGGAGTTGAGTTCGTTGAGAGCGGCGTAGAGGGTGGTGGTTTTGCCGGAGCCGGTGGGACCGGTGACGAGGACGATGCCGTTGGGCTTGTTGATAAGCTGGCGAAAGACTTTGAGGTCGTCGTCGCGCATGCCGATTTTATCGAGGTCGAGTGCGACGTTGCCCCGGTCGAGAATACGCATGACGACGGATTCGCCGAAGATGGTGGGCAGGACGGCGACGCGGAGGTCGATGGATTTGCCCTGGACGATCAGGGGGATGCGGCCGTCCTGGGGCATGCGGCGTTCGGCGATGTCGAGGTTGGCCATGACCTTGATACGGGAGACGATGGCCATGGCGATGGACTTGGGCGGCGGGACCATTTCATAGAGAACGCCGTCGATGCGGTAGCGCATCTTGAATTCATCTTCGAAGGGCTCGAAGTGAATGTCGGAGGCTTTTTCCTTGATGGCCTGGAGGAGGACGGTGTTGAGGAGGCGTTTGACGGGGGTGGAATCGGCGGCCTCTTTGAGAGTTTCGAGGTCGATGGATTCGCCGCGGCCTTCGAGGGCCTTGAGGGTTTCGTCGGTGCCGAGTTCGCCGAGCAGGGAGCTGATCGATTCTTTTTTGACGTCGTAATACTTCTGGAGCATGCGGTTGATGGCGTCGGGATCGGCGATAACGGGGACGATTTTGGCGCCGACGAGCGTGCGCAGGTCGTCGACGGCGCGGAAGTTGTCGGGGGAGGCGAGGGCGACCTTGAGGGATTTGGTTTTTTCATCGTACTCGACGGGGATGACCTTGTAGGAGGTGGCCATCTGGGCGGGGACTTTGTCGATGACGTTGGGGGGGATGTCCTTGCCGTCGAGCTCGTACATTTCGAAGCCCATTTGTGCGGCGAGTGCGATGTTGCGGTCGCGGTCGGTGATCATGCCGAGATCGACGAGGATCTGGCCGATGGGGGTGCGTTTGCCTTTTTTCTGCTGGTCAGCCTGGACGGTGAGGCCCTGGTGGACCTGCTCGCGGGTGAGTTTGCCCATCTTGATGAGGACGCGGCCGAGGGGACGGTCTTTGAGCTCGGAAATGGGGGGCATTTTGGGTGCTCCGGCTGCGGGGGAGGGTGCGGCGGGACGGCTGGGGGTTTTGGCTTCGCTCATGGGTCACCGGAGGAAAAAGGCAATGCAAAAAACGAATGACGAAAGAAGGGGGTGGGTTATTTGGCGCCGCCGGGGCCGGGCTTTTCGGGGCCTTCTTTTTCGAGGTCTGGGCGATTGAGCTTGCGGGCGACGCCCATGCGTTCGGCGAGGTCGGCGGGGCGGCGGGCTTTGTCGACGGCTTCTTCGGCGGAGATTTTGCCGGCGTTGTAGAGTTCGAGGAGGTGGTCGTCGAGGAGCTGCATGCCGAACTTTTTGCCGGTCTGGATGGAGGAGTCGATACGGAAGGTTTTATTTTCACGGATGAGGTTGGCGATGCCGGGGTTGTTCACCATGAATTCATAGGCGGCGATCATGCCATCGGTATCGACGCGGGGGCAGAGGGCCTGGGAGAGGACGGCGAGGAGTGTGCCGGAGAGCTGGACGCGGACCTGTTCCTGCTGGTCGGTGGGGAAGGCGTCGATGATGCGGTTGATGGTGCCCGCAGCGCCGGTGGTATGGAGGGTGCCGAAGACCAAGTGGCCGGTTTCAGCGGCCTGAATGGCGGCGGCGATGGTTTCGAGGTCGCGCATTTCGCCGACGAGGATGACGTCGGGGTCCTGGCGGAGAGCGCGGCGGAGGGCTTCGGAGAAGGTGGGCACGTCGCCGCCGATTTCGCGCTGGGTGATGATGGATTTTTTGTGTTCGTGGTAATACTCGAGGGGGTCTTCGGCGGTGATGATGTGTCGTTCGAAGTTGATGTTGATGTAGTTGATCATGGAGGCGAGGGTGGTGGTTTTGCCGGAGCCGGTGGGCCCGGTGACGAGGAAGAGTCCGCGGGGCCTGCGGCAGAGTTCTTCGACGGCGGGCGGGAGGCCGATCTGTTCGAAGGTGAGGAGTTTGTAGGGGATTTTGCGCATGACGATGCCGATGTTGCCCTTCTGGCGGAAGACGGAGACGCGGAAGCGGGCGCGGGTGGAGCCATCGGCGGTGGAGAAGGCGAAGCCGAAGTCACAGGAGCCCATTTCCTGGAGTTCCTGCTGGGCGCGATCGGGGGTGATGGCTTTCATGAGGGCGACGGTGTCGTCGGGTTCGAGGACCTTGGTAGCGAGGTCTCGGAGGCCGCCGTTGAGACGGAGGACCGGTGGGCGACCGACGGAGATATGGAGGTCGGAGGCGCCTTTTTTGATGGTGGTTTCGAGGAGACGGTCAATTTGTAATGCAGACATACCACGCCCTAAAAGACAATTCTGCGGAGAAGCGCAAAGCGCCACGCGCCTTGCGGGAAGAGGTTAATCGGCGACGACGCCCTCGGCCTGAGTGACGCGGGCGATTTCGGCGGCGGTGGTGATACCGTTGAGGATTTTGGTTTTGCCATCATCGAGGAGCGTTTTCATGCCGCTGGCGCGGGCCGCCTTGCGGATGATGTTGGAGGGCGCGCGTTTGAAGGCGAGCTCGCGGACTTCGTTGTTCATGGTCATCATTTCGAAGATGCCCTTACGGCCGCGGTAGCCGGTGCCGTTGCAGTTGCCGCAGCCGACGGCTTTCATGAGGGTTCGGCCCTGGAGCTCGCGGTCGGTGAGGCCGAGGATGGAGAGGAATTTGCGGTCGGGCTCGGGATCGGGGGCTTTGCACTTGTCGCAGAGGGTGCGGATGAGGCGCTGCGCCATGACGGCCTGGATGGAGGAGGCGACGAGGAAGGGTTTGACGCCCATATCGATGAGACGGGTGATGGCGGAGGGGGCGTCATTGGTGTGCAGGGTGGAGAAAACGAGGTGGCCGGTGAGAGCGGCCTGGATGGCGACTTCTGCGACTTCGAGGTCGCGGATTTCACCGACGAGGATGATGTTGGGGGCCTGGCGGAGCATCGAGCGGAGGATTTTGGCGAAGGAAAGGCCGATCTGCTCCTTGACCTGGCACTGGTTGATGCCGGCGAAGTTGTATTCGACGGGGTCTTCGGCGGTGATGATTTTGCGGTCGGGCTTGTTGAGTTCCTGCAGAGCGCCGTAGAGGGTGGTGGTTTTACCGGAGCCGGTGGGCCCGGTGACGAGGAAGATGCCGTTGGGTCGGGCGATGATGCGTTTGAACTTGTTGTAATCTTCCTCTTCGAAGCCCATGGACTGGATGCCGATCTTGACGCTGTCGGGGCGGAGAATACGCAGGACGCAGGATTCGCCGTGGTAACCGGGAAGGGTGGAGACGCGGAAATCGACGGGCTTGTCATCGACGGCGAGCTTGATGCGGCCGTCCTGGGGGAGCCGTTTTTCGGCGATGTCCATGCCGGACATGATCTTGATGCGGGCGAGGACGGGAGCCTGCATGCGTTTGGGGATGTTGTCGCGTTCGACGCAGACGCCGTCGATGCGGTAGCGGACGCGGACGCGGTCTTTCATGGGCTCGATGTGAATATCGGAAGCGCGGGTTTTGACGGCTTCGGCGATGAGAGCGGTGACGAGCTTGATGATGGGGGCGTCGTCGCCGAGGGATTTGACGTCGATGGATGTGCCGCGGTCCATGGAAGCGCCGCGGTCGATGGAGCTGACGCGCCGGACGGCTTCGTCGATGGAGGCTTTTTCGGCGGAGAACATGCGTTCGATCTGGTGCTGGATTTTGCTTTTGACGCCGAGGCAGGTTTCGATTTTGGTGTTGAGGCGGAATTTGAGGGCGTCGATGGTGTCGATGTCGGTGGGATCCCCGACGACGATGCGGAGCACGCCATCGCGTTTTTCGAGGGGGAGCACCTGGTGTTTTTTGATGAGGTCCGGGGGGATGAGGTTGACGTTGGCGGTGGCCATGGCGCTTTTGTCGAGGTCGATGTACTCCATGTCGTACTGCATGGCCAGAGCCTTGGTGACCTCCTCCTCGGAGGCGAGCTTGAGGTCGAGGACGACTTCGTGCAGGGGTTTGCGGGTTTTGGCGGCCTCATCCTGGGCCTTTTGTGCATCGGCAGGCTTGAGGGAGCCCATTTCCCGGAGAATTTCGGTAATTTCGCTTCGTTTCCGCGCCATGACCACCTCGTTGTGGCGTCGGGGCGGCGCGCCGTGCGGATGGAAATCCGCGAAGGCGAGCATCGGCCCGATCGCCGGCTGGATGTCACTTACACTGTACTGGAATGGTGACGCGCAGCGAGTCTGTGGAACGCCATCATCTGACTTATCTTACGGAACGATCTGAGGCGGGGTCAAGGTGGAATCTTGAGGTTGGGCGGAGGGTGCGAGGTGGGTTTCGGAGAGGTCGGGGGAGCGGGGTTTGACCGTTGCGGGGGGCAGGAAATACACTCGCCGGGGATTGCTCCGGGAGGACTATGAAGCCGATTCAACCGCGTACATTCAGCCAGCTTTCGCAGCTTGACGTGGTCAGCCCGGGCTGCATGACCGAGCACCTGCGGCTGTATGCGGGGTACGTGGAGCGGTACAACCAGCTGGCGGCGTCGCTGGGGCGTCTGCAGCGGGCGGGCGCGGCGGAAGCGGGGGCGGATGTGGAGAGCGTGAAGGTGGATTTGACCTTTGCGCTGGGGGCGGTGAAGAACCACGAGCTGTTTTTTGACGTGCTGGGGCTGGCGGGGGAGTCGCGGGCGCCGGGCGGGGCGCTGGGGGAGGCGATCACGGGGGCGTTTGGCGGGTTCGGGCAGTTTCTGTCGGACTTGAGGCAAACGGCGATCGCCGGGGCGGGCTGGGCGTGGACGGCGTATGACCTGGACTACGGGCACCTGTTCAACTACTCCGGGGCGCGTAACGGCATGCCGGTGTGGAATGCGGCGCCGATCCTGGCGATCGACCTGTACGGGCACGCGTATTTGTACGATTTTGGCGAGAACAAGGGGGCGTACGTGGACGCGGTGGTGGCGTGTTTGAACTGGGGGCGGATCGGGCAGCGGTTTGAGGCGGCGCAGAGCCGGTCCTTCTGACCGCTACGGAATCAGAACCGAGTGCCAAAGTGTGGAGGCGGGGCGCTCTACTTGGCGGCGCTGAAGAGTTCGGCGGCGCGCTTCCAGTTGATGACGTCCCAGATGGCGGCGAGATAATCGGGGCGTTTGTTCTGATATTTCAGGTAGTAGGCGTGCTCCCAGACGTCGACGCCGAGAATGGGCGTGCCGGTGGCGGCGCCGGTGGGGGCGAGGACGCTCTCAGGCATGATGGGGTTGTCCTGGTTCGCGGTGGAGGTGATCGCCAATTTGCCATCCTTGGCGATCAGCCAGGCCCATCCGCTGCCGAAGCGTTTTCCGCCGGCATCCTGGAACTTGGTTTTGAAGTCGGCGAAGGAGCCGAAGGCGGACTTGATGGCGTCGGCGAGGGGACCGGAGGGTTCGCCGCCGCCGCCATTGCCTTTGGGAGCCAGGAGGGTCCAGAAGAGGGAGTGGTTGACGTGGCCGCCGCCGTTGTTTCGGACGGCGGTGCGGATGTCTTCGGGGACAGAGCCGAGATTGCGGATCAAGTCTTCAGCGGACTTGTTGGCGAGGTCGGGCTTGGAGGCGACGGCGTTGTTGAAATTGTTGACGTAGGCCTGGTGGTGCTTGCCATGGTGGATCTGCATGGTGGCGGTGTCGATGACGGGTTCAAGGGCGGAGGGCTCGTAGGGCAAAGGCGGGAGAGTGGCAGGCATGATCAATCCCCAGGAAAAGGACGGGGCGCCCCGAAGGCGGGCCGTCGCGCGACGGCCCCGGGGTTCGGGGCGAAAGGTTGGTTATAGGATGGTTGCGCGGGTGCGGTCAAGGTCTGGGAGGCTCAGGGCGCGGGGAATTTGAAATCGGCGCCGCCGGGGGCGAGGCTCTTGGGGGTGTCCTGTTTGGGCTGGACGTCGACGTTGGCGCACCACATGTAGAAATCGTTTCCGGATTTGACGCCGGCGAAGACGACCCATCCGCCCTTGGGGCAGTGCTGGAGGGTGACCTTTCCGGAGGCATCGGTAGTGCCCTGCGTGATGACGGTGCTGCCGGTGGAGTTGAGGAGCGTGGGGATGACCACGGTTTTGGTGAAGTTTTCGAGGATCCCGGCACCGTTGCTGATGCTGTTGGGAGAATTGGCGGTGTACATGTGGGGGAGCTGATCACGGAGGCTGATGGAATAATCGGGCGCCGCGCCATAAGCCTCCCGCATCTGACGCTGTGCGTTTGTGAAGGCGCCGAGCGGGTAATAGGTGTGCGCGGGGGGCGGGTCCTTCCACTCGGTGTTGTCGGCGTTGTAAGCGGAGATGACATCGAGAGTCTTCTGGTAGGAGGGCTTGATGATGGGACCGAAATCGCCGCGGGTGATGGTGGTGCGGCAGAGCAGGACCTGAACGTCGGACATGGGGACGTTCCCGGTGCCCTCGACGGTGACGGTGACGGTGCCTTCGGTCTTTTTGTAGTCGTGGTGGGGATAGACGCCGACCGCGAGAGCGGTGAGGGGCTTGTCGCTGGGGAGGTCATTGAGGTCCGCGCGGGCGAGGCCTTTGACCTCGACGACGGTGGGCTTCTCGCCGGGGCCAATCTGGAAAACCCAATCGTTGATGTCCTTGCCGCTGGGCTCGTCGTCGACGACGTTGCCATTGGTGAGTTTCAGGGGGGTGAAGGTGGTGCCGCCCTCGAGGTAGCCGATGGGGTAATAATCCTTGTTTTTGTCGGTGACGAGGCGGATTTCCGAATCAGAGAGGCGGAACATGGCATCGCCGTCGGCGCCGCCTTCGATTTCGCAGCGCACGATGTAGCCCTGCTTGCCCTCCTGGATGCCGTAGCGTTTCATGAGGGCGGTGTCGGTGGGGGGAATGAGGTAAGCGGCGGTGGCGGTGAGGCCGCCGGCGAGGGTTTCACCCTGGCCATACTGGACGACGTTGCGGTAGCCGTAGGATTCGGTGGCGAGGTTGGGGTGGACGGAGGCGAACTCACGAGCGCCGCCGAGTCCGCGGCCGGAAGCGAGGTCCCAGAACTTCATGGTGAAGGCTTCCGGTGCGAGCCAGAGATTTTTGGGTTCGGCGGCGACGCCCGGGGTGTCGCCCTGCATGCGCTCGGGAGTACCGAAGCGGTCGTAACCCAGGAGGGCGGTGGGCAGGGGGAGCATCTGGACGCCGAGGACTGACGTGCCGACGGCGATGAGGCCGGTCAGGAACCCGAAGAGAGCGCCCACGCCGCGATCGACGCCCTTGGGCAGGCGGATATTTTTGGTGACGAGGTTGTCGCCGAGGAGTTTGCAGATGAGGAAGGCGACGAGAAAGATGGCGAGGAAAGCCAGGCCGCGGGAGTAATCGGGCTTCCATTTGGCGATGGTGAAGGCCAGGGTTTCGAAGGTGCCCATGGCCACGAGGGAGGCGAAGCTGGCGGAGATGAGCGTCCAGAGGGCGGAAAGGGTGCCCTGGGTAGCCAGGTAGGAGGTCATGATGAGGATGAAGAGGAGGACGATGCCATCGAAAATCATAGATCACCAGGGTGGTGTGAAGAAGGGGACAGGGGAACGCAGACCGTGGGTTATTTTTTGACCGGGGCGCCTTTGCCTCGCTGTGCGGGAGCGCTTTTTTCGCCGACGACACGGGTGACCTCGTTGATGGCGGTGATGCCGGCGGCGAATTTGCGGATGCCGTGCTCGACGAGGAGGATCATATTCTGTTTGCGGGCGATGGCTTTGAGCTGAGTGACGTTGGCGTTGGCGGCGAGCGCTTTGCGCATTTCATCGGTGACGATAAGCACCTCAAAGATGCCGGTGCGTCCGCGGAAGCCGACGCCGCCGCAATCGGGGCACATGATTTTGTTGCCCTTTTTGTCGAGGATGGCGCCGGTGTTGGCTTTGAAGGCCTGGATATTTTTGCCGATTGGGAGATTGAGGCGTTTGAGGGTGGCCTCATCGGCCTGATAGGGGGTTTTGCAGGTGGGGCAGAGCATGCGAACGAGGCGTTCGGCGACGACGGCCCGGATGGTGTCGACGGCCTGTTCGCGGTCGGTGACCATGGCGAGCCAGCGTTCGAGGCCGGCGAAGCTGTCGACGGCGGAGAGGCCGACGTAAACGCGGCCTTCGGTGGCGAAACGGACCACCTGGTCGGCGGCGGCGGCGTCGTTGACATCGGCGGCCATGAGGATGGTGGGGTCTTTCAAGATGGTCGATGCGAGCACTTTGGCGTAGGAGGTGTCGCCGGTGGGCTCGAACTTGATGACGGAAACGCCTTCGATATCGGCCTGGGGTGTCGTTTCGAGCATGTAGATGGAATTCGTGAAGGCGTCGTGGCCGCGGATCAGGGCGTAGAGGGTGGAGGTGCGGCCGTGGCCCTTCGGAGCGGCGACAACGACAACGCCCTTGGTATCGGAGGTGAGGGTCTTGAGCTGGGCGAGCTGGTCGGTGCTCAGGCCGATGGCGTCGAGCTTGAATTCCCACTGGCTCTTCTCGTTGGCGGAGAGGCTGACGCGTTCGCCGGCGGTGGACCCGGAGGTGCGGACGGTCCAGGTGGTGGCGAGGCCTTCCGGGTCGCGGGTTTTGAAGAGGCCCATCTGGGGTTTGCGGCGTTCTTCCAGCGAGAGGCCGGCGAGGGTTTTGAAGAATTGGATGGCGGCTTCGCCGGTCTGGCGCGTCTGTGCGGGTTGAGGGGAGGGGAAGCCGTCGGTGATCATGATGCAGCTATAGCCCGCGTCGGTGGGAGCCAGCTCGACGAGTTCGGCGCGGCGGTTGATGGCGGCGATCATCAGCTGGTCTCCGGCGGCGAGACCCGCGGCGAGGGGCTCATCGGCGCGGGGAAGGGGAAACTGCTGATCGTTTTTCTTGAAGTACATCAACTGGGCCTGGGCGGCGTTTTTGCGGAGGGCGCTCTTTTCCTGGCGAGCCTTCATGGAGGCCATGAAGCCTTTGAGGAGGTGTCCCTCGACGGGGCCGAGGGCTTCGACGCGGACTTTCCAGTAGATGGCGATGAACGCGCCCACGATGATGAGGTTGAGCGGGAGTGCGATCCAGAAGGAGGGCATGGAGACCCAGACGATGAACATGAGGAAAAGAATTCCCATGACGCCGAGGTTCCAGGGGACTTCCTTCTGTTTGACGAGGTTCTTGTTGATGTCTTCGCTGACGAAGGTCGAGAAGCGAGCCCAGATGAGGAGCGAAGCGAGCGCCGCGGCCCACTCGATGAGGTTGAGATAATCGAACATGCGCCACTTCCAGTTGAGAGTGAGACTTTCCACCTGCCGGGGTGCCATCGTTCCCGCCCGCCGCCCGGTGTGATGAGTGAAACCGCGTCAGTGAGCGCTGATGCCCTTCATGCGCATGCGGAGTTCGTCGGGGTTGGGGGAAGCGAGGAGGGCTTCCTTGGAGGTAATCTGTTCGCTCAAGACGTATTCGGCGAGCATTTCGTTGAAGTCGATGCTGCCGGTGCCTTTTTCCTTGCGGATGATGGAGGCGAGTTCGGCTTCGCGCTCTTCGAGGATGTACTTGCGGACGGAAGGGGAATTGAGCATGACTTCGACGACGGGCACGCGCTTGCGTTTGATGCCCGGGACGAGCTTCTGGAAGGCGACGCAGACGATGTTGGCCGCCAGGGCCTGCCGGATGTTGTCGTGCTGCTCCTTGGGGAAAAGTTCGAGGATACGGGTGATGGTTCCGGGAGCGGAGGACGCGTGGATCGTGGAGAAGACGAGGTGCCCGGTTTCGGCGGCCGTGATGGCTGCCTGGAAGGTGTTGCGATCGCGCATTTCGCCGATGAGGATGACGTCGGGGTCTTCACGCATCATGGCGCGGATGCCGGCCTCCCAGGAATCGACGTCCAGGCCGATTTCGCGCTGGTTGATGATGGACTTGTTATCGAGGTAGGAGAATTCGATGGGGTCTTCGAGCGTGACGATGTGGACCGCCTTGGAGTCGTTGATCTGGCCGAGCATGGCGGCGATGGTGGTGGATTTGCCGGAGCCGGTGATGCCGGCGAGGATGACCAGACCCTGTTCGACCTCGGCGACCTTGGAGAAAATTTCGGGGATGCCGAGGTCTTTGTAATTGGGGATTTTGGGGTTGATGCGGCGTGCGACGAGGGAGGTGGTTCCGCGCTGGCGGAAAATGTTGACGCGGAAGCGGTCGACCTTGTTGATGGCATAGGCGAGATCGAGGGTGCCGTGCTCGCGGAAGTGGTGAAGCTGCTCGGGGTTGAGCATTTCCTCGATCATGGAGTCCATGTCAGCGGGATCGATGGGGTCGGTTTTCATGTAGACGAGGTCGCCGTGGACGCGGATGCGCGGGACGACTTCAGACTTGAGGTGAAGGTCGGAACCGTCGTTGACGACGACGGATTTGAAAAATTTGTCGATGCGATTTTTCTTGCGGCGTTCGCCCAGACCTGGGGTGGGCCCTTCGTTGGGGTCGGAAGGAGCGGGAGCGGGGATGTCGGCCGGGGTATGGGCCGCTGCCGAGTGGTCCACAGGCATCGTCTCAGACATATTTCCTCACCTGCCACTGTCGGAAAGTTTACGAATTACGCCACCAGAGAGCAGTATGCCTTAATTCTAGCCAGGGGACAAGACTGAAGTTGAGGCTGTGCGGAAGTATACGGGGAGAGGTGCGGGAGCGAGGGACTTTTGCGGGGGCGGGTGCGGGGTTTGCGCCTCGCGGGCTGGGCGGGGGACGTATGCGGAGGGTCGCCATGTCGGTGATGCACGGGGCCAAGGCATTGATGGGGAAGCTGCTGGGAGCGGTGCATGCGGGGGATGACAAATTGGCGGTCAACAAGGTGGAGGCTCCGGCGGTGATCACCGTGGAGAGCCCGGCATTTGGAAATGGCGGGGCGATGGGCAAAAAGTACACGCAGGAGGGGGAGAACGTGTCGCCGCCGCTGACCTGGAAGGGCGTCCCGGCGAACGCGGCGGAGGTCGTGCTGGTGGTGGAGGATCCTGATGCGCCGCATCCGCAGCCGGTGTTGCATTGGATGGCGTACCGGATTCCGCCGGAGGTGACGGAGCTGAAGGAGGGGGTGTCGACGTGGCCGGAAATCCCGGTGGGAGTGGGACCGGGGAAGATGATGCGGCAGGGGGCGAACGTGTCGAAGAAGGTGGGGTACACCGGTCCGATGCCGCCGGTGGGCCACGGGGTGCACCATTATCATTTTCAGGTGTTCGCGGTGGATCGTGTGTTGAACGTGAGCGAATCGCCGGAGCGGGAGCAGTTGATCGCAGCGATGAAGGGGCATGTGGTGGCGCAGGGCGAGCTGGTTGGGACCTACGAACGCAAGTAATCAGGAGGGCGCGATGGTGCTCGCATATCCATGGGTGGGGCCGGGGATGGATCGTGTAGACGGTCGGGCCAAGGTGACGGGCGCGGCGAAGTACACGGCCGATTTTTTAGCCGGGGCCCAGGGGCGGGGAACGCTGCAGGCGGTGCTGGTGGGCAGCGCGATTGCGCGCGGGCGGGTGGTGGAAATCGACGCGGGGGAGGCGTGGCGGATGCCGGGGGTGGCGAGCATTCTGACGCACGAAAACATGCCGCGGCTGGGGAAACTGGATGCGGATGACGAACAGGGGACGCCGGGGCAGGTGCGGTTGCCGCTGCAAACGGCGGAGGTGGAGCATGTGGGGGAATACGTGGCGATGGTGATCGCCGAGACGCTGGAACGGGCGGAGGCGGCGGCGGCGCGGATCCGGATCAGATATGAGGAAAAACAGGGGTGGACGTGGAATGCGGAAGCGGGGGAAGTGACGGGGCGGGAGTATCGGCCCAAGGAGGTGGGGCGTGGCGACGAGGCGGATTCGGAACGTGGGGACGGTCCGGGCGCGGTGGCGGCGGCGGCCGTGCAGGTGCGCGAGCGGTACCTGATGGGGCAGGAGAATCACAATCCGATGGAGATGTCGGCGACGGTGGCGGCGTGGGAGCAGGTCGGCGGGGAGGAGCGGCTCACGGTTTACAGCGCGACCCAGCATGTTTACGGATGTCGGCATGTGATCGCGCGGGCGCTGGGTCTGGAGGACCGGCAGGTGCGGGTGATCTGCCCGTTTGTGGGCGGAGCGTTCGGGTGCAAAGGCTCGACGTGGCCCCATGAATACCTGGCGGCGGCGGCGGCGAAGGTGGTGGGCCGGCCGGTGAAGGTGGTGCTTTCGCGGCGGCAGATGTTCACGGGCTGCGGCTGCCGACCGGAGCTCCTTCAGAGGGTCTCGCTGGGCGCGGAACCGGGAGGGCGGCTGGCGGGGATGGTTCACGATGCGGTCAACCACACGGCGGCTTCGGACGAATGGGCGGAGCCGGCGGCGGTGCAGACGCGCATGATTTATTCCTGCGCGAACGTGAAGACGACGCACCGCCTGGTGCCGGTGCATCGGAACAATCCGACGCAGATGCGCGCCCCCGGGCATGCGCCGGGAACCTGGGCGCTCGAGGCGGCGATGGATGAACTGGCGTGGAAAGCCGGCATCGACCCGATCGAGCTGCGCCTGCGGAATGACGCGGAGCGCGATGAGGAGCTCGACAAACCGTGGAGCTCGAAAAGTCTGCGGGAGTGCTATCGGGCGGCGGCGGAGCGGTTCGGGTGGGAACGTTATCAGCAGCGGGTCGGGGCGATGCGGGAGGGGCGTACGCTGATCGGGTGGGGGATGGCGACGGCGCTCTATCCGACCAACCGGGAAGGGGCGCACGCCCGGGTCAAGCTGCTGCCGGATGGAACGGCCGTGGTGATTTCCGCCACGCACGACCTGGGGACGGGGACCTACACGATCATGACGCAGGTGGCCGCGGAGGCGCTGGGGCTGCCGGTGGAGAGCGTGGTTTTTCTGCTGGGGGACACCGACATGCCGGAGAGCCCGGTGGCGGGAGGTAGTCAATCTGCGGCGAGCGTGGGCACGGCGGTGCGGACGACGTGCGAAGCGGCGCGGAGGAAGCTGTTTGAGGAAGCGCATGCGGGCGATGGCGAGACGACGGAGCAGGTGCTGCGGCGTCACGGCAAGGTCGTCGAGGCCGAGGGCAAGGCCGGTCCACCGGAGAAGCAATCGCATTCCGCGTATGCCTTTGGGGCGCAGTTTGCGGAAGTGCGGATCGATGCGGCGTTGCGGGAGGTCCGGGTCAGCCGGGCCGTTGGCGCGTTTGCGGCGGGGCGCATCCTGAACGAAAAAACCGCGCGCAGCCAGTTGATGGGCGGGATGGTGATGGGGGTGGGGATGGCGCTGATGGAGCACACGGCGTACGACCGGCGGCGGCTGAAGGTGGTGACGGACAACCTGGCGGATTACCTGGTGCCGGTGAATCCCGACGTGCCCGCGGTGGAGGTCATTCTGGTGCCGGAGGAGGACCGGCAGGTGAATGAGATCGGCGCCAAGGGCATCGGCGAACTGGGGACCACGGGGATCGCGGCGGCGATCACGAATGCGATCTATCATGCGACGGGGGTGCGCGTGCGGGAGCTGCCGGCGACGCTGGACAAGATCATGTAAGCGAAGGCGTCTCCACCGGACCACATGGGCGCGACGCCCATGCCGCAGGTCACACCAGCACGGGCCTGGGTGGCAGGGCGGTGTTGGATTCGTGCGGCCATGCCGGCGCCCTGCGGAGTACATCTTCGTAATAAGCGCGCAAGACTTCGGCGACGGACCAGGCCTGGGCGGGACAGCCGCGCGGAGTGAAGGGGGCATCGCCGTCGGCGATTTCGGAGATCGAACCCAGTCCGAAGTGTTTGAGATGATCGTTGAACGGAAGGAGGAATGCGTGGGCTTCGCGGCTGGCGGCCTGGTTGTCGCCGCGAATCTTCACATAGGCCGAGACGAAGGGCCCGATGAGCCAGGGCCAGACGGTTCCCTGGTGATAGGCCATGTCTCGATTGCGCTGATCGCCCTGGCATCGGCCATGGTATTGGGGGGAGCCGGGGGCGAGGGTTCGGAGGCCCATGGGGGTGAGAAGAAGCTTCTGGCATGCGGCGACGACGCCGATTCTGGCTTCCGTCGAAAGGGGTGAAAAGGGGAGGCTGACGGCGAGGAGCTGGTTGGGGCGGATCGATGCGTCCGCCTGGCCGTCGTCGGAAATGACATCGTTGAGGCACTTGGTGGTGACGTTGAAATAGATGGGCTCGAAGACCCTGGCGACCTTATCGGCGAGGCCGGCGAAGGTGGTGGCGCGGGATGCATCGCCGGCGTGATGGGCGACGAGCGCCATGATGCGAAGGTTGGAATACCAGAGTGCGTTGATCTCGACGGGCTTTCCGTGGCGGGGGGTAACGACCCAGTCGCCGATTTTGGCGTCCATCCAGGTGGGCTGATGGTTGCCGTCGCCGGCGCGGATAAGGCCGTCATCGGTCATGCGGATGCCGAAGTCGGTTCCGTCGCGATAGGCCTCCATGATTTCGCAGAGTTTGGGGTAGAGGTATTTGGTGAGGAAGGCGGCATCGCCGGTGTAGCGCCAGTATTGGTAGGCGGCGTGGACGTACCAGAGGGAGGCGTCGACGGTGTTGTAGTCCGGGGTGAAGGATTTATCGGGGAAGCGGTTGGGCAGGAGGCCGCGGCGGAGGTGGTCGGCGAAGGTGGCGAGGATGTTGCGGGCGACGTCGAAAAGGCCGCGCGTGAGGGTGAGCCCCGGGAGCGAGATGAAGGTGTCGCGGCCCCAGTCCTCGAACCAGGGATAGCCGGCGATGACCGAAGCGCCACCCGTACCCCCCCCACCGCCGCCGCCCGCACCGCTCGGGCCATGGGATTTTGCCGATTCGGGCGCGCCGCGGCGGACGACGAACTGATCGGCGGCCTGGGCGAGGCAGGCGAGAAAATCATCCTTGGGATCGGTGTTGTCGAAGGTGGCCGCCAGGTGGTCATAGCGGCGCTGCGCCTGGGCGATCAGCTCCGCGGATTTTTCCCAGGCCATCGGCCGGGTTGCGGCGATGAAGCCGACGGGCTTGTTGGGGGTGAGGGTGAATTCGAGAACGCCGGGGGTCCAGAGATCTTCGCGATCGGGATAGCCGCGCTGGCGTTCGAGGCGATAGGTGAAGTTGTACCACCAGCAGGCGTTGGTGGTGAAGCGGTCGGCGTTGTGGGAGATGTGCAGTTTGACGGGGCATTCCGGGGCGCTCATGGCCAGCGTGCCGTCGGGGTTGGTGTCCACGGTCCACCAGGGGCGCTGGTGGAGGTTGATGGTGGCATGAAAGTCGCGGCCGGCGAGCATGGGCTGGACCAGCAGCTTGACGGGGGCGTTGCCGGTGCGGGAAACGAGGGTGTAGCGGACGATGACCGCATCGGCGCCGTGGACGAGCGTCAGCGATTTTTCGATGACCGCGTCGCCCACCTGGAATCGCCACGTGGGCCCATGGGTGAGGCCGAAGGAGATCAGGTTTTTGTAGCCCTGTGGATGGATGATGTCGGAGAATTCGTCGGTCGACAGGTCGTAGACTCCCCCCCCTGCCGCGCTGGTGGAGGCTTCGCCGGGGGACTTGGCGGACGGATCATCGCCGGGTCCGCCGACGATGACGGAATCCTCGACGCGCGAGAGGACGACGAAGCGTTGGACGGGCGGCTTGACGGCGACGACGAGGTATCCGTGGTACTTGCGGGAATTGGCGCCGGCGACGGTTCCGGAGGCGTATCCGCCCAGACCATTGGTGGCGAGCCACTCATTCTGGATGGCGTTGTCAAAATTGCGGCAGGCTTCGGTATCAAACGTAATGGGCAAGAGGCACCTGAGTGAGGCAGGGAAAGGGCGGCGTCGCCGTGCATGGCGCCGCCGGTAATGGGAGATTATCGGCTGTTAAAGCGGATTCGCCAACCTTCCGAGAGTTATAGACGGAGCATGCACCGAATCGAGCGAGACTTCGGCTTGTACGGGCGCGAGGCGGGGTTTATTGTTGAGGGGCGCGGGGGGGTGAACTGGGTCACGCAACGGGGCGGAGTTGGAGAGACGATGGAAGTGCAAGCCGGGCCGCTGGCGCAGACGTACGCAGGGTTGGATTTGCCGGGAGAGGATCGGGTGTGGGCGCTGATGGCGGCGCTGCCGGCGGCGTTTTTGCGGGGGGCCGCCAGGGGGGGGGCGGGGGTGAATCTGGGGGGGGCGCAGCGGGTGCTGGAAGTGGCCGCGGGAATGGGCGATGGGCTCTTGCCGCGGCGCGATGGAGCAGCGTCCGAGGACATGGATATTGGAGCGAGCCTGTGGTTCGTTCACGCGGCGCATGCGTACGCAGGGGCCGGGGGGGATGAGGCGCTGGTGCGGGATGTGCTTCTGCCGCGGAGCAAGCGGATCGTCCAGGCGGTCATCGCCGGGGCGGGCGAGGCGGCTGGGGGAACCGAAGCGGTGCGGATGGATGATGGCGGGATGCTGGGCGGGGTGTGCGGCGCGCGCGGCGTGCGGCTCAATGCGCTCTGGTACGCGGCGCTCGAGACGATGGCCGAGGGACTGCACGCGGCGGGCGATCCGGCGGGCGATCATTTCGAACGCCTTGCCGGCCGGTTTCGCCGGAGTTTTTCCAAAGCGTATTGGTGTGATGACCACGGATGCGTGTGCGCGGCGGGACACAATGGGGACGGGCATGGCGCATTGCCCCTGGCCGATCAGGTGGTGTTGAGCATTCTGGCCGCGTCTCCCATACCGCGCACCAAGCAGCGGCAGGCGCTTCTGTGCGTCCGAGAGAAGGCCCTGGGAGAAATCGGCGTCCGGATGGAACAGGGGGACGAGACGGTCGAGAGCGTGGTTCACCGGGTGTGGCTGGCCCGCGCGCTGGCGGCGACGGCTGAGAATCCCGGCATGGGCAAGGTGGAGGAGGCGGAGGTGATGGCGGGGCTGGCTGAGCGGGTGGGGCGGAACGTGGCCGCGACGTATCGGGATGGCGCGCCGATGGGGGGCGGCGACCTGCTGGCGACCGCGGAGGTCTGGGGCGCGCGGGGATAAACGCAGTGGTTCTCTCGCCCGGGCGCGTTCATTTTGCCGATGGCGATCGCCGCTATTCGATTTCGACGAGCAGATCGCCGGTGGAGATTTGCGTGTTGGGGTGCACGTCGATCTTGGCGATTTTGCCGTCGCGCGGGCTGTAGACGGCGGTTTCCATTTTCATCGCTTCAATGGTGAGCAGCTTGGCGCCCTTCGCGATGGTCTGGCCCAGCGAGACGGCGATCGAGGTGACCTTTCCCGGCATCGGCGCGCCGACGTGGCGGGGATTCTGGGGGTCCGCCTTGGGGCGCTCGGCCTTGGTCACCCCGCGTTTGCGATCGGGGACTTTGACCTCGCGCGGCTGGCCGTTGAGCTCGAAAAAGACCGTCACGAGGCCGTCGGCGTCGGGATCGCCGATCGTGAGGAAGCGCACGAGCAGGATTTTGCCCGGCTCGATCTCGATGGGAATTTCCTGGTAGGGCTGGAGGCCGTAGAAGAAGGCGGTGGTCGGTACCACGGAAATGTCGGAGTAATGCTTGCGGAAGCGGTCGAACTCCAGAAAGACCTGGGGATACATGAGGTAGCTGGCGAGGTCGGTTTCGGAGGGCTCGCGGTGGATTTTTTCGGAGAGATCCTCGCGGGTTTTGTCCATGTTGACCCTGGGCAGCGATGCGCCGGGGCGGCCCTTGAGGGGCTTTTCCTTGCCGAGGATAACCTTCTGAAGCTGCTTTGGAAACCCGCCGGTGGGCTGGCCGATGTCGCCGCGGAAAAATTCGACGACGGATTTGGGGAAGGCGAGGTGGCGGTCGGGATCGAGCACATCCTGCGGGGTGAGGTTGTTGGTGACCATGAAGAGGGCCATGTCGCCGACGACCTTCGAGGAGGGGGTGACTTTGACGATGTCGCCGAAAAGCTGGTTGACGTCCGCGTAGGTTTTGGCGACATCGGGCCAGCGGTTTTCCAGGCCGAGGGATTTGGCCTGGACGCGGAGGTTGGTGTACTGGCCGCCGGGCATTTCATGCTGGTAGACGGAAGCGGTGGGAGCGAGCATGCCTTCCTCGAAGGGGGCGTAATAGCGGCGGACCGCTTCCCAGTAATCGGAGTACTGCTGGAGCGTTTCCATGGAGAGGCCGGTGTCGCGCGGGGTGTGCTGGAGCGCGGCGACAAGCGCGTTCATGTTGGGCTGCGAGGTCATGGCGGACATGCTCGATACGGCGCAATCGACGATCGAGGCGCCGGCTTCCGCGGCCATCAGATAGGAGGCCGCCTGCATGCCGGCCGTGTCGTGGGTGTGGAAATGGATGGGCACGCCGATCTCTTCCCGCAGGGCCTTGACGAGCTTGCGCGCGGCCAGCGGTTTGAGCAGGCCCGCCATGTCCTTGATGGCCAGGATGTGGGTGCCCATGCGTTCGAGCTCTTTGGCGAGCTTGACGTAGTATTTCAGCGAATACTTGTCGCGCTTGGGGTCGAGGATGTCGCCGGTGTAACAGATGGCGGCCTCGCACAAAGCGTCGGTCTCGCGCACGGCTTCCATGGCGACCTTCATGTTTTCAAGCCAGTTGAGGCTATCGAAGATGCGGAAGACGTCGATGCCGTGCTGGGCGGCGAGTTTGGCGAAATCCTTCACCACGTTATCGGGGTAATTGGTGTAGCCCAGTGCGTTGCTGGCGCGGAAGAGCATCTGAAACAGGACGTTGGGGATGGCCTTGCGAAGCTGGGCGAGGCGTTCCCAGGGATCTTCGGAAAGAAAGCGCAGGGCGGTATCGAAGGTGGCGCCGCCCCACATTTCGAGGGAAAAAAGGCCCGACAACTGGTGGGCCACAAAGGGGGCGCATCCGAGCAGATCGACGGTGCGCACGCGCGTGGCCAGCAGCGACTGGTGGGCGTCGCGCATGGTGGTGTCGGTGATCAGCAGGGGTTTTTGCTTGAGGATCCACTCGCCGAACTTTTTGGCGCCGAGTTCCTTGAGGCGGTCGCGCGTGCCGGGGGGAGCCGCGGCCATGGATTCAGGCAGCGGCCGGGGCGGGGTCATCACGGAGAGGTCGGGTTTCTTCTTGATTTCCGGCCGGCCGTTGACGATGACGTCGCCGAGGTAGGTGAGCAGCTTGGTGGCGCGGTCGCGGCGGGTGGGAAATTTGAAGAGGGCGGGTGTGGCGTCGATGAAGGTGGTGGTGGCCTTGCCGGACTGAAAATCGGGATGGGCGACGAGGTTCTGCAGGAAGGGGATGTTGGTTTTGACCCCGCGGATGCGAAATTCGGCCAGGGCGCGCTGCGTGCGGTCGATGACATCCTCGAAGGTGGAACCGAAGCAGGTGAGCTTGACCAGCAGGGAGTCGAAGTGGGGCGTGATGACGGCGCCGGAATAGGCGGTGCCGCCGTCGAGGCGCACGCCATAGCCGCCGGGAGAGCGGTAGGAGGAGATCCGGCCGTAGTCCGGGGTGAAATTGTTGGCCGGGTCTTCCGAGGTGATCCGCGATTGCAGCGCGACGCCGCGGAAGGTGAGGTCGGCCTGCGCGGGCAGATTCAGCGGGGGCTCATGCAGGTTGTAGCCCTCGGCGATGTGGATCTGCGACTTGACCAGATCCACGCCGGTGATGATTTCGGTGACCGTGTGCTCGACCTGGATGCGCGGGTTCACCTCGATGAAGAAGAATTCGTGCGACTCCGCATCCACGAGGAATTCCACCGTGCCGGCGTTTTTGTAGCGCACCTGCCGGCCGATCTGCAGGGCCGCTTCACAGATGCGGCGGCGCACGTCAAGAGGCAGGGACACGGCGGGGGCGAGTTCGACGACCTTCTGGTGGCGGCGCTGAATGGTGCAATCGCGCTCGAAGAGGTGCAGGAGATTGCCGTGCGAATCGCCGAGGAGCTGGACCTCGATGTGTTTGGCGTGCTGGATGTAGCGTTCGAGGAAGACCTCCCCCTTGCCGAAGGCGGCCCCGGCCTCGCGGGAGGCCTCGGCGACCTTCTCTTCGAGATCCTCCATCTTCCGCACGACCCGCATCCCCCGGCCCCCCCCGCCGTGCGCGGCCTTGATGATCAGCGGAAAGCCGATGCGCTTCGCCTCGCGCTGCACATCCTTCCAGTTGCTGACCGATTCCTGCGTGCCCGGGACGATGGGCACGCCGGCTTTTTCCGCGATCTTGCGCGCCGCCGTCTTGTCCCCGAAGGCGCGCAGCATTTCCGGCGAGGGCCCGACAAACGTGATGCCTGCCTCGGCGCAGGCCTGGGCAAAATCTCCGTTCTCGGACAAAAAGCCGTACCCCGGATGGATGAACTGCACCCCCACTTCCGTCGCGATGCGGATGATCTCCGGAATGTTCAGGTAATTCTTCACCGGCGCATCGGGACCGCCGACCTGATAAGACTCGTCCGCCTTGAACCGGTGCAGCGAGTAGCGGTCCTCATGCGAATAAATGGCCACCGTGCGATAACCGAGTTCGGTGGCGGCACGCATGACGCGAATGGCGATTTCGGAGCGGTTGGCGACGAGCAGTTTTTTCATTGCAACTTCCTGGGAGGCCGGGGAAAAACGAGCGCCAGAGGATACCGGGAATGGCCCCGGTTGTCAGGGAAGCGCGGATGATGCGGGAAAGTCCGTGCGGCGGCCTATAATGGGCGTATGTCGGAGACATCACCCACCAACGCACCCGATGAGGACTCGCTGGCCGAGGAACTGCTCGCCGAGTACCAGCCCCTTCAGGCCGAGGGCGAGGCGGAGGATGGGGGGAAGGATTCTTTTGATACCGATCCGGTTTTCGAGGAGCCCAAGGACAACGTCCACTTACCCCGCCCCACCGAGCCCGATTCCATCCGTCTCTCCCGCCTCCGCGAAAAAGCCAGGGAGCTCCCCGGAACGCCCGGCGTGTACTTGATGAAGGACACGCGCGGCGTCGTCATCTACGTCGGCAAATCCCGCTCCCTCCGCGATCGCGTCGGCTCCTATTTCGTCCCCTCCACCGATCTCGGCCGCTTCGGCAAACAGCTCCTCCTCGATTACGTCGTCGATTTCGACACGCTCTCCTGCGATACCGAAGTCGAAGCGCTCCTGATGGAAAACCGGCTCATCAAGGACATCCAGCCGCGCTTCAACGCCCGCCTCACCGACGACAAAACCTTCCCCTACCTCGAAATCACCACCCGCGACGATTATCCCGGCGTCTACATCACGCGGCAGCCCTCGCCGACCGGGACGAAACTCTACGGCCCGTTCACCAGCTCGTCGGCGCTGAAGGAGGCGATTCAGCATTTGCAGCGCGTGTTCAAATTCCGCACGTGCCACCTCGAAATCCTGGAAGATGATCCGCGCAAGCGTTTCTTCCGCCCCTGCCTGCTCTACGCCATCCGGCAGTGCACCGCCCCCTGTGCCGACAAAATCTCGCGCGAGGCGTACCGGCAGGACATCGACCGGCTGAAGCGTTTTTTGGATTCCAAGGGCTCTGAGGTGCTGCGCGAAATGACCGGCGAGATGGAACAGGCGAGCATGAACCTGGAGTTCGAGAAGGCGGCGACGCTGCGGGATCAGATTAAAGCGCTGCGTGCGCTTTCCGAGCGTTCACGCTTCGCCGCCGACAAGACGATTCAGACGGAAGTGTTTTTCCAGGATCACCGCCAGGGGCTCAAGAATCTCCAGGACCTTCTCGAACTGCCCGAGCCGATCCGGAGCGTCGAGTGCATCGACATCGCGCACTTTCAGGGCGAGGCGACCGTGGGGTCGCTTGTGTGCTTCATCGACGGTCGGCCTTTCAAGAACGGTTATCGGCGCTTCCGCATCAAGACCGTCACCGGCGTGGATGATTACAAGTCGATCGCGGAGGTGGTGTCGCGGCGCTATCGCGACGCCGGTCACAATGCCGAGCTGTTCCCCGACGTGATCGTCATTGACGGGGGGCTTGGGCAGCTTCACGCGGCGCAGGACGCCTTTTCGCAGATGGACGCCCGGCCGCCGATGGTGATTTCGCTGGCGAAGCGGGAAGAGGAAATCTACGTGCAGGCGCGCTCCGGGCCGGTGAAGCTTTCCCGCACCAATCCCGCGCTGAAACTTCTGCAGCATGTTCGCGATGAGGCGCACCGATTTGGGCAGTCCTATCACCACCTGCTCATTTCCAAAAAGCGCTTTGCGGACGAACTTGCCACGGGCAAGCGGCCGCCCAGGGCGCCGCGAAAACGGAAGCAAAATCCGGCGGTTCCGGCGAGTGAACGGCCGCCGTGCGGCGATCCGGATTTCAAGGTGCTGACGGTCGAGGACATCCGGGGTCTGGGGCAGGTGGACAAGCCGGCCGGGCCGCAACCGCCGGAGCCTGGCGACCAGGTATCGCCCACGATGACGTGATGGCCCAGCGGAGGGAGGAAGCGTTTCATGCTGGTGGCCCTGACGCGCGAGGTGAGCGGCAGGATCGGCGCGTGCGAGTTGACGCACCTGACGCGTCAACCGATCGATGTGCATCGCGCGCGATCGCAACACGCCGCATACGAGCGAACGCTGGAGAACCTGCGCGTGCGCGTCGAGCGCGTGGGCGGCGGAGAGGATTTTCCCGATGGGGTGTTCATCGAAGACACGGCCGTGGTGGTCGACGAAATGGCGGTCATCACCCGCCCGGGCGCGCCTGCGCGGCGCGGGGAGACGGAATGCGTGGCGGAGATGCTGGGCAGGTCTCGGACGCTGGTGCGACTGGCGGAACCGGCGATGCTCGACGGCGGCGATGTTCTGTGTATCGGCAAGCGCGTGTGGGTGGGGCAGTCGGCGCGCAGCAATGTTGAGGGAATCCGACAGCTCGCGGCGGCGCTGGGGCGATGCGGATACCGCGTGGAGGGCGCTGGGGTGCGGGGATGCCTGCATTTGAAATCGGCGGTGACGGCGGTCGGGGAGGAACTGCTGGTGATGAATCCGGCGTGGGTGAATCGGCGGGCGTTTGCGGGATTGGAGGTCGTCGAGGTCGATCCGGCGGAGGCGATGGCGGCGAATGCGTTGCGGGTCGGTCAAGCGGTGTTATTTCCAGAGCACTTTCCGGGCACGGCGGAGCGGCTGGAGCGGCGCGGGGTGCGGGTGATTCGCGTGGCGTGTGATGAGCTGGCGAAGGCGGAAGGGGCGCTTACCTGCTGCAGCCTGCTGTTTCGACGGGGCGCGGACTCTACGGCAGCGGGGTGAGCCAGTCTGCCCTGGCTTCATCGGACCACGTGGGGCTGAGGATTTTGTCGGAGTCGTCGGCCATATCGTGCAGGACGACTTCGCGTTCAGGCGAACCGGGCTGGGTGATGCGCACGAAGGTGAGCTGCGTGTTATTGCGCCAGGCGGGGATGGAGACGAGGGAGAAATCGTCGCCTTTTTCGCCGCGATGGTCCGCGAGCGGCTGGACGGGGATGACCTTTTGCGTCTGCAGATCGAGGACTGAAACCTGGCCCTGGTCGGAGGGCACGTCGAGGTAGCGGGCGTCGGGGCTGAGCGAGAAGAGCTGCTGCTGGTTGCCCAGGGTGGGCTGGACGGCGGGGGGAACAATCAGCGCCGGGGCGTCTCCGATTTTGGGCAGGACGTAGAGGGCGTGCTGATCTTTGGGAATGGAGGCGGCGACCGGATTTTCGAGGGCCTGGACGCAGAAGAACACCCGGCCATCGGCCGCGACGCGGATGCGGGTCATGGGATCGTAGGCGGCGGTGGCGAGAAGTTGCTCGCGCGCCGTGTCCAGTGTGGTGAGGTCGCGGGCGACGATGGCGCCGGGGTGCTGGTCGGGGCTGTCGGCGGTGAAACGCAGCTTGGAGATGGTCCGGTCATTGTCGCCCAGGTGGACGTCGGCGAGCACGGGGTTGGGCACGGAGTGCATGCAGACCAGCGTTTTGCCATCGGGTGCGAAGTCGGGAAACGCGCAGCCTTCGCCGAGTGCGACGGGGACGGCTTTGGGATCGGTGGTGGAGACGAGGAACAGGAGCGCGCGGGGCGGTTTGGCGGAGGTGTTCCAGCAGGCGATGGCGAGCCTGCCTCCGGCGGGCGCGGGGCGGAGTTCGGTGGTCCAGCCGACGGCGCCGGTGAGCAGCGTGGCGGTCAAGCGCGGGGTGTCGGCGGAGACGTCGTAGAGTTCGCAGATGGGGAGGTCGTAGGTGAGGTCTGCGAGGTTGGCCCATTTGTCGGGGCCGAGATCTTGCTGCAGGGCTGGATCGTTGTCGCGGAGGTAGATGGCGACGAGGCGGGCGTCGCTGTCGGCGAAGAGCGGGTCGGCGAGGGCTTTGAGGGCGGCCTCGTCGGCGCCGGCCTGCACGAATTTTTGTCGCCAGGCTTTGGCTTTTTCGGGGATGCCGTCGGTGAGGCCGGCGCCGAATTTGACGAGTTCGTTCCAGGTGGCGAGTTCGGCGACACGGACGACGACGATGTGTTTGCCATCGGGCAGCCAGGCGACGCGGTCGATGGGCTTGGCGATGGCGATTGGGGAGAGCTTGCCGGAGGGGTCGCAGAAATAGAGGCCGTATTTGCCAAGGACGGCGGCGCGGGAGCCGTCGGGAGACCAGGAGACGCGCTCGGGCACGCAGGCGGCAAGCAGCAGGCTTGCGGCGAGCAGCAGCAGGAGGATGGGACGATGGAGACGCATCGGGCCTCCGGGGGTCAGGGGAGGGGGTTGGGTTGGCCGAAGATATCGAGCGCGGGGAGGCCCTTGCCGCAGTACATGCACTTGACGGCGTTGGGGGCGATGGTGCGTCCGCATGCGGGGCAGGCGCGGATGGTGCGGTCGATTTTGCCATCGAGTTTGCCGTCGCGGAGATCGATTTCGCTGACGCGTTGGGCGAGTTCTTCGGCGGTGACGCCGGTCTTCTCCTGGAGGAGCTCCCACATGGCGGCGCAGACGAGGGTGAGGCGGTTGAGGCGCGCTTCGAGGGAGAAGGCGCGGCTGTTGGCGTCGTCAGCGGTTTCCTGGGCGGCGTAGGCGCGGGAGGTTGCGTAGGAGTAGGCGGGGGCGTTGGCGACATTGTTGAAGAAATCCATGAAACGCTCCTTTTAGTGGGCCGAGGAAATCACCGTGAGCAGTTCGCGCGGGTGGGCGAGGACGGCCTTGGCGCCGGTGGATTCGAGTTCGGCACGGTCGCGGAGGCCCCAGAGGACGCCGATGGCGAACATGCCGGCGCGGGTGGCGGTTTGCATGTCGGTGTTGGTGTCGCCGAGGTAGAGGAAATCGGCGGGCGGGATTTCGAGGCGGCGGGCGATGTCGAGGGCGGCGGCGGGATCGGGCTTGTTGGGGAATCCCCCCCCACCGCTGCCGGCGCCCCTCACGATGTCGAAGGGGGTGTTGGGCAGGAAGTGGGCGACGCATTGGAGGGTGAATTCGTGAGGTTTGTTGGAGAGGACGGCGAGCTTGAGGCGGCGGGCGTGGAGGGCGGCGAGCAGCTCCGGGATGCCGTCATAGACGTAGGATTCGACGGCCCAGTGGTCGGCGTAGAGGGCTTTGTATTCCGGGACGAGCGGGGCGATGACTTCTTCGCGGCGGGCGTCTTCGGGGAGCATGCGGCGGATGAGGTTGATGACGCCGTCGCCGATGAAGTAGCGGAACTGGTCGAGCGGGTGGGTGGGGAAGCTGTGGCGGCGCATGAGCTCGTTGCCGCACCAGGCGATGTCGGCGGTGGAGTCCATGAGGGTGCCGTCGAGGTCGAATAATGCTGCGCGGAACATAAATGGCCACGAAAAACGCGAAGGATACGAAACGGACTACAGGAGGTATTTGGAGCGGTCGTCTTCGGCGGCGATTTTGGTGAGGCGGTCTTTGACCATGCGGGCGTTGATGGAGTGTTTTTCGCCGCGGCGTTCGGAGGCGGTGAAGCTCAGTTCCTCGCAGACTTTTTCGACGATGGAATTGAGGCGGCGGGCGCCGATGTTCTGGGTTTTGCGGTTGACGTTGTAGGCGAACTCGGCGATGGCGTCGATGGCATCCTCGGTGAACTGGATTTCGACCTGCTCGGTGGAGAGGAGGGCCATGGTTTGTTTCATGAGAGAGTTTTCGGGTTCAGTGAGGATGCGGACGAAATCGTCCTTGGTGAGGTCGGAGAGCTCGACGCGGATGGGGAAGCGGCCCTGAAGTTCGGGCATGAGGTCGGAGGGTTTGGCGTTGTGGAAGGCACCGGCGGCGATGAAGAGGATGTGGTCGGTTTTGACGGGGCCGTGCTTGGTGGAGACGGTGGAGCCTTCGACGATGGGGAGGAGGTCGCGCTGGACGCCGCCGCGGGAGACGTCAGGGCCGGACTTGGATTCAGCGCCGGCGATTTTGTCGATTTCGTCGATGAAGATGATGCCGGAGTTTTCGGTGCGTTCGATGGCCTGTGCGATGACGGATTCGCGGTCGATGAGTTTTTCGGCTTCCTGTGCCATGAGGAATTCGCGTGCGTCGCGGACGCGGAGTTTGCGGCGGAGTGTTTTGCCGGGCATGAGGCGTTCGAACATTTCGGAGAGGCCGCCGCCGCCCATGGCGTCCATCTGGTCCATGCCCATCATGCCGAGCATGTTTCCGGTCTGGGATTTTTCCTGCATGGTGACTTCGACGGAGGCCTGATCGAAGGTTCCGGCGTTGAGGCCGGAGCGGATTTTCTCGCGGGAGCGTTTTTTGCGTTCCTCGGCTTCGGGGTCGTTGCTGTAGCCTTGATCTTCGAGGGGGAGGAGGAGGTCGACGAGGCGATCTTCGGCGGCGGCTTCGGCTTTTTCGCGGAGGGTGGCGGCCTGTTCCTGCTGGACCATGCGGATGGCGATTTCAACGATGTCGCGGACCATGGATTCGACATCGCGGCCGACGTAGCCGACCTCGGTGTACTTGGTGGCTTCGACCTTGATGAAGGGGGCGCCGGTAAGGGAGGCGAGGCGGCGGGCGATTTCGGTTTTGCCGACGCCAGTGGGGCCGATCATGAGGATATTTTTGGGGATGACGGCGGCGGCGAGAGCCTGGGGGAGCTGCTGGCGTCGCCAGCGGTTGCGGACGGCGATGGCGACGGCGCGTTTGCCGGCGGCCTGGCCGACGATGTGCTTGTCGAGTTCGGAGACGATCTGCTGGGGGGTGAGGGAGATTTGGGGCATGGTGAGGGTTCCGGAAAAGGTTAGTTCAGTCCCGCATCTTAGCGGGATGGGGGAGGGAATGGTACGGGGGATGCGGCCGTGGGATTTTCCACAAATGCGCACGAATGGGCACGAATGGGGGGTTTTTGAGGAGGGAGTTTGGGGTTTTGCTCGTAGATTTTGGGGTGTTTTGCAAAAAAGGTTGAGTTTTTGCCGTTGTGTTTTTGCAAACGTGGGGTTTTTGTGCTTGTGTATCGGGGTTTTGCTGGATTTCGACACAGGGTGGCCACGGTAATTGGTAACTGGTAATTGGTAATTCGTCGTTGAGATGCGGAGATGGTTGGTTTGGGAGTGGGAGTCGGTCATGGCGCAGTGCTCCTACGTGTCTATAGAGGGGAGTCGCGCCCAGTTTGTGCGCACACAGAGTGGGGGTGATTTGAGGTAAGGGGTTGTGGGGGAGGGGGTTGGGGAGGAAATTTTTGGCTGCGAATGCGCGCGGGGTTTGCCAGGTTGTGCGCGCCGGGGGAAGAAGGTTCTTTTATGTTTTACGGCGTGGCAGGAATTCTCGAAGGATTGGGGTTGCCAATTCTGGGAATGGGGGTAGGTTTTATCAGTCTTGCGTGGGTTGGTGTAGTCATATTGATTGATTGGGGAGGTTTCCATGCGGAAGGTGGGAGCGGTTCTGGCGGTGGCGGTTGTGGGGGCGTTGATGGGGACGGGGGTGCGGGCGGACTCGCTGTATAGCACGACGGTGGAGAGCTTCAATCCGGTGGCGTATTGGCAGTTTTCGACGTCGTCGGGGGGGCAGACGAATAGCAGCGTGAATGGGTATGTGGGGACGCTGGAGAATGGCGCGACGGTGGGCGGGACGGGGCCGTTGACGAATGATGCGAGCAATACGGCGTTGGTGTTGAACAATCCGGCGGGGTCAACGGAGTTTTTGAACACGAATTATCCATCGGGGGCGAATGAAATCAGCAATGCGGGGACGATCGTGGCATGGATCAACCTGGCGCAGCTGCCATCGGGTGCGGGGCGTTTTTTTCAGATCGGGGCGCAGGCGCAGGGCGGGAACGATTTTGATTTTCAGATCGAGACGGACAACGAGATCAAGTTTTACACGGACTCGGGCAGTGCAACCGTCGATCCGACGGCGTTGACGAATTCTGATTTGAACCAGTGGATTTTTGTGGCGGGGACATTTACGGCCGGTGGAGAGCGGGATATTTATGTGAACGGGGTGCTGGCGGCGACGGGTACGGCGGGCGGGCATTCGGCAGACAACGATGATTTTTCGGTCGGTGCGAACGATGTATTTTCGGGGCGGTATTTCAATGGGGAGATTGATGAGGTGGCGGTTTATAACACGGCGTTGACGGGGGCGGATGTGGCGGAGATTTATGCGTCGCGGAATGATGTGGTGAATGCGACGCCGGTGCCAGCGGCGGTGGAGATGGGGTTGCCGGTGGTGGTGCTGGCGGGGTTGTTGGGGTGGCGGCGGCGGCGCGTTTGCTGAAGGGGCGGGGGCGGGGTGGATTGGGGGGGGCGGGGTGTTGGCGAGAGGGTCGCGACGCAGCAAGCTTTGGCGGGGGACAGGTGAACAGAGGCGGGGTTTGGGTGGTGAGGGCGGGGCTGTGAGTGGGGGGTGAGGGGTTCCGCGAAAAGCAAAGCTGGAGCGAGGAGGCGGGGTGGAGAGGAGGGGGCGTTGTGCGCGCCTGGCAATTGGAAGGAGGGGCGGGCGTTTTGGGGAGAGCAGGAGGTGTGCTTGAAGATTGTGGATGTGCGGGAAAAGACGGTGTCGATTGCATCGCCGATGGCGAATGCGTACATCGATTTTTCGAAGATGACGTGTTCGGTGGTGGCGGTGGTGACGGATGTGGTGCGGGAGGGGGAGCGGGTGGTGGGGTATGGGTTTAATTCGAATGGGCGGTATGGGCAGGGGGCGCTGATGCGGGAGCGGTTTTTTCCGCGGTTGATGGGGGCGGCGGATCGGGTGGCGGATGCGAGCGGGGAGAATCTGGATCCGTTTGCGGTGTGGAAGGCGTTGATGACGAATGAGAAGCCGGGGGGACATGGGGAGCGGAGCGTGGCGGTGGGGACGATTGATATGGCGGTGTGGGATGCGGCGGCGAAGATTGCGGGGGTGCCGTTGTATCGGTTGCTGGCGGAGCGGTATGGCGCGGGCGCTGCGCCGGATGAGAAGGTGTGGGTGTATGCGGCGGGTGGGTATTACTATCCGGGGAAGGATTTGAAGGCGCTGCAGGCGGAAATGCGGGGGTATTGGGAGATGGGGTATCGGGTGGTGAAGATGAAGATTGGGAATGGGCTGGAGGAGGATATTCCGCGGATCGAGGCGGTGCTGGAGGTGGTGGGGAGCGGGGAGCAGCTGGCGGTGGATGCGAATGGGCGGTTTGATGTGGAGACGGCGCTGAAGTATGCGGAGGCGTTGAAGCCGTACAAATTGTTCTGGTATGAGGAGGCGGGGGATCCGCTGGATTACGCGTTGCAGGCGGAGGTATCGAAGGTGTATCCGTATGCGATGGCGACGGGGGAAAATTTGTTTTCGCACCAGGATGCGCGGAATCTTTTGCGATATGGGGGGATGCATGCGGAGCGGGATTTTGTGCAATTTGATTGTGCGCTTTCGTATGGGCTGGTGGAGTATTTGCGGACATTGCAGGTGATGAAGGAGATGGGGTGGTCGACGCGGCGGGTGGTGCCGCACGGGGGGCATCAGATGTCGCTGAACATTGCGGCGGGGCTGCACTTGGGGGGGAACGAGAGTTATCCCGGGATTTTTCAGCCATTTGGGGGATTTGCGGATGGGTATCCGGTGGAGGAGGGGTATGTGAGGCTGCCGGAGGTTCCGGGGATTGGGTTTGAGGCGAAGGGGGGGTTGTATAGGTTGATGAGAAGTTTGGGAGAAACGTAAATTAGCCACGAAGGGCATGGCGCGGCGGGGCCGTAACCAAAAAACCACGGAGCACACGGAGGGCACGGAGGAACGACGACGATCCCCCCCCTCCCCACCGACGACGGCGTAAATTAGCCACGAAAGGCATGAAAAGCACGAAAGTTGGATTGAGGAATTTTGTTGCAGCGCGAAGGATTGGCGCGATAGTAATACGAAAGACACGAAATGACTTTGATTTGAGAGTTATGGGCGCGCTTTTGGGGAATGAGACCGGGGCGAGGGCGGGGGGACGGCGGCGGCCGTTTTATGCGCATTTGTATTTTCAGGTGGTGATGGGGTTTTTGCTGGGGGCGATTGTGGGGTGGATGTTTCCGGGGGCGGCGGGGGAATTGAAGTTGCTGGCGGATGCATTTATCAAGTTGATTCGGATGGTGCTGGCGCCGGTGATTTTTGGGACGGTGGTGGTGGGAATTGCGCAGATGGGGAGCTTGAAGGAGGTGGGGCGTGTGGGTGTGAAGGCGCTGTTGTATTTTGAGGGGGTGACGACGGTGGCGCTGCTGCTGGGGCTGGTGGTGGTGAACGTGGTGCAACCGGGGGCGGGGTTTCATGCGGATATTGGGGCATTGTCGGTGAAGGATGTGGCGGCGTATACGCAGCCGGTGGCGGAGCAGACGGTGTCGGGTTTTTTGATGAACATCATACCGACGAGCATCGGGGAGATGTTCGTGACGGGGAACATGCTGCAGGTGATATTCTTTTCGGTGCTGTTTGGATTTGCGGCGGCGCGGCTGGGGAAGCGGGGGCGGCCGGTGGTGGCGGTGATTGAGTCGGCGCTGGGGGCGTTGTTCGGGGTGGTGGAGCTGATCATGAAGCTGGCGCCGGTGGCGGCGTTTGGGGCGATGGCGTTCACGGTTGGAAAGTTTCATGGAAGCAGCTTGTGGGCGTATGCGAAGCTGCTGGCGTGTTTGTATATAACGAGCGGGGTGTTTGTGTTCGGGGTGCTGGGGGCGATTGCGTGGCTGAACGGGATATCGCTGTGGCGGTTTTTGGGGTACATCTGGGACGAGATATTGATCACGTTTGCGACGGCGTCGACGGAGGCGGTGTTGCCGCGGATGATGGAGAAGATGGAGGCGATGGGGTGTGAGAAGGCGGTGGTGGGGCTGGTTTTGCCGGCGGGATATACGTTTAATGCGGATGGGGGGTGCATTTACATGACGATGGCGGCGGTGTTTTTGGCGCAGGCGACGGGGACGCATTTGTCGTGGATGGATCAGATCGTGGTGCTGGCGGTGTGTTTGTTTACGTCGAAGGGATCGGCGGGGGTGGCGGGCGCGGCGTTCGTGGCGCTTGCGGCGACGTTGTCGTCGATGAGCAAGATACCGGTGGCGAGTCTGGTGCTGCTGGTGGGGGTGGATCGGTTTTTGAATGAGGCGCGGGCGGTGACGAATTTGATTGGGAATGGGATTGCGACGGTGACGGTGGCGCGGTGGGAGGGGGCGTTGGATGTTGGCAGGGCGCGGGGGGTGCTGGAAGGAAGAAAGGATAAAACCACGGACGACACGGAGGACACAGAGACGACGACGGGATTGGAGGCGGGGATGGGAGAGGTTGGGGAGGCGCGGGTATGATGGGGGGATGAGTGATGAGGTGGACATACGGGATGGGCGGCGGGTGGGGTTGCCGGTGCATGCGGAGGCGGGGGCGCGGCGGGCGTTTGGGATGCATTCGCGGGTGTGGCAGGGGAATCGGTATGTGTATCCGGTGGTGTCGCGGCGGTCGAAGGGGATATCGATTGGGGTGAATTTGAATCCGGACAAGGTATGCAATTTTGATTGCATTTATTGTTCGGTGGATCGGCGCGGGGGCGTGGGGGCGGCGGTGGGCGCGCGGGATGTGGATCTTTCGGTGCTGCGCGTGGAACTTGAGCGGATGGTGGAGGTGGTGCGGACGGGGGAGATTTATCGGTTTGATCCGTTTGAGGGGATACCGGAGGGGTTGCGGCGGGTGAATGACATTGCGTTTTCGGGGGATGGGGAGCCGACGACGTGTCCGCAGTTTGAGGGGGCGGTGCGGGTGGCGGCGGAGGTGAAGGATCGGGCGGGGATGGGGGGACGGGGGGGGGTGAAGCTGGTGTTGATTACGAATGCGACGATGTTTCATCGGGCGGGGGTGCGGGAGACGCTGGCGTTTATGGATGAACATGAGGGGGAAGTGTGGGCGAAGCTGGATGCGGGGACGGCGGGATATTACGAGGTGGTGGATCGGTCGGGGGTGGGGTTTGAGCGGGTGCTGGAGAATGTGGGGTGGTGTTGCCGGGAGAGGGCGACGGTGATTCAGTCGCTGTTCATGCGGGTGCATGGGGAGAGGCCGGCGGGGGCGGAGGTGGGGGCGTATGCGGGGCGGTTGCGGGGGATTGTGGCGGGCGGGGGGCGGATCAAGCTGGTGCAGTTGTATACGGTGGCGCGGGGGACGACGGAGGCGTATGCGACGGCGCTGAGCGAGGGGGAGTTGGAGGAGATTGCGCGGGTGGTGAGGAGGGAGGTGGATGTGCCGGTGGAGGTTTATCCGTAAGGGGGAGGAGGATGAGGGGGGATAAGGAGTTATTGCGCGGGTCGCGACGACGCAAGCGTTGGCGCGGGGCACATTTGTTGTGCGAGGGGTGAGTTTGGGGTGAGGGCTGGGCGCGTGCGCGATCGGGGGTATGCTGGTGCGCGAATGAGAGGAGGTGCGTGATGGGTGCGACGTGCGCGGGGTTTGGGGCGGAGATGCAGGCGGTGTTGCGGCCGCTGGCGCGGGATTTTCCGAATGTGGATTCGGCGATTGCGGAGATCACGCGGCTGGCGGCGGTGCTGACGTTGCCGAAGGGGACGATTCATGTGATTTCGGACATTCATGGGGAGGACAAGAAGCTGCGGCACATTATCAACAATGCGTCGGGGACGCTGCGGCCGCTGGTGGAGAGTTTGTTTGCGGGGATACCGGCGGGCGAGCTGCAGGAGTTTTTGACGTTGACGTTTTATCCGGCGGAGGTGACGGAGCGGCTGGCGGAGACGATGACGGATGAGGCGGAGTTGCGGGCGTATGCGAAGAAGACGCTGCAGCGGCAGTTCGTGCTGGTGCGGGCGCTGGCGGCGCGGTATTCGCTGAAGCGGGCGCTGGCGGTGTTTCCGCTGGAGTATCAGCAGTTGCTGTCGGAGCTGCTGTTTGCGCCGACGACGGAGCGCGGGGATGCGTTTGAGGAGGCGATTGTCGATGAATTGTGCAGGCGGGGGTCGGCGCTGCATTTGATCCATTTGACGGGGCGGGTGATACGGAATCTGGCGGTGGCGGAGCTGGTGATCGGGGGGGATTTGTGGGACCGGGGGCCACGGGGGGACCGGGTGGTGGAGTATTTGAAACAGCAACCGAACGTGAAGTTTGTGTATGGGAACCATGATGTGTCGTGGCTGGGGGCGGCGCTGGGGTGCGAGGCGTTGATCTGCAATGTGCTGCGGATTTCGCTGCGGTATCGGCGGCTGGCGCAGATTGATGAGGGGTATTCGATACCGCTGACGCCGCTGGAGCACTTGGCGCGGACGGTGTACGCGGACGATCCGGCGACATTTTTCATGCCGAAGGAGGAGGGGATGCGGCCGATGGAGGTGATCGCGCGGATGCAGAAGGCGGCGGCGATCATGCAGTTCAAGCTGGAGGGGCAGATGATCGATCGGAATCCGCAGTGGGGGATGGAGCATCGGAAACTGCTGCACCGGATCGATCTGAAGAAAGGGACGGTGGAGGTGGATGGGGTGGCGTATGCGCTGCGGGACACGAAGTTTCCGACGCTGGATGCGGCGAATCCGTATGCGCTTTCGGCGGAGGAGCAGGCGTGCATGGAGCGGCTGCGGCATTCGTTCCTGGCGAGCCAGAAGCTGTGGGAGCACATGAAATATATGGTTTCGCATGGGTCGATGTATGTGGTGCGGGATGGGCATTTGATATTTCATGGGTGCATACCGTGCGATGCGAAGGGGGAGTTTCTGGCGATGCCGGTGAAGGAGGGGGCGGGGGCGCCGCGGGGGAAGGCGATGTTCGATCATATCAATGGGTTTATCTTGCGGGCGTTGCATGAGAAGCGGGAGGAGGAGCTGGATTGCTTGTGGTATTTGTGGTCTGGGCCGCGGTCGCCGCTGTTTGGGAAGGACAAGATTGCGACGTTTGAGCGGGATTTCCTGGCGGACAAGGCACCGCACGAGGAGCACAAGGACCCGTATTTTGCGTTGATTCACGAGGTGGGTTTTTGCGACAAGGTGCTGCGGGAGTTTGGGGTGGATGTGGAGCGGGGGTTGATCGTGAACGGGCATGTGCCGGTGAAAATTGAGAAGGGGGAATCGCCGTTGAAGCGGTCGGGGAAGGCGATCACGATTGATGGGGCGTTTTCGGAAGCGTATGGGGATCATGGGTATACGCTGGTGCTGGAGGCGGACCGGACGGTGCTGGCGTTGCACCATCATTTTGAGAGCGTGGAGGCGGCGGTGAAGGAGGGGATCGATATTGTGCCGCAGGTGACGCTGATTCGGGAGACGAAGCCTGCGCGGCGTGTGGGGGATACGGAGCGTGGGGCGGAGCTGCGGGCGCGGATGGGGCTGTTGGAGCGGCTGGTGGAGGCGTATGGGGAGAATCGGATGGCGCAGGGGGCGTTGCCGGTGCCGGAGCGATATTGAGGGCGACGTCAATGGCCACGAAAAACACGAAGAACACGAAAGAAGGGTGACGGAATGAGTTGGCGCGGGGACGGTTGTTTTTGTGGGGGAGCGGGATAGGATGGGATAGTTGTTGCAACAGATATTGCTGTGCTTGTGGGAGTGATGTGATGAAGGTGCAGATTATTTTTCATAGTGTGTATGGGCATGTGTGGAAGTTGGCGGAGGCGGTGGCGGAGGGGGCGCGGGGGGTGAGCGGGGCGGAGGTGGAGGTGATGCAGGTGCGGGAGATTTTGACGGAGGAGATTCTGGCGAAGATGGGGGCGACGGAGGCGAAGAAGGCGTTTGCGCACGTGCCGTTCGCGGAGCCGGCGAGGATGGCGGAGGCGGATGCGATCATTCTGGGGGTGGGGACGCGGTTTGGGTTGATCACGGCGTCGATGCAGGCGTTCATCGATGCGACGGGCGGGTTGTGGATGAGCGGGGCGCTGGTGGGGAAGGTGGGGTCGGCGTTTTCGTCGACGGCGTCGCAGCATGGCGGTCAGGAGACGACGCTGGCGCGGCTGCACACGTTCTTTCTGCATCAGGGAATGGTGGTGGCTGGGTGTCCGTATGCGGCGCAGGAGCTGTTGACGATGAGCGAGATGTCGGGCGGGACGCCGTATGGGGCGACGACGATCACGGGGCCGCGCGGGGAGCGGATGCCAAGCGCGAATGAGCTGGCGATTGCGCGGTTTCAGGGGAAGTTCGTGGCGGGGGTGGCGGGGAAGCTTGCGCGATGACGTAAATGGCCGGAAAGGCGGAGCGTGGAGGGGACCGCCATCAAAAATGAGCTGGGGAAAAAATTGGAAACATTGGGTCAACTCGTCCAATCGGGGAGGGCGGGTTCAATGGGGGTGGAGGTCAGGGGGCGGGGCGGTTTGTGGGGAGGGTGAGGAGTGTTTTGAGGAGGCCGAGGAAGGTGAGGGTCCAGGCGGCGAGGGCGATGAAGACGAAGCAGCGGGGGATGATGTCGAGGAAGTCGAGGTGGAGTGCGGCGGCCATGCGGTGAGTGGCGACGGTGTACATGCCGAGGGGGAAGACAGCGCCCCAGAAGAGTGGGTCGTAGCGGAGAGGGAAACGTTTGTAGAGGTGTCGCCAAGCGCCGAGGGTGATGAGCATGGGGATCCACCAGGTGGCGGTGGTCCAGAAGAGGAGAGTGAAGCCTTTGATGAAGGGGAGGATGTCGGAGAGGAGGGGCATAGCGTGAGCGCGGTCGATGAGCCAGGTGCCGGCGAGGGTGGAGATGGCGACGGCGCCCATGTTGATCCAGTATGGCGGCGCGAGGTCTGAGGGCTGGAAGCGGAAGAAGGTGTAGCGGTAGAAGATGAGGGAGATCATCCAGATGTAGAGCATGCCGCCGCCGAGCCAGAGCGCGAGAGCGAAGAAGAGGGCCTGGTCCTGGTGTCGGGAGAAGGTTGGGGCGAGTTGACCGGCGACGACGGAGACGGATTGCATGGCGACGACAGCGACAAGCCAGCCGCCGTTGATACCGCGTTCGAGGGTGGGCTTAATTTCCTTGACGGTGAGGAGGGTGAAGATGGTGTAGGTGAGGAGGGCACCGAGGACGATGCCGAGGGTCCAGAGGATGGTAGCGGTTCGGGTTTCGTGGAAGAGGGCGATGCAGGAGCTGGCGATGACGCAGGTAGCGGCGACGACGGTGAAGAAGCCGACGGCGCGGCCGTGGTCAGAGAGGTCGGCGGCGACGGCGGCGGGGTATTTGAGGATGCGTGCGATGAGGAGGGTCCAGAGGGCGGCGTAAAAGAGGGTATTGAGCCAGAAGAGTGCGAGGGCGACGGGGCGCATGCCGCGGAGATCGGCGGCGATGGCGACGATTCCTGTAGCCATGACGAGAGCGAAGTAGGCGGGGTGGAGCGTTTGGAGAGTTGCGCGGGGAGGGGGCGCGGCGATAGTCACGGGCGGGGATGATGCTGGGGCGGTCAAGGGTTCACCCGCTCGATGGAATAGATGTAGCGGAGGAGTCCGATATTGAGGAGCAGGCAGAGGATGCTGACGACGGCGGCGGGCCAGGCGGCGGCGTAATCGCCGCCGAGGTAGGCGTTCATGGTGGCTTCAAGGAGCCAGAGCTGGAGGATGACGAGGATGAGGACGGTGCAGAGGATTCCGTAGACGATGGTGGTTCGCTGTTCACGGGGGAAGAATTTGGGATGGGGTTCGGTGCTCATACGGTTCGGACCTCGACGCCGGTGGCCCAGAGTTCATCGCCGCGGCGCTCGACGTGGACGAGGGGCAGGGGGCGTCGGGGCGGCCCGGCGAGGGGGTGACCTGTGGCCATATCGAAGACGCCCTCATGGCAGGGACAGTTCAGGCAATTGCGTTTCATATCGGGGACGACGGCGCAGGAGAGATGGGTGCATTTCTGGGAGTAGGCGAGGAGGGTGTTTTCATCGGGGCGGAGGAGGATGCAGGTGTCGTGGGGCTCGGGGTAGTTGAAGGTCAAGGCCCCCCCCACCGGGAGGTCGGCGATGGAGGCGATGCGCTGAGGAGCGAGTGCGGAGGCGTCGCGTGCGATCTGGGACTTGGCAACGACATACAACTGGCCGGCGACGAAAGCGCCGCTGGTGACGACGAGGAACTTGGTGAAATCGCGGCGTGCGACGTAATTATCCTGGGGGGTATCGATGGGGAAATCCTGTCGCCAGGCGGGCTGCTCGGACATGGGGCGGCCATCGGGCGGGGTGCTGATTTGTTCGGGATCATGCTGCATGGCCTACCTCAAACGTGTGCGAAAGGGTCATCGGCGAGCACGGTCAGGGTGACCCGGCGGCCTTCGGGTTCCTGGTGCATGGCGGAGAGGACATCGACGTGGCGGATGGCGCCGCGTTTGGGGACCATCATGTTGACCTTGGTGGTGATGGTCTGGCGGCCGAACTGGAAGGTGTTGATGGGGGTGGAGCGGGGGCGGATGCGTTCGATTTCTTCGCGGGTTCCGAAGAAGAGGGCCTGGGAGGGGCAGACGGTGGCGCACATGGGTTTTTTGCCCATGCTGGACCGGTCGTAGCACATGTCGCACTTGAACATGAGCTGCTTTTCGATGTCGAGCTTGGGGACGCCGAAGGGGCAGGCGAGGGTGCAGTTACCGCAGGCGATGCATCGGGGCTTGCGTGCGGACTGGACGACGCCGTCGTCCATGCGTTTGATGGCGTCTGCGGGGCAGACTTCGGCGCAGGTGGGGCTGTCGCAGTGCATGCAGAGGACGGGGACGGTCTGGACGGATTCACCGCGGTCGATGTATTCGAGGTGAATCATGGTCATGCCCTTGTGGGTTTCGCATTCCTGGCAGGCCTGGACGCAGGACTGGCAACCGATGCAGCGGTTGGGGTCGATGAAGAATTCGAGATGTTCCGGGACGGCCATGTCTCACCCATTATTGCTGCGGTTGGAGGAGGTCTTCATCGGGGGGCTTCTGGGCCCTGGTTATGCGGCAGGCGCAGACCTTGTATTCGGGGATTTTGGAATAGGGGTCCTGGGCGGTGACGGTGAGTTGATTGGCGCTTTTGCGGCCGGCCCAGTGATAGGGGATGAAGACGGTGTCGGGGCGGATGGTGGTGACGACGCTGCAGCGGAGGGTGGTGGAACCGCGGCGTGATTCGGCTGTGGCCCAGTCGCCATCCTGGAGGCCGAGCGTGGCGGCGAGGCGGGGATGGATTTCAATGCGCGGCTCGGGGTATTGGGCGACAAGGGGGCCGATGCGGCGGGTCTGGGTGCCGGAGAGGAATTGGGAGACGACGCGTCCGGTGGTGAGGATGAGGGGATAATCGGCGTCGACTTCCTCTGCGGGGGGCGTATAGGCGGCGATGTTGAAGCGGGCCTTGCCATCGGGGAAGAAGAAGGGACCGGCGCCATTGGCGACGGGGTTCCAGGCGCCGGGCTCAAAGAGGCGGGGCGTGCCGAGGTGGTCGATGGGATTGCCGTGGGGGTCGGTGGAATAGCAGGGCCAGAAGATGCCGAAGTTGGCCTCGATTTTTTCCCAGGTCATGCCGGAGTAATCGGCGACGCCGCCCTTGGAGGCGAGGCAGAGTTCCTGGAAGATCTGGCGTGTGGATTCGAAGGTCATGCCGTGGGGACGGCCGAGGGCGCGGGCGATGTCCTGGATGATGCGCCAGTCCTGACGGGCTTCGCCGGGGGGATCGATGGCTTTGTTGATTTTGATGACGCGTGCTTCGACCTGAGCGACGACGCCTTCATCCTCTTCCTGGAGGGAGCCGGGGAGGACGATGTCGGCGTGGCGTGCGCTTTCGTTGAGGAAGAAATCGATGGCGACGTAGAATTCGAGCTTGTCGAGGCAGCGGGCGATGAAGTTGTTGTCGGGCAGGGAGATTTTGGGGTTGAAGCAGAGGGAGAGGAGTCCTTTGATTTCGCCCCTGTCGATTTTGCGGAAGAGTTCCAGGGCGTCGACGCCGGGACCGGGGATGTCTTTTTCGTCGACGCCCCAGACGCCGGCGATGTAAGCGCGGTGCTGGGGGTTGGAGATATCCCGCCAGCCGGGGAGCTGGTCGCATTTTTGTCCGTGCTCGCGTCCGCCCTGACCATTGGCCTGACCGACGATGGTGCCGTAGCCGGAGTGAGGTTTGCCGATGCGTCCGGAGGCGAGGACGAGGTTGATGGCGCCGAGGCAATTGGCGACGCCGTGGGAATGATGCTCGATGCCGCGGGCGTGGAAGAGGAAGGAGGATTTGGCGTGTCCCCACCACTCGGCGGCGAGGCAAATGGCTTTTTCGGTGACGCCGGTGACTTCGGCGGTTCTGGCGGGGGTCCAGGGCTGGACGGACTCGGCGACCTTGTCGAAGTCGACGGTGTGGCGGGCGATGAAGTCGTGGTCGAGCCAGTCGTGTTGGATCATGAGGTTGAGGACGCCTGCGAAGAGGGCGACGTCGCGGCCGGGCTTGACGGGGAGGAAGAGGTCGCAGGTGCGTGCGATAGGGGTGAGGCGGGGGTCCTGGATGATGATGCGAGCGCCCTGTTCGCGCGCCTGCCAGAGGTAGTTGGTGGTGATGGGGGAGCATTCGGCGACGTTGGAGCCCGCAGCCCAGATGACCTCGGTGCCGATCATGTCGGCCCAGGGGCTGGTGGTGCGGTCGATGCCGAAAGCTTTTTTGTTAGCGACGCCAGCGGAGACCATGCAGAGGCGGCCGTTGTAATCGATGAAGGGGGTTTTGAGGCAGACGCGCGCGAACTTGCCCATGAGGTAGCATTTTTCGGTGGTGAGCGAAGCGCCGGAGAGGACGCCGACGGCTCCGGGGCCGTATTGTTTCTGGAGGCGGTCGATTTCGGAGGCGACGCGATGGATGGCCTGGTCGTAGGGCATGGGGGAAAAGCCGGAGGGAGCGGCGGGATCGCGTTGGATGGCGGTGAGGAGGCGGTCGGGGTGTGAGCCCTGGAGGTAGCGTTTGACGCCCTTGGGGCAGAGCATGCCGCGGTTGAAGGGGAATTCTTCCCAGGGCTCAAAGCCGACGACCTCGTTGTCTTTGACTTTGAGTTTGATGCCGCATTGCTGTCCGCAGAAGCAGCAGTGGGTTTTGACGAGTTTGTCGGGATCGCCCTCGTGGGCCTTGCGCGAGCCGGTGCCAATGGACAGGTGGGGACCGAAGGCGTGGATGATTTTGAGGGGGTCGGCGGGGAGAGTGGCCATGGTTATCCTCGGGGGTCAAAGGCATCGCTGGTTTCGGCGGGGGAGGGGTTCCAGAGACGTCCCTGTGCGAGGCCGAAGAGGGCGCGGCGGCATTTGGGGCAAATCCACTGGTAATGATCGGTATCGGGGTGGTCGGCTTCGTAGGTGAATCCCAACTGTTGTTCGACGACGATGAGGTCTTTGACCTGGAGTTGGGAGGCGAATGGGGCGTTGCAGCGTTTGCAGGCGGCCTGGGCGGTTTCCCTGCCGAAGTCCTTGTAGAACATGACACCGAGGTGGGCGGGGCGCTGGATGATGTGGAAGAACTTACCGAAGGGGAGCCAGAGGAGAGTGAAGATGACGGTGATGGCGTGGAGTATGGCGATGAACTCGTAAGCGTAGCCGCGCATCCAGGTGTAGGAGGCGGTGAGCATGAGGCCTGTGACGCTGATGGCGAAGAGGAGCAGGAGGGGCATGAAGTCCTCGCCGAACTGCTGGACGGCGGCGGCGCCGTGGTTTCGCATGCGGCGGTACATGGCGAGCATGACGCCGGCGATGACGAGGATGGCGGCCCAGACGAGGCCGTGAAAGACGAGGAAGGCTTCGGTGGAATGGATGGGCATGTCGTGGACGGAGAAACCGAAGAGGTAGGTGCGGTACAGGGCGAGGTTTCCGGGGACGGTTTCGAAATGGATCCAGCCGAAGACCAGTGGGAAGGTGATGGCGGCGGCGATGACGCAACCGACCATGATGAGCCAGTGGGCGGCCCAGCGCTGCTTTCCACGGGCGAGGATGAAGCGGTTGAAGAGGACCTCGACGATGAGGCGCTGGAGGAGCACGAGCGTGTTGCGGCCGAGGGCGCGCGGGCGGAGGAAGACGCGCCATCCGCGGCGGAAGTACATGGCGGTGGGCGGACGGTGCAGCCACATGGAATAGCGATAGGTGATCGCGAAGGTGGCGAAAAGCACGGAGAAGGTGTAGGGGACGAGGGCGGCATCAAAATGAGCGAGGTTGCGCGATCCCACGACGATCGCGATGGCGAGCAACACGGTCGTCAGAGAGGCCCATCCGGCGGCTTGCCACTTGTAAGATGACCGTTGCATGGATCCCTCGCCGGTAGATGCGGCAGGCGAGCATAAGTGGTTGAGTTGTGGGCTTCAAGGTTTCCTGAAAAGGGGGCGTGAAAATACTCGTGAAAATACTTGGGGATCGACGGAGCGTGGCGGCGGGAGAGATGGACGCGGGGCGTTCAGTGGGTGAGGGCGTTGAGGTTGGTGAGGCCGAGCATTTCGGGGGTGTGGAAGGGTTCGGCGTAGGGGGTGTTGATGGTGCCGCCGAAGTAGCGGGAGATGGTGGTGATGTATTGGACGACGGCGCCGCTTTCCGCGCCGGTGCGGCCGGCGTAGAACTGGGATTGGTAGCAGTCGATGGCGGCGAGTTTTTTTTCCCAGACGGGGGTGATATCGAGGCAGAAGGTGGCGGGGAAGTTGAAGCGGAGGTGGGTGCAGAAATAGTAGATGATGCGGCGGCAATACCAGGGGTCTCCGGGGATGGAGGACTTGGTGAGTTTGCCATCGAAGCGGGCGTCTTCGGCGATGCGGGTGACGGCGAGGTGATCGGGGTGGGCGTCCTGGGGATAGGGAACGAAGAGGATGTCGGGGCGGAGCCGGCGATAGAGGGCGGCGACACGGTGGCGGGACTCGATGTTGTGGACGACCTCGCGGTTTTTGAGACCGGCGGAGACGCGTTGGACGCCGAGGATTTGGGCGGCGGCGGCGGCTTCTTTGGCGCGGGTTTCTTCGGAGCCGAAGGGAGTGGGTTCGCCGGTGGTCATGTCGATGAGGGTGACGGTGTGTCCGGCGGCGACGAAGGAGGCGATGGCGCCGCCCATGGCGAGTTCCTGATCATCCGGGTGGGGGCCGACGACGGCGATGCGCACGGGGGATCCTCCGAGAAATTATGGGGAATGATTGGTGAAGGCGCCGGCGGGGGCGTTGGCGGCGGCGGCAAGGTTGTCGTGAACGGCGGCGGGTGACCAGCTCCAGACGAGGCGGTTGCCGGCCCACCCCCAGGCGGGGCCGACGAGGCCGAACTGCATGTACATGATGCCGCTGGAATCGGTGCGGAGTTTGAAGATGCCGTTGGGGCGTTTGTCGAGGGATTGCTGGGCGTCTTTGAGCATGCGGTCGAGATCGTCCTTGATGACGGAGCCGTTGGTGCCGGCGGAGGCGATGGCGGTAACCATCAGGGGGATGCCGAGGGGATGCTGGGGCCAATCGTGAACGAGGATGAGGGGGGAGGCTTTGGTGAGGACGTCTTTTTGCAGATCGACGTGGTGGATTGCGGCGAAGCGGCGGACTTTCTGATCGACGGAGGGTTCGCCTTCATCGGTGAGGACGGCGTCGAGGACGGCGGTGATGCGGGTGTAGAGGGCGGGCCAATCGACGTTAAGGACGAGAAAGCTGGTGGCGTCATCGGGGACGAGTTTGACGAGGGCGGGGGCGGCGTTGGGGGGGAGGGTCCAGGGGGTGACGGTGACGTTTTCTCCAGCGCCGGCCTGTTTGGAGACGCCATAGTCGAGGCTGACGGCGCGGCCGTTGCGGCGGGCGGTGAAGAGGGCTTTGTTGGTGGCGTTGAGGTCCATGGCGGCGAAGACGCGGCCGAGGAGGGTGCGTTTCATGGCGTCGGGGAAGCGCTGGCGGAAGGCTTCGGGGTTGACGTAGATGCGGGCGAAGACGGTGCCGGCGGAACCGGCGGCGGGGGCTTGATGATCGATGGCATCGACGGTGGTCTGCCAGGCGCCGCCGGGGGACCCCCCTACCGGATGATCGGCGAGATAATGGGCCATGGCGCCGTCGCCCATGGCCATGATGAAGACATCTTTTTCCTGGGCCCACCCGAGCTTGAGCCAGGCGGGCCAGCGGGAGTCGGTGAACTCGACGTATTCGCGGCCATTGTCGGCGGCTTTTTTGACGACCTGGTGGGAGGTTTCCCTGGTGGAGAGGTGATCGAGGAGTGCGGTGATGCGGTGGAGCATTTGGTCGGGGCGGCCGTGGGTATCGACGAGCCAGACGAGCTGGAAGGAGTTGCACATGAGGCCATCGTGGGGGCCGGGCTGGAGGTCGGCGTCGAGCCAGCCGATGCAGAAGTGGCGGTTTCCGGCCATGGCGGCGAGACCGAAGGCGTCGCCGGCGACGGTGACATCGCGCGGGAGGATGCCGAGGGAACGGAGTGCCTGGAAGCCCATGTCCATGATGTTGGGGGAGCTGTCGGCGTCTGGGGAACGGGGGCGGCCGGCGGCTGGATCGACTTCGATGAAGCCGAGGGTGTCTTCGGGGAGGCGGGAGCTGTAGGGGACGGCGGGCGGGGTGTCGGCAGCGCGGGCGGAGGCTACGGCGAGGAGGAGACAAAGGGGGGTGAGGATCCGCGGCGTGATCATGGAGGAATTGTCCCGGGGTGGGGCGGCAAGTCAACCGGGAGGACGACGATAAATGGCCACGAAAGGCACGAAAGGCACGAAAGACGATGACGGGAATTGTCCACGAATGCACACGCATGTGCACGAATGGGTTCTGATCTGCGCGAGAGTTCCGGGCGAGGCGCGGGCGCGCGGATTTCCGCGACGAGGGTCGGCTTTACCGCGCGGCGGGGGCGGTGGCAGCGTTTGAGGACCAGAGGGGTTGGATGGGGCGCGTGGGGGTTTCGATCATGGTGGGGACGCCGGTGATGGTGGTTTGGGCGGGCGCGGGGCCGAGTTCGAGGACGGTGATCTGGTTTTGGCCCTGTTTTTCCCAGGGGCTGGGGAGGTAGATGCAGCGGGAGGCGCCGACGTCCCAGTAACGGCCGAGGTTGTGGCCGTTGACCCAGACGACGCCGAAGTGGAAGTTGGACATGTCAAGGTAAGTTTCGCCGGGATCTGAGATGTTGAAGGTGGCGGTGTAGAAGGTGGGGCCGGTGGAGGCGGAGGTTTTGTCGGAGGCTGGGAGCTGGGCGGGATCGTCGAGGGGGAGGGAGTAGATTTGCCAGCCAGTGAGGGGCGTGCCGTTGAGGGAGGGGTTGGTGATAAGGCCTTTGCGTTCGTTGTCGCCGCTGCGGATGAGACTGTTGCGGCCGAGGTTGTGGACGAGAATGTCGAGGGTGGCGGGGCCGGAGACATCGACGACGAGGGGAGCGGGGGCGGGGCCGCCTCTGCCGCGACCGCGTCCGAAGCCGCCGAAGGAGGCACCGACGCCGCTGAATTTATCCTGGAGGACTTTGCCGTTGACCATGATGGCGATGTAGTCGCGTCCCTGGCCGGAATCGAGGTTTCCGTGGAGGCCGTTGGGGAATTCTTTGCGATAATCAATGAAGCCGTAGTTTTGATCGAGTTGCTCCATGGGCTCAACGTTTTCATTTTCCACGGGCCTGGCGGGGAGGCGATCGAGCAGCGCGGGGCCGGTTTTCAGCGTGAATTGCGGGATTTCGATGATCCTGGGATCGGCGGGGATTGGGGGGAGGGTGAGGTCGAGATTCGTGGCATACATATCGCGCAGCATGCGATACTTGGGCGTGATTCGGCCAAGTTCATCCACGGGCGCGTCGTAGTCGTAGCTGGTGGTGACGGGGCGATTGTTGCTGGGTCCGGCCATGTAGCCGAAGTTGGTGCCGCCGTCGAAGAGGTAGAGGCACCAGGAAAGATCGGGACGTCCGTTGGCGTCTTTGTGGTCAAAGAGGAATTGGATGCGATTTTTCTGGGTGTCGAGGTCGACCTTTGGCGATTTGCCGGGACCGCTGCCCCAGGCGGGAAACCAGCCGGTATATACTTCCGGCGAGAAGACGGGATAGCCGGTTTTTTCGGTATCGGCGATGGATTGGTCATAGCGCATCTGGAAGCGGTCGTTGGGATCGAAGCCGTTGTAGCCGCGGAGGACGTTGGGGAGATACTCGGGATTGTTCCAGGGCCCGCCGGAGGGATCGCAGGTCATCAACTGGCCGTCGAAACCGGCATCGATATATATCTTTTGCAGAGCGGCAAGATAATCGTCGAGTTTTTGATATTCGTTTTCGAACTGGGTCATGATGATGGGGCCGCCGTGGGAGACCTGGAGATCGGCGAGTTGCTTGGCGATCTGCTGGACGTAGAGTTTGCAGCAATTGAGGAACTGGGGTTCGTTGGAGCGGATTTTGAGGCCGGGGTGTTTGAGCAGCCATGCGGGGAGGCCGCCGAAATCGATTTCGCCGCAGACGTAGGGGCCGGAGCGGAGGATGACCCACATGCCGTTGTCCTGGCAGAGTTTGACGAAGCGGCGGATGTCGGTCTGGTCTTTGAAAACGAAGTTGCCTTCGGTAGGTTCGATCTCGTTCCAGAACAGGTAGACGCTGACGGTGTTGAGGCCCATGGCCTTGGCTTTTTTGATGCGGTCGTCCCAGAACTGCGGGAGGATGCGGCCGGGGTGCATTTCGCCGGCCATGACGCGCATGGGGGTGTTGTCGATCCAGAACTGGCGGTCATGGAGGGAGAGCTGGTGGGGCTTGCCGTCGGGCTCCGGGGGATTGGCGGCGAGGGCCGGGGCGGCGAGGGACAGGAGCATGGCGATCACGCTGACGTGCTTCATGGCGGCTCTCGCAAAAGGGGAGGTGTGGGCTTGTCGGCGGATTGTACATCGACGCGCGCGGTGGCACAAAGGGGCGGTTCCGGGCGGTTCCGGACTGTGCGGGGGTGAAAGTTCGAGAAGACGCGTTAGAGTAGTGGCCACGTTGCGAAAAGCGGTAGAATATGTGGCAGGAGTGAAGCTATGGCGGCACAGCGGTTGATGATCATCGGGGCGGGGATTGTCGTGGCAGTCGGGGCGGCGGCGTGCTCGCAGCGAGTGGGCGGGCGAGGGGCGAACGCAGAGCATGTGAAAGGTTTGCCGAAATCGGCGATGACGCACTGGACGGCGGACAACGGGAATGGGACGTATTCGAATCCTTTGTTTTATGAGGAGTTTGAGGATCCGGATGTGATTCGCGTGGGGCGGGATTATTACCTGGCGGGGACGACGATGCACATGAATCCGGCGGTGCAGATCATGCATTCGCGCGATCTGGTGAACTGGGAGCTGGCGGGGTATTGCGCGGACAGGCTTGATTTCGGGCCGGCGTATCGGCTGGAGGGGGGCACTATTTATGGGCAGGGGATTTGGGCGCCGTGCATCCGGTATCACGAGGGCATGTGGTATATCTTTTCGAACGTGAACGGGGCGGGATTGCAGGTATTTCGGTCGGCATCGATCAATGGCCCGTGGGAGCGGAATCAACTTCCGGGGCGGCATGATTTATCGGTGCTTTTTGATGATGATGGGAAAGTATATATTATTTCCGGGAACAGGGCGCCGTATCCGATTGAGGAATTGAATCCGGATTTGCGATCGTTCAAGACGGATGCGCCGAAGCGGTCGTTGCCGGAGCGCATGGGCGAGGGGCATCATTTGTACAAAATCAACGGGAAATACGTGGATGTGTCGGCGATTCCAGGGGCGTCGACGGATCAGATGGCGGCGGTGGCGGATTCGATCGATGGGCCGTGGAAGACGATGAAGATGGTGGAGGGCGAGTCTCTGGGGGTGACGCAGGCGACGCCGTCGAAGGCGCGAGCGGACGATCGGGGGTTGTGGATACACCAGGGGGGGATCGTGGATACGCCGTCGGGGCAGTGGTGGAGCATCATCATGTCGGATCATGGGAGCGCGGGGCGGATGGTGAACCTGGTGCCGGTGACGTGGGATGGTGGATTTCCGCTGATCGGGCTGCCAGGGAATTTGCGGAAGGCGCCCAACACGTGGGTGAAGCCGGACACGGGGTTCGTGCAGGCACCGGCGCCGGCGTTCGTGCATGATGATGCGTTTGATGGGAAGTTGAATCCGCTGGCGCAGTGGAATCACGTGCCGGATGACAGCAAGTGGTCGCTGACGGAGAAGCCGGGGGTGTTGCGGCTGCATTCGCTTCCGGCGGCGGATTTTTATCACGCGCGGGACACGCTGTGCGAGCGGCCGCCGGGGCCGGAATCGATCATGACCGTGGAATTGGAGACATCGGGCATGGGCGCCGGGGATAGGGCGGGACTGGGATTGCTGAGCACGCCGTATGCGTGGATTGGCGTGGCGAAAAGCGCGCAGGGGTCGGAGTTGGAAATGACGACGGGCAGCGCGGGCGGGCGCGGGGGGCGAGGGGGCACGGCGGCGGGGGAATCGGTGGCGGCGCGGGTGGCGGATTCGCCGGCGCATGTATGGCTGCGCGTGCATTGCAACTTTGACACGGACGAGGCGACGTTCAGTTGGAGCGCGGACGGCAGGACGTTCGCTCCGCTGGGGCCGGCGTTCACGATGACGTTTCAGTTGACGACATTCCAGGGCGTGCGGCCGGGGCTGTTTCACTACAACACGATGGGGCGCGCGGGGGGCTATGCGGATTTTGACAATTACCGGGTGGAGGAGCCGCGGGCGCGGGGAATTGAGCGGGAGATTCCGACGGGAAAGCGGGTGGTTCTGACCAGCGTTGCGGACGGGGCGGTGTTGTGCGCGGATGCGCGGAAGAACGTGGTGATCGATGTTGCGGGAGAGACCGCGGCGGAACTGGCGAATGCGCGCTTCGAGGTGATCGACCGGGGGCTGGGGCGCGTGGCGCTGAAGGCGGCGAACGGGCGTTTTGTGTCCGCGGGGGAGGGCGGCGTGGTGTTGAAAGACCTTGCGGGCGCGGCGGTTGGGGAAGGGGAGACGTTTGAGTGGGTGAACCTGATGCGCGGCGACACGATGCTGATGTCGCTGACGAATCACCGCTATCTGGCGACGCGTCCGAATGCGCCGGGGCCGGTGACGTGCGATGCGCGGGGGCCGAGCCCGGCGCGCAAGAGCGGCGCGGAGTTCAAGTGGAAGGCAGCGGAGTGACGCGCGGCGGGGCGGCGAGTCATTTTGTTGACTCTTTGCGCCTGGCGGCGTCTTGATGTTTTCTTGATCTCCAGCCGCATGTTTTTGACGGACATTTGATTACCAATTGTCGCGATCGCGCCTCAGAATGAACTCGTCGCCCGTGTTCATTCGGAGGCTCTATGGACGTGGTCTACCTCCTGATCACCATCGCCTTTTTCGGCTCATCGTGGCTGCTTCAGCGGCTGTGCGAAAAGCTGGGAGGCGGCGCATGACCCCGCTTTACTGGATCGGCGGCCTGCTCGCGCTGGCCATGCTTGGGTATCTCTTTGCCGCGCTACTTTTCCCGGAGAAGTTCTCATGACCGCGCTGGGATGGTTTCAAGTTCTGCTGTATGTGGGGGTTCTGCTGGCACTGGTCAAGCCGCTGGGGACGTACATGGCGCGCGTGTTTGAAGGCCAGGGGCTCTTCGGGCTGGACCGGTTGCTGGGGCCCATTGAGCGAAGCATCTATCGCGTGGCGGGCGTTGATGCGGCGTCGGAAATGCGCTGGCAGACGTATGCGGGCGCCGTTCTGCTTTTGAGTCTGGTGGGCCTGGTGTTCACCTATGGCGTCGAACGGCTGCAAGGCATTCTTCCTGCCAACCCGCAGGGAATGAGCGGAGTCGAGCCGGGGCTTGCGTTCAACACCGCCGCCAGCTTCACGACCAACACGAACTGGCAGAATTATGGGGGCGAAACGACGATGTCGTACCTCACGCAGATGCTGGGGCTGACGATCCACAATTTTTTCTCGGCCGCCACGGGCATTGCGGTGCTGATCGCGCTGATCCGGGGGCTGGCGCGAAAGAGCGGAGCGACGCTCGGGAATTTCTGGGTCGATGTGACGCGCTGCACGCTGTATATCCTGCTGCCGCTGTCGGTCGTGTTCGCGCTGGCGCTGGTGTCGCAGGGGGTGCTGCAGAATTTCTCACCATACAAGACTGTGCCGCTGGTGCAGGGAACGAGCTACACGCAGCCCAAGCTCGATGCGGCCGGGCATACGGTGGTGGATGCCGGGGGCCATGCGATCAGCGAAACGGTGGCGGTGACGACGCAGACATTGCCGATGGGCCCGGCGGCATCGCAGATCGCCATCAAACATCTGGGCACGAACGGGGGCGGCTTTTTCAACGCCAACAGCGCGCATCCGTTCGAGAACCCAACGGCACTGACGGATTTTCTGGAGGTGCTGGCGCAGACGGTGATCGCGGCAGCGCTTTGCTACACGTTTGGGAAGATGGTGGGCGACACGCGGCAGGGGTGGGCGGTGCTTGCGGCGATGCTGGTGATCCTGGCCGCATTCATCGGCTTGTGCTATTGGGCGGAGTCGGGGGCAAATCCGCACCTGGCGGCAATGAATGTGGATCAGGCGGCGACGGAGGTGAATCCCGGGGGCAACATGGAGGGCAAGGAGGCACGGTTGGGCGTGGCACGGAGCGCGCTGTTCGCGACGTGCACGACGGCGACGTCGTGTGGAGCGGTGGATTCAATGCACGATTCATTCATGCCGCTGGGGGGCGCGGTTCCGATGGCGATGATGGAGCTTGGGGAGGTGGTTCTGGGCGGCACGGGGACGGGGCTTTATGGGATGCTGGTGCTGGCGATCATCGCGGTGTTCATCGCGGGGCTGATGGTGGGGCGCACGCCGGAGTATCTGGGCAAGAAGATCGAGGCGTACGAGATGAAGATGGCGGCGCTGCTGATTCTGATTATGCCGGCGGTGGTGCTGATCCTGACGGGGGCGGCAGTGGTGCTGCCGGCGGGGCTGGCGGGAATCAGCAATCCGGGCGCTCACGGATTTTCGGAGATCCTGTATGCCTTTGCGTCGGCGACGAACAACAACGGGTCGGCGTTCGCGGGTCTGTCGGGGAACACGACGTTCTATAACAGCTCGGGCGGCGTGGCGATGCTGATTGGGCGCTTCTGGACGATTGTGTTCACGCTTGCGCTCGCGGGCTCGCTGGTGCGGAAGAAGGTGGTGCCGGCGGGTGCGGGGACGTTGCCGACGCACACGCCGTTGTTTGTGACATTGTTGATCGGGGTGGTGCTGATCGTGGCGTTGCTCACATTTGTGCCGGCGCTCGCGGTGGGCCCGGTGGTGGAGCACCTGCAGTTGTTCGGCCGTTGAGGGCCGAGAGGAAGTGGTCTATGCGTCCCGTTGCGACCGTTCAGAGACTCCGGGGCCTGCCGCCGATCGTGGTGATCAACCTGGCGGCGCGGGCGCTGGGGCAGGAGCCGCCCGGGGCCGCGGCGCAGGAGATCATCGTGGTTCACCGGGACCCGAATCTGCGGCAGGCGCTGCATCAGGTGGCGGGCAGCCTGGGCGTTCTTTTCCGGTGCGGCCGGCGGGCGTGGCGGCAGTACGGCGGCGCCATTAACCGCGGCCATGCCTACGCAAACTGCTGGTACACGCGCGACCGCGGCTGGTAACCCCGTGCTCGAAGGAGCTTTCCATGGCATCTGCCAAGAGTCACTCTCTGTTCCACGTGCCGATTCTCAAGCGAGCGGCGGTGGATGCGTTGGCGAAACTTGATCCGCGCGTGCAGATTCGCAACCCGGTGATGTTCGTGGTGTACATCGGGAGCATTCTGACGACGGTGCTTTTTGCGCAGGCGTTGCTGGGCCATGGGGAAGCGCCGAGCGGGTGGATTCTGTGGATCACGCTATGGCTGTGGTTCACGGTGCTGTTCGCGAACTTTGCCGAAGCGATGGCGGAGGGACGCGGGAAGGCGCAGGCGGACACACTGCGCAAGGCGCGGCAGGACACCCCGGCGAAGAAGCTCAAAGAGCCGAGGCTGGACGCATGGCAGACCTCCGTGTCGGCGGCGACGCTGCGCAAGGGCGACATCGTGCTGTGCGAGGCGGGGGACCTGATTCCGGCGGACGGCGAGGTGGCGGAGGGGGTGGCCTCCGTGGACGAATCGGCGATCACGGGCGAGTCCGCGCCGGTCATCCGGGAATCGGGCGGGGACCGGTCGTCGGTGACGGGCGGGACGCACGTGCTCTCGGACTGGCTGATCATCCGGATCGGGGTGAATCCGGGCGAGGCGTTTCTGGACCGGATGATCGCGATGGTTGAAGGCGCCAAGCGGCAGAAGACGCCCAACGAAATCGCGCTGAACATTCTGCTGGCGTCGATGACCATCATCTTTCTGCTGGCGACGGTGACGCTGCTGCCTTTCTCGATCTATGCGGTCAACGCCGCGGGCAAGGGGACGCCGGTGACGGTGACGGCGCTGGTGGCGCTGCTTGTGTGTCTGATCCCCACGACGATCGGCGGGCTGCTGTCGGCGATCGGCATTGCGGGGATGGATCGGATGATCCAGAAGAACGTGATCGCGATGTCGGGCCGGGCGGTGGAAGCGGCCGGCGACGTGGACGTGCTGCTGCTGGACAAGACCGGGACGATCACCCTGGGCAACCGGCAGGCGGTGGCGTTTCACCCGGCGGAAGGGATATCGGCGGAAGCGGTGGCGGACGCGGCGCAGCTGTCGAGCCTGTCGGATGAAACGCCGGAGGGCCGATCGGTCGTGGTGCTGGCCAAGGAGAAGTACGCCATACGCGAGCGGCACGTGCACGAGCTGGATGCGCATTTTGTGCCTTTTACGGCCCAGACGCGGATGTCGGGCGTGAATCTGCGGGGCCACGAGATTCGCAAGGGGGCGGCGTCGGCCATCGAGGCGTACGTGAGCGATCATGGCGGCACGTTTCCGGCGGGGGTGAAAAGCACGGTGGAGTCGATCGCCAAGCAGGGAGGCACGCCGCTGGTGGTGGCGGAGAAAAATGGCCAGATGCCACGGGTGCTGGGGACGATCGAACTCAAGGACATTGTGAAGGGCGGGATTCGGGAGCGGTTTTCAGAGCTGCGGCACATGGGCATCAAGACGGTGATGATCACGGGGGACAATCCGCTGACGGCCGCCGCGATCGCCGCGGAGGCGGGGGTGGATGACTTTCTGGCGCAGGCGACGCCGGAGACGAAGCTGAAGCTGATTCGCGATTACCAGGGCGGCGGGCGGCTGGTGGCGATGACCGGCGACGGGACGAACGATGCGCCGGCGCTGGCGCAGGCGGACGTCGCTGTGGCGATGAACACGGGCACGCAGGCGGCGAAGGAAGCCGGCAACATGGTCGATCTGGATTCAAATCCCACGAAGCTGATCGAGGTGGTGGAGACGGGGAAGCAATTGCTGATGACGCGGGGGGCGCTGACCACGTTCTCCGTGGCCAACGACGTCTCGAAGTACTTTGCCATCATTCCGGCGATTTTCCTGGGGACCTATCCCGAGCTGGCGCGGTTGAACGTGATGGGGCTGAATCCGCGTACCGCGATTCTGTCGGCGGTGATCTTCAACGCGCTGATCATCATCTGCCTGATTCCGCTGGCGCTGCGGGGCGTGAAGTATCGGCCGCTGCCGGCGGCCATGCTGCTGCGGCGGAACCTGCTGATCTACGGCGTCGGCGGCCTGCTGGTGCCGTTCGTGGGCATCAAGCTTATAGACGTTTTGCTGAATCTGGTTCACGTGGCGTAAACGCCGGGAATCTTGAATACAAGGATGTGCGTCATGAACACGACTTCTGCTGTGACACCCGCCCGGGGCGGCGCGCTGGCGCAACTGCGGGCGAGCATTGCGGTGTTCCTGCTGCTGACGTTGCTTACGGGCATCATCTATCCGCTGGCGATCACGGGTGCGGCGCAGGTGTTGTTTCCCTGGCGGGCCAATGGATCGCTGATCGACAAAAACGGCCGGCCCACCAGCGATCTCAAGGCCGCCGCCGGCTCGGAGCTCATCGGACAGGACTTCGACAGACCCGAATACTTCTGGCCGCGACCTTCGGCGACCGGCCCCGTTCCGTATACGTCGTTCAATGCCGACAAGGGCACGGGGTCGGGCGGATCGAATCTGTCGCCCGCCGGGCAGGCCTTCGCGGATGTCGTCAAAGCGCGTGCAGACGCCCTTCGCGCCGCTGACCCGGGCAACAGCGCACCGCTGCCGATCGACCTGGTGACGGCCTCAGGATCCGGCCTCGATCCTCACGAGTCGATCGCCGCAGCGACGTGGCAAATCGAGCGTGTGGCGAAGGCCCGGAATGTCACACCGCAAGCCCTGCAAACGCTGATAGTCGCCCACACGCGCGGGCGTTCCCTGGGCGTTCTGGGCGAGCCGGTGGTCAATGTCCTTGAGTTGAATCTGGCCCTCGACCGACAATACCCGGTGGCAGCGCCGTCCACGGGTAGCATGCGTCGATGACCGCTGACCGGAGCGCCTATGTCCACGGCCACGCGGCCCAATCCCGATGCCCTCCTCGCCACGGTAAGCGCGGCCGACGCGCGCGCCGGCCGCGGCCGCCTGAAGATATTTTTCGGCGCCGCCGCGGGGGTTGGCAAGACCTACGCCATGCTGGAAGAGGCGCGGAAGCGTGCGACGGAAGGGGTTGACGTGCTGATCGGCTATGCCGAGCCCCACATTCGCCCGGATACCGAAGCGCTTCTCCTGGGACTCGATCTCCTGCCTTACAAGATGGTTGCCTACAAGGGCGCGACGCTCAAGGAGTTCGATCTTGATGCCGCCCTCGCCCGCAAGCCCGCCCTGATCTGCGTGGACGAACTGGCCCACACGAATGCCCCAGGCCTTCGCCACCCGAAGCGTTATCAGGACATCCTCGAACTTCTTGACGCCGGCATCAGCGTCTATACCACGCTCAACGTGCAGCATCTCGAGAGCGCGGCGGACATTGTCGAACACATCAGCGGCATCACCGTGCGCGAAACGCTTCCCGACTGGGTGGTTGAACAGGCGGACGAGGTGCAGCTGATCGACCTGCCGCCGGAAAAGCTTATCGAGCGGATGGCCGAGGGCCGCATATACAAGCAGCACGATGTGGACCGGCTCACGAAGGGATTTTTCAACAAGGGGAACCTCTCGGCACTGCGCGAGCTGGCGCTCCGCCGCACCGCCGAGCGCGTTGACGCCCAGATGGCCACTTTTCAGAAGGCCCAGGGCGCCACGGTTTCCTGGCCGGCCTCCGACCGCCTGCTCGTGTGCGTCGGACCGAGCCCCTTTGCGGGGCGCCTGGTCCGCGCCGCCCGCCGCATGGCCGCGAGCATCAAGGCGGAATGGTTCGCGGTGTACGTGGAAACCCCCGCCGCCGCAACCCTTTCCGCGGAGGCCCGCGATCGTGTCACCGCCGCTCTTCGCCTGGCGGAGTCGCTTGGGGGAAAAGCCGTCACCCTGACCGGCACGCGGCCGGCGAGCGAGCTGATCGCCTACGCGCGCACGCACAATGTGGCCCGCATCATCACGGGCAAGCCCGACCGCCCGCGGTGGCGGGAGCTGTTTCGCCATGGCCTCGTCGATGATCTTATTCGGCAGTCGGGCCGGATCGAGATTCTGGTTGTGCGCGAGGAAACGTCCGCACCGCATTCGCCCGCGCGAGGCCGAGCGGCTGGCGCTTTTAGCCGGGCTCGTTACCTGGCCGCCGCCAGCGTTGTTGCGGCGACCAGCCTTCTGGGCGCGCTGATTTACCACGCCAGCGGCGCCGGCGTTCATTTCAGCAACGCCAATGTCCTCATGCTCGACCTTGTCGGCGTGCTGCTGGTCGCCCTGCGCCTCGGCCGTGGCCCGGCGGTGCTCGCGTCAGCGCTGGCGGTGCTGGCCTTCGATTTCACGGTGGTGCCGCCCTATTTTTCGTTCGCGGTTTCCGATGCCCAGTACCTGCTGACATTCGCGGTGATGTTCGCCACGGCGGTGGTGATCAGCACGCTGACCGACCGCCTTCAGCAGCGCACGGAAATTGCGCGGCGCCGGGAGCGCCGCACCGCCGCCCTGCTGGAACTCACGCGCGACCTCGCCTCGATCCAGGACAAGACTCCGCTGCTCGAAGGCGCCGTTCAGCACATAGCAGGCGTGTTCGAGTGCCATGCCGCCGTGCTGCTGCCCATGGCTTCCGGGGACCTGGGAACCGCTGTGCGAGCGGGCAACCTGTTTTTGGAGGATGACAAGGAGCTGAGCGTCGCGCGCTGGGCCTTCGAGCACAACCAGAACGCCGGGGCCACCACCGACACCCTCCCCGCGGCCGCGGGCCTGTACGTTCCTCTCCGGGGACCTGCCGGCGTCCTGGGCGTCCTCGCGGTCGTCGGTCCGACCCTCACGGCGTTCGCCGACCCGGACCGCCTGCATCTTCTGGAAGCGTTCGCCAACGCGACCGCCATAGCGCTCCATCGGGCGCAGCTCGCCGACACGGCCCGCCATGCGTGGGAGCGCGTCGAGGCGGAGTTCATCCGCAACACGCTGCTTTCCGGCGTCTCGCACGACCTTCGCACCCCGCTGGCGGCGATCACCGGGTCGGTCTCAACGCTGCTGGAGTCCGGCGACGCCCTGCCCGCCGCCACGCGTCGCGAACTGCTGCAGGCGACTGCCGATGAGGCCGGCCATATGGATCGGCTCATCACAAACCTGCTGGACATCACGCGTCTGGAGTCCGGGGCGGTGGCCATCAAGCCCGAGCCCTACGCGATCGATGAGCTGGTCGGCGCCGCCGTCGCGCGCCTGCGGACCCGGCTTGCGGGCCGTCCGCTGCATACCGCGTTTCCGCCGGACCTGCCCTTCATCAGCGCCGATGGGCCATTGATTGAGCAAGTGTTTCTGAACCTGCTGGAAAACGCGCTGCAATACACGCCGCCCGGCTCGCCAATCGACATCGTCGCCCGCCGCACGAGCGACTCCCACGGCGAGCGCGTCGAGATCATCTTTGGCGATCGCGGCCCCGGCCTCCCCGCCGACGATCCCGACCGTGTGTTCCAGAAGTTCTACCGTTCCCCCGCGTCGGCCACGCACCGCGGCGTGGGTCTGGGGCTGGCCATCTGCCGGCAGCTCGTCAACCTGCACCAGGGCACGATCAGCGCCGCCAACCGTGCGGACGGCGGCGCGGCGTTTACAATCAATCTACCGGCCGCCAAAACGCCGCGCCTGGCAGACCCCGGTCCGAAAGGTCCCGCATGAGCGATCCCGGCCCCTCCGTGCTGGTCATCGAAGACGACTCCGCGATCCGCAAGTTCCTGCGCGCCGCCCTGACGGCCCAAGACTATCGCGTCCATGAAGCGCTCACCGCCAAGGAAGGCTTGTCGGTTGCCGCCCTGTACACCCCCGACCTGATTATTCTGGACCTCGGCCTGCCGGACGCGGACGGCGTCGCGCTCACCCGCCAGCTGCGCGAGTGGTCCAAAACGCCCATCATCGTCGTGTCCGCTCGTGGGAAGGAGCAGGACAAGGTGCAGGCCCTCGACGCCGGCGCCGACGATTATCTCACCAAGCCGTTCGCCATCGGCGAGCTCCTGGCCCGCCTCCGCGCCGCGCTGCGGCGCCGCGAGATGGCCGCCAACACCGCCTCTCCCGCCGCCACGTTTTCCACCGGCGAGCTGCACGTCGACCTCGCCCGCCGCCTTGTCACGGTATCCGGCAAGGAAGTGCACCTTACGCCGACGGAATACAAGCTCCTGGTCACGCTTATCCATAATGCCGGCTGCGTGCTGACGCACCGCGACCTGCTGAGGGAAGTCTGGGGTCCCGACGCCAACCAGGAGCTGCACTACCTGCGCGTCTACATGAACCAGCTGCGCCAGAAACTGGAGCCCGATCCCACCCAACCGCGCTACCTGCTCACGGAACCCGGCATTGGCTACCGCCTTCAGGAGCTGGCAATTTGAGCATCGCGCCCTGCGCGTGCTTCCTGCCGTAGCTGGTGTGTGTTCAGAGGACCGAGTTGTGGCGCAACGAACTCAAGCGACCGGCGCCACAGCTCACGGTGATGGGTCGCACATCCACATTCCAGCGGCGGCCTCAAGGTCGGCAATTTGGCGCTCTCGCATGCAGGAACTTCAGAAAACAAACCAGCAGCAAACCGCAGACGTCGAACGTCAGCTCACCGTGCTCAAGAACCAGCAGGACAGGCTCTTGAACATGCGCCTGAATGACGAGATCGACGAAACACGATTCGCTGCCAAGAACACGGAGCTCCGCGACAAAATCGTTCTGCTTGCGGACCAGCGCTCAACGTCCGGCGGCAATGCCGCTGACGCAGGCCAAAATGCCATCGAGGCGTTTGAACTCTCACAAACACTGAAAGACAAATGGCTTATATCGGATTACCGCAAGAAGCGTCAGTTACTTGAAACCGTCTGTTTGAACTTCACGCTCGACGGCGCAACTCTCGTCCCCACAATGAGAAAGCCCTTCAACGTGCTCGCTGAAGGGCTTTCTGTCCCGTTACTTCGGGGCGACAGGATTTGAACCTGCGACTTCCTGGTCCCAAACCAGGCGCTCTAGCCAGGCTGAGCTACGCCCCGAGGAGGCTGGAGTATAGCAAATGGGCCGGGCGGTCGCGAGCGGCTTTGGTAACTGTGGTTGCCGCGCGGCGCTGCTGCGGTTGTCGCGGTGGCTGATGGTGATGCGGCCGGGGTGGGACGCCCCTCAGGCCGGCTGGGTGCTGGGGGGGAAGGTGTCTCCGCCCGGTGCGGCTGCGAGTTGGGCGAGTTCGGACTCGGCGAGGTCGCGCTCCTGGGCGTTGTGCAGGTGCGGAAGGATGCCTGTGAGCAAGTCTCGCGCGCGGGTGGGGTTGGGCGCATAACGGATGTAAATGAGCGCCAGCACCAGGGTGATCTGCTCGTGTTGCGGACGCTTGGGATACGCGCGCAGGTAATCCTCATAGGCCGCCGCCGCGACGGAGTAGCGCTGCTCGCTCATCAACTGATTGGCGATGTCCAATTGGTCCTGGGGGGTGAGAATCTGCCGGGGATCGAGGGCGCGGAGCTCGATGTATTTGCCGGCGGCTTCGGGCAGCTGGTGGTTGCGGATCAGCATGGTGATTTCATCGCGCAGGGCCGCCACGCGCGGGTTCTCGTGCACCGGCGCCACCGGCAGCCCCGGCGAGCCCTTGCCGCCGCCGGCCGCCGCGAAGGGATCGTACCCGTGCGACACCAGGGATTCATACTGCTTGCGCCGGCGATAGCGGTTGATCATCGCCAGCAAATCGTAATGATCGCGCTGCACCAGCCCCCCCAGCAGCAGCACCAGGCCAATGACCACGCCCGCGGCGGTCCCGGAGATATGCGCCATGTGCGCCACGTTGCTCGGTCCCAGCAGCGGCTCGATGACATCCTGCCCGACCTTGAAGAGGATGAAATACATGGAGGGGATTTCCCACACATCCACGTAGACGAAAAAAAAGATGAACATGCGGATATTTGTCCGCGGAAGCAGCACGAAAAACAGGCCCGTGACCGCGGAAATCGCTCCGCTGGCGCCCAGCGTCGGCGCGGAAGAAGTCAGCAATTGCCCGCAACCGGCCAGTACGCCGCCGGTCAGATAGAAGAGCAGGTAAGCGATATTCCCCAGTTTTTCATTGAGGTTGTTGCCGAAGACCCACAGAAAGAGCATGTTGAAAAGTATGTGGGTGAAGTTTTCGTGGAGGAACTGGTAGGTGATGAACTGCGCGAGCGCCGGATGCGTCGGGTAAAGCATCCACTTGTCCCAGCCCGGCGCCAGGCCCGCGATCGATGCCGGGGCATGCGGGCCGCCGGACTGATGGCTCAGCACATAGCACACCACGTTCGCCCCGATGATCAGGACATTCATCCATGGGAAGCGGCGCCTCGGGCGATCGGTGCCGATGGGAATCGGGAGCATGAGCCATCCAGACAAAGGGCAAGATGCGCCATTATTGGCGATGCCGCCGCCTCATTCAAACGGTGCGGCACGCTCATACCGGGGCCCGCGTCCATGAAGGATCTCCGCCCTTGGGGGGTTTTGCATCTGATCATGTTGTTTCGGCTGGGGTTTGGACGATAGAGTGGAATGCGCGCGTCGGATTATGAAATGGTGACACGATGAAGGCTGCACGGATGCGGACATGGGCGGCGGTGGCGGGAATCGTTCTGGGCGTGGGCGCCGGGCTCGGAGCGACGGGAAAGGGGCCGTCCGCGGGCAAAAAAACGCCGGCCAAGAAGACCGACGTTGTCGCCCTCTCGCCCAACAATCCTTTGCTGCCGCCGCAGGTCGCCGCCGACGCCCTTATGCCTGAGCTGTCAGTCCTGCAGAAAATGCCCATGGTCGCGCCGACGGGCTTCGAACCGATCTACCGCGGCGACGACTGGGCCACCTATCGCCAGGAATTCGGCGAGGAAGCGGACAACGTCGGGCGGAAAAAGTCCTCGGGCATCGCCGAATTCGCCACGCGTCTCATCGCCGCCGCCGACGCTCAGGCCGCCGACGGCAAAGACGGGCGCCTCGGTCTGGCGCGCCTGCTTTACCTGCGCGCCGTGGGACTCACCTATCGCAACCGCGACGGGTTCGTGGTCGCCAACAAGGCCGTCGAAGGCTACCAGCGCGTCATGGACACCAAGGCCCCGCTGCAAGTTGCCGGCCTGTGGACCATGACCAACCAGATGTCCAAGATGGCCGTCACGCCCAAGCCGGAGCGTATCCGCTATTCCGGGATCGCGGCGCGGGCGAACATGCAGCTTGCGTTGCTGCTGCTCGACCGCGACCAGATCGACGCCGCCGAGGGCCTGATGCGCCAGATTGGCTATCACGAAGGCTGGCTCAAGGGCGACACGAAAACGCGCAGCGAAATCGCCGCCGTCCGCGTGCAGGTCAAACAAACTGCCGGGCTGCTCGCCGATCTGGGCCGGAAATACGAGCCCGCCGTCCGCGGCGATGATGCCGCCCTCATGGAGATTTATCTCTACGGCCGCTACGTCAAAGGCAAGCCCGAGCTGGTCGCGGATCTGCCGGGCCGCAAGCCCGCCAGCGCCATGGCGCAGCTCGCCGGCGCCATCGCGGCCGCCCAGAACCACGTGGACGCCGACTTCACCGCCGCGGAAATGCTCAAAAATGTGGGAGAAAGCATGCCCGATGGCGTCCTGAAGCGCCGCACTCTCTGGGCCGCCCTCGGCTACTACAAAACCTACATCAAGGATCCTTCGACCGAGCGCGAACGCATCAAGCGCACGCTCGCCCGCATGGCCATCGAGGCGGTCATCGGCGACGGCGCGCAGGGTCCCCACGCGATCGATCCGATGGCCGCGCTCGTTCCCGCCACCCAACCTGGCGGCGCGACGCAGCCCGCGGAGCCCGAAACTCCCATCGCGGCCGACGCCCGCTGACGCCGCGCCAGGCGCCGCACGATATCCGCGCCCCTTCACACCTTCTCGAGCGCCACCACCAGCCGAAACGCCAGCAGCGGCGCCAGCGGCGTCAGCGTTTTCTCCACGCCCCAGGCCAGCCTCCGCAGCGGGCGCGGCAAAAGCTGCGGCCCGGAAAAGCCGCCCGACAGCGGATACACAAACAGCGACCGCCGCCGCCGCGCCACCACCTTCAGCGCCGGAAACCGCTCCTGGAATTTCGCCACATCCCGAAAAAACAGCCGCGTCGGCGTCGCCTGGTTCGATGCAAACGCCCCGCTTCCCCGCAGCGGAGACGGATCCCCCCCGCCGCGCTCCCCGAAAATCCGCGCCGCTGGAACCACCGGCTCCGGATGCGCCAGCGCAAACACCACCCGTGAGGCCGGCGATATGTACGGCTCCGTCATCACCACGCGCCCGCCGCGCCGCAGCGTCCGCTGCGCTTCCGCCAGAAATCGCAGCGGATATGGGATGTGATGCAGTACATCCTGCATCACCAGGTTGTCCAGCGATTCATCGCCGAACGGCAGCGCCATCGCGTCCGCCGCCAGGTCGCAGTGATGCGTCGGCACGATGTCCGATGTGATCAGCGTCCCCGCGCCGCCGCCCCCGCCTTGGCCGACCGCCCCCACCGCCTGCCGCTGGAAATACTCCTTGAAGTTTCCCGAGCCGCCCCCCAGTTCCAGGATGAGCCCGCAGCGGCCGAACCGGTTCTCCGGCGTCGCCAGAAGCGAAAGCATCTCGGCGAAGTAGCGGTTGTAAATCTCCCGCAGCAGCGGCCGCTTCCGCCAGACGTCCGCGCGCACGTCCAGCACGTCGGATTCCGATTGCGCGCCGGTAGGAACGGTGGCAGACATGCAGCGTGGACCGGTAATCAGGTGTCAGTCGTCAGCGGAGCCGCTCACTTCAAGTGCAGGTTCACGCCTTCGTCTTTCCATTTTTTCACGATGAAATCGAGGTCGCTCACGGTGGTTTTCAGATTGTCCGCCAGGTCCACCAGCTCGTCATACAGCCGCGGATCGTTCACCAGTTTCCCCGTCGTGCCATCGCCCTTCACAATCGCATTGATGTTTTTGTTCAGCGCATCCAGCAGCGTCACCAGGTGCTCCGAAATGTTCAGCACCTGCGCCTGCGTGGTGTCCAGCGTGGCCGATGCCCGCGTCGCCGCCGTGTTGAATGACGCCGCCGTCTCTTTGGCCGTCCCGATCACCGCGTTGATGTTCTCCATCGTCCCCTTCAGCTGCGACGACGCATCCGCCAGGTTCTGCACCACCGTCCGGATGTTCTGCTGCAGCTTCGGATCCGCCAGCAGCGACTGTATCGACGCCATCGTCCGATTCAGCCGGATCACCACCGTCGATATGTTCTCCGACGGGCTCGTCGCCGGATTCGTGCCCGGATGCGCCGTCCCTTCGGCCAGCTCCGGCGGCGCATAAGCCAGCAATCCGTGCAGATCCTTGGCCACCTCCGTCAGCTGCACCGTCAGTCCCGAGATGTTCTTCTGCAGCGTCGTGATGTCCTGCGTGATCGCCGGCGGGATCAGGCTGTTGTCCGCGGCCACCGCGTGCAGCGTCGCCGTCCCGTTCCGCGGCAGGAGCGGCGGCTTCAAATTCACCGCCGCGATCGACACGTACGTGTTCCCGATCCCCGCCGTCGGACGCCCCAGATAGGCCACCGCGGAGGTCGGAATGCTCGTGTTTCCGTCGATCTGCAGCGTGATTTTCGCGATCAGGTTCCCCGAGCTATCCTGGTCGAGGTGCACCTCCGTCACCTGCCCGATGTTCACGCCGTTCAAATCCACCTTCGATCCCGGCACCGACCCGTTGGCGTTCTCCGCGACCAGCGTCACCGTGTAGGGACGCTTCCCGCCCCAGCTCGGAAACTTCCCAAGGATGAAAACACCCCACATCAGCGCGCCAAGGGCGATCAAGATGGTCACGCCGACGATGAAGTTGCGGGTGCGCTCGGATGGCATGCGATTTTCCGGCAAGACGCGGTGCTCGTGCCCACTAGTGTCGCTGGTCAAAACCCAAAAGGCAAAGCGCCCCCTCCCCTTCTCCTGCCTCCCGCCCGCGTCCGGCCGCTACGCCGCCGCACCCGCCCCGTCACGCGCCAGCAGCCCCTCCCGGCGCTCCATGCCGTCCACGCGATCCATTTCCACCCGCACCCGCGGCAGCGCATGGGGCTGCGTCTTCTGCAGAAACTCCAGCAGATGCTCCCGCACGGCGCACCGCAAGTCCCACGCCGCCGACGCGTCCGCCGCGCTCATCAACGCCCGCAGCTCCACCGTCCGGTCAGACATATTGGTGACCTGCAGGCCCGCCGCCTTCTTGTCCCACAGCTTCTGCCCCTCCAGAAACCGCGACAGCTCCGCGCGAATCGCACCCACTTCCACCGTGCAATCCACATACAAAAACACCGTCCCCAGCAAACTCGCCGACGTCCGCGTCCAGTTCTGGAACGGCTTCTCCATAAAATAGGTCGCCGGCACCACCAGCCGCCGCAAATCCCAGATCCGCACCACCACGTACGTCAGCGTGATCTCCTCGATCACCCCCCACTCCCCCTCCACGATCACCACATCCTCCAGCCGGATCGGCTGCGTGATGGCCATCTGCAGCCCCGCGAAGAGCGTCCCGATCACCTTCTGCGCCGCAAACCCCAGGATAATCCCCAATATCCCCGCCGACGCCAGCAGCGACGCCCCCAATTGCCGCACCCCGTCGAACGTCATCAGAACGCAGGCAAACGCGATCACCACCAGCAGGGCGATCAGGATCCGCACCAGCACGCGTATCTGCGTGTGCACCGCCCGCGCGTGCAGGTTGTCCGACACCGTCAGCAGATAATGGCTTAACAGCAGGTCGCGCCCCACCAGCAGCCCCCGGATCGCCAGCCACGCGATCAGCAGGATCAGCCCCACCGACGACACGTGCCGCAGCACCTGCTCCACTCCCACCGGCAGCTGCGCGACGTTGAGCGACATCCAGAAGGCCGCCAACACGGCGATCCAGCGCGTCGGCGCCGCCAGCCGCGAGACCGCCACATCGTCAGCCGTCAGGGGCGTCCTTTTCGCCACGCGCCGCAGAATCGAAAACAGCAGAAAGTGCCCCAGCAACGCCAGCACCACCGCCGCCGCCATCGCCCCCAGCGTGTATCCCAGCCACGTCGCATACGCCATCAATGTTTGTGTATCCATGAGTACTCCTTTCGCCGCGCCTGCGCCGCAACTGCCGGCCGCCCGCAAAAATATCGCAGCGCGCAGAGTGTCGATTCTAGGTCGATGCACTCCGCGCCGCGACCCCGCACGCCTCATTTTGCGCCGCCCCTTGCGCTTCCTCGCCTATTTTTTTCCTCCGCGCATCCTTCGGCTTTTTCTCCCAAAAATTTTTTGCAAATATCCCTCTGAATCCCTTCCCTCCTCTTCCATTTCGGATATACCGGGAGCAGTCACCTATGATTGTCAGATGCCGCACATTCCCCCTCCCCAATTCCCCCCGCGGCCCTTTGTCGTCCCCCTCAAGGAGTGAAATGCGAACACTCTTCGTCTCCAACCGCCTCCCCGTCGTCATCGAAAAATCCGCTGACGTCTGGACCTTCCACGCCAGCAGCGGCGGGCTCGTCACCGCCCTCTCACCACTCCTCAAACGCCGCGGCGGCATCTGGATCGGCTGGCCCGGCGCCTCCGACATCGCTCCCGACGAACTCGACGCCGTCCTCCACCAGTTCGCTCTCCGCGAAGGCTACCGCCTCGCACCCGTCCCGCTCTCCGCCCAAGACTACCACCGCTTTTACCAGGGCTTCTGCAACGAAATCATCTGGCCCCTCTTCCACGACCTCCAATCCCTCTGCAACTTCGTCCCCGCCTACTGGACCAGCGCCCAGAAGGTCGAACAATCCTTCGCCGACGTCATCGAACAACACGCACAGCCTGACGACCTCATCTGGGTCCAGGATTACCAGCTCATGGGTCTCGGCCGCACCCTCGTTCAGCGCGGCCTCAAAAATCGCCTCGCCTTCTTCCTCCACATCCCCTTCCCCCCTCCCGATATCTTCCTCAAGCTGCCCTGGCGCATGGATGTCCTCCGCGGACTCCTCGAATACGAAGTCATCGGCTTCCAGACACGCCGCGACCTCGCCAACTTCTCCGACTGCGTCCACCGACTCCTCCCAGAGGTCGAACGCCACCGCGATCCCGGCGAGCTGCGACTCGAAACCGACGGCCGCCAGTGCGCCGCCGCCGCTTTCCCCATCGGTATCGACTTCGACGAATTCGCCGCCGGCGCCGCCGACCCCGCCGTCGATCAACGCCTCCAGGAACTCCGCGCCCAGTTCGGCGGACGCCAGGTCATCCTCGGTGTCGACCGCCTCGATTACACCAAGGGTATCCCCTACCGCCTCCGCGCCTTCGCCCAGGCGCTCGAGACCTTTCCCGAACTCCACCGCAACGTCACGCTCCTGCAAATCCTCGTCCCCAGCCGCGAGCAGGTCCCCCAGTACCAGAAGCTCAAGGGAGAAATCGAACAGCTCGTCGCCCAGATCAACGGCCGCTTCACCCAGCCCGGCTGGGTCCCCATCCACCATTTCTTCCGGCACATTCCCCGGCAGGAACTCCTCGCTTTCTACCGTCTGGCCGATGTCGCCCTCGTCACCCCCCTCAAGGACGGCATGAATCTGGTGTGCAAGGAATACTGCGCCGCCCAGATCGAAGGCAACGGCGTGCTGGTCCTCAGCGAGTTTGCCGGCGCTTCCGAGCAACTCGCCCCCTGGGCCATCAACGTCAATCCCTACGACATCGAAAACGTCGCCGCCGCCATCCACCGCGCCCTGCTCATGACCATCCCCCAGCGCCGCCGCGCCATGGTCCAACTCCGTGACACCATCCGCGAGCAAAATGTCTACTGGTGGCTCAACCAGTTCCTCGCCGAGTGCGGCCTCATCGAGGCCGAACGTGAAAAAGCCTCGCGCGCCCGGGCCGTCCCACCCGCCCCGCAGCCCGCCCACCGCTCCCCACGCCGCAAGGAATCCCCCAATGACTCCGCCGGATCTTGACGCCGCCCTCCAAAACCTCGCGCGCGTTCCCATTCTGCTCGTCGCCGCGGATTTCGATGGCACCCTCGCCCCCATCGTCAGCGACCCCGCCGACGCCCGCGCCCACGCGGAATCCCTCGACGCCTTGAATTCCCTCGCCGCCATTCCCAACACCCACGTCGCCATCATCTCCGGCCGCGCGATCTCCGACCTCGCCCCGCGCGTCGCCGCCGTCCACCACGCCCTCCTCGTCGGCAGCCACGGGGCCGAGCTCCCCCCTCACCTCGCCCCCCCGCCAGACGCGCAGCTCGCCGCCGCCCTCGATCCCCTCCTCCGCGTCATCCGCGAAGCCGCCGCCAATTTGCCCGGCGCTCTCGTCGAAAACAAGCCCACCGCCGTCGCCTTCCACTACCGCAACGCCGACCCGGCCCGCGCCGCCGAGTCCGTCACCGCACTCCTCGACGCCGCCCGCCAACACCCCGCCATCCACGCCCGCCACGGCAAAATGGTCCTCGAATTCTCCGCCACCCGCGCCGACAAAGGCGCCGCCCTCACCGCCCTCCGCAACGCCACCCACGCCTCCGCCGCCCTCTTCCTCGGCGACGACCTCACCGACGAAGACGCCTTCCGCACCCTCTCACCCCCCAACATCGCCATCAAAATCGGCCCCGGCCCCACCACCGCCCCCCACCGCCTCCCCGATACGCTCGCCATCACCCCCCTCCTTCACTCCCTGATCACCCTCCGTACCAACACTCGGGCTTGAGGATCACCCTCGAACATGTGGATGCCGGCCACGCGACGCCTCCTCGTGACGAATGCCCATAATCATGTCCGATTCATGTGCAGCGCGTTCACCGTCCCAATTCCGGTTTTGCTCACGCCCACCACCCGAACACCTTCCCACCGAAGGTGGTCCGCCCATTTTTCCGAGCGAGGATTGAATAACGCAACCTCTTCGCCGAGTTCCTGTTCGCGTACAACCTATTTCGCGGCCTTATGCAGTGAACATGAAACGCAGGCGAGGGCCAGGTTCCCCAGCGTCGTTTCCCCGCCCGCAGCGCGCGGCACCACATGATCAATATGAAAGACAGCTTCCTGACCGATCTGGGGGGCCAAGCCACAATACTCGCAGCGCCCGCCTGCTCGCGCTATCACTTCAGCACGCATCGCTACCGGCAAATCCCTCATCCCGCTCGCCGCTCCTCACGCAGCCGCAGCAACGTCAAAAATTCGGCCATCTCCGCGAGACCCTCCGCCTCCCCGCGCTCCGCGGCGCTCAGTTCCGCGCCCTCATCCTGCCGATCCAGCAGCGATTGTAGCCGTGCCGCCACCGCCGCCGGCAGGCGCGACCGCGCCAAGTCCCCTGGCAGGTCCACTTCAAGCGTAACCGTCGTCGCCATTCCTCCCGTTTTCAAGGAGTCTACCGCCTCCCCTCGCCGCCCGCCAAACATTTCCCAACTTTCCGGGAACCTTTCCGCCTCCTGATCCGTTTATAAAGGACCAAGATCAGGAGAAGGACTATGCCTACCAACCGTCTACATGCCGCCTATCGCCCCGCGCGGCCGAGTCCTCTCCACCGTATGCGCTGCGCAAAAAATGATGCGCACCTTGCGCACCTCTCCCCCCGCCGCGCCCAACTTCCTGCAACCAAACTATCTACAAAACATTCGCACCCATGGAAATTTGCGCACCTGCGCAACCATTCCTGCCCCCCGGCTTTCGTGCCTGTCGTGTTTTTCGTGGCCATTTACCCGCCGTCCGTTTCCCCAAACCCCCGCGTCGCATACACTACTGGACTCCCCCTGCCGTGCTGCGTTTTGCGTTTTGAGTTTTCCCCCATGGCTCTTGCCGAAATCAAAGACATCGAAAAAGCCTTCGCCGGACGTTCCGTCCTCAAAGGCATCTCCTTCGACCTTCAGAAAGGCGAACGCATCGGACTCGTCGGGCCCAATGGCTCCGGCAAGTCCACGCTCCTCAAAATCATCGCCGGCGTCGAGCAGCCCGACCATGGCTCCGTCGCCATCGCCAAATCCTGCAAGCTCGCCTACGTCTCGCAAATCCCCACCCTCGATCCCGAGCAGACCCTCCATCACCAGGTCAGCCAGGTCTTCGAAGAAGTTCACGAGATCGAACGGCAGTTGCATCAGGCCGGCGAAGATCTCGCGAAGTACACCGAGGGCCCGCAGCACGAAGAAGCGATCGAACGCTACACGCGCCTCGAAACCGAATTCAACCACATGCAGGGCTACGACATCGCCCGCCGCGTCGACGCCATCCTCCACGAGCTTGGCTTCTCCGAACGAGACATGGATACCCCCATCAAGCAACTCTCCGGCGGCCAGAAATCCCGCGCCCAGCTCGCCCGCCTGCTGCTCGAAGGCCCCGACCTCATGCTGCTGGATGAGCCCACCAACCACCTCGATCTCCCGATGCTCGATTGGCTGGAAAACACCATCGCCGAAATGGAAGACACCGCCCTCGTCGTCGTGTCGCACGATCGCTACTTCCTCGACTCCGTCGTCGATGAAGTTTTCGACATGGTCGATGGAAAAATCGAGCAATACAAGGGCAACTACTCCGCGTACACCGACCTCCGCGCCCATCGCCGCCTCTCCCAGCAGCGCGCTTACGACCAGCAGCAAGCCTTCATCGCCAAGGAAGAGGAATACATCCGCCGGTTCGGCGCAGGACAGCGCGCCACCCAGGCCCGCGGACGCAAAAAGCGCCTCGACCGCCTCAAGGCCGGCGGGGGCGAGCAAGGCCTCGTCCAGACCGCCGCCCTCATCGGGAACGTCAAAAAGGATGGCAAAAAAGTCATCCTCAACCTCGAGGTCAAAAAGCCCTCCGGTTTCGACGTGCTCAAGGTCAACCACCTCTCCAAAGGCTACCCCAACAAGCAGCTCTTCCAGGACGTCACCTTCAACCTCACGCGCGGCAAACGCATCGGCATCATCGGCCCCAACGGCTCCGGCAAGTCCACCCTCCTCAACATCCTCGCCGGCGAAAACAAAGCGGATGCGGGTGACTTCAAATGGGGCCACGGCGTCACGCTCGAATTCTTCCGCCAGGAACACCAGACGCTCAACCTCGAAAACAACATCATAGAAGAATTCCAGGCCGCCAAAATCACCGCCACCCAGCAGGAAATGCGCGACCTCGCCGGCCTCCTCCTCTTCTCCGGCGACACCGTCGACAAAAAAGTCGGCGTCCTCTCCGGCGGCGAACGCGCCCGCGTCGCCATGGGCAAAATGATCCTCAACCCCGCCAACACCATCTTCATGGACGAACCCACCAACCACCTCGACATGCCCACCTGCGAGGTCCTCGAAACCGCCCTCGACACCTACGACGGCTCGCTCCTGATCATCTCGCACGACCGCTACTTCCTCGACCAGGTCGTCGACCAGCTCCTCGTCATCCGCCCCGGCCACCTTCCCGGCGTCCCCTGGAAACTCTACAACGGCAGCTACACCGATTACCTCGAAGCCGTCGAAAAGGAAAAGAACCAGCTCGCCGACCAGAAGGAATCCGATCGCAAGGAAAAAGCCGCCGCCGAACAGCGCGCCGCCGAGGAGGCGAAAAAGCGCGAGCAACGAGAGAAGGAAAAGAAAGCCGCCAGCGCCCCCAGGCCCAAGGTCAACCTCAAATACGCCAAGCTGACCGTGCCGCAGCTCGAACAGCAGATCAGCAAACTCGAAGAAACCCTCGCCTCCCTCGAAGGCTCCTTCGCCAACCCCAAAGTCGTCGCCAATCCGCAGGCGATGAAGGAGCTCCGCTCCAAATATGATGCCGGCAAAAAAGACCTCGCCGATCTGATGACCGCCTGGGAATCCAAAGCCGCCGCCGAGCCCGGATCATGACCCTGCCGCGCCCTCTATCCCCCGCCGCCGCCCGGCTTTCCATCCGCCCCGGCACGGCTACAATAGACTGCCGCGTGGAAGTGGGATCACTGCGTCTGTACCGGTGCATCGGATGAAGTCCAGCCGTCAACGATTTGCGGAATTCAGGGAGAAGCTGCGCAAAGGACTGCTCGACCCCGTTCGTTTTGCCGACCCCAACGCCAAGCCCGTGGACGTCGTCGCCATGGGCGGTAAGCACGCCTCGCCCCCCGGCGGTAAGCACGTCTTCAAACGCAAGAAAAAGCAGCTCCTGGCCGAATACCGCGAAATGCTCCGCGGCTACTTCTGGCCGGTGGCGTCGCTGTTCATCCTGATCACGTCCAGCACGCTGCTGACCATGGGCATGCCGGTGGTGCTGCAGCTCCTGATCGACTACGTCGCCACCAAGCGCGGCCTCAGCCAGGTGCCGTGGCTCGCCCACGCGCCGGGGGCCTCGATCTGGCCCACCGACCCGTGGAAGAGCCTCGCGGTGCTCGCCGGGGCCATGGCCGTTATCGCCGTTTTTTCGATCATCTTCGACTGGCTCAAACTCCTCGCCACGCAGCGCGTGAACTACCGCATGGCCGGCACGCTGCGCCAGCGCCTCCACGATCATCTGATCCGCCTGCCCCTCTCGCTGCTCTCCGATTACAAAACCGGCGGCATCGTCAGCCGCATCATGGCCGATGTCGATCAGGTCGTCGCCGGCGTCAACAACGCCATGATCGTGCCCTACACCGCCGTCCTGCGCGTCTTCGGCATCATCTTCATCCTCTTCTTCACCAACTGGAAACTCGCCCTCGCCATCGCCGTGCTTATTCCGCCGGTGCTGGCGATTCACGTGGTCTTGTTCCGCCGGCTGCGGCCGATGTGGCGCAACATCCAGGATGATCGGGCGATGCTTTCCGCACGGCTTACCGATATGTACGGCGGCATCCGCGTCGTGCGCTCCTTCAAACGCGAACGCTCCGAGCTCAAGGAATTCGGCGCCGCACAGGACACCATGATCCGCAAGCAGCAGTACACCGCCGTGCTCGGACGGTTGCTGGGCACCGGATGGGGCGTCTTCGGCCCGGCGATCGGCGTCGTCATCGTCTGGTACGGCGGAGCGATGGTGCTGCACGATCAGATGACAGTCGGCAAGCTGGTGATGTTCCAGTCCTACATCTTCATGCTGCTCGGGCCGGTCAGCCAGATGATCGATTCCATCCAGAACGTGCAGCAGAATCTAGGCGCGCTCGATCGCGTGGTGGATGTGCTCGAGCAATCTCACGACATGCCCGACCGGCCGCACGCCAAGCATCTCCGCCATGCCGCCGGGCATATCGAGCTGCGCGATGTGCATTTCCGCTATACGAAGGATCGCGAGGTGCTCACGGGCGTCGATCTCGACGTGCCTGCCGGTTCCACCGTCGCGATCGTCGGTCCCTCCGGCAGCGGCAAGACCACGCTGGTCAATCTCGTGGCGCGATTCTTCGATGTCAACAGCGGTGCGATCCTGCTCGACGGCCGGGATATCCGGGACATTCGCGTCGAGGATTACCGTGGCCTCTTTGCGATGGTTTTACAGGATGTGTATCTGTTCGATGGCACGATTGCGGAGAACATCGCCTATGGAAAACGCCACGCCACGCGCGAGGAAATCATCGACGCCGCACGCCGCGCCAACGCCCACAACTTCATCATGGAGCTCGAGCAGGGCTATGAAACGATCGTCGGCGAACGCGGCTCGAAACTTTCCGGCGGCCAGAAGCAGCGCATCTCGATCGCCCGCGCCCTGCTGGCCGATCCGCGCATCCTCATCCTCGACGAGGCCACCAGCTCCCTTGATTCCCACTCCGAGCATCTGATTCAGGAATCGCTCCGCGAGCTGATGGCCAACCGCACGACCTTCGTCATCGCCCACCGCCTCTCCACCATCATGCACGCCGACTCGATCGTTGTGCTCGTGGACGGCAAGATCGTCGAACAGGGCAGCCACGACGAATTGCTGGAACGCCGCGGCGTGTACCACGACATGTTCACCCAGCAGTTCCAGCGCCACCGCGACCCCACCGTCGAACGCATGGAATGGGAAATCGGCGAAAGCACGCCCGCACGCACGTGAGGTTCGAATGCACGATCGCGTTGTTGACTGTCATACAGGGTATGATATAATGGGCTGTCACGTTGAAGTTCGAATTCATTCAGACAAAGACCTTCCTCGCTGACGCGCACCGCACCAGATTGACGGCGGAAGACATCCGTCACATCGAGAACGCCATCGCCGCGAATCCGGGGGGGCGCGCCGGTGATCCCCGGGACCGGCGGTCTTCGGAAAATGCGCTACGCCGCGGAGGCGAGCGGCGGCGGAAAACGGGGCGGCGCACGGGTCTGCTATTTTCTGATCGCCGCCGCCAGCCATGTTTACCTGGTGATGGCCTTCGCCAAGAATGAGAAACAAAACCTCAGTCAGCGGGATGTGCGGACCGTCAGGAAACTGCTTGCCGCGATTCGCGAGAGCTACTTGTGAGCAGGAGACTTGTATGAAGAAAATCGGTTCCCGAGGCGCCGCTCGGCGGCATGCGTCGGCCGGCCGACGCATTATCGCCGGCCTGCAGGAAATCCTCGATGCCCGCGCGTCCGGCCGGCCGCTCCGCGAAACCTTCACGGTCCACACCGTGGAAGTTCAGGAGCCGGGCCATTACGACGCCGCCGCTATCCGACAGACGCGCGCCAAACTTAACGTCAGCCAGGCGGTATTCGCGAAAATTGTCGGCGTCTCCAATATATTGGCGCAGTCATGGGAACAGGGAAAGCGCTTCCCTGATGGCCCTTCTCGGCGCGTGCTCGATGAAATCAACCGTGACCCCAAGCATTGGGGCGGTATGATACGGACCTCGTCGACGGGAAGAGTGTGACCTGTCCCGCTCGAAATCCGTCCGCATGGCTGGGAAATCGGCCGAATCTAATACGGAATCCTCCATTATGCCCGTTCATCGCATTGAGGTTCGCGCCATTCATGCCGGCGACGATCCGGCCGGCGCAGGCACCCTCAACGAAATCCGCGAACTCGGCGGCGCCGGCGGCGGCGGCTTTGCCGAAGTCACCGACGTCCGCGCCTCGCGCATCTTTCTGCTCCAGGGGCCTGCCGACCTGCTCACGCCCGCCGCGCTCGAACGCATCGCGCGCGAAGTGCTGATCGATCCGGTCACCGAAACCTTCGGCATCGGGCCGGAGCCTTCGCATGCCGATCAGGGCGCGCGCATCATCGAAGTGCACCTCAAGCCCGGCGTCATGGATCCCGTGGCCGCGAGCTGCGAAATGGCGATCGCCGATTTGCTCAGCGTGCCGGCGGGAACGGTGGAAGTGCGCACGGGGCGGAAATACACGCTGCTCGGCCATCTGCATGATGACATGCTGGCGCTGATCGCCCGGCGTCTGCTGGTGAATGAGTCGATCGAGACCGGCTATTTTGAGCCCTTCACGCCGGCCGAATTCCCCCACGGCGAGCCTTATCAGTTCCGCCTGACGCACGTGCAAATCCGCGAGCTTTCCGACGAACAGCTTCTCGACCTGGCACGCAAAGGCCACCTGTTTCTCGACCTCGCCGAGATGCAGGCGATCCAGAATTATTTCCGCCGGCTGGAGCGCGATCCCACCGACGCCGAACTCGAAACGCTCGCCCAGACATGGTCCGAGCACTGCGTCCACAAAACCCTCAAGGCGCGCGTCGAATTCACCGAAGCCGGCAACACGCACACGATTGACAATCTCGTCAAGCAGACGATCTTCAAAGCGACGATGGACCTTGCGCGTGACTGGACGCTCTCGGTCTTCAAAGACAACGCCGGCGTCATCGCGTTCGACGACAACACCGCCGTGTGCATGAAGGTTGAAACGCACAACCGCCCCTCCGCCATCGAGCCTTATGGCGGCGCGGCCACCGGCATCGGCGGCTGCATCCGCGATGTCATCGGCACCGGCCTGGGCGCGAAACCCGTCGCCAACACCGATATCTTCTGCTTCGCCGATCCCAACACCGCCGCCGCCGAAGTGCCGCCGGGCGTCATTCATCCGCGCCGCACGATGCAGCGCGTCGTCGCCGGCGTGCGCGATTATGGCAACCGCATGGGCATCCCCACCGTCAACGGGGCGCTCTTTTTCCACGAACGCTACATCGGCAACCCGCTGGTATTCTGCGGTTGCGTCGGCGTTTTGCCGCGGCATTTGAGCGAGAAGGGCAAGGCGAAACCGGGCGACCACATTTTGCTGGTCGGCGGACGAACTGGGCGCGACGGCATTCACGGCGCGACTTTTTCCTCCGACGTCGTCACCGCCACGCACGCCGACGAATTCTCCCACGCCGTGCAGATCGGCAACGCCATCACCGAAAAGAAAATGCTGGATGTGATTTTGCAGGCGCGCGATCAGGAATCCGGACCGCTCTTCCATGCGATCACCGATTGCGGCGCCGGCGGCCTCTCGAGCGCGGTCGGCGAGATGGGCGAGCACACCGGCGCCCACGTCAACCTCCATACCGTGCCGCTGAAATACGCCGGCCTTTCCTATGCCGAAATCTGGATTTCCGAGGCGCAGGAACGCATGGTCCTTGCCGTGCCGCCGGAGAATGTCGAGAAGCTGCTCGCCCTCTGCGCCGCGGAAAACGTCGAAGCCACCGACATCGGCATCTTCGACGGCACCGGCAAACTCACGCTCGACTACCAGCCCCACGCCGATGCCGCCGCGCAGCTCGTCGCCCACATGGACATGGCCTTCATCCACGACGGCATCCCCAAGCCCATCCGCAAAGCCACCTGGACCCCCGCCGCCCCCCCCCGCCCCCCGCGCGACCCGCACATCGCCGCCCCCAAGGACCTCGGCGCCACGCTGCACCAACTCCTCGCAATGCCCACGATCGCCAGCAAGCACTGGGTGATCCGCCAATACGACCACGAAGTCCAGGGCGGCACCACCATCAAGCCGCTCGTCGGCCCGCAGCACGATGGCCCAGGCGACGCCTCCGTCGTGCGCCCGCTGCTCGATTCACCAAAAGCCATCGCCCTCGCCAACGGCTGCCAGCCGCGCTTCGGCGATCTCGATCCTTACCAGATGGCCCTCAACGGCATCGACGAGGCGGTGCGCAATCTCGTCTGCATCGGCGCGAATCCCGAAAAAATCGCCATCCTCGACAACTTCTGCTGGCCCAAATGCACCGATCCGCAGAACCTCGGCGCGCTCGTGAAGGCCTGCCAGGCCTGTTACGACGGCGCCCTTGCCTACGGCACCCCCTTCATCTCCGGCAAAGATTCCCTCTCCAACGAGTTCATCACCGACAAAGGCGAGCGCATCCAGATCCCCTACACCCTCCTCATCAGCGGCATCAGCGTCCTGGACGATCACCGCAAAACCCTCACCATGGACGCCAAACGCCCTGGCAACCTGCTGCTGATCGTCGGCGAAACCAAACGCGAACTCGGCGGCTCGCACTATTTCGCCCTTCACGATGAACTGGGCGCGAGCGTCCCCGCCGTCGATCTGAAAGTCGGCCCCGCCAACGCCCGCGCGGTCGCCTCCCTCATCCGCGATGGCGTGGCTGTCTCCGCCCACGACTGCTCTGAAGGCGGCCTTGCCGTGGCGCTCGCCGAAATGCTCTTCGCCGGCAATCTTGGCGCGGACATCGATCTCGCCGGCCTGCCGATCAGCGCCGATCTGACCGACGACGCCTCCGCCCTCTTCGCCGAAACGCCTTCGCGCTATCTGCTGGAAATCGCACACGATGCCTTCGACGCCGTCGCCCGGACGCTCAAGCCGAACAATATCCGATTCGGTGTCCTGGGCCGGCTGACCGAAAAGCCGGCGCTCACGATCCGCGGCCTGCGCGGCGAACCGGTCATGAGCGAATCCCTTGCCGCCCTCAAAGCCGCCTGGCTGGCCCCGTTAGACTGGTAGGCCTTGCCCGGGCCTTGCCCCCGGGCACAGCGTTCTGATCTCCGCCATGCCGGTAAGATGTCCACCGTCAACCCCTTACAACGGCCGCCCCGCCCCCGGCGCCAGGCCATTTCCCAGTAGAGGATTTCCCGTGCCACTGCCGATAAGCATTGCAGTTAAACGGTTGCCCCATGGCCTCGGCCTCGACCTGCCGGCCTACCAGACCGATCATGCCGCCGGCATGGACCTTCTGGCCGCCCTTACCGAGGATCAGCCGCTGCTGCTCGCGCCGCTCGAACGCGCCGCCTGTCCCTGCGGTTTTGCCATGGCGCTGCCGGAAGGTTACGAAGCCCAGGTGCGGCCGCGCTCCGGCATGGCGATCAAGCACGGTCTTTCCGTGCCCAACGCCCCGGGAACCATCGACGCCGACTATCGTGGAGAAGTCAAAGTGCTCCTGGTCAATCTCGGCCGAGAACCGATCGTCATCACCCGGGGCATGCGGATCGCCCAGATGGTCATCGCCAGAGTGGAAAAGGCCCGGTGGATCGAAACCGATGAGCTTCCCGATTCCGCCCGCGGCGCCGGCGGCTTCGGCAGCACAGGAACGTGATGGCAACGGAGGGGAGGGGCGGGGATGAATGGAGTCGCAACAGCAGCATGGCAGCACGAAAAGACAACAAATCGAACAAGCCGATCATCGCACGCATCATTCTCATGATGTTCGTGTGGGTGCTCTTCGTCCTCTTTACGCTCTCGTGCGTGAGCTTCTCGCCGGTCGATCCTCCTTCGCACCTGCTTGTCAGCTACAACGACAATCCCGTGATCCACAACTGGTGCGGCAGTGTCGGGGCGCACATCGCTTACCTGGCCATGCAGCGCATCGGCCCCGGCGTGTTCGTCGGCATCGTGCTCCTGGGCATCGCGATGGTCATCTGGACCAAGGGCGATGAAGTCACCCAGCTTCCCCTGCGCATCATCGGCGGCGCCATGCTCGTCGCCTGCCTCTCCACGCTCTTCAATCTCGCCGGGGGGGCCGGACCGTTCGGCGAAGGCGCCGGCGGCATCCTTGGCATCGCCCTGGGCACTTTTCTGCACATGAAGTTCGGCGTCGCGGCGTGGATGTTCCTCGCCTTCGGCTTCATCGTCGGCGGGCTTCTGGCGGCCGATGAGTTTGTGCTCGCCCTGCCCGCGCGCCTGCTGTGGCTGGGCAAACGCCTGCCGACCGATCAACTCGCCGGCGCCGCCGCGGGCGCTGCCGGTGGCTTCAAAGGCATTCTCAACTGGGCACCGCGCTCCCGTGCTTCCACCAGGAGCGAATCGAAAGCCGAGCCCAAAATCAACGGCCGCCGCAAAAAGGACGCCCCCGAAAAACCCGCCGAATCTCCCGCAACTCCCGCCGGCGGAACCCTCGGCGATCTCATGAACGCCGACGACGCTCCCAAAGACAAACCCAACCCCTCCGAAGAAACCAAAGCCGGCGAGATCGTCGCCGTCGAAGCCACCCCCATCGCCGACAAAGACGACGACGAGGAGCCCGCCGTCCTCCCCATCAAGGCCGAGCCTTCTGAACCCGTCGTGCGCAAGCCCGCCGCCCCCAAAGCCTTCGTCCGTTCCACCCCTCCGCCCTCCAAGCCGCAGGACCTGGACAACTACAAGCTTCCCACGCTCGACCTGCTCGACGAGGCCGAACCCGTCGATTCCGCCGGCCACGAGCAGCGCGTCCGTGAAAAAGCCAAAATCCTCGAAGCCACCCTCGAGTCCTACAACATCGATGGCAAGGTGGAAGCCATCGACACCGGCCCCGTCGTCACCCTCTTCGAGCTCAACCTCGCCCCCGGCGTCAAATCCTCCCAGGTCGCCGCCCTCTCCAAAGACATCGCCCGCGCGCTCAAGTCGCCGCCGGTGCGCATCATCGACAACATCCCCGGCAAATCCACCATGGGCATCGAAGTGCCCAACCTCGACCGCGAACGCGTCCGCCTCAAAGAACTCTTCCAGATCGCCGACGACCGCCTCGCCAAAATGGCCCTCCCCATGTGCCTCGGCAAAGACGCTTCCGGCAATCCGCTCGTCGAAGACCTCGCCAAAATCCCGCACATTCTCATCGCCGGCACCACCGGCTCGGGCAAGTCCGTCTGCATCAACTCCATCATCATGACCCTCCTGCTCACCCAGCGCCCCGATCACGTCAAGATGATCATGGTCGATCCCAAGATGGTCGAAATGCAGGATTACAAATCCATCCCCCACCTCATGGCCCCCATCATCGACGACATGACCAAGGCCGAATCCATCCTCGAATGGGCGACGCAGAAGATGGACGAGCGCTATGAGACCATGTCCGAGGCCCAGGTCCGCCACATCAAGGATTACAACAAGCTCACCCGCGAGGAGATCATCGAGCGCTTCAACGCGCACACCGATGACGACAAGGCCAAGCTGCAATTCCACATGCCCTACATCGTCATCATCATCGACGAACTCGCCGATCTCATGATGACCTCGAAGGAAGTCGAAGGGCATATCGTCCGCATCGCGCAAAAAGCCCGCGCCGTCGGCATCCATCTCATCCTCGCCACGCAGCGTCCCGAAGCGCAGGTCGTCACCGGTTTGATCAAATCCAACATGCCCGGACGCCTCTGCTTCCAGGTGCGTTCGCGCCTCGACTCCCGCATCATGCTCGACCAGGCCGGCGGCGAATTGCTGCTGGGACAGGGCGACATGCTGATGCTCAAGCCCACCGGCGGCGGCATGGTGCGCGCCCAGGCCGCCTTCGTCGACGACAAGGAAATCCGCAACGTCTGCAAGTTCCTCAAGGAAATCGCCGAGCCCGAGTTCCACCCCGAGCTCATGCAGCTCGGCCAGGCGCAGGGCCTCGCGGAAGGCGAAGAGAAAGACCCGCTTTACAACGATGCCGTCGACATCATGATCGAATCCGGACGCGGTTCCGTCTCGCTGATCCAGCGCCGCCTCAACATTGGTTACTCCCGTGCCAGCCGCCTCATCGACCAGATGCGGCGCACCGGCATCGTCGGCGCATACAAGGGCTCGATGGCCTCCGAAGTCGTCATCACCAAGGAAGAATGGGAAGCCATGAAGGCCGCCGAATCGGGCTCCGCTTCCGTGCCCGGCGGCGACGGCTCCGAAGGTTCCACCGGCGGCCGTGCCGGGGCGGGCGCCAACGCCGGCTTCGCCCAGCAGGTCTCCTCCACCTTCGACGAATCCGCCGACGATGATGACGACGCCGTCCCCGACGAAATCCCCGGCGAGCACCGCTACTGATGCCCCAACGTGGCACGGGCATCCTGCCCGTGTTCCACCACCCTGTACTTCCGCTTCGGACTACTGCCCGCCCGGCTGGCTCGCCGCCCCCTGGTCCTCTTTCACCACTGTCCAGCCCTTGCCCGGATCGAATGATGTGATGGCCTTCGCACGCGCCGCCGTGTCCGCGCCCAGGTCCTTCTGATACAGCACGTTGTTCCGGCTGATCATGAAGGTCATCACCCCGCTCTTGCCATACTCCGCCGGATATGCCAGGAACGCGAAACCCGCCACCATGTGCCCGTTGATCACATAGTTGTACGCCCCGCCCGGCGCCGCCGACCCCTGCTTCGTCAGGATTCGGAAAATGTAGCCGTGGAACGGGTGCGGCCCGGAGTTCTTGGCCGCCTCCGATCCCTTTTCCTCCGCGCGCTGCGCCCGCGCCTTCACCGGATACCCCTCCGCCGCCGCCTGCGCCGCCAGCGGACCCAGCGGGCTCTCCTGCTCCCACGGCTGCGCGGGCCAGTACAACCCGTCCTCTTTGCCCGGCTCGCTCATGAAGCGCTGCGCGTACTGAATGATCCCGTTGCCAACGCGGTCCTGCGATGCGTACTCACGCTCCGCCGTCACCAGAAGATGGCACAGATCGATCGTGTCCAGTTCGTCCCGGCCGATACGCCGATTCAGAATCTCCGTCTCGCCGGCGGCGGTATCGAAGAACCACTTCCCGGACGGATCCTTGGCCAGGGGAATCGCAAACGGATAGTCGTTGGCCCCGATGTAGATATTCGCCGACTGCCCATCCGCCGATGTCTCCACGTGAGCCTTCTGCGCCATCGCCTGCTCGAACCGCTGCATCGTCGCCTTGCGATCCGCCGTATCCGACGACCGCACCTGGTCGATCTCCGGCCCAAACAGCTTGTCCATTGCCGCCGGATCGCCGGTCTGCACCACCGATTGAAGCGCCTTGAGCGCCTCTTCCGGCGAGTTGAACGTCTCGCGGTTGTCCGCGGGCGCGCTCGACACCGGGGCCGTCGCCTGGGCCGGTGCGTTGCGATCCCGATTTCCCGCGCCCGTGCTCTGGCATCCCGCTGCTGCCGCCAGGACCGCCGCCGCCAATACTCCCGCCGTCGTCGTCCGCATCATCATGGCTTCGCTCTCCTGCATGTTTCCCCGCCCCGGTTCATCGAAACACTGGCTACCGACCTATGCTTACCGGCCGCGATCTTCAAACCCGCCCCGGTCGCCCTGGCCGTGGTCTCCACGATCGATCGGGCCCGGAACGGCGCTGCGAGCTCCCGGATTCAACGGACGTTGCTGCACCTGGGGACGCGGCGTCCCGCGACCCTGCGGCTGCGGCGCGCCGTGCGGCACGATCACCGGGCCGGGATGCACTTCCCGCCCACGCTCCTCCGCCCGCTGCACGTCCGCTCTATTCTGCCCCGCATCGAACACCGGGTGCTGCGCCGGCGGAGGCACGTAGCCGCGCCGCGCGTCGTTGTTGAACCGGTTGATCACCGCCGGCGGCAGGTGCGGCGGCGGCGCTACATGGTCGTCCCGATGCCAATCGTGGAAGTCCCGGTCATGGTCGGGGTGTCCCTGATCCCAGCGAGCGCCGATCCCGATGTCGTGATGGCCCCAGTCAAAATCGAAATTCAGCCACGGACCGATGCGCCAGCCGCCTCCGAACCGCAGCGCGTCGCGCGGCGCGCGCCCCGCCACGTACACCACCGTCGGATCGTATTGGGGCACGTAGATCACACCGGTCTGCGCCGGCACGATCTGGATCAAGCCGCCGGACGCGATCACCTGCTGCTGCGGCGTCGAATAAAGCGCCCCCGCCGCCTGCGCCTCAGCCCGCAGCCGCTGGATCGAATCCATCACGTCGCCCGGTTGCTCCGTGAACGCGGCCCCCAGCGCGGTGGTCCAATCCGGCCGGGAGGTCATGAACGTGACCAGGTCGGGATAGTGCGCCATCACCTTGACCGCATCAGGCCACGGCTGGGAATTGATGTAGTTCTCATCGATGTTGGGGTTCGCCCGCAGGCTGATGGCGACCTGGTTCAACTGCTCCGGATAGGTCGTCGCGGGCAGAATGTCCGCCAGCAGCGGATCGGGATAGAGGGCGATGGGCGCCAAGAGTTGATCCAATTGGGCCGGCGTCAACGCATAGGCATACCCCGCCACCTGCGGCGCGGGCTGCGGCGTGTAGATGGGCGCCGGCTGATAATAGGGGTAAGCCGGCGTGTATTGGCCGAAGGCCGGTACCGCAGCCAAAAGGCCACCCAGCACAGTGGTTATCGCAATTCCGTAACCGCTCATCCGTTTCATGGCACGACCTCCTTAAATGCCCCTCGACCAAACATTTTACACCTGTAAATGTTTGACCAACCGATAACATTCCTCTCTCTCACGCGTCGCCGCGTCCCCGGTTCCGCAATCCTTTCCAAAGCAAGCATCCTGCGTGCCTCATCCTCTGGATTTGTCCACAGACCGCATGAGCCGCCCGTCAACGTAACGCTTAATATCAGTAATTTTTCCAAAAAGTAAAATATGTGCGGGAGAAAGACCCGTACAGCCGCTATAATCTCCATCGGCCTTTGAGTCCCGGATGCAGGCCCCGCACGTCTTTCGAGCACCCGGGCGCGTAGGAATTTCTGTGAAGCCACCGGTCTCCACACCGCCCCTCGTCATGCATGCGCCCGCCGGCGTCGCGGGGATGGACGCGCAGACCGCCCTCGAGCGTTGGGGCGAGGAATCCCCCCATGCCCTGCGCATGCCCGGTGCTTATGAGTGGTGGTACTTCCGCGCCATCGATGCCCGCGGCAACGGCATTCTGCTGGCGCTTTTCCAAGGCCTGCCCTTCCATCCCAACTACCTCTCCGCGGTCCATCGCCATGCCCATAAGACCGGCGGAAAGCCCTTTGAAGATATTCGCCCCGGCCTCAAGCCTTCCCACTACCCCGCCGTTTATTTCGCTGTCTATGAAGGTGGTAAACGCTCGGCGCAGTTCCTGAATCTCTACCCCGCCGGCAACCTCCCCTTCTCCGCCGACGTCCCCGATATCCGCATCGGGCCCAACCGCGTGACCCTTCGCCAGGATGGGTCCTTCGGCATCACCGCACGGGGGTATCCTTTCGAGATCACCCACGGCCGCCCGCGCGTCACGCGCGACCGCGTCCTCTCCGCAAGCCTGAATTTCAAGCCCACTTTCCCCGCCATTCCCCACGTCCGCCCCTTCCGAATCCCCGGAAAACAGGGCGCCATTCACCAATGGATCCTCACCGCTCCACACGGAAAAATGGACGGCCAGGTCCGCCTCGTGGACAACGCCGAGGGGATGCCGCTGATCAATCTGCAGATCGATGCCCTGGGCTATCACGATCACGTCTATGGACAGGAAGGCCTGTCGCAGGGCGTCAAAAAGCTTATGTGGGGGTACGTGCAGGGTGAGACGTGGACGGTCGCCTGGCACCGCTCCGCAGGCACGGCCGCGGGCAACGGCAGCGTCGATGGCCTGGTTCTCTTTCGCAAGGGCCACCGGCCGATGGTCATCGAAGGACCCGAGTGCCGCGAAGAAGAAATGGAGATGACCGGCTGGCTTTTGAAGCATCCCGGTCGCATCACGATGTACGGCTCGACCGCCCGCGCCCAGAGCGTCGAGTTTGTCCTGCACAACAATGCCGTGCTCGACAGCGCCCCGTTTCACACCCAGCTCGCCGCTTTAGGAACCCTTACCCTTCCCGGCCGCCGTCCTTACGCGGGCACCGGCGTCACCCACGTGATGAAACTCGCCCGGCTCCAGTGGCCGATCCTGTCCGACCTCACCCTGCGCGCCATCACGGCCGTCTCCCCGGACGATCCGCTCTGGCGGGAATGACCCCCCCTATCCGTCGCCCCCCTGTTCGGCAAAAACAACCGCAAAAACAAAGCGACCGCGATCGCTCGCGGCCGGTGGACTGTCTGGTTGGTGGTGCCTTACCGTTGAGACCCTCAGCGTCCGACCGGACGATCTGACAGGGTCAGGCGGCTACCCGCCGAATCGGCTATGTACGACCCCAAGCCGTCGCCCTGGCCATAGATCAGCGGGTGACCGGCGTAATGGGCGTTAATTCGTTGCTCATGCTGCGCTTCCACGATCTGGTCAAGCGATCCGGCGCACGCGGCGCACATGATCGGGGTCATCATCACAACACCCAAAAACCACTTCTTCATGATGACACCCATTCGCATGCGGCCTTACCTGAACATCGGCATCGGCCACTTCTGACCACTATCTTAAAACGGATCGGCCATTTGTGCGAATTTACCGACCCGTTTTTTCCGCCCCGGGTTCGGGGCGGCCTTTCCGTGGCCTCGCCCGGCGAATGAACAAGGCGTGTGCCAGACCCCTCCCGCCCCATTTTCGCTGGCCCACGGGGTTTATCGCGAGGCTACCGTGACGGCTGAGGCATCCAGCGTCAGGCGGGAATCCCCCAGGTTGCCGGCGATGTATTGGCCGAGATCGTCGCAAGCGCCGCTGGCAACTGTGCCTGTGGCCTCAAGTTGCGCCTGGTGCTGCCTGGTCCGGGCATCGCTTAACCGATCCGCCACGTTCATGCACGAGGGCAGCGCCACAAAACCGATCACACCCAGAACAAGGATTCGCGTCTTCATTGTTTAGCTCCTGCGAGTTTTTTCGCTCTGCCCTATGCATCGGGTCAATCCCCAGGCCACCTGAGACCCGACAGGCAAAAATTGCCCAACCTGCCAAGCGCTCCGATAATTCGCGCCCCGCCTCTGCTTTCGTCTTGGGTCTTTCGTCTTGTCGCTGTACATTTCCCGTTTTGGGAGCCCCCTCATGCCCACCCTGATCGTCTCGGCCCTTGGCCCGGATCGTCCCGGCCTCGTCGGCCAGCTCACCGGCACCCTGCACGGCGCTCGCGCCAACATCCTCGATTCGCGCATGGTGAATCTCCGCGGACAATTTGCCGTGCTGCTGCTGGTGGATGTCCCCGACGCGGGCCGCCTCGCCCAGGAACTCCCCGCCGCCGCGAAATCGATCGGCCTGCACCTCTCGATCACCCCGCAAGCCGCCCCCGCCAAGCCGATTCCGGGCATCCCCTTCAAACTCAAAACGTACTCGCTCGATCAGCCGGGCCTTGTCCACCGCGTCTCGGAGGTCCTGCGCACCCATGGCGTGAATATCGAAGATCTGGCGGCCCGCCAGGAATCGGCCCCGTTCGCCGGGGATCCGCTGTTCATCATGGAAATGCGCCTGACGGTTCCGCCGACGGTGACGGTCAAGGCGCTCCGCGCCGATCTGGAAGCGGTCTGCGATCAGCTCAACGCCGATCTCGACCTTGAGCCCGCCGCCCAGTAGGCAGTTTGCGATTTACAGCAAGTTCAGCGTTTCGCGCCGCGCGGAAGGCCGTCAGGCTTCCACATCCAGCGCCGGCTTCTCCTCCGCCTCGCCACTGCCCACATCGCCCGCCCGCAGGTCCAGGTGTTTCTGCTTGTTTTTCCCGCCGCCCTGCCCGTTGTCCTGGGGTTCCTCCTCCCCCACGGCCGCCACCGCATCCTCCTCCAGTTCCGTGACCTCTTCCGATTGATGCTGATTTTTCTGCGCCTGCACGCGGCGCGCCCGCACCGTCGCCGCATCTCGCGCTGTCAGCGACACCTCGGTCAACGCCCCGGCAATCGCACTCGATGGTATCTGCGCCACAGGCAACCTCGCCAAATGATGCCCGATCCTTCAGGCCAAGCCGCGGCTCCCGCCACCGTTTCTATCGGCAAATACACGTATTTCGCATAAACCTCCAGACATGCCGACCTGTCAATCTTTCGTCTTCTTAGCGCATCTCCGCGCCACGCGCCTTTGCGTCCGCTAAAATCCCCGGCGGCCGGTCCGAAGGCCGCACTCATGCGAAAGGCTCGATCATGGACGATTCCCTCCTCGACTTTCTGGTTTGTCCCATCACCCACAAGAAACTCCGCCGCGAAGGCGATTTCCTCATCACCCCCGACAACCTGCGTTACCCCATCAAAGACAACCTGCCCGTCCTGCTTCCGGACGCCGCCCTGCTGCCCCCCCCCTACCAATCCATCGAAGATTTCAAGAAATCGCTGCAACCCAAATAATGTACTCGTGAACATTCGTTCAAGTTTATGGACACATTCCGTCGCTTCAGGTGAATCATGCTCGATACCGTCCTTCTGTGGATCGAAAAAAAACGCGCCCGCTTCCTTCACGATCTGAAAAACTGGTTGTCCATCCCCTCGATTTCCGCGCAGCCCGAGCATGCCGGCGACGTCGCCAGCGCCGCTGAATGGGCCCGCGACTACTTGCGCACCATCGGCCTCTCCGTCGAAATCGTTCCCACCGCCAAAAACCCCTGCATCGTCGCCACGACCCCGGCGAACCTCGCCCCCGCCGGCTCCCCGCACATCCTCATTTACGGCCACTACGACGTGCAGCCCCCTGAGCCCCTCGACCTCTGGACCTCGCCCCCCTTCTCGGCCACCGTGCGCAACGAGCAGCTTTTCGCTCGCGGCGCTTCCGACGACAAAGGCCAGGCCCATTGCCACCTCGCCGCGCTGATGGCGTGGAAAGAAATCAACTCCGGCTTCCCCTGCCGCATCACGGTTCTGCTGGAAGGCGAAGAGGAAATCGGCTCGCCCAATCTCATGTCGGTCGTCCATGCCAAGCGCGACCTGCTGGGCTCCGCCGACATCCTGCTCATCTCCGACACGAACATTTTCGCCCCCGGCGTCCCCTCGATCACCTATGGCCTGCGCGGTCTGGCCGGCGTGGAGTTCGCTCTTACCGGCGCCAAAACCGATCTGCACTCCGGCATGTACGGCGGCACCGTCGCCAACCCCGCCCATGCCCTCGTCGAGATGCTCGCCAAACTCCACGACAAAGATGGCCGCGTCACCGTCCCCGGCTTCTACGACCAGGTCCTCCCGCTTACCGATGGCGAGCGCTCCATGTGGAAAACGCTCCCCCATGACGACACCGCCTTCGCGCGCGATCTGGGCGTCCCCGCCCTCTTCGGCGAGGCCGGTTTCTCCACCCTCGAACGCAAATGGGCACGCCCCACGCTCGAAATCAACGGCCTCACCTCCGGCTACCAGGGCACCGGCGCCAAGACCGTCCTGCCCAACCGCGCCTCGGTCAAAATCACCTGCCGGCTGGTGCCCAACCAGGATGGCGAAGAAATCACCGACCGCCTCATCGCCCATCTCAAATCCCTGACGCCGCCGGGCGTCACCTTCGACATTGTCTATCGCGCCAAAGCCTCCCCACCCGCCATCACCCCGATCCACTCCCCCGCCATGGCCGCCGCCGCCAAGGCCATGGAACTCGCCTTCGGCAAAGCGCCTGTCTTCCAGCGCGAGGGGGGCTCAATCCCCGTCGTCGCCTGGTTCAAGCAGGCCCTCAACATCGACTCGATCCTGCTGGGCTTCGGCCTGCCCGACGACCGCATCCACGCCCCCAACGAAAAAATCGACCTTGCCTATTACTACAACGGCATCAAAACCTGCGCCGCCGCCTACGACTACCTCGCCGAGGCGCTCGCGAAATAGCTGTCCAGCCGACCCCCTGGATGATCGCTCGCTATAATCAGGCCATTCCCCCGTCCGAAGGTGCCTCATGACCTATCACTACACCGTCTTGCTCGAACGCGAAAGCGACGGCGGTTATCACGCGTCCTGTCCCGCCCTCCCAGGCTGTCACTCACAGGGTGACACGCTCGACGATGCCGTCGCCAATATCAAGGAGGCCATCGCCCTGTACATCGAGAGTCTCGCCGCTCATGACGAGCCTCTTCCGGTCGAGGACATTCTCATCAAGCCTGTCGATGTGGTCACCACGCGAGCAAGATGCCCGCTGTCCGTGCCCGCGAGCTTGCCCGCGTTGCTCAAGCGCTCGGCTTCGTCTTCGATCGGCAGCGCGGCAGTCACGCCGTCTACGTTCGCGCCGCCGATCAACGACGCGTTGTCATCCCCATGCATGCCGGCGCTGACCTCAAACCCAAAACACTGCATGCGATCATCGTAGACCTCGGCATCTCCCGCGAGGAGTTCCTTCGGCTCCTCTGAAATCCGCAACGGCTTCCGCCGGCACTCGCCGAACTGTCCCCCCCCCGCAATTCGCTCGCATCTCAGCGACAACCGATTCGTGCCGATTCGTGCGCATTTGTGGACACCCCCCGTCGTCTCTTCGTGCTTTTCGTGCCCTTCGTGGCCATTTTACGTCTTCGTCAGTGCGATCCCGGCGCTACCGTTGTCTCATACCGTACACCTTCCGGCACGGGGACTGGCACCGCCACCGTCGTCCCGTGGTCGCCTTCGGTCACCTGCGTCGAATCCACCGCCACGAAAGAGGTCGCTTCCGAGATCAGGCCGTAATCGAGCGCCACGTTCTTCACCTGGTCCGTCGTGCTGTGCCCGGTGTAAATCGCCTGGTCGTGCAAATCGGTGATCTTCGCCCGCGCCCACACGGTGGCGATTGCCGGATGCTCCACCGCCGCCCCGCCCGAATCCGCCGCCGCCACCTCATAAGACACCGGCTCATTGCCCACGACCCCGCGCACCGTCACGTGCGTCGGCGCCGCGCCCGTGTAGCGCCCCGTGATGATCACCGGCCGTCCGACAAACAAATCCGGCAGTTCCCTGGGATATACATCCGACACCGTCGTCCCGCCGAAATCCACCTGCACCTGGGCGAGCGCCGGGTGACTGATCTCCTCGAAATACGCATCCATCACCGGCTGCGGGTCCTCGTTGAGCGACAGATAGGACGCCGTTCCATGTCCGACGCGGGCCATCGCATCCAGCAGATAGCGATTGGTGGACGGTCCCACGCCGAACGAGAAGACGCGCGACCGCTCCAACTGCTCATGCAGCGCCTTGAGGATCTGCACCTCGTTGCCGATGAAGCCATCCGTCAAAAACGCCACGATGCGCGTGCGATTTTCATCATGCGGAAAGGCCAGCGCCGCGTTGATGCCCTGCAGCATTTCCGTTCCGCCGTTGCCCGACAGCTGCGCCACATACTGCCGCGCCTGCGCCACTGTTTCCGGCGACACATCCACCGGCTTGGGCCAGATCTGTTCCGCGCCGCTCGCAAACTTCACCACCTGGAACGTGTCCCGCGGCGCCATCTTCCGCAGCGCCACATCCACCGCCGCCTTCGCCTGCGCCTCCGGACCCCCGTTCATCGAGCCCGACGTGTCCACCACGAACACCATCTCCACCGGCCTGCGCGGCAAATTTTTCAGCGTTGCCGGCGGCACCAGCATCGCCGTAAAATACCCCCCCCCGGCCCCGCCAGCGCCCTTCTCATCCTTCTGCACAAACATCGCCGTCTTCACTTGCTCCCCCGCCACCCGCCATCGCAGTACGAAATCCTTGTTCGGAATCGAATCCGCCGGATCCAGCGTCACTTCCTCGCGTCCCTCCCCTTCCGAATGCCGCTGAATCTTATGATTCACCGACTGCATCTGCTCGATCTTCAGCCCCGCATCCACATCGACTTTGAGCGCAATGTCGTGCCCGCTCCGCTCCCCCGGCGCCAGATACTGCACCTCCACCTTCTGCCCAGACAACCCCCGATCCCCGCGCGCCACCGCCCCAATCCCGGTCCCCGGCTCCCCACTCCCCGGAGTCGCCCCATTTGTGATCGGCGAGGTCCCCGCCGTTCCCAATTTGTCGTTTGTCATTCCGGCGCTCCCGGCCGGGTTATACCGCGGCCCCACCACCATCGGAAACACCCACTCATACCACCCATTCTTATACGTCAACGTGTGAAAATACCGCACCGATATATCGATCTCCTTCCCCGGCTCAATGTTCGCCACGTTCTGCGTGAAAATATTCGGCCGCTCCTGCGTCATCAGGCTCGCCCGATAGCCTTGCGCCCGCGCCTGCTGATAAATCTGCTCCGCTTCCTTCCGCTCGCGCACGATCCCCCGGATGTGCCGATCCCCGATGGTCATGACAAACTCGTTCACCGCCGCGTTCTCCGGCAGCGGAAACACATACACCGCCTCGATCTTCTCCGAGAACGGATTCGTGAACTGCTGCGTCACCCCCACCGACGCGATGTACCCCGTCACCGATGCCGCCACATCCGTATGCTTCAGCGGCACCGCCACCAACTCCCCATCCTGCTCCCGCGCCGCCAGCACACCCGTCCCGATCGCCGCCGCCGCATCAAGAGATGCCTGATCCTGCGCTGCCGCGCCCGCCGGCCCCCCTCGCCCGCCACCGCTGCGCCCTCCGCGCGCTCCAGCTCCACCGGCACCTCCGCCGGCGAATCCCCCACCTCCGCGACCTGCGACAGCGCCACCGCGACCGCCGCCAAATCCACCCCCGCCTCCACCTCCGTTGAGGCCACCAAAGTTCGTACTATTCGCACCGCCATATACAACCCCCCCGGACCCGGCCGCCTGCCCCCCCTGACCCGCCTGCTGCACATCCCGCGGCACAATCCACAACTCCTCCTTGTCCCCTTGCCCGGCCCCCGCCTGCGATCCAGGCGGCGGTGACGGATTCGCGTTCCCCGCAGCCTGCTCCGGCGCCGCAAACCCGCCATCACCTGATGCCGCCGCCGGATTCGCCCTCACCACCTGCGGCGAAGCCGCTCGCGCCCGAGAAGCGTCCATTTGCGCCCCGGCGTCCCGCGATTTCACCACGGGACTCGACATCTCGACCGAATCGCACGCCGACAGCCCCACCGCTCCCGCCACCGCGCACCCGACCGCCGCCCACAACACCGCCGCTCGCACCTTCATCGCGTCGCTCCTTCAAAAGGCTTTACCCGCACCGTCGCATCAATCGTCCTCCCCGCCCCGTCCGTCGCCACGATCAACTTAGACTGCACCGCCCGCTCCCCCGCAGCCCCCTTCACCTCCAGATGCACCCGCGCCACCCGCGTCTCCCCGCTCGGCAGCTCTCCATTCGCCGCCCCCCCCCCGCCGGCCACATGAAACGCCGCCAGCACGATCCGATGCTGCTCAAGCGCCTTGGGATCGTAGAACGGCGCCTCCCGAAACGCCGCCGCCTCCCCCCCCCCCCCCCCCCCC
>DASZTO010000056.1:0-44187 GCA_035548175.1 Phycisphaerae bacterium | reverse complement strand
CCGTCACTTCCACCCCCTGCACGCTCTCGCTCTTGATCGCCCGCTTAAAATCCTCCGGAAACTTTTGCAGAATCGTCTTCATCACCCAGTTCGTCCCATCCGCCAGCCCGCAGATCGTCGTCCCCGGCATGCTGCCCTGCGCCAGCGCCAGCTCCATCAGCATGTCCAGGTCCCGCGCCCGCCCGCGCCCCGCCACCATCCGGTTCAGCATCTTCGCCATCCATGCGCTGCCCTCCCGGCACGGCGTGCATTGGCCGCAGCTCTCATGCGAATAAAACCGCACGCAGTTCCGCGCCACCTTCACCATGTCCACCGTGTCGTTCATGATCGTCACGCACGCCGTCCCCAGCCCCAGCACGTTGTATTTCTTGCCGATGTCAAAATCCAGCGGCGCATCCCACTGGTCCGTCCCCAGCACCCCCATCGAAATCCCCCCATGAAACGCGCTCTTATACTTCCCCTTCACCCCGCCCGCATACTTCTCGACAAGTTTCCCCATCGGAATCCCCAGCTCCTCCTCATAGCACCCCGGCTTGTTCACATGCCCGCTCACCCCCATCAGCTTCGGCCCCGCGCTCGTCGCCGTCCCCATCGCCTTGAATGCCGCCGCCCCGTTCTCCACGATGAACGGCAAACACGCCAGCGTCTCCACGTTGTTAATAATCGTCGGCTTGGCAAAAGCGCCCGCCACCGCCGGAAACGGCGGCTTGATCCGCGGCCAGCCACGCTTCCCCTCCAGCGCCTCCAGCAGCCCCGTCTCCTCCCCGCAAATGTACGCCCCCGCCCCGCGATGCACGTAACAATTGTGTACGATTTCCGTCCCCGGATGCTTCACGCCGAAAATCCCGTTCGCGTACGCCTCCCGCACCGCCTCCTCAATGATCACCGCTTCCCGGTGATATTCCCCGCGAATGAAGATGTAGCTGTTCGTGATCGAGTTCGCATACGCCGCAATCGCGATCCCCTCCAGGATCACATGCGGATCGTAATCGCACAGATACCGATCCTTGAACGTCGCCGGCTCCGACTCGTCAAAATTCACCGCCAAATACCGCGGATGCACATCCTTCGGCAAAAACGTCCACTTCACCCCGCACGGAAACCCCGCCCCCCCGCGCCCGCGCAGCCCCGACTCCTGCACCATTTTCGTCACATCCCCCGGCGCCATCCCCTGCGCCTTCTTCAGCGACGCATACCCCCCGGTCCCCACATAATCCGCATACTTAAAAAGTTTCCGCTGCCCCGGATCATCCGGAATCCGCTTCAACAACACCGGTCCATTAAATGCCATAATCGTCTCTTTTCGATTCCTTGATGGTTTGGAACAACGCTCAAAAATCAGGCCGGCTTCCGATACGAAGCCGCCGGATCCTCGTCGCTTTGCAGCTTCGAACGATCTAATGCCGCGGCAATCCTATGAACGTCATACCCGTTCTCTTCGGCAATGCGAGCTTTGACACGCCGTACCTCGCGGATGATTTCCCCAGGGTCCGTCAACCACTTCAGCCGCGCCTGCGCCGTCCGAATTGGACGCGCCGGCCGCACACGTGGTTCCCATGGCGGTAGCCGCCGAAACGATGCGGCCAACGCGTGCACATCGCCTCCAAATCGTACCGCCAATGTCTCCTTCGCCGCGTAGACTTCCGCCATTATTGGATCATTCTTCATAAAGAGATCCCAAAAGCACTTCCGGCGTCGTTATCACCGGTACATTATACGGCTTCTCCTTGGCCCAACGCGATATCCGCACCACGATGTCCACGTTTGCCAGATGCCTGAAGTTCCACCTGAGAACGACTTGAATGCCGTGAACCATCGCAGTCGCCAGGTGAATCGCGTCCGTCCGCGCCTTCTCCGGAAGGATGCCCTTCGCCAGTATTTCACCCGCCAACTGCTCCGCCTCCGTCGTCACCGCCACTGCTCTCATAAGGCGTATCACCGCCAATCGCTTCTGCACCTCGCGCGGATCGCCCAGAGCCGCTTCATCCCTTACACCCCACGACGTGAATCGCTCAAAATCATCCCGAACGCGCCACCATGCCCGCGTGAATGCTTGACGGCGCGCAATGATCGAATCGCGAGACCGCCGCGCCACCAGCATGCTCACCACCGTCGCCTCAATGAAAACTTTCCCATGCCGCGCCATCTTTCAGCACTTCATCCTGTTCTTGACTCAATGCCGATGCCCGTCCCCCTGCCCCACTTCCCGCGCCAGCCCCTTCAACACCTTCACAAAACCCTCCCCCGTCAGTGGCCCATGCGCCTCCCCGTTCACCAGCGCCGCCGGAGCCATCTCGCACAACCCCAGACACTCCACCTCAAACAGCGTCAGCATCCCATCTTCCGTCGTCTCGAAATTCTCGATCCCGAACACCTCTTTGATCTTCTCCAGTATCTTCTCATGACCGCACAGCTCGCACGCAATGCTCCGGCACACGTTCACCACGTACTTCCCGCTCGGCTCAAACCGGAACTCCTCGTAAAAGCTCGCCGCATCCTGCACCTCCGCCGCCGGCACCTCCAAGAGCGCCGACGCCTCCTCGATCGCCCCCGGCCCGATCCACCCGTGCTCGTGCATGATTAAATGAAACAGCGGCAACAACGCCGCCCGCTTGCTCGGATACCGCGGAAAATATTTCTCCACAATCTCCTTCCGTATCCCTTCCGTCACCCACGGCCCCTGCCCCTCCCCACTCCGCGCCCGATACGGCTGCAACCGATTCTGCACAATCCAAGCCATCATTCACCTTCTGTCTACTGACTTCTGTCTTCTGACTTCTCCCCTCACCTGTCCAATTCCGCCGCAATAATGTTCAAACTCCCCAGCACCGCCACCACGTCGCTCATCGTGTGCCCCTCGATCATCTTCGGCAGAATGCTCAAATGAATGAACGACGGCGGCCGCGTCCGCGCTCGCCACGGGTTCGGCCCCCCATCGCTCACCAGGTAATACCCCAGCTCCCCGTTCGAACTCTCGCAGCACCCATACACCTCTCCGCGGGGCGGCTCAAACCCGCGGTTCGTCATGATCAACTCGAAATGCTGAATCAGCCCCTCGATGCTCCCATACGTCTGGCTCTTCGGCGGCAAAATATCCTTCCCCTCCACGCTCACGTTCACCGCCCCCCCCGGTATGTTGTCGATCAGCTCCTTGATGATCCTCATCGACTGCTTCATCTCCTCCAGCCTCACCAGATACCGCGAAAAGCAATCACCCGTCCGCATGATCGGCACCTTGAACCCGATCGCCTTCGCCCCCTGCCCGTCCCAGTTATCCTTGAAGCACAAATATGGATCGTCCTTCCGAATGTCCCGCTGCACCCCCGCCGCCCGCGCCAATGGCCCGCTCAGGCTCCAGTTGATCGCCTCCTCCGCCGTGATCGCCCCGATCCCCTGCGTCCGATCCAGAAAAATCCGGTTCCGATTCAGCAGCACTTCCATGTCATCGATCGCCTTGGGCAACCCGCCGTCGATGAAATTCTTCACCATCCGCACGAACACCTGGTCGTCGATGTCCCGCATCACCCCGCCCACCCGGAAATAACTCGGATGAAATCGCGATCCCGACACATACTCAATAATGTCATAAATCACTTCCCGCTCGTTGAACCCGAACAGGAACGCCGTGAACGCCCCCAAATCCAGCGCCGCCGCCCCCACGCACAATAAATGATTCTGTATCCGCCCCAGCTCCCCCAGGATCGTCCGCAGCACCGTGCATCGCGGCGTCAGCTCCACCCCGAACAACTTCTCCGCCGCCCGAAACCACGCCACCTCGTTCAGGATCGGCGACACATAATCCATCCGGTCCACGATCGTCGCATACTGGTTGTAATTCAAAACCTCCGCATTCTTCTCAAACCCCGAATGCAGATACCCGATCACCGGCACGCACCGCACCACCCGCTCCCCGTCCAGTTCCAGAATCAACCGAATCGTCGTGTGCGTCGCCGGATGCTGCGGCCCGAAATTCAGTGTCCACAAATTGTCGTCCGACGACAAACTCGGCGTCGCCAGCGGATCCTCCATCACCAGATTCGACACCCCCTTCTCAATGCTGTACGCCATCGCACACCGCCGCAAAAAAGCGATCCAAAACTCAATCCGGCATCATAACCCCCCAAGCCCATGGCTTCCACGCCATGGGACCCCTGCGCCCCCGCCCCACTCCCGCCCGCCCGATCCCCACCACCCTCGCCTCACGATTACCCTCCAATTCCTCAACCACCAACCCCCTTCAGTTGCCTCCCTCTCTCCCGCAGCCAAGAATGACGCCATGTCCGATGACTTCCCCAACCTCCTTTCTCCCGAAGAGATTTTCCCCGCCCGTGTTCATTCGGACCACCTCTGCTTCGACAGCGCCCACGATCTGCCTACCTCCCTCATCGCTCTCCAGGAAGACATGTTCCACGCCACCTTCCCCTCCGGCGTGGTGCTGGACGTCGGCTGGTACCCCCACAATCTCGACACCGGTCGCTTCGTCGCCGTCCTCGTCGACAATCCCGCCGGCGAGTGGACGCCCTTCCTCGAAGAATCCTGCCGCTCTATTTCCAAACTAAAAGCCATCCTCCTCCGCTTCATCGCCATCGCCCGCACCTATGTATCCCGACAGCCGCTCCGCTACATCGTGGACCTTCTGCCTCCACTCCCTCCCGGCTTTTCCATCTACCCTCACGATTTCCCGCTCGATGTCTCATCCACCGCCGCATCGCAGGCGACGCGATTTCACGACACCCTCTTTTCCATCCGCCTGCCAGGTGGCACTTGGATCGACGTCGCGTGGGAGCCCGCAGGCGATCCCGCCGGCGCCTTCCACATCCGCTTTCAGCAACCAGCCGCGCCCAACGCCAAAGAGCTGTTCGAAACCGTCGCGCATTATCAGGCCCCCACCATTCCGGCGCTTCTGCACATTCTTCGCAATGCAACCCTGCAGCCGCCACCCTGACGCAAAATCGCTCTTTTTTCCTTGCCCCCGCGCATTTTGACGATACAGTAATCATCCCAGCAAAGGAGTCCCCCATGCGTATTCATTCCCACCTCCCGGGCGCCCAGGCCTAACCACCCCACGCGGTGCGCAAACGCCACCCCGCGCCCATCCCCCAAAATCCGTCACGTTGACCGACCACTGATTCCGCGCGCCCGCTGCCTCGTGCCGCCCGCGCGCCTTCGCATGGAGACCCGTGCCATGGGCACTCATCCTTCGCGCGGCCACCGCCGCGCGCCCCAAATCGGCGGACCCCTCCGCCCCCTGTTCGATTCCCCCTCCTCGCGCAACGAAAAACCCGACCACAAAACCGCCGCCCTCTGCAAGCAGGTCCACCGCGCCCTCTCCCTCGCCCTCGCCGGCGAATGCGCCGATCCCCTGCTCCAATCCCTCCTCGTCGACGCCGTCCTCCCCGCCCCCCACGCCGGCCACCTCCTCGTCCGCCTGCTCTCCCCCGACGCCTCCCCCGCCGACCTCCTCCCGCGCCTCGAACTCGTCACCGGCCTCCTCCGCAACGCCATCGCCCAATCCATCAACCGCAAACGCACCCCCCAACTCTCCTTCCAAATCCTCCCCCTGTCCCCAACACCCCCCACCGAGGAGCCCCTCCCATGACAACCGCCCACCTCCCAATTGAACCCATTGAACCCGTCCCCCAATTGAACCTCTTCGCCCCCGCCCCCCTCCCCCCAGGCGTCCCCGACCTCCTCGCGCGCCTCCAGCAAACCCCCGGCATCTCCCACATCGCCGTCATGCCCGACGTACACCTCGCCGCCGAATTCTGCGTCGGCACCGTCATCGCCTCCCCCTCCCTCCTCTTTCCCAACGCCGTCGGCGGCGACATCGGCTGCGGCATGCTCGCCCTCCGGTTCGACGCCCACGCCGACCTCCTCGCCGACCCGGAGCGCGCCGCCCGCCTCCTCGCCGCCCTCCAAACACTCTGCCCCGCCCGCCGCCACCACCGCAAGACTGCCCCACCCCTCCCCGATGAACTCCGCAGCCAAACCCTCTCCCACCCGCACCTCACCGCCGCCCTCCACAGCGAAGACTCCCGCCTCCAGCTCGGCACCCTCGGCGCCGGCAACCACTTCCTCGAACTCCAATCCGACGACGCCGGCCGCCTCTGGCTCATGCTCCACACCGGCTCCCGCCACCTCGGCCAACTCGTCCACCACCACCACCTCGCCCACACCCACAAAACCACCACACACCTCCTCGCCCTCCACGCCGACTCCCCCGCCGGCCAGGCCTACCTCGCCGACGTCCAGATCGCCCGCCAATACGCCGCCGCCAATCGCCGCGCCCTCGCCCTCACCGCCGCACGCGCCCTCGAGCAAACCCTCCACATCACCCCCCTGCTCGACACCCTCCTCGACGTCGATCACAATCACCTCCAACCCGAATCCCACCCACTCCTCTCCAGCCAAACCCTCTTCATCCACCGCAAAGGCGCCACCCCCGCCCACCTCAACCAGCCCGGGCTCATCCCCGGCTCCATGGCCACCACTTCCTACCACACCACCGGCAAAGGCCACGCACCCGCCCTCTGCTCCTCCTCCCACGGCGCAGGCCGCGCCCTCTCCCGCACCCAGGCCCGCCAGAAATTCACCCCCTCCGCCCTCCGCTCCCAACTCAAAGCCGCCCACGTCTGGTACGACCCCCGCCTCACCCGCTCCCTGCTCGAAGAAGCCCCCGCCGCCTACAAAAACATCCGCGACGTCATGCACGCCCAATCCGCCCTCACCACCATCACCCGCACCCTCAAACCCTCCTCCTCCACAAATCCCCCTGAAAATCTTTCCCGCCGCACGCCCTAAACATCTATACTGCTCCCCATGACCCCTGCCCGCCGCACCGTCATCTTCACCCCCGCCGCGCTCCTCACGGCGCTCCTCCTCACCTTCCCCCGCCCGATCCCCACCACCACCGCCGCAGCCGCACCGCCACCCACCTCTCAACCCGCCCCCGCTCCCACACCCATCCGCGTCAACCCCGCCATCGCCGACTCCCTGAAACTCCTCACCTCCGCCGCCCCCCTCTTCACCGTCACCAAAATCCTCGAGCCTTCCTCCGACAAACTCCTCGCCGACATACTTGCCGCCGTCAAAAAATCCGGCAATGCCCTCCACTCCATCCACGTAGAAGGCAGCTACAACCAGGAAGCCTGCGACCCCCTCCATCACCTCTGGATCGAAGAAGCCAGCGTCGATGGCGACGGCGTCTATGAAATCCAAAGCCGCCGCCAGCGCTACCACGCCTCCAGCTACCTCGCCGACTGGAACCCCACCCGCAAATCCATCTTCGAACAGTTCGACGAAGCCTCCGATGGCGCCAACTTTCAGCAAATCCCCAAACGTTACTTCATCGGCGCCTACTCCGGCCCCCCCATCCCCGACCCACAGCCCGCCCAGGATATCGTCGGCTACCCCTTCGCCTTTCCCTTCGAACTCGCCATCGAACCCGCCGCCGACAACCTCCATACCGCCTACTACCCTCTCTACGCCCACATCGATCCCGCCACCGCCTCCGCCCGCCGCGTCATCCTCAACGACTCCCAACCCGCCACCGAACTGCTGTTTCATTACCAGAGCGACCCCTACAAGGTCACCGAAACCTGGTACCTCGACCCCGACCACGGCCTCGCCCTCATCGCCGCCCTCCAAAAACGCGAATACAACCACAACACCAACTGGTCCCAACGCATCGTCTACGCACTCCTCCCCGCCGCACCAGGCATCTTCTTCCCCCAGCACGCCGCCCAAATCTCCGGCTACAACCAATTCCCCAACACCCGCGGCCTCTTCACCGCCTGCTTCGCCATCGCCAACCAATCGCACCCTGACGCCTTCTTCACGCTCACCAAACCACCACTCCCTTGAAAGCCTCATTCGTCGATTGTCTTTTCTCGTTTCGTCAGGAGCGCCCATGCCTCGTCACCCAGCGTTCCTCCTCCTGCCGCTCTTGGCCCTTATCCCCCTCCCCGCCCGCGCTCAAACCGCCCCTGCCCCAGCCTCGATCTACGTCAATCGCGCCATCCCCATGTCTCTCAGCGCCTTCACCGACGAAACCCCGCTGGTGGATGTCACCAGGGTCGTCGAAACCTCCTCCGACAAACTCGTCGCCGACACCCTCGCTGCCGTCAAGCACGCCGGCGATGCACTCAAGTCCGTCCATGTCATCGGCTACTTCTACGAAGAGCAATTTGACTCACTCCACAAAGATTGGCTCGAAGCCGGGAGCATCCAGGGCGAAGGCTTTTTTGAGTTTACCACCTCCCGCTACCGCTTCGACGTGACCAGCCACTACGACGACTGGGCTTACTCCCCCCACGCACGCGACGAAAAATTCCTCCAGGTCTTCGACGGAAAAAACGTCCGCCAGCTTCCCCCCCAATACGTCGATCATCATTTTTCCGGCCCCCCCACCCCCGGCCCCCAATCCGCCATGTCCGTTGTTGGCGACGCCTTCGCCTTCCCCTTCCATCTTGGCGTTGAATTGACGCCCGACAATCGCACGCATGAGTATGTGCTCTACCCACGCATCGATCACGCCTCCGCCGCCGCACGCCGGGTCATTCTCAACGACGCACAGCCCGCCATTGAACTCACCTTCCACTACACCAACGTCAATGCGCCCTGTACCGAAACATGGTATCTCGACCCCGATCACGGCTACGCGCTCATCGCCTCCTCGCGCGCCGTCGGCAAAAACAACGCCTTCATCTCCCAAGCCGTCATCTTCCGCCTCCTCCCCCTCGGCAACGGCCTCTTCTACCCTCAGCGCGGCATCCGAATCATTGGCGACTCCCACTCCGCCCACTCCCGCGCCATCTTCACCGCCTCCTCTGTTTCCGCCAACGAGTCCAAGCCCGACTCCTTCTTCACCCTCACCACTTCCCCCACCCCATAATCACGCCCCTTCTTCAATTGACGAATTTTTTCGTTGACACACACCCGACTGACGAATACCTTCGTCATTTGTCATTCGTCATTTTCGTCTTTCATCTTTCCCGAGGCCCCCATGCCCCGCCCCCCCTCCCCCATCCCCACCGACGTCGAACTCGCCATCCTCCGCGTCCTCTGGAACATCGGCCCCGCCTCCGTACGACAGGTCCACAACGCACTCCTCCCACACCGCCCCGACGCCGGCTACTCCACCACCCTCAAAATGATCCAGGTCATGACCGACAAAGGCCTCCTCCTCAAAGACGACTCCCAACGCCCCCAGATCTACTCCCCCGCCCAGCCCCAGGAACAAACCCAGCTTCACCTCCTCGACGATCTCATCCAGCGCGGCTTTGGCGGCTCCGCCATGAACCTCGTCATGCGCGCCCTCGACGCCCGCCGCGTCCCTCCGCAGGAACTCGCCGAAATCCGCAAACTCCTCACGCAGCACAAACGCCCGGGAGAACGCCATGACTGACACCCTCCACTCCCTCCTCACCTCCCCGCTCATCAACCGTCTCGGATGGACCCTCCTCCACTCCCTCTGGCAACTCGCCGCCATCGCCCTCCTCGCCGCCATCCTCCTCCAACTCGCCGCCCACCGCTCCGCCGCCGCCCGCTACCTCCTCGCCTCCGCCGCCTACACCCTCATGCCCCTCGCCCTCATCATCACCTTCCTCGCCCTCGCCCCCGAAACGCCCGCCACTTCTTCCGCTTCAACCGCCGTTTCCGTAACAACTCCCACCTCCCTTCCCGCGCCGCTGCATCTCGCGCATCCCGCGAACTCCCCGGCATTCCCCTCGCCCGTTACACCACAACTTCCCGCCAGCCCATCCATTCCCCCCGCCGTTCCGATCGCGCATCGCCTCGCCCCCCTCCTCCCCCCACTCGCCGTCACCCTCTGGCTCCTCGGCATTCTCCTCCTCTCCCTCCGCAACCTCGGCGCCTGGATCGCCCTCCTCCGCCTCCGCTCCCTCTCCACCCCCGCCCCTCTCCTCCTCCAAAACCGCCTCGCCTCCCTCGCCGCCCGACTCCGCCTCTCCCGCCCCCTCGCCCTCGCCACCACCACCCTCATCCCCACCCCCATGGCCCTCGGCCACCTCCGCCCCCTCATCCTCGTCCCCGCCGCCACCCTCCTCCAACTTCCTCCCGACCACCTCGAAGCCATCCTCGCCCACGAACTCGCCCACATCCGCCGCCACGATTACCTCCTCAACCTCCTCCAAACCCTCCTCGACACCCTCCTCTTCTACCACCCCGCCGCCTGGTGGCTCTCCCGCCACATCCGCACCGAACGCGAACTCGCCTGCGACGACCTCGCCGCCGCCACCTGCGGCAACCCCACCCTCTACGCCCACGCCCTCCTCTCCCTCGAAGAATCCCGCCCCCCGCACCCCCCCCGCCTCTCCCTCGCCGCCACCACCCCCAACCTCCTCCACCGCATCCGCCGACTCGTAAGTCCGCTCCCTCTCAAATCGCGCCCCATCCCCCTCACCGCCATCCTCCTCACCCTCGCCGCCATCACCCTCCCCTTACTCCTCCCCCTCGCCCACGCCCAGACCGCCCCCACCACCCAACCCACTCCCACCACCACCGGCCAACTCCTCTCCCCCAGCAACACCCCCGTCCCCAACGCCACCGTCTTCCTCCTCGGCCCCGCCCCCAACCAGCCCCTCCTCGCCTCCACCACCACCTCCTCCACCGGCCATTTCTCCCTCCCGGCCACCTCCGACCCCAGAGAAATTTTCGCCGCCCTCGCCAACGTCGGCTTCACCTCCCCCGTCCCCGCTCCATACGATGCGCCCCTCTCCCTCCACCTCGCCCCCGCCATCGACGTCCAGGTCTCCCTCCAACTCCCCGACGGCTCCCCCGCCGCCAACATCCCCGTCCGTCCAACCTTCATCATCTTCCCCTCCCCTCAAGGCCCCATCGGCCCCCTCGTCTCCCTGCCCGATTCCCTCTCCCAAAAACTTGCCCTCACCACCGACGCCGCCGGCCACGCCCTCTTCCACGGCCTCCCCGCTGCCGCCACCGTCCGCTTCGACATCGACGACCCCCGCTTCGCCCACATCGCCCCCGTGTTCCAGGCCCCGCTTCAAGGCGACCCGGCCCTCATCCGCATCACCCTCCCCAAACTCCTCCCCGCCGCCGCCATCTCCGGCCGCCTGCTCAACCCCGAAACCCACCAGCCCCTCCCCGGCATCACCCTCCTGGCCCAGGACGCCAATCCCACCGGCAGCTCCGGCGCTGCCACCACCGACGCCCAGGGCGATTTCACCATCTCCCGCCTCCCCCCCGGCAACTACTCCCTCTCCCTCAACCAACCCGACGACAAACCCCTCGACTTCGTCGCCCCCGCCCTCACCATTCCCCTCACCACCGGCGGCCAGACGACAGCCGATCTCCATCTCTCCCGCGGCGCTCTCATCCGCGGGCAAGTTCTCGATGAACAAACCGGCCAACCCGTCGCCGGCGTCCCCATCGGTGCTTACGGCTCCGCCCGCCCCCGCCGCGCCGGGCCCGTCTACCGCCGCATTTCCGACGCCCAAGGCCGCTTCCAGTTCCGCCTTCCCCCCGGTGAACAGACCCTCTTCGTCCAGACCATCCCCGACGATTACCTCCCCCTCCCCCAGCAGGGCATGAAAACCCTCACCCTCACCGAAGGCCAAACCCCCGACATCACCTTCAACCTCCCCCCCGACCCCGCTCCTCTCGTCGAAGGCGCTATCCTCGGCCCCGACAATAAACCGGTCCCCGGCGCCACCATCACCGCCGGCGGCCGCAAATTCGCCACCGCCGACAAAGACGGCAAATTCCACCTCCACGCCAATCCCGGCGCCCTCCTCCACGTCGCCGCCAATGGACTAAACACCGTCGACCCCATCACCGTCCCCCAGGACCAGCCCCTCACCATCCACCTCCAGAAAAACGCCACCTTCAACCTCTCCGTCACCATCGTCGACGAATCCCTCCACCCCGTCCCCACCGCCTCCCTCGTCCTCACCACCACGCTCGGCAACCACGCCACCAGCAGCGCGCCCCACCCCGCCGACTCCGCCGCCACCGTCCACATCGACAAGCTCCCCCTCGACGGCGCCTACACAATCGAAGCCCAGGCCCCCGGCTTCGGCGTCTCCTCCCAGCAAATCCACCAATTCCCCCACGGCGACCCCTACGACACCACCATCGTCCTCTACCCACGCACCGCCCAGATTGCCGGCACCGTCGTCGATTCCACCGGTAACCCCGCCCCCAACATCACCGTCGCCATGAACGGCGCCGCCACCGGCGCCGCTGAAACCAAAACCGACGCCAATGGCCACTTCTCCTTCCCCGTCCCCGAAAAATCCTCCGCCCTCATCTCCCTCCCCTCCGTTCACGTCACCCCCGGGACCAGTCACAAATCCAACGCCGGCGACACCGATGTCCACCTCACCTACCCCGCTTCACCGCCATCACCTGCACCCGCTAACCCCGCCTCTTCCCCATCCCCCTGATAAATCTTTCCCGGTTCGATCAAATTCTCTCGCCGCCCCAGCCTCCATCACTCATACGGCGGCCGCCGCCGGTGCGATACCGCCCACACCACCAGCCCCGCATACGCCAATCCCAGAAAAAACCACAACGCCGCCGGCGCCCCCGGCGCATCCGCCCCCGGCACGCCCGGATCGATATACCCCGTCCCCAGCCGCAGCGATTCCTCCGACGCCCACTTCGTCTGCTCAATCACATACCACACCACCGACCCCGCCGACAAAAACGCCCACAGCAACCCGATCGCGATGATCGGCCCCGCCTGCGGATGCCGCCGCACCCGCGCCGTCCGTATCAGCACAAACGCCAGCAGCGCCGCCACCCCCACCGCCAACGTCGCCACCAGCGGAAAACTCAAATTATTCGCAAACGGCGACCCCGCATTCGCTGACCCAATCACATCCACGCCAAACCCTCACACCACCATATGCACTTTCAAATCAACCACGGAGTTCACGGAGCACACGGAGATACCCTCAACGTCCTTTCTCCGTGCCCTCCGTGTGCTCCGTGGTTTTGTATCCCGTTCGCCTCGCCACGCCCTCACCCCGCCGGCGCCAACCGCACCCGCCACGTCGATCCCCCCGCCGCATCCTTCACCTCCACATTCAACCCCGCCAGCTCCGCCCGCAGCGCATCCGACTTCCCCCACTCCTTCGCCGCCCGCGCCGCGTTCCGCTCCCGCATCAACGCCTCCACCCGCCCGCGCACCTCCTCCCCCAGCGGCCGCAGCGGCGGAAAAATCACCCCCAGCACATGATCCACACGCTTCAGCGCCTCCAGCCCCGAACGCGCCTCCCGATACGCCACCTTCTTCTGTTTCACCAACGGCCCCGCCCACACAAACACCGCCGCCAGCGCCCCCGCCATGTTCAAATCATCATCCAGCGCCTCCCCAAATTCCTTGATCATCCCCCGCTCCGGCTCCAGCAGATCCGACTCCCGCGCCGCCTCCCCCGCCGCCTCATCCACGCTCGCCACCGTCGTCTGCAATTTCTCCGCCAAGTCGCGCAGCGTCGTCAGCGCCGATGCCGCCTCCTGCAAACCCTTCAGCGAAAAATCCATCGACTCTCGATACCGCGCCGCAATCAGCGCCAGCCGAATCACCAGCGGGTCATATCCCTTCCCCACCAGGTCGCGGATCGTAAAAAAATTCCCCTTCGACTTCGACATCTTCTCCCCGTTCACCATCAGGTGCCGCGTGTGCATCCAGAAGCGCGCGAACTTCTGCCCCGTCGCCGCCTCGCTCTGCGCGATCTCGCACTCATGATGCGGAAAAATGTTGTCCTCGCCCCCCGTATGAATGTCGATCGACGGCCCCAGCAATCCCGTCGCCATCGCGCTGCATTCAATGTGCCACCCCGGATACCCCTCGCCCCACGGGCTCGCCCACCGCATCACATGTTTCGCGTCCGGCTTCCACAAAAAGAAATCCGCCGGATGCCGCTTCGCCGCCGATTCCGCCGTCCGCCCGCCCGCCCCGTGCGACAACTTCTCCACCGAATTCCCCGACAGCTTCCCATACCCCGGAAACGAATTCACCGCGTAATACACCACCCCATCCGTCCCCACATACGCATGCCCATTGGCAATCAGCGTCTCGATCATCTTCACGAATGGCCCAATAAACTCCGTCGGCCGCGGCATGATTTTTCCCTTCTCCTCCGCGCTCGCCGCATCAAAATCCCGCACCACCTCCACCTGCAGCGCCCGCGCATCCGCCAGAAACGCATCCACAAAATACTGCGCCACCTGGTATGGATCCTCCGGATTCTCCACCGCCGCCTTCCCCTGCTTCTTCGATTCCTTCATCCGTTTCTGCGCCAACTCCATCTTGTCCTCGCCCCCCGCATCCGCATGCGAATCATCCGTCATGTGCCCCACATCGGTCATGTTCATGACCTGCCGCACCGTCGCCCCCCGAAACTCCAGAAACCGCCGCAGCACGTCCGCAAACAAAAACGCCCGGAAATTCCCGATGTGCGCAAAATCATAAACCGTCGGCCCGCACGTATACATCAACACCACCGCCCCGCGCAGCGGATCCCCCTTATCCGGCCCCGCCGCCAGCGGCACAAATTCCTCAATCCCATGCGCCAACGTGTTGTAAAACCGCGTCGCCATCAGCTACTCCTCGGGGCTCTAAGCCGCAGAATTGTAGCGGATTCCCCCCGCACTCTTCACCGCTGCAGCTCACTTTCCCGTTTTCCCCCACGGTCGCTCACGCCAGCGCCGCCGCCGCACCCGGCGCCGGCTTCACAAACTGCCGAACCGCCCCCGCCCACACCACCCCGTACGCCCCCAGCGCCAGGTACACCCCCGCCGCCGCCGCCGCACTGCCCTCCGCAAAAAGGTACAGCAACATCAGCGACCCCACCGCGAGCCCCGCCAGCGTCATCCCCCGCTGCGCCGCCGCATTCTCCTCCTCCGCCGGCCACACCCACGGCAACAACGCGGGCAACGCCCCCAGCGCCAGAATCGACCACCCCATCCCATGCGCGACATCCCCCGCATGAACCTCCAGCCGCCCCACCGGCGGCAACGTCGCCGGCCACGACATCCCGCCCGCCGCCGCCGCCGTGAACCGCATCACCTCCGACACCGGTATATCGAACCACGGCAGGAAAAACGCCGCCACCATCAGCAACGCCCCCACCGTCATCAGCCGCCGGCCCACCGAAAACCCGCGCCCCGTCCGTCGCGCCCGCGCCGGCGCGGGCCCCAGCGCCGCAATCAGCTCCGCCGCATCCTCCCCCGAAATCTTCCCCATCTCCACCAGCGTCAGCACCCGCCGCCGTTCCTCTGCCAGCGGATCCAAAACCTCCGCCCCCTCGCCCGCCGCCATCGCATGCACCACCGGATACGCCGCCAGCGCCGCCACGCCGCAGATCGCCGTCAGCCAGAACGGCCACCCCAGCCCCACCCACGCCGCCCCCGCGAACATCAGCAGCATCAGCATGTTTGCCGGGCCCAGCCACGCCCGAATCCCCCGCATGTCCGCCATATTTTCCGGCCCGCTCATCCGCCCCAGAATCCACGCCGCGTACAAACGCCACAGCCATCCCACCCCCAGCAGAATCGCCACGTCAGACCCGATCACCGTGATCCATCCCGCCGCCAGATGCGAATACCCCGGCACATTCACCTGCGCATGGACCAACTGCTCGCCGAACGCGCCGGCTTTCACCGTCGCCGCCGCGCCCGCCGCCGCCGTCAGGATCAGCGATTCCCACCACTCCGTCTGCAGCCAAACGCTGTAAGCCACATACGCCAGCACCACCACCAGCCCGACGCCGGTGACCACCGTCCGAAATTCCACGATCACGCCTCACCTCCCTTTCAACAGCGCCGCCGCCTGCTTCGCATTGATCTCGCCGCGCTCCAGCCGCTCCAGAACCGCCGCCCGCGGCGCCGCCGCCTGCTCCCGCTCACCGCCCTTGACCTCCCGCGGTTTCCCCAGCAACTCATTCACCAGATCCAGCCGCTTGCACACCGTTGGATACGAAATCCCCAGCGCCTTCTCCACATCCCGGATGTTCCCCCGACACGCCAGAAACACCAGCACGAACCGCTGCAAATCCCCCGGCAACCGCATCAACGCCGGAAACGCCACCCCCGTCTCGATCGTCGTCTGGCAATGCGCGCACGAAAGCCGGCTGATCACCAGATCCCCCGTGCAGATCGGACACCGCGTCACCACCGACTTCACACCGCACCTCCCGCTATTAACAATTTCAATGGATACATTAACTTATTCAAGGAATCAATAAAAATATTGAATCTCTTGCCCTCAGCGGCCGCTTACAGCCAAGCCCCAATCCCCGCTCAGCCAGCACTGTCGGAAAAATTTCCCCACAACGGCAATCCCGGGGAATCGTGCCCCTCGCCGCGCATCCGCTTCTCCAGTTCCCGCTCGGCATGGGCGCCGCTGGCAAGCAGGAGCAGATCCACGGGCAGGGCCCCGATCCCATCCGAACTATCCTCGGGCGCGATCGCCGCTCCGTTTGGATGCACAATAAAGCACCGTCCGGCGAAACGGGGGAATCGCTCCATAAACGCCCTGATGCCATCACGCTTGTGCGCGTGCGACGACGAGACCTCGAAAGCTATCGGCTGTTCGGGATGGTCGTACACCAGATCCACTTCATCGTTTCCATCCCGCCAATGATACAAGCGAACCTGACTCTGCTGGCTCAGCGCATAGAGATGCCCTGCCACCAGATTTTCCATCAAGAGGCCCATCTCGGGTGCATCCGTTAGCGGTGCGATTCCCCGCTGTAACGCCGCATTCCGTACCGCGCCATCCACAAAGTAAAGCCGGCGCCCCCGCTTCTGCACCGACTTTTCACTGCCCGAATAGTTTGGCACCGTGAACACCAGGAACGCTCGCTCCAGATACCCCAGATACCGCTCGAACGTTGCCTGCGATAACCCGCCCAGATTTGCACAAATCGACTGCGGTGAAATGATCCCCGAAACCTGCCCCGCCAACGTGTACAGCACACGTTCCAAGGCCAACGGATTGTCAATCTTGAACGCTTGCGGAATATCCTTGTAAACAGCCCGCTCTACCGCGTCCGTGCGCAGGATTCGCTGAGACTGCAGCAGCGCCGATATGTCGTCCGGGGGACGGTCCTTCGTCGAGATCAGCAACTCCGGAAAGCCCCCCAGCAGCAGGAATCTTCGCCGGGGCTCACCTAAAAGTCCCGCATCCGTGTGGCTCGAAATCGCCTCCGTCAACGTTTGCCAAAGGCTCTCCCGCGCCTCCAGACGCGCATGGCCTATCCCCAGCAGTTCCAGGTATTCGCCGAACATATACGGCGCAAGGTACTGCTCCTCCCACCGCCCCACCCCGCTCTCCAGCCGCCGATCCCGCAACGCGGCCGTGGAACTCGATGTTCCCGCTACCTGCACCGGCCAGGCATCATCAAAAAACGTCTTCAGCCAAAGATCCCATTTATCTGCGTAAGTCAGCTCATCGAGAAATAAAAAGACGGGCTTCTCCGGCGTCGCGCCCGTCGACCGAATCGCCATCTTCGCCAACTCCCCCAGCGGCAACTCCATCAAGAGCGGATGGTCCATCCGCAACCACCACAACCGCGTCCGCGGCACACCTGCCTTCAGCATCCGCCGCACCGTCTGGTACATCGAGGTGCTCTTTCCCACCCGCCGGGGCCCAAGGATTACCTGGAACCGCTTCAATCGCTGATCTCTCAGGTGCTCGCCCAAATACCTCGCCAGCGGACGCTCAACCGCCGGTGCCAACTCAGTGGGCACCTCTCCCGTCGTCCGCCAGGGATTCTGCTCGTCGAGCAGGACGCGCTGGTAATCCGTACTCTTGGGCCGCCATGGAGGTTCCTGCTTCCTCTTACCCATGTCCCCACCTTACTAAAACACATCAGTTGCGTCAAATAAGCCTCATGTAATGATGATTATTCATGCATTAGGCCTCACAGCGCCTGCCACGTGGGTGTTAGACCGCCCAAGGCCAAAACCACCGCGCCGCTCACGTGAATAAAGGGGGGTCCGCCTCCTCAGACGCTCCCCCTGGCATCGTCAGCCCCAGATGCCCGTACGCCGCCGCCGTCATCTGTCGCCCCTTGGGCGTCCGCCGGATGAAACCGATCTGCAGCAAAAACGGCTCCACCACATCCTCCAGCGTGTCCCGCTCCTCCCCCATCGTCGCCGCCATCGCGTCGATCCCCACCGGCCCGCCCTCATAATCCCGCGCCATCACCCCCAGAAATCGCCGGTCCAGCGGATCCAGCCCCAAAGCATCGATCCCTTCCAGCGCCAACGCATCATTCAGCACCGCCGGCGTCAACTTCCCCTCCGACCGCACGATCGTAAAATCCCGCACCCGCCGCAGCAACCGGTTCGCCACCCGCGGCGTCCCGCGCGACCGCCCCGCAATCTGCCGCAACGCCTCCTTCTCCGCCGGCAACTTGAGCAGCGCCGCCGACCGCTCCACGATCTGCAGCAATTCCTCGGGCGTGTAAAACCGCAGGTGATGCGCAATCCCAAACCGCGACCGCATCGGCCCCGAAATCAGACCCGTCCGCGTCGTCGCCCCGATCAACGTGAACGGCTGCAACGGTATGTTCATCACCTGCGCGTGCGGCCCCGAATCCATCACCACATCAATCGAAAAATTCTCCATCCCCGGATACAAATACTCCTCCACCACGTGCGGCATCCGGTGAATCTCATCGATGAACAGCACGTCCCCCCCCTTCAAATTCGTCAATATCCCCACCAGATCCGCCGGCTTCACCAGCGCCGGACCCGACGTGATCTTCGGCGGCGTCCCGTTCATCTCGTCCGCAATAATGTGCGCCAGCGTCGTCTTGCCCAGCCCCGGCGGTCCCGACAGCAACACATGCTCCATCGGCTCCCCACGCTTCTTCGCCGCCCCCACCGCGATCCGTATCTTCTCAATCAAATCCGGCTGCCCGATGTATTCATCGATCTTCCGCGGCCGCAGCGCCGGATTAAACGCGTCCCCCCCCCCGCCCCGCCCCTCATCCTCGGGCTGCTCATCGCCGGAAACAATACGTTCACGAGACATGGAAATCCTGGAGGTTAGTAACTACTAATTGGTAATTGGTAATTGGGACAACGAGGGGGAAAGCGGAAAGCGCGCACGAGCCCTGGTCGCACGATGCGCCTCGTGGGCGGAAATATTCGACGCGTTGGTTCATCCTGCCGCCTATTTTATTCCCGCCTTCAAACGATACACCGCCTGAATGATCTTCTGCGCATCGGTCAGCGAAGGATCCGCCGTCGCCGCCCGATGCACCCAGTTCTCCGCATCCACACGCCGCTCCCCCAGCCGCACCAGCACCTCGATCGCCTGCTGCTCATGGTCCGGCAACGCCGCCACCGGCGCCGCCGCCGACGCCCCCACCGCAAACCGCTCCACCTTCCCGTGCAGCTCCGCGATGATCTGCTCCGCCGCACGCTTCCCGATCTGCGGCAAACTCGACAGCTTCCGCGTGTCCTTCAGCGCAATGGCCGCCGCGATCTGGCTCACCGGAATCGCAAACGCCTTGAGCGCCTTCTTCGTCCCGATCCCCTTCACCGTCGTGAACAGATCGAAAAAATCCTTGTCATCGGCCCGCAAAAATCCCAGCATCTTGGGCGCCAGCGACCCAAACGACGGATTCCCCTCAATATACTGCAGCGTGAAAAACGACACCGCCTGCCCCACCTTCGTCTGCAAAAACGGAATGTCCGCCGCCGGCACCAGCAGCTCGTGCGTCATCTCCCCGATCGTCACGTGCACGCACTCCTCCCCCACGTAATCCAGCCGACCCGACAACCGAACAATCATCGCCGCCCAAATCCAAAAGCCGCCAAACCCGCTCCCCCCCCGCCCACCGCTTGGGAGTGTAGCCGCCCGTTCTCCCGGACGCACCTGCTGGCCTGGAGGCATCATTTTATGCACAGGCTCCGATTTCGTCAAGTATTTGTTAGGGTATCCACTGCGTCCGCTTTTTGGGGTCTGCGCCCCAGCAGGCACACGACAAAAGCAATCGTCGAGGCCACCGGCATCCACCAGGGCCACGCCAGAACTATCTGCCGCCCGAAAAGCACCTTCGTCCACACCCCCAGCACTGAATCCTGCAGCAGCGCCACCACCGCCGCACCGACCACCAGCGCGGCGATCACCGACCACGCGCTCCCCCGCCGCGTAAAGAGCGCCGTCGCAAACACGCCAAGCATTCCCGAATACGCATAACTCATCAGCCCCTGCACAAAATCCAGCAACGTGTGATGCGCCGGGTTGTAGACCAGCGCGCATCCAATGGCGAACAGCGACAGACCCACGCCAGTAAGCGCCACCGTCCACTTCGACGCCTCGCCCTCATGCGCGCCTTTGAATGGCTTGGGTCTGGCGTATTGCAGCACTGCCCCGTCGCCCCAGCCCTCGCCCGTCTCCTGCCACATCCGGCCCTTCGCCACGGCCCGCGCCTTAGCCAGCGGCTGCCACACATCCGCCACGATGCTCGACGCCAGAGCGTTCATCGCCGAATCCAGCGACCCCTGCGCCACCGCGAAAAATCCCGCCAGTGCCAGCCCCGCCAATCCCGTCGGCAACTCGTTAAGCAGGAACCACGGATAGACCGAATGCCCGCCCGCCGGCGCCGTCCCGTGCGCTCCGCCCGCACGCTGATAAAACAGATACAGCAGCAGTCCCAGGATCAAAAACAGCGACACCACCACCATGCCGATGAACTGCGACGCGATCACCGACATCGCCCCCCCGCGCGCGGATTTGGTGATCAAAAACCGTTGCGCCAGATCCTGGTCCGTGCCGAACGCCGCGATGTTCACGAAGCTCACCGCGAACGTCGCCGCCAGCAGCGTGTAAGGCTTGGCAAAATCGGTGGAAAAATCCAGCAGATGCAGCTTCGAAGGCGCTGTCGCCGCCGACGCGTTGGGCGAAGATGCGCTGTGCGCCAGCGTCCTGATGATCTCCGACACCGGCATGTGGAGCCGCCCCAGCAGCAGCACGATCGAGATCGCCGCCGTCGCCACCACCAGCGCGAACTGGATCACATCCACCCACACCACCGCCCGCACGCCCCCCAGCGTCGTGTAAAACGTGCCCACCGCGCTGATCAGCAGGATCGCCGCCACGAGCTGCCCCGCCGTCGGAAACTTCGGCCCAAACAGCAGCAGGCACAACGGAATCGCCGCCAGAAACAGCCGCGCCCCCGAAGACAGCATCCGCCCCAGAATGAACGCCGCCGACACCGCAATCCGCGCCGGCTCGCCAAAACGCTGCGACAAAAAACCGTAAATCGTCACCGTTCCCGCGGCATACAACGGGGGCACGAAAAACCACGCCACCACAAACACCGCAATGATTCCCCCCAGCGACAGCGATAAATAAGACAAATCCCCCGCGAACGATGCATCCGGAACGCCGACGAACGTCGCCGTCGACAGCATCGTCGCCACCAGAGAGATCGACACCGCCCACGCCGGCAAACTCCTCCCCCCGAGGAAATAACTCGCCGCCGCCGCCGATTTCTCCCGCCGCGCAATCACCACCCCCACCGCGCAGATCGCCGTGAAGTACCCCCCGACGATCGACCAGTCGATGGCCGAAAACGCCGCCAGCGGAAGGGAAGCAGCCTGAAGCATCCGTGCCTCGCAAATCGGTCAGCGAACCGTGTCCCGCAGCCGCAGCATCGCGATCTTCGCCACCTCCGCAAGCGCCGCCGCCATTTCCACCTCCCACCCGTTCTGCAGCCGCACCAGGAACGCCGCCAGGATCGCCTCTTTCCTGTTCTCCCGCGCACAAACAATAAACGGAAATCCAAACTTCTCCCGATACGCCGCATTGTACCGCTCGAACGCCGCCGCCTCGTCCGCGCTCACCGCTCCCAATCCCGCCGCCCGCTGTTCCGCCGTCGATTCCGCCGTCAACCGCCCCTCGCGCGCCAGCCGCCCCACCAGATCCGGATGCGCCCGCAATAACCCCAGCCGCTCCTCCTCGCTCGCCGCATGCACGATCTGCATCATCGCCGCATGCAGTTCCTCGACCGACTCAAACGGCTTTCTCCCGCACGCTTGCCGCTCCCGCCACACCCGCTCGGCAATCCACGACGAATGCTCAAACACATGCCCCACCGCCGCCGTGAAGCCCGCTCGGTCCAATGCGTTCAGCGCCGCCAGCGCGATCATGCGCGCACCGCCTCGGCGAGGATGCTCGTCGCCGCCGCGATCTCCTCGATGCGCGAATATTCCCCGGGGTTATGCGAAACACCGTCTTTGCTGGCGACGAAGAGCATGGCCGTGGGAAGGAACGGCGCCAAAATCGCCGCATCATGCAACGCCCCCGACGCCGCCTCCGGCATCACCACCCCCAGACGCTCCGCCGCCTCCCGCAGCCGACCGCACAAGGCCGCGTCCATGGCCATCGCCGGCAGCTCCTCCGTCTGCTCCACCGCCCAGCCCATCCGCCGCCGATGCGCGATCCGCTTCACCTCCGCGCGAATCAACCTGTCCCCCTCCGACAGCATCGCATCACTGCGCGCCCGCAGATCGATGTAAAAATGCACCCGCCCCGCAATCACGTTCAACGCATTGGGCTCGACCATCAGCCGCCCCACCGTGATCACCGTATGATCCTGCCGCCGATCCAGATCATGCGCCAGCACCTCCAGCGCCCCCACCATCTCCGCCGCCGCCGCCAGCGCATCCCGCCGGTGCCCCATCTTCGTCGAGCCCGCATGGTTCGCATCGCCCGTCAGCGTCACCGCATACTGCCGCCGCCCATTGATCGCCGTCACTAGCGCCACCGGCGCGTTCGCCTCCCACAAACCCACTCCCTGCTCCACATGCACCTCGATGAATCCCCGATAACCCGCCGGATCAAAACGCTCCCCAGCCAGCCGCGCAGGATCGACACCAAACGCCGCGCCCGCCTCCAGGTAAGACTGCCCCTGCTTATTCTTCAACCCCCCAAGCTCCTCCCCCGACAGCGTCCCCACCCACGCCCGCGATCCCAGCATCCCCAGATTGAACGTCGTCCCCTCCTCCTCCGCAAACACCACCAGCTCCAGCCCCACCCGCTCCCCCGCCTCATGCGCCGCCCGCAAAATCTCCAGCGGCGCCGCCACCCCCACCACCCCATCAAACTTTCCCCCCGTCGGCACAGAATCCAGATGCGACCCCGACAAAAACACCTTCTCCCCCCACCCACCCCCCCCCTGCCGCCCATGCAGATTCCCCGCCGCATCCACCCGCACCACGCACCCCGCCCGCTCCAATTCCCCCACCACATACGCCCGCGCCTTCCCCCACGCCCCCGAAAACGTCGGCCGCGAATGTCCATCCACCACCGGACATTCCGAACACGCCCCGATCACTTCAATATCGGCGGCGATTCTATCAGCATGGATTATCATGTTTGACCGCGAATTTTCAGGCTAAAGAACAACCACGCGCAGACCCGGGCAGCGCCCCAACTTAGCGTCGCCGGTCACAAACAGGTCCAAGAAAGGATGCCACCGCGGCGCGAAATTGCGCGTGGCCTTCAATCAAATAAATGATCGCACACGCGTCCAGGTAAAGGCGCACTAGCAGTCTCCCCACGCATCCCGTTCCGCACGAATCTGCTCGTCAATCTCTTCCCGTGAACGAGTCCCCGCCGGTAATCCACGGAGAAATTCCGCAAACGATTGCCTCCCCTCCTCTCGAGTCCCCCCGAGCGGTTTCACCAGCACTTGGACGCTCGTCGTGACCTCCCCCGCCGGCTCGTCCAGCTCCACCTGCGTCGGACCAACCAACCGGCCGCTGATGATGTGAATTCTCTGCATCGCACGATCTCCAGGAGACCCATGGATTATACCATCCGCCCATCAACTCACTTCCCAAACTCCTTCCTCCACTCCCGCCCCATCTTCTCCATCGCGCTCTCCGCCGCCGTGCGCCTCAAGCGATGCAACTGCGGCATCCCGAGCGCAAACTCCTGCATCCAGTCCCGCGCAAATACCCCCGCCTCCGTCTCCGCAAATATCTTCCGAATCTCCCCCTCATCGATCACCCGCGGACCCCGCGTCCGCACCGCAAACTCGCACGTCCGGCTGCATCCCTTCGTCAGATATTCCTCGATCCCCTTCTCGTCCATCACATCGATCACGCTCCGCAAACTCCGGATCGCCTTCGCATACGCAAAGCTCGGCGGATACCCGTTCTCCACCATCACATTGAAACACGCCCGCATCAGCGCAATCGCGCCCCCATACAAAATCTGCTCCTCAAAATTATCCCCCTCCGTCTCGTGCTGAAACGTCATCTCCACGACCCCCGCACGCGTCGATCCCACCGCCTTCGATATCGCCAGCACGATCTCCTTCGCATTCCCCGTCGCGTCGTGATCCACGCTCACGCACCCATACACCCCTTCGCCCTTCTCATACTTCGCCCGCACAAACGCTCCGGGCGCGTTCGGGACGTACAACACCACGTTCACATCCTTCGGCGGAACGATCGACCCATACAAAATCGAAAACCCATGACAAAAGCACAACGTCTGCCCCGCCCTCAGGTTCGGCCCAATGTCCTTCCTGTAAATCGAGGGCTGCACCGGATCCGCCAGCTCGATCAGCAGCACATCCGCCCGCTTCGTCGCCTCTCCGATGTCCATCGCCTCAAACCCATCCGCCGCCGCCTGCTCCCGCGACTTCGATTCCGAAGCCGGCCGCGTCCCCACGATCACCTTGCACCCCGAATCCCGCGCATTGGCCGCCTGCGCCTTGCCCTGTATCCCATACCCAATCACCGCCAGCACCTTCCCCTTCAGCGGCTCCAACGACACATCCCCATCCCGATAAATCCGCTCCATATCATCCCTCCTGTCTTTCGTCTCTCGGCTTTCGTCTTTCGTCTTTCGTCTTTTCTCTACCCCTCACACCCCAATCTCCCGATTCACATTCTTGTAATACACATACCGCGACGCCACCGGCCCCGTCGCATAATAACTCTGCGGACAGAACGGCCCCATCCAGATAAAGTCCGTCGCCTCCACCTCCATCCACGTGTCATCCAGGTAATACACCCCCTTGCCCTCCAGCACATACAGCCCGTGCTCCATCACGTGCGTCTCCGTCACCGGCAGCGAGTGCCCCACCTCGAAGGTAAAAATGTTCATCGCCAGGTCATACTGCATCTCGTCGGGGATCAGCACCTGCAACCGCGCCCCCGCATCCCCGTGAAACGCGCTCCCCGCCACATCCTTCTGATTCCCCACCAGCGGAGCGAACATCTCAATGCCCGCCGCCGCCTCATACCGCTTCCGCACCAGCAGCACCTGCGTCTTCCGCCGCGCCACCGCCCGAAACGACGCATCCGGCGGAATCAGCGCAAACCCCCCCTCGCCCAGCGTGTGCTTCCGCTCGCCGATCGTCAGCGCCACCGACCCGGACACCACATACACGAAAAACTCGATCTCCCCATCCGCCTCGTGCGTCCCCACCCCGTTCGCCGGCAAATCCATCAGATACTCGGCAAACCCCGCCCCCAGCGCCGGCCCCGCCAGCACCCGCACCTCCGCCTTCGGCCACTCCGGCAAGCGCGAAAACGGGATCCCCTCCTGCGGCAACAACGCATACCGCGCCTTCACCCGCGCCCGCGAACCCAACAGTTGATTTTGTTCTCTCATGGCCGGAATAATAGCGGCTGGCCCCGCGAATAACGAGGGAGCACGAGGAGGGCCGACCTGGAGCGCACCTTGGCCTCGCTCTTCCGACAAGCCGCACTCCGCACTCAACGCGGCGAACGCCTCGCTCTCTGCGTCGTCGTCGCCGCCAAAGGCAGCACCCCCCAGGGCGCCGGCGCAAAAATGCTCGTCTCCCCATCCGGTGAACTCGCCGGAACCCTCGGCGGCGGTTGCGTCGAAGCCGAAGTCCGACGCCGCGCCCTCCAACTCCTCGCCGCCAACCCGCAGCCCGTCTCCCCCGACACCCCCGGAGAGCTCTTCACCTTCCGCCTCGACAGCGACCTCGGCTGGGATGATGGCCTCATCTGCGGCGGCTCCCTCGACATTTTCGTTCGCCTCCTCGCCCCCGCGGACGCCCCCGAATTCCTCGACCTCGCCGCCGCCATCGACGACCGCCGCCCCGCATCCTTCCGCTTCACCTACACCGCCGGCGATCAGGCACGTCAATACCTCGAACGCCTCGCTCCGCCGCCCGCCCTGGTCATCGCCGGCGCAGGTCATGTCGGCCAGGCCCTCGCCGCGCTGGCCACGCCCCTGGGCTTCGACGTCACCGTGATCGACGACCGCCCCGATTTCGCCAGCCCCGAACGCTTCCCCACCGCCGCTCGCCGCATCACCGCCGACGTCGAATCCCACCTCGCCAAAATCCCCCTCGACGATCTCACCTACATCGTCATCGTCACCCGCGGCCATCGCGGCGACGGCCGCGCGCTCGCCGCCATCCTCCGCCGCGCCACCGCCACCACCCCCCAATACGTCGGCCTCATCGGCTCTAAACGCAAAATCATCGCCATCCTCTCCGACCTCGCCGCACAAGCCATCCCCGAGCACCTCCTCCACCGCGTCCACGCCCCCATCGGCCTCGACATCGGCGCCCAATCCGTCCCCGAAATCGCGCTCAGCATCGCCGCCGAACTTACCGCCATCCGCCACCGCCTCCCTGTCGAACACGCCGCCGATTCCCCCGTCGGCCGCCCCATGAAACTCACTCCCGACCAAATTGCCGCCGCCATCCACCGCGCCGCCTCCGCCAACCCAATCCCACCCTCCGACCGATAATCCCCGCCACCGCAACACCATTTCGCACCCATCGCCCCGCCCAACTGAACCTGTTGAGCCCATTTTTCCAATTTTTCCCGCACGCGTCGCGGCTCTCGCCGGGCCCAGCCTCTCAGGCCATTTACATCTTTCCAAAGCCCACCCAAGCCCCGCACCATTCCCGCCGATAACCCGCTTATGAAGCACACGCCTCTCCATCCACCGCGCCGCCTCCGCGGCTCCGCGCTCTCGCTCATGGTCATCGTCGCGGTCGTCCTCACAAGCCTCATCATCGCCACCGCCTGGGCCGCCTCCGTCCAGGCCAATATGGCCGGGCGCCTTCCCCGCCTCGACGACGCCTACTACGCCGCCGAATCCGCCGCCCAACAGGCCTGCTGGAAATTCAAACACGACAACCAGTGGCGCGCCGCTCCCGCCTCCCCCTTCACCGGCTCCATCTCCATCAATGGCGTCCCCTTCTCCTTCACCGCCTCCTGCACTTCCAACACCGGCACCGCCGCACTCGCCTGGAAATTCGACGAGGACGCCGGCAACTCCACCGCGGATTCCTCCGGCCACGGTAACACCGGGACCTTCCACGGCGGCGTCACCTGGGATCCCAACGGCCGCTCCGGTTCCTGCATCGACCTCGACGGCGTCGATGGCTACGTCGATTGCGGCAACAACAGCTCCACCAACCTCACCGGCGACCTCACCTTCTCCGCCTGGGTCAAAATGAACTCCGGCGCCTACGACCAGAAAATCGGCGGCAACCAGGACGGCGTCTCCGGCGGATACAAACTCTGCATCTACAACTCCAAGGTCGAATTTGAAGTCCGCGACGCCTCCAACGTCGCGCGCCTCGACCGCGATGTCACCGGCGGACGTATCCTCGTCATGGGATCCTGGTATCACGTCGTCGGCGTCTACGACTCCGTCAACCACATCATCAAAACCTACGTCGATGGGCAGTTCGACCGCCAGCTCACGGGGCTCCCCGCCAACGCCCTCGGACCCACCACCGGCCGCTTCGTCATGGGCAAGGAACCCTGGGATTCCCTCTACTACTTCAACGGCTCCATGGACGATATCCGCATCTTCAACCGCGTCCTGTCCCAGTCTGAAATCCAGTCCCTCTACGACACCACCGTCGATATCGCCGCCACCGCCACCGATGGCACCGTCTCCAACACCGTCTCCTACTCCGCCTCCATTCCCACGCCGCCGCCGCCCACCCTCCCGGCCGTCACCATCGCCGGCGACTTCCCCGTCAAGGATTCCGCCTTCAACGGCGACCTCGCCGTCCGCGGCACCGTCGCCGCCGCCAATCCCAATTCCACCATCACCGGTAACCTCAACTACGGCAACAAGATCACCGGCGGCGGTCACCTCACCGTCACCGGCGCCTCCACCAAGGTCGCCACCCCCACCAACATCTCCATGCCCTCCATCGACCTCGCAGGCCTCCGAAACCAGGCTTCCACCTACGGCCAGGTCGTCAGCGCCACCTCCACCGGCCAGACCTTCACCTTCAATTCCCTCGGCGGAAACAAGGTCATCTGGATCAAGGGCGACCTCGTCAACCCCACCGTCACCATCGGCGGCACCTACGCCGCCGGCGGCACCTTCATCGTCGATGGACAGGTCAAATTCACCTCCGGCGCACAATCCGTCGGCCTCGACGGCTACCCCGTCTACTTCGTGTCCGTGGGAAACTTCACCCAGTCCGGAACCTCCCTCACCCTCTACGGCGGCATCTACGCCCAGGCCGGCCTCAACTTCAACTCCCTCAACGTCACCGGCCCGGTCGTCGTCAACGGTCCCGTCACCAACAACGACACCGCTCCCAGCATCTTCAACGCCGACGAAATCCCCTGGTTCGACAACCGCATCATCCCCCAAACCACCGCCACCCTCCCCATGTACACCACCAACCACCGCGGCATCGGCCCTTAACCCCTCCCGTGACGCGAACACCCCGCCCGTGTTGCCGTGGCATGAGCGTCCCGCCCATGGCGGCGCAGCCTGTCCCCATCGCCCCCCCCCTCACCCGTCCGGAGTTCACACTTCAGTGTGCCGTCGCCGCACCCGCTCACTCATGTCCCGCCCGCCTCCCATCACCAGCAAAATCCCCCGCGTCCGACGTCCCCAGACCCCGAGCGCCTTGCCCCCCCGCCACCGCTCCCTCAGCTCCCCCGCGGCCCCCCATTGGCGATTGAACCGACAGGATTCTAAGATGCACCCCATGAACACCGACCCTCCGATCGCCCCCGCCCCACGCCCGAGCCATGCGCGCCGCGCAACCCTCCTCACCGCCGCCGTCCTCCTCACCCTCCCCGCCTTCTTCCCCGCCTGCGCCGCCACGCCCGCAAAATCCGCCGCCACCAAACCGGCCAAGCCGGTTGCCGTTGCCGAGCCGCCGCTTCTTGGGAGCGAGCCCTCTGCCGGTGGGCTGTTCGAGGCCGTCGATACTTCCCGCCCCCTCACCGGCGACGCGCTCACGCGCGCCAAAATGTCCCGGGCTGAAATCCTTCAATCCGTGCAGCAGTTCACCGCCGGCGATCTCTCCGCCTCCCCCGCTCCCGCCTCGCAACCCGCCACCGCTCCGGCCACGCAGCCCGATCACGATCCGCCCGCGCAGGCGGTCAAGTATTACCTTCAGGGCCGCTCGCTCTTTCTGGATGGCTCCAACAGCGCCGCGATGGATGCGCTCGAAAAATCGCTGGCGCTCGATCCCAACGCCTTTACCGTCCTGCGCCTCATGGGCCGCGTCTGCTTCGCGGCCTCCCAGCTCGCGCGCGGATCGGTCTACCTGCAGCGTGCCTACCGCATCGCTCCCGGCGACATGGAAGTCAATTATCTTCTCGGGCGCTATTACCTCGAACGCAAGGACAACGACCGCGCCGTCTTTTACCTGCTCAACGCCGACCGCGTCATGGCGCGCGGCGAAGCGCAGGCGCCCCTCATCTCCTTCTACCTCGCCCGCGCCCTGCAGGATGCGCACTATCACGCGGCCGCCGCGCAGGCGCTTGATGAATTCCTCGCCGAAGCCGCGCTCCCGGTTCCCGGGTATCGCTACGATCGCGAGCTGTCCTACCTTCTCGAAGAGCAATGGGCCGGCGACCTCGAAGCCGCCGAGAACGAGGTGGCCATCGGCGAGTGGAAGAAAGCGGCCGATCACTTCAAGGAAGCGCTCGATCAGCAGTCCGATGATCCGTACATCGCGTCGCGGCTGATGAACGCCCAGGTGCACGCGCGCGGCCCCGCGCAGGGGATCGCCGCCGCCAGACAGACGGCTTTGACCTTCGTCAAATACGCGGACGGCTCCTCCGACGCGCTGGCGCTCCTGATCTGGGCCTATCGCGCGGCCCGCGCCCAGGACCAGCTCATCCCGGACCTCCGCGCCGCCGTCGCCGCCGCCACCCCCGCGCGCCGCGCGCAGGTCCTCGCCGCCGCGTACGAAGCTCTCGGCCAGAAAGACGCCGCCTTCAATGCGCTCCGCGCTTACGCCCAAGGGAATCCGAAAGACCTCGCCGCGCTGGGGCGCCTCCTCGCGCGCATCGAGTCCCCCGCGGAATTCTCCGAGGCCCTCCGCGCCGCCGCGGCCACCGCCGCCGCCGATCCGGCCGACCTCGAGCGCGTTGAAATGCAGCTGGCAGGCGCACTGGATTCCGACGCCGCCGCCGCATGGGCGGCCGCGCCCCCCGCCGATGTCGGCGACGGTTTCGCCGCCTACTTCGCCGCCGAAGCCCTCCAATCGAACGACGCCGCGCCCGCCGCCGTCGACGCCGCCTTCCGCGCCGCGCTCCGCAGCGAGCCCGATTTCTTCCCCGCGCGCCGCGGCTACGTCACCTGGCTCATCTCCCAGGACCGCTTCTCCGACGCCGCCGGCCTCGTGGAGGAGGCCCTCGCCCGGCCCCACGCCGGGCTGGCCGCGGCGCAGCTCCACATCACCCTTCTCGTGGGCGAGCAAAAACTCACCGACGCCCTCGCCGCCGCCCAGGACGCCGCCAAAAAATATCCCGAGGACGCCGACGCCCACCTCCGCGTCGCCGCCATCTACCGCACCCGCGGGCAGAATGCCGAGTCCGACCGCGAACTCATCTCGCTCCTGCAGGCCCAACCCGCGTGCGCCCCGGCCTATGAAGCGCTCATCGATTCGCTTCTCGATCGCATCCGCCGGCCCTCCCCGGAAAATCCCGACGGCCAGCAGTCCCTGACCGATGCCGTCTCCTGGCTGGGACGTCTGGTGGCCGCGGCGCCATCCTCCGTTTTCGGCCAGGTGACGACCGCCACGCTGTACACGCAGGTGGGACGCGCCCAGGAAGCCGAAACCATGATGGTGCGCGCGGCCTCTGAGCATCCCGACGATGCGGACGTGCTGATCGCGCTGGCCCGCGCCCGCAACGCCAACGAAAAATCCCAGGAAGCCGCCGCCGGGCTCGAAGCCGCGCTCGCGGCCGATCCCTCCCCCGCCCTCGCCGCGGGCCTGGCCCAGCTTTATCGCGCCCAGGGCAAAACGCCGCAGGCGCTGGCGCTCGTCGAGCGCATGGTCCGCGATCATCCCCATCAGCCCGGTTACGCCATGGTTGCCGCCAACGAGCTTGTCCAGCAGAAGAAACCCGACGAAGCGCTGGGCATCCTCGAATCCGCCGCGGCCGCCAACCCCCGCTCGGAGGCACTCGCCGAACTGCTCGCACATCAGCTCGCGGACGCCAACCGCAGCGATGACGCCGTCGCGCAGCTCGAATCCTTCATCCAGCGCAACGGCCCGACCACCGACCGCCTGTACGAGCTCGCGCACCTCTATTCCCGCGCGGGGCGCGAAGCCCAATCCGAAGAAACGCTCAAGCGCGTGCTGGCCATCCTGCCGACGCACACCGGCGCCGCGAACGACCTGGGCTACTCCTGGGCGGACGCCGGCGCGCACCTGGACGAAGCGCAATCGCTGATCACCAGGGCCCTCGAGCAGGAACCGGGCAACGGCGCGTTCCTCGATTCCATGGGCTGGGTACTCTACAAGCAGGGCCAATTCGCCGACGCACTGAGCTATCTGCAGCGCGCTTTGCCGACGCCCGACGGCCAATCCCCTGAAGTCATCGGCCACGTGGGCGACGCCCTCTATCGCGCGGGCCGCGCCGCCGAAGCCGCCGAACGCTGGCGCGAGGCCCAATCGATGCTCGACGAATCGGACTCCCCCCTGCCCAAAGATCAGCAAGCGCTCAAAACGTATCTCGACCAGGTACTCTCCGCCCTCAACACCGGCAAATCCCCCGCCGTTACGCCCACCGCGCAATCGCCGGCGCCGCGCGCGGCGACCCGGTGATTCATTCTACCCCCGGGAGCGGACGCTCGCGGGGACGCGGTTCGAGCAGCCAGGTGTTCGCCTTGACGGTCTGGAGAATCCGCCGATAGGCCAGGCTCAGACTTGCCGCGATGTGCGCATCGAGTTCCTGCTCCGTGGGCATGTCGAGGGGAGAAGTCAGATGGGAATCGATGTGAAATCCCGCATCGTTGGCGTACGCCGCAAACCACCGGTTCTCGCCGACCATCCGCATCGGCGCATGCGTCTGCTCGAGGTGCTCGCCCAGCCCGGCGAGGAAGCGCTTCTGATCGCCGGTCAATTGCGAATCGGCGCGGAACACTTTCGCGCGCATCCGCCGCGCCCGCTCTTCATCGCTCAGCGCCACGTGCTCGACAATCGTCTCGATGTCCCCCTCGAGCTCATACGGCCAGAATTCGAACGCCGCCTCCAGGTCGAATTTTCCCGGCCCATCCGCGGCATCCCACGCCGCGATGAAGGCCTCCGCCGAGGGCTCCACGCCGAGCCAGCGCAGCTTCGAATCGATGAACGCTCCCCAGGGCGTCTGCCATTCCTTGATCCAGGGCGTTTCCCGGAGAAGCGTGTACATGCGGCTCCATGCGAATGAAAGGCCGAGCCATCGGCGGTGCGACGTGCGCGGCGTCGATCAGGATTGTTCGAGATGCACGGTCAGCAGCATCTCACTGCGTTCATGGGCGACGACATCGTGCTCCACCTGCGGCGCCAGCACCAGCAACTGCCCGCCGCGCACATCGTGCGGCACGCCTCCGGCGGTGATGCGCAGATGCCCGGAAAGCACGTGGATGGATACCACCCCGCGCGTCCGGTGCGGCTTCAAACGCGTCAGATGCTCGAAGATAAACAGCGAAATCGTGGTGTTGCCATGCTTGTAAAGCGCCTTCTGACGATGCCCGGATTCCCCCGCCTGCGGCTCGCGCGCAAGCTCGGCAGCGGCGGCCGCCAGATCAAACGCGTGCTGCGGCGCGCCGAAGCGCGCGTCGGGATGCTCGCGCAAACGATCCGAAGGCGATGGAACAGATGCTTCAGCCATGGCTCTCTCCTTTGCAAACGGCGCCCGAGGCGCTCAGATATCCGCCATCGAGTCGAAGAACTCGTTGTCCTCGGCATAGCCGCCCTGCCCTTTGTAAACGTGTTTGTAGTCGGCCGCAAACTCGATGGCTTCGATCCATTTGACCTCTCATCGCATGTCGGTCTGCGACATTAGGGCGCGTCAAACAAACTGGCTCCGACAATTCGCACCCGCTTGGCCATAACGAAATACTCACGCCGAGAATCGGGGTCGTGCACAGGGAGGTCCGTGAGATTCTCAAAACCGCATTTGATATATGATTTAATTGCATTTTGGCTACTTGCGTAGACGTCTAAAAAGAGCCGGTCATCCAACGTTTCATCAGACATCACGTGGAGAGCGGCCTGGCCGATGAGGTGATGAATGACCGATCGTCCGTAGCCACGCCCCTGAGTATCGGGCTTCACTGCCAGGAGTGGAATATAGGGATGGAGACGATTGGCGGTCCAATTTTTGTAGAGGTCTGAAATTTCGAGCGTTCCAAAGGCGACGATTTCCTGATCCGCTTCCCGATATACCCAGAGTTGTGCATCGTTGAACAGCATCCGCTGCGGAATGTCATGGCGTAACAGTTCTATAACAAAGGCGTCCGTTCCACCAAATGGCCAAGCACAAATGCTTTGTATTCCGGACTTTCTATGTCGACAGCGGACGGTATGAGCCGAACTATCGGGCGATCAGCCATTGCGGTGCATCACCAGCCGTTTCCAACAAACGAACCCGGGCGCGATCAAACGCCGCGCCTAAGCGCACGAAAAATCAACCGCTGAACACGATCAGATGGTTTCCAGTCTGCCGGAAGCGGCGGGAGGGAATCGAGCCGGCTGCCGATTTTTTCGGCGTCGATCACGTCACCCGGAAGGCCAATGCGCGCGGCGGGCGCTATGGAAGGAGCAGGGATCACCCAATTCCGAAGAAGGCGATCAATATCCGCCAGCGCCGCTTTCAACCGACACTGTCCCGGCAGGTCATAGCAATCAACGCCGGCCTGTTCACTATATTGGGCGATCTCCAGACCGAACGTATAAAGAGACCGACCTTCGCGCTTCCACACTTCTTCGACGCTGCCATCGAATTTTTGCTTGTCCGAAAAAATCGCCCGAGCCCACTCCCGGACACCCGTCATGTACTCACAGCAAATCCCGGCGTAGTGCGATAACGCTGCATCCAAAGTTGCACATTCCAACCCTTCCCCATTCTCGCATTTCTCGATCTTACGATTGAGGCTGGCGGTAAACTCGTGAACTTCTTTGAGTGTAACCGGCATGATCCAACCTCCTTCCTAGCGATGATATTCTTGTAGCGAGTCTGATCATATCGGGACTGGACAATGAAATCCACACGGCTCAGAGCTACGGCTTGAGCGTGGGCCCAATTCCAACTCATTGTCGCATGGCGGCGCGCACACAGCAGCGGATACCGGAACCGGTCATCTTTGAACCTCCATTCCAGACCCAGCCCCTTGTGGGCTTCAGATTTTCCGGCGCGCCAGCAATGCCTGAAGCACCTGGGCTTCGTTGTGCGCTTGATCACGCGCGCCATACAGCAGCGTTACCGTGTGCTGTCGCGCTTTTTCCCGCAAAAGCCGGAGCGCTTCGGCCGCGGGCTTGGAAGATTTGAGCTCCCGGCGATAGCGCGCCTGAAATTCCTTCCAGCGCTCCGGATCATGCCCGAACCATTTGCGAAGCTCATCCGACGGCGCCACATCCTTCAGCCACAGGTCCAATGCCGAGCGTTGCTTGCTCACGCCCCGCGGCCAAAGCCGGTCGACGAGAATCCGCACGCCATCCGCCGGATTCGCCGGTTCATACACCCGCTTGATGCGCACCATGGAATCCTCCCGCCAACGTCTCCAGCCGGGCGTGATGTTGGCGCAGGAAGGCGATCATCCGGCGCAGCGCCTTGCCGCGGTGCGAGATGCCGGACTTTGTCGCCATGTCCAATTCCGCCGTGGTTTTGTCGAACTCCGGAAAATAAAACAGCGGGTCGTAGCCAAAGCCGTTCTCGCCGCGCGGTTCGCGCAGCAGGCGGCCCTCCACGTGATCTACGAACACCGCCAGGTCGAGCGCCGGCGCCGACAGCGCCATCGCGCAGACGAAGCGCGCGGATCGCCGATCGTCCGGCACGCCGGCCAGCGCGCCGAGCAGCTTGTCATTGTTGGCCGCATCCGCCCCCGCTCCCTGGACGCCCGCATAGCGCGCCGAGTAAACGCCCGGATCACCGCCAAGCGCATCGACGCACAATCCCGAATCATCCGCCAGCGCCAGACATCGCGCCGCCTCCGCGAAATGCCGCGCTTTCTTCGTCGCATTCCCAACAAACGTCGGCCGATCCTCCACGCATTCCGCCGGCCGATTCGCCAACTCCTTTAGCCCGATCGCCTCAAACTGCCCGCCCAGCCCCGCCATCTCCAGCTCATGCCGAATCTCCCGCACCTTCCCCTCGTTGGTGGTGGCGATCAGCAGCCGGAGGAGCGTGCTCATGCGGAGTCCTTTCCCAGCCGCCGTTCGATGTCGAGGATGCCGTTGTAAATGTCGCGCGCCGATTTGAACTCGGGATTTCGCGCGTCCGCCGGGCGCAGGATTTTTTCCGTCAGCGCCGCCAGCTCCCGCGCCTCCGCGGACTCCTTGTCCACGGTCACCAGGCCGCGGAAATCCGGGTTTGCGTGCGGGTTGTTGATCTGCACGGCCAGGTAAAAGAAATCCACGGCCTTGTCGATCTTGCCGTAACTCCGGCAAATGTCTTCGCTGGTGACCTGCCCGCTCTCCGACATCTTGCCGAGCATCCGCTGGATCTGGCTGGTGCGCATCATTTCATCGAACAGGTTGCCCAGCAGCGACGCCTCCGGAAAATTCTCCCCGACGCGCACCGCCGAGCCGAAGTCGACAAATCCCACGCCGTTCTGCGTGATCACCACGTTGTCGAGGCGCAGGTCCAGGTGCATGACGTTGGCTTCATCGTGCAGCGCCGCGAGCAATTCGGCCGCCTGCCGGGCGAACGCCAGTTGCGACAGCGGCTGCCCGCCGACGACGTTTCCGCCGCCGGCGCTTTTCCCGATGGGGCAACCATTGCGCAGCCAGTTCATGCGGAGCGTGCGGACGTAGCCATTGGCGTCGGTCTGCGCGTCGAGCACCCTGGGCACCCGATTGCGAAAGCGCTTGGGGAGGTCGCGAGCCAGCAGCCGCAGCATCGCCGTCTCGCGGGTGAGGAACACCGGGAAAATCTTTTCCGTGAATTTGCGCGCCCGCCGCTCCAGCGTCTCGGCATCGGCGTCGGGAAATTTCTCGCGCAGGCGGGCCAGCACCCGCTCGGTCGCGGGCACCTGCTTGACCACCTCATAGCCGCCGCCGGTGACGCTGCCCCCGCGCCCGGCCGAATGCGCCGCCGCCACGGACTCGAGTCCCCCGCCCCCTGCGCCCGCTCCCGCCCGCGCCGCCTCGGGCCGCGCCAATGTGACGTTGTAGGTGAACCGGTCGCTGGAAAACCCGGGCGGAATCAGCGCGATCTTCCGCACGATCAGAAAGTAGGCCCGCGTGCGCAGCCCCAGCAGCCGCAGGAATCCCGGCAAGCGCTTCAATACCGCCGGAGGCTGCTCGATCGCCCACGCCCCGCCCCCCCCCCCGCCGCGCCAGTGCTTATACGCCGCGGCCGCCGTCTCGATTGCCGTCCGGTGATCGCTGAGCAAAATCGCCTGTCCGCCCCACCGCAGCCGGCCGAAGACATCCTCGGGCGACCACGCATCTCCGTCGGTCATGAACAGGAAATCGACGCCCACCGCCTCGCCGGCCGGGCGAGCCGTCCCCGCGGGGGGCGCGTGCGCCTCGCCGACGGCCGCACTGCGGCACGCATGCACGTACTCCGGGTCCCCCGCCAGCCGCTCGCGCGTCACCAGCCGGACCAGCGGATGCCGCCCGTGCCCGTTGACAAACGGTTCGCCTTCGAGGACTTGGGACACCCTGCCACCACTTTCGCGCGCCAGCGATTGCACGTCGGCCACCATATCGCGCCACAAATGCCAAGTCACGCCGGCTGCCGCCGCCGGGCGTGCGTTTTGGAAGCCGGCCCGTCTTCCGCCCTACAATACCCGGATGGCGCCGCTAACGGATATCGGTATGTCCCTCGATGAGTTTGAGCAGCTCGTCCGCGCCCGTCGCAGCATCCGCAATTTCAGGCCCGATCCCCTCCCCGCCGACCTGCTCGACCGCCTGCTCGATGCCGCCCGCTGGGCTCCCTCCGGCTACAACCTCCAGCCGACGCATTTCATCGTGGTGACCGACCCCGCGCTGAAGCCTGCTCTTCGCCGCGCCTGCATGGATCAGCGGCAGATTGAGGAAGCCCCCGCCACCATCGTGTTTCTCGGCGACCGCCGCGTGGCCGCCAACAATTTCCGCGAGATGCTCCAGGCCGAAGAAGCCGCCGGCGGCATGCACCCGAGCTACCGGAAAAGCCTCGAAAAATTTGTTCCGCTGGCCTTTGATACCGGACCCCTGGGCCTGGGCTGGCTGTGGAAGGCGACGCTGCCGGCCCTGCGCCGCCTGGCGCTGCCCACGCCTGAGCTGCCGGCCGTTCACCGGCGCTTCTGGCTGGCCAAGCAGGTCAGCCTCTGTGCGATGGTGTTCATGCTCGCCGCCACCGCCGCGGGCCTGGGCACCTGTCCGATGGAAGGCTTTGACGAAGCTCGGGTTAAAAAAGTCCTGGGCATTCCCGTCCACCTGGTGGTGGTGATGGTGATTCCCGTCGGTTTCCCCGCCGACGACAAGCTCCTGCGCAGCCGCCTGCCGCTGGGGGCCTGCATGCACCGCAACCGCTGGTGAACCGCCCCATTTCCGGGGACGCGTCCGCCGGCTCGTCCGCATAATTCCCCAGCGAGCCACCAAATCCTCACCCGGGGTTAAAGATTTTGGCGCGCCATGGCGATAGCTAATCGGGCGGAGCGACAATTGTTGCCCACAGCGCTACAATGCAGCGGTCCCGAAGACATGCGGCCTTACCCGCCCGTCGGGCCTCTAAGGAGATCTCAATGCCCACGACTCAGCAACCGGATGCTGCCCCGCCAGCTCAACGCAGCCGCGACCGCGGCACGGATACCGAGCTCAAACGCCGCCTCATCGACCACATGGATGTCATCAAACGGCCCAACGATATCGTCCGCGTCACGCAAATCAGCGGCCACCATTTCCGCGTGAACACCCTCAGCCCCACCCATGCCAGCGATGCGGTCATGCCCGTCTATCGCATCGTGAAAAGCCAGTTCCTCTACGTCGAAGACCGGCTCGGCGAACTGGTGATGGTCGACCAGACCCGGCCCTGAGCAGGTGGCTGCCCCCTGAACCATAAGACGCCTCCACGCATTCGTGGGGGCGTCTGTCTTTTTGCCCGCACCGCCCTACCCCTTCGCCAGCCAGGTGATAGCCATTTCGCCGTAACGAAATTCTCGGACGATCTTCGCTCCCAGCGCCGCGGGTTCGACCGAGACGGTCGCCGGGTGGCGGAACGACAGGATGCCGCCATCGACCATGCAACGCGCGGCCAGCCCGCGGAGCAGCGCATCGAGCTTGTGGCGCTCGTGGCCGCTGGTGGCATGAACGTAGGGCGGATCGATGAACGCAATGGTCAATCCCCGCGCGCCAAACAACTGCGGATGATCGCCCGCCGTGTAAGCGTCCATCGGCAGGACCACGGCGCGATCTTCCATCCGCATCGCCGCAATGTTCCGCTTCAATCCGCGCAGCGCTCCGCGGTCGCGCTCGATGAAGATCGCCTTGGCCGCGCCGCGCGACAGGCATTCCAGTCCCATCGATCCCGTGCCGGCGAAACAATCCAGCACCGTCTCGCCGACGAAGCACTCCTGCAGCGCATCGAACAGCGACTGCTTGGCGCGATCGGTGATCGGACGCGTCGTGTCGCCAGGGGGCGACGCCAGCGGATGCCCGCGAAATTCACCGGCGATGATGCGCATGGAAACCCCCGCCCTATTCCGCCCTGGGCCGATGGTGTTCCCACGTGAGGGCCGCGCCCTGGAGCACGAGGTCGGGAACGTAGGAATCCACCAGGCCATCGCCGCCGCCTTCGCCGAGGATGGCCAGCGCGTCCCCGCCGGTGGCCACGACGTGCGGCCATGTTCCCAGGGCCGTCGCGTAGCGTTCCAGCAGCTCGCGCACGGCGCCGCGCAGGCCGACGTAAAGCCCCAGGTTGATCGCTTCCTGCGTGAAGCGGCCGAAGGGCACATCGGCGGCCGGCGGCGTGAGCGAGGATTCGGGCAACTGCGCCGTGAAATCATGGAGCGCCTTGGCCGACATCTGGAGACCCGGCGCGATGGCCCCGCCGCGGAAAATTCCCTCATCGTCGATGCAATCCACCACCAGCGCCGAGCCCACCTGCACGATCGCGCAGGCCGCCTCCACGTTCACGTACGCCGCCAGCGCCGCCAGCAGCCGATCCTGCCCCACCGTCGCTTCATCGCGCAGCGCCGTTTTCAGCGGCGCCTTGAGCTCGCGGCCGATCGTGTGAACCTCGGCCCCCGTCTCACTCCGTGCCGCCTCCGCAATTCGCTCGGTCAACTCCGGCACCACCGACGCAATCACGATCCCGGTTTCCTCCTCCGCCTCCGCGCTCTCGCGTTTCGCCTTTTCAAACAGCGTCTTGAGCGTCCCCGCAAGCTGCGACTCGAGCTCCGCATGCGTCAGCCGCACCGCCGCATCCTGCGCCTTGCCCTGCGTGTAGACGTTGAAGCCGACACGCGAATTGCCGATATCGATCGCGAGAACGCTCATGGGAACCTCGGTTGAGTGGTCAGTAGTCAGTAGTCAGAAGTCAGTAGACAGTAGAAGTGGTTCCCTGCTGACTACTGACTTCTGTCTACTGACTACTCCCCCTCACACATCCGTCTTCTTCCGCTGATAATACTTGCCCTTGCGCGCATCATCCGCCTTCATCGCTTCGATCTCCGCCGCGAGATCCGGATCCTCGACCGCCTTTTCGGGAGCGGGCGACTCCGCCGGCGCCGGTTCCTGTGCCGCCACTTTCTTCTTCACGCGCTGCGTGTGCGCGGCCTTGCGCTGCTTGGCCGTCGGACGCTGCGCGCCCACCGGCTCGATCGTCGTGCGCTTGGCCTTCTCGCTCTTCTTGCCCCGCGGCTTGCCGAGCGCCTTCTGCGGCGGCACGCCCTCCCCCAGCGCGTTGATAAACCGTTCCTCACGTCGCGGGCCGCTCTCCTTCGCTGCCGCCTCCTCCGTCCGCAACGGATGCTTCGTCCGCGGCGCCGGTCCGGAACGAGGGGGCGCCACATCCTCCTCCTCGCCGACGCCGATCAGCTCGTCGCCCTCATCCACCGCCTCCCACGCCTCCTCATCCGCCTCTCCCCGGGCATATTCAAATTTCTCCGAGTCCGGCCGCTCCGCTTCCGCTTCCGCCGGCGCGTATGCATGCTCGTCCACGAACGCCTCCGACGCCGGCGCCCGCTGCACCGCCTGCCACAATGCTTCCAGCAGCGGCCGCAATCCGGTCCCCGCCACCGCCGAGAGCGCATACACTTGTTTCCCCGGCAACTCCGAGCGTAAATCCGCCAGCGCCTCGCTCGCCCCGGCCAAATCCATCTTGTTGGCGACGAGAATCTCCGGCTTCGCCGCCAGCTTCGGCGAATAGGCCTCCAGCTCCGCGCGAATCTGCCGGTAGGCGTCGATCGGCTGCGTCTGGTCCACCGGCAGAATGTCGATCATGTGCACCAGCACGCGCGTCCGCTCGATGTGCCGAAGAAAATCCAGCCCGAGCCCCGCCCCTTCGCTCGCCCCTTCGATCAGCCCGGGGATGTCCGCGATCACCAGCCTCCTTTCGGCATCGAGTTCCGCGATGCCCAACTGCGGCATCAGGGTAGTGAAGGGATAATCCGCAATCTTCGGCCGCGCCGCCGACAGGCGCGACAGCAGCGTGCTCTTGCCGGCGTTGGGCAATCCGACGATCCCCACATCCGCGATCAGCCGCAGCTCCAGATGCAGCTCGCGCACCTGCCCCTTCTGCCCCGGCTCCGCGAAATCCGGGGCCTGGCGCACGGGGGTCACAAAATGAATGTTTCCCTTGCCGCCCTTGCCGCCGCGCGCCACCCGCACCCGCTGCCCCGCCTCTTTCAAATCCGCAATCAGGAGGCCTGAGGTCTTGTCGTACACCAGCGTCCCGGGGGGCACGCGGATCACCAGGTCGCCCCCGTCCCGACCCGCCTTCTTCTTGCCCATGCCGTTCTCACCCCCCCCGGCCCGCCAGTGGTGCCGGCCGACCATGTCCAGCAGCGTGTCCACCCCCGGCGTCGACTCCAGAAACACCGCCCCGCCATCGCCGCCATCGCCGCCATCCGGCCCCCCCAGCGGCACATACTTTTCCTTCCGGAAGCTGACGCACCCCCGCCCGCCATCCCCCGCCAGCACCTGAATATCCGCCTGATCGACAAACATGAATCAACCTTCGCCGTTTATGCAATGGGCGTCCGAGACGCGTAAGCCCCTCATTTTACCAGAACCCGTGCGAGTCGCCGCCTAATGGCGCGCAAATTCCATGATTGTAGGAATGAGCATCCTCGGATAGATTTCCCGCACAGATGACCTTGGCCCCGCGTCGGCGGCATGTCACCGCTTCATCCGGCGGCCTCAGCCAGGAGCCCACTCCATGACCACCACCGACCCCAACCTCAACTACGAAACCCCACCGCCCCCCGGCAACCTCGTGAACGCCCCAGCGCTTGCACTGATCATCACCGCTATCGCCGGCATCTTCCTTCGCATCATCATAGTTCTCCTCATGGCCCTCGGCATGGTCGGCAGCGCCATGACCAACGACAGCCAAATGGGCATGACCATGTTCAAGGGCACATGGGGCATCATCACCAGCATCGTCTGCAGCATCATCGGTCTTGTGATTGCCTTCGGCGGCTTCAAGATGCGGAACTTGCAGAACTACGGCCTGGCCATGACCGCCGCCGTCCTCGCGCTGCTTCCCTGCTCCTCCTGCTGCTGCATCACGCTTCCCTTCGGTATCTGGGCGATCGTGGTGCTGATGAAACCCGAGGTCAAGGCGGCGTTCCGTTAAGCGCCCCTCGCCAGACGTTGGATAGAAAAGAAGCTCCGTCCGGCGACGGAGCTTCTTTTGTTTGTGCGTCCCGTGCGACTCGTTCAGGCCGCCAGCCGTGATCGATTGCCGCGGCGCACGAGGAGATAAACGAGTGCTCCGAGGATATGCAGGAAGAAGATCACGCAGAACCAGAGCAGCTTGTCCATCGGTGTCGGTTCGTTCACCAGCGCGTCGATCAACATCCAGATCCAGAAGATCGAGGCGAGGATCGCCAGGATGAAAATCACCAGGAAAAACCCGCCGAACGCGACGCTTACCCCCGTGGCCGCAAGCATGGGAACCATGGCCATTCTCCTCAAAAAGAGCCGCAGCGAAATGCCGCCGCCGCGAACTTCCTTCACAAAGAATGTGCCACCGGCAAAGCGTAGTTTCCGCAAAAAAGAAACAGAGCCCGTCTTTGGGAACAGGCTCTGCCGAACAATTTTTGTGCCAAGGGGGTTGGTTCAGGCGCCGGCTTGACCAGTTACGGGAGCGACCGGTTCGATCGACACCTTGTAGTTCACATACTGAACTTTGCCATCGGCCATCGCGAAGAGCGAATCGTCGCGGGCCACCGCCACGTTCTTGCCGGCCTTGAACTTCGTGCCGCGCTGCCGCACCAGGATCGAGCCCGTGGTGACCGTTTCGCCCGCGTATGCCTTGATGCCCAGGTATTTGGGATTCGAATCGCGGCCGTTGCGCGTCGAGCCCTGACCTTTCTTGTGTGCCATGACCGGTTCCTTGTGCCTGCAAAACCTGTATACCGAGCCGGGCACTATACCGCAGCGGGTCCCTCCAAAGCAACAACGGCCCGGTCTGAATGCGGCGTCGGCCGTTTCACCGCTGGTGCGGCCCCTGCCGGTTGGATAAGATTTCGGCGTCCGCACGTCCAGCAAGCCGGCATCTGAGCCGGAAGGAGATGTCCGCCCGCGAAATCCCGGTTCTGCCCGCCTCCGTTCCCGCCCTTCTGCATCACGTCCGTTCCCTCGCCGATTTCCGCCTCCGCCGCGCCACCGGCACCTATGTCATCGAAGGCATCCGCCAGTTCGTCCAGGCGTTCGACGCCCGCCACCGGTTCCAGGCCATTTTGCACTGTCCGATCCTCCTCCAGGCGCCGATCGCCGAGATGCTGGTCCGCCGCCTCGCCGCCGCCGGCGTGCCGCGCATCCGCTTGTCGCCGGAGCAGTTCCGTTCGATCTCGATGGCCGAGCGCGCGTCGGGCGTTGCCGCCATCCTGCACCAGCGCTGGACGCCGCTCGAGCAGGCGCATCCCGGTCCGGCCACCTGCCATCTGGTGGTGGATTACATCCGCTCGCCCGGGAACCTCGGCACGATTTTGCGCACCGCGGAAGCCGCCGGCGCGGGCAACATCTTTTTCACCGGGATGGCCGGCGATCCGTTCGATCCGGCGGTGGTGCGCGCCAGCATGGGCGGTCTTTTCCATTTGCCGCTGGTGCGAACCAGGCCGCAGCTCCTTGGAGCGTGGGCGAGGCGTCATCGCATCCGGCTGGTCGCCCTCTCGCCGCACGCGGACCTGCTGTACACCGATCTACCGCCCTGCCCGCGGCCGACGGCGCTGCTGCTGGGCGAGGAACGCAAAGGTCTTTCGGCGGAACTGGAGGCGCTCGCGCACCTCGCCGTGCGCCTGCCGATGCCCGGGCGCGCGGATTCGCTCAACGTCGCCACCGCCGCGGCCATCATGGTTTACGAGCTGCTGCGGCATCGCCCCACCGCTCCGCCGGCCCGTGCCCAGGGGTAATGTGTTCATCGATTCGTCCCTCCTTCAACCGACGTGCGCGCCGCGGGGTGCATGTCCGTACTTGCAGTCTAAGCGGCGGCTGAATTCAGCCGGCCGCCGCCGACGGCGTGGCGGTGGGGACGGGGGAGATTCCAGTATTTTTCCGCGCGGCCGTCATCGCAGAGATACGCGGCGCGAATCTGCTG
>DASZTO010000055.1:0-61654 GCA_035548175.1 Phycisphaerae bacterium | reverse complement strand
GTGGGGCGGGGATCGGGGCGGCGCTGGTGGCGGGGGTGAGCGTGCTGATCATTGCGTGTCCGTGCGCGCTGGGCCTGGCGACGCCGACGGCGGTGATGGTGGGGACGGGGCGCGGGGCGGAGCTGGGGGTGCTGATCAAAGGGGGGGAGGTGCTGGAGCGGCTGGAGAAGGTGGGGGTGGTGGTGCTGGACAAGACGGGGACGGTGACGGAGGGGCGGCCGGCGGTTGTGGGGGTGCGGGTGAGGGAGGGGTTTTCGGAGGGGGAGGTGTTGCGGATGGCGGCGAGCGTGGAGGCGGGGAGCGAGCATCCGCTGGCGGGGGCGGTGGTGGCGGAGGCGAGGCGGCGGGGGCTGGCGTTGGGGTCGGTGAGTGATTTTGCGGCGATGCCGGGGCGCGGGGTGAGCGGTGTGGTGGAGGGGAAGCGCGTGGCGGTGGGGAATGCGGGGATGGTGGAGGGGGCGGCGGGCGGAATGGGGGTGTCGGTGGGAGGCGTGTTTGCGGGGGAGATTGAGGTGCGGGATGTGGTGAAGCAGACGAGCGCGGGGGCGGTGGCGGAGCTGCGGGGGATGGGGATGGAGGTGGCGATGCTGACGGGCGATCGGCGGGGCGTGGCGGAGGCGGTGGGGAAGGAGGTGGGGATTGAGCGGGTGGTGGCGGAGGTGATGCCGGGGGAGAAGGCGGCGGAGGTGGAGCGGGTGCGGGGGGCGCTGGGTGCGGGGGACCGGGGGGCGGTGGCGATGGTGGGGGATGGGATCAACGATGCGCCGGCGTTGGCGGCGGCGGATGTGGGGATCGCGATGGGGACGGGGACGGACGTGGCGATGGCGGCGTCGGATGTGACGCTGATCGGCGGGGACTTGCGCGGGGTGGGGATGGCGGTGCGGTTGTCGCGGGCGACGATGCGGACGATCCGGCAGAATTTATTCTGGGCGTTTGTGTACAACGTGATCGGGATACCGCTGGCGGCGGGGGTGCTGTATCCGGTGACGGGGTGGCAGTTGTCGCCGATGATTGCGAGCGCGGCGATGAGCTTGTCGAGCGTGAGCGTGGTGGGGAACAGCCTGCGCTTGCGGCGGTTCGGGTAAATGGTCACGAAGGACACGAATGCGCACGAATGGGGGGAGTGGCTGAGGGCTCCTTTCGACATGCCGGGATTAAGGGAGGGGGAGAGGCTGGAATTCATTTTCAGTTGTCAGGTGGGCGGCCAGCGCGGGGTACGGTCGAGCAACGCACAGCGGAGGTGTGGGGATTTGTGGGGATTTGTGGACAATTCCGGTCGTCGGTGTTTAGGCGGTGATGAGCATTTTGAGGGCGTTGGATTTCTGGGGGGTGCTGAAGGTGTCGTAGGCGTCGAGGAGGTTGGCGAGGGCGAAGCGGTGGGTGATCATGCGGGCGGGGTTGAGGGAATTGCGGATGACGGCGGCGAGGAGTTCCGGGGTGGCGAGGGTGTCGACGAGGCGGGTGGTGAGGGTGATATTGGCGGCCCAGAGGCGTTCGAGGTGGAGGGTGGCGGGTTTGCCGTGGACGCCGATGTTGGCGATGTGTCCACCGGGTGCGATGATATTCTGGCAGAGTTCGAAGGTAGCGGGGATGCCGACGGCTTCGACGGCGACATCGACGCCGCGGCGGTTGGTGGCTTCGAGGATGGCTTCAGCGGCGCCGTCGGGTTCGCTATCGACGAGCATGGTGGCGCCGAAGGCGTGGGCGCGTTCAAGGCGTGTGGCGTCGGTATCGACGGCGATGAGTTGGGCGGGGGAGAAGAGTTTGGCGGTGAGCAGGACGCCGAGGCCGATGGGACCTGCGCCGATGACGGCGACGGTGTTGCCCGGTCGGATGCAGCCGGAGAGGACGCCGCACTCGTAGGCGGTGGGGAGGACGTCGGAGAGGAGGACGAGGGATTCCTTGTCGGCGGAGGGGGCGGCGGGGTGGAGGCTGTTGTCGGCGTGGGGGATGCGGACGAACTCCGCCTGGGTGCCGTCGATGGTGTGACCGAGCTGCCATCCGCCGTCGTCGCAGTGGGAGAACATGCCCCGGCGGCAGTAGCCGCAGGCGCCGCAGGAAGTGATGCAGGAGATGATGACGCTGTCGCGGGGCTTGAAGCGGGAGACGGCGGGACCGACGGAGACGATTTCGCCGACGCCTTCGTGGCCGAGGACGCGGCCGGAAGTGACTTCGGGGACGTCGCCTTTGAGGATGTGGAGGTCTGTGCCGCAGATGGTGGTGTGGGTGATGCGGACGATGGCGTCGTGGGGATGCTGGAGCTGTGGGGTGGGAACATCGCGGAGGGACTTGCGGCCGGGGCCTTCGAAGACGAGCGCTTTCATGGGAATTCCTCGCAAGGGTTTAAGGATGGGGGTGGAGGGTTTTTGAATAATGATCTGATCATGGTGGCGAAAATCAGGCATTTTGCAGCGTTTTTGGAGCTGGGGATGCGGGGGCGGCAGCGGGGGGAGCGTCGAGGATGAGCATGACGGGGCAACGGGCGTGGCGGAGGACGCCAGCGGAGACGCTGCCGAGGAAGAAGCGGGCGAGAGCGCCGCGGCGGTGAGCGCCCATGATGATGAGGTCGGCGTTGAAGTCGGCGGCGGCGGCGAGGATTTCGGAGGCGGCGGGACCATGGCGGAGGACTGTGAAGGCGAGGGCGTTGGGGGGAATTTCGTGCTCCAGGGCGCTCATGAGGGCGTGGGCGTCGGCGCGGCCGGCCTGATCGAGGTCGGCGGCGTTGGCGGCGGTGTCGATGTTGGGGGCGGGGAGGGGTTCGAGGACGTGGACGATGGCGAGCTGCGCGCGGAGGGGTGTGGCGAGGTTTAGGGCGGCATGGAGTGCGGGATGATTTGGGCGGTCGACGGCGACGAGGATGCGCCGGAGGCCGGCGTCACCGGCGTTGGAATTTTGCCGGCGCAGTTCGTCGTGAGCGGTTTGCAGCCGGGCTTCGTCGAGGGCGCATTGGGAGAGATTCCTGGCGGCGGATTCGCATTGCATCTGCGCGGCGAGATAACGTTCGACGGCGGCGAGCATGGGGTTGGAAGCCATGGCGTGCTCCGGAATGAGGGAGATCAACGGGCGGCGGTGGACCAACTGTGAAGCGCGGTGACGTACTGGGCGCGTTCGACGGCGCCGGGGTCGGCGGAGGCGGCGTGATTGAGGCATCCGCGGAGCTCGCCGAGGCAGGTGGCGCGGGTGCGGTGCATCTGGAGCTCGAACTGTTCGATGAGGGATTCCATATAGGCGGGTCCGGCGTTGAGGAGAGAGGAGACGACCTGGACGGCGTGGGCGCCGGACATGATGGCTTTGATGGCGTCGAGGCCGGTGTGGACGGCGCCGCTGAGAGCGAGGGAGAGGGTGGTCCATGGGGAGAGGATGGCGAGCCAGCGGAGGCGGAGGAGGAGCTCGGACTGATCGGAGACGTGTGAGAGGCCGAGGGTTGGGGAGACGACGCGGCGTTCGACATCGATGTCGGGTTGATAGGCGCGGGTGAAGAGGACGGCGCCGTTGGCGCCGGCGCGGGCGATCTCGGCGATGAGGTGGGGCAGGGCGGTGTAGAAGGGGGAGATTTTGACGGCGATGGGGATGGTGACGCGCTGGCGGACGGCGGTGACGATATCGACGACGCGCTGTTCGATATCGGCGGAGGTGAGGGCGGGATCATCGGGGACGAAGTAGATGTTGAGTTCGAGGGCGTCGGCGCCGGCATCGGCGATGAGGCGGGAATACTCGATCCAGTCGCCGAGGGCGGTGCAGCTCATGGAGGCCATGACGGGAATGTTGACGCGGCGTTTGATGTGAGCGAGGCGTTCGAGGTATTGGAGGGGCTCGATGGGGGAGCGTCCGGGCGTACCGCTGCCGACGGTGAGAGAACCGGCGTAGGCGCGTGCGTAGAGGCGTTCGAGGTTGGAGCGATCGATGGGTTTGTCGCGCATGCGTTCTTCGTAGAGGGAGGGCAGTACGACGGCGGCGGCGCCGTAATCTTCGAGCTCGCGGACGGCGTCGACCTGCTCGGTGAGAGGTGAAGCGCCGGCGATGAAGGGGTTGCGGAGCTTCATGCCGAGGTAAGTGGTGGTGAGGTCCATAACTGCTCCTTTGTTTAACGAGGAGCAGTATGGCAGGGCGAGTTGAGGCGAAAAATCGGGCGGGGGATGAAAGGGGTGTGGGATTTTGGCGGGAGGGGGTGTAGGAGAAATCCCCAGGCGGAGCGGACGAGAGGGGCTGTGCCTGGGGGAGGGGACCAATGATTTCTGGCGTGTGGCGCGGTGGTGCGGGGGGAGTTAGAGAGTGGCGAGGGCGGCGAGGGCGGGGCCGGTGAGGCGCATCATTTGCCAATCGGCGAGGGGCTGTGCGCCGAGGGATTGGTAGAAGGCGATGGCGGGGGCGTTCCAGGTGAGGACGGACCATTCGAGGCGGCCGAAGTTATTGCGGATGCAGAGGTGGGCGAGGTGTGTGAGGAGGGCGGTGCCGATGCCTTTGTGGCGGTGGGCGGGCTGGACGTAGAGGTCTTCGAGGTAGAGGCCTGGGCGGGCGAGGAAGGTGGAGAAGGTTTTGAAGTAGATGGCGTAGGCGACGAGGGCGTCATCGAGCTGAGCGACGAGCGCTTGGGCGGCGCGCTGCGGGCCCAGGAGGTGCTCGGCGAGGAGGTCTTCGGTGGCGACGCAGGCGGATTGGAGGTGTTCGAAGTTCGCGAGTTCGCGGATGAGGGAGAGGATAGCGGGGATGTCGGCGGGGGCGGCGGGGCGGAGTGTGAAGGGGGGCATGGCGAATCCTTTAAGCAGAGATGGGAGGGACGGTGTATGATGATTGAAAAAGGAGAAGCTTCATATGAAGCGAGTGGATTCTATTCGAAGCGAGGTGCAGCGGTTGACGCGGGCGGCCCCATTCCGGCGGTTCTTGTTGAATCTGGAAAATGGGGATCGGGTGGTGATTGAGCATCCGGAGAACATCGCATTTGACCCGACGGGCAAATCGGAGGAATTTTACGTGATTTCGGGGAGAATGCGGTTGTTCAGCACGTTCAGTTCGGTGACGGGGGTGGTGTTGGCGGATCGCGGGGGGGCGGCGGCATGAAGCGCGGCGGCAGGGTGGGAGCGAGAGGGCCGGCCGGTGAAGCGGGGATGTGGCAGGGTTTCCCCCATGCCTAAGGGACGACTGGAAGCGTTTAGCGATGGGGTGCTGGCGATCATCATTACGATCATGGTGCTGGAGCTGCATGCGCCGAAGGAGGCGACGTGGGGGGCGGTGGGGGTGTTGTGGCCGACGCTGGTGAGTTACCTGTTGAGTTTTGTGTATGTGGGGATTTACTGGAGCAATCACCATCATTTACTGCAGGCGGCGCGGCATGTGAACGGGGCGACGCTGTGGGCGAACCTGCACTGGCTGTTCTGGCTGTCGCTGGTGCCGTTCGTGACGAACTGGGTGAATGCGACGTATTTTGCGGCGTTGCCGATGGCGGCGTATGGGGTGGTGCTGCTGCTGGCGGCGGCGGCGTATCTGCTGCTGGAGTGGACGCTGGTGAGTTCGCACGGGCGGGAGTCGGCGCTGGGGCGGGCGTTGGGGATCGATGTGAAGGCGGGGGTATCGGCGGCGTTGTATGGGTCGGCGATACCGCTGGCGTTTGTCAGGCCGTGGATTGCGGGGGTGATATACGCGGTGGTGGCGCTGATGTGGCTGGTGCCGGACCGGCGGATCGAGCGGGCGATGCCGCGGGAGTAAATGGCCAGGAAAAACAGGAAACGACGGATCAACTATTCACAAATTGACACAAATGCACACGAATAGGTTGTGGGTGGGGTTGAGGGAAGCGGGCGTTCGGCTGCATCGATGGATGCATGATTTGAATCAGGTACCTGCCGGGGAGAAAGCCGCCGCAAGAGGGGGCGATTTGTGTGGATTTGTGTGCATTTGTGGACGGTTTGGTCGAGCGGCATGGACGGTCAGGCGTTGGTTTTGAGAAAGGCGTCGAGGCGGTCGAGGCCTTTGTCGATGTTGGCCATGGAGGTGGCGAAGGAGAGGCGGACATGGTCGGGGAAGCCGAAGTCGTTGCCGGGGACGAGGGCGACGTGGGCTTCGTCGAGGATGGTGGTGCAGAGGGCGACGGCTTCGGTGGCGACGGATTTGTTTTTGCCGAGGGGTTTGTTGAGGTGCGCGGCGATGGAGGGGAAGCAGTAGAAGGCGCCGGTGGGGCGGTTGCAGGTGAGGCCGATGGCGTTGAGGCGTTTCCACATGTGTTCGCCGCGGGCTTCGAATTCTTTGCGCATCTTTTCGACTTCGGCCATGGACTGGGGGTTGGTGTAGGCTTCGACGATGGCGGGGTAGCAGAAGCTGGTGATGTTGCTGGTCATCTGGGATTGCAGCTTGTTCATGGCGGCGATGAGGGGCTTGGGGCCGGCGGTGTAGCCGATGCGCCAGCCGGTCATGGCGAAGGTTTTGGAGAGGCAATTGCAGGTGATGGTGCGGTCTTTCCATTTGTTCCAGTCGAGGAAGGCCCAGGAGCGGAACTGCTGATCGCCGTAGAGGAGCTTTTCGTAAATTTCGTCGGAGAGGATCCAGACGTCGGGGAAGCGGGCGAGGGCGTAGGAGAGTTCGTCCATTCCGGAGGGGTCGTAGGTGTGGCCGCCGGGGTTGGAGGGGGAGTTGAAGATGAACATGCGGGTTTTGTCGGAGAGGGCTTTATCGAGCTGGGTGCGGGTGATTTTGAAGTTGTTGGAGGGGTCGCCCTTGACGATGACGGGCACGCCGCCGGCGAGTTTTACCATTTCGGGATAGGAGACCCAGTAGGGGGCGGGGATGATGACTTCATCACCGGGGTTGAGGGTGGCCATCATGGCGACGTAGAGGGCGTGTTTGCCGCCGACGGAGATCATGATCTGCTCGGGGACGTAGTGGAGGTCGTTTTCGCGTTCGAGTTTGTCGGCGATGGCCTTGCGGGCTTCGGCAGTGCCGGGGGTGGGCTCGTACTTGGTTTTGCCGGCCTGGAGCGCCTTGATGGCGGCTTCCTTGATGAAGGCGGGGGTATCGAAATCGGGCTCACCGGCGCCGAAGGAGACGACGTCGACGCCCTGTTTTTTGAGGGCGTTGGCCTTGGCGGTGACGGCGAGGGTGATGGATTCAGCGATAGCGTCGAGGCGAGAAGCGAGCTGCATGGAGGCTCCCTGTGGACAATCGAACGGAGGGAGAGATTATAGCATGCAGCACTGGGTTGCGATGGTGGTCAGGGGGAAGTTTCATCGGCGAGTTCGGGGAACTGTTCGAGAATGATTTCGCCGGCCTCCATGGGGATAAAGGGCGAGAGGAGAGCACCGATGCGAATTCTTCGCAGCAGTTGGGGCGAGAGATCGGCGTGGAAGTTGAGCAGGCCGTAATTCTGTCGCTGCTGGAGTTGCGGCAGCGAAACGACGCGTGGGGCGGGGGTAGTAGACGACGCTGCGCGTTTTGAGCCAGGGGTGTTCGCCGACCCGGACAACGCAGGTCTGGTCGTGGATATGCTGCCAGCTTGTGAAGTTGAGCAGGAGGATACGATTGGGGTTTTTCTCGGGATCGGAGACGAGCATCCAGAGGTGGGAATCCTCACCCGTGAGGAAGAAGGTTTGGCCGGCCTTCATCGGAGCGCGCCGGGTAGGAGCTGATCGGTGGCAGACTCGGCGGCGGCCTGGGCGACGAGCGTCGGTTTCAAGGCGAGCATGTCGAGGGCTTCGAGGATGTCATCGAGCGGGATGCGTTTGGAACTTCCGCGCGGGGGCTGATTCTTGATCCACTCTGGAAAAGCGTGGGTGTAATCCGCAACTTCCCAATCGTCACTGGAATCGAAACGGTCGGCGACTTGGCCGAGGGTGTGGACCTCGAAGCGCGAGAGCTTGCCGATACCGGGGTCGGCGAGGAGCAGGAGGTCTCGCTTGCCTTCGTTGCGGATGAAGGGCGACCATTCGACGATATGGACGTCTTCGCCTTTGATCAGATCGTATACGCGCGTGAGAACGGGACCGTTGTCGAGCGCGCAGACCGCATCACCCGTAATGGTGCGGCCGACGTTCTGCAGGACAATGCGGTCGGCGATGTAGAGCATTTTGAGGAGGCGCAGGCGAGACATGCGGCCGGCATGGTGCTTGAGGAGCACGGCGGAAGCCTGAACGGATTTCGATGGAGAAAATGCAAAAAGCATGGGTCAGACCCTTCAAGGGATATTGTAGAGGATCGACCGGGTGCGGTCCAGCATTAACCGAATTTTTACCGAACGAACGCTTCACTGGGGGTGGAGAGGGCCGGCGGGGGCGAGGGGATGGGGGGAAGGGCGGCCATGCGGAGATTCGCGGGAGCGGGCGTTACGGCGGCGCCCTGGGAGTGGTCGTGCATGAGGATGACGGGGGCGGCGTCGGCGGCGTCGTGGGCGTAATAACCCCAGCTGGGGAGCATGAGGGCACTGGGAATGAAGAAGAGGGCGATGGTGCCGGCGGTGCAGATGAGGGCGGCGGCGCGGATGGCGGGAGTGCGGCGGAGGCTGAAGGGATAGAGGGGCTCGCGGAGGTACATGGCGCCGATGATTTTGAGGTAGTAAGCGGCGGCGATGGCGGCGTTGACGGCGAGGGTGACGGCGAGAACCATGCGGCCAGAGGAGAGGGCGGTGTTGACGATGTAGAGCTTGCCGACGAAGCCGACGGTGAAGGGCATGCCGATGAGGGAGAAGAGGCAGAGAGCGAACATGAGGGCGGGGCCGCGGTGTTCACGGGCGACGCCGGCGAGATCGTCGAGGTCTTCTGCGGCGTCGGCCTTGCCCTGGAGGTAGGCGAGGACGGCGAAGGCGCCGGTGTTCATGACGGCATAGCTGGCGAGGTAGAAGAGGGTGGCGAGGACGCCATCGTGGGCGACGTCACCGGCGCCGGCGCCGATGGCGGGACCGGCGGCGAGACCGACGAGCATGTAGCCGGAGTGGGCGATGGAGGAATAGGCGAGGGTGCGTTTGATGTTGCGTTGGAGGAGAGCGAGGACGTTGCCGATGGTCATGGTGAGGCCGGCCATGACGGAGAGGAGGATCATGACGGAGTAGCCTTCGGGGGTGGTGTAATTGAAGTTGAAGAGGGAGAGCATGGCGATGATGGCGATGATGCCGGCGGTCTTGGGGGCGAAGGCGAGGTAGGCGGTGACGGGGGTGGCGGCGCCCTGGTAGACGTCGGGGGTGTAGAAGTGCATGGGGACGGCGGCGATTTTGAAGGCGACGCCGACGATGACCGCGAGGATGCCGATGAGGGCGAGGGGATTGTTGAGGGCGGCGAGTTCGGAACCGCCGAGGGCGACGCGGATGTCGGCGAAGCGGGTGGCGCCTGTGGCGCCGTAGATGTAGGAGAAGCCGAAGAGGAAGATGGCGGCGGCGAGGGCCCCGAGGAAGAAGTATTTGATGCCGGCTTCCTGGGCGATGATCTGGGAGCGGCCGGTGGCGACCATGATGTAGGTGGGGATGGAGACGAGTTCGAGGACGATGAAGAGCCAGACGAGGTCATTGACCTTGCCGATCATGGCGACGCCGGCAAGGGAGAAGAGCATCATGCCGAAGTATTCGCCGCGGTAGCGTGAGTCGGTGACGGTGGGGTCGTTGCGTGCGGGCATATCCCAGGAGACGAGGACCATGATGAAGCCGATGGCGCAGGCGAGGCCGGTGATGAACTGAGGGTTGTAGTAGCGGAAATTGACGAGTGCGGCCTGAGTGCTTTGGAGGGTGCCGTTGCTCACGGCGATGAAGTGGGTGGCGATGGTGACGGCGAGTCCGAGGAGGCAGGCGATGGCGGCGAGGACCTGGCAGGAGCGGCGGACGGCGTCGGAGGAGGAGAGGCCCAGGAGACAGACGAGGCAGGCCGTGACCAGCAGGATGATCTCGGGGATGAGATGGACGATATTTAATTCCACGAAGTACCTCTTGGGGCTTGGGGGGGGATCATCGCAGGAGATAGAGGATGCCCACGATGACGGCGGCCATGCCGGCGATCATGCCGACGGCGTAGCGCTGGAGGAGTCCGCGCTGCGTGGGCTTGAGGGAATAACCCAGCAGCTGCGGGAAGAAACCGACGAGGAAGACGATGCCATCGACGAGGTAGCGGTCCACATAGGACTGGATGTAAGCGAAGATGTGGAGGGGCTTGGTGATGGCGGCGGAGTAGATGGCGTCGATGTACCAGCGGTTGTAGAGGAAGCGGACGACGGGGCGGAGGTTGGCGCCGACGATTTCGGCGGCGTGGCGGTTTTTGAGGAAGAAGAACCAGGCGGTGACGATGCCGATGAGGGGCATGGCGAAACCGAGGGCCATCATGACCGGTTCGCTGACGCGGTCGAGGGGTTCGCCGGCGGCGCCTTCGGCGTGGCCATAGCCGCCGAGAACGGGGTTGAGGAAATGGTGGAACCAGTCGCCGGCGGGCTTAAAGCCGAGGTAGCCGGCGGTGACGGCGCCGATGGCCAGGATGACCAGGGGGCCCCACATGGTGACAGGGCCGTCGTCGGGACCGTGGGCGTCGGTATCGTGGCCGTGGGCCGCACCTACGATCTGGCCGCCGGCGGTTTCGCCGTGGGAGGCTTCCTCGTGGCCCTGCTTGGCGTGGAGGGTGTCGATGCCGCCGGCGTCGGGCGAGTGGGCCTCCCCGGTGTCGCCTGCGTCGAGGGCGAAGGGAGAGGCCTCGTGATGGCCGGCGGTGGCGGGAAGTTCGAGGGGTCCCCAGAAGACGCGGAAGTAGGCGCGGAAGGTGTAGAAGGCGGTGAGGAGTGCGACGAGGAGTCCGAGCAGGCCCAGGGGGAGGCCGACGGGGGAGGGACTGTTGAGAGCGGCGTGGATGATTTCGTCCTTGGAGAAGAAGCCCGCGCCGATGTAGGGGACGCCGGCGAGGGCGATGCAGCCGGCGAGCATGGTGATGGCGGTGATGGGCATGACGCGGCGGATGCCGGACATTTTGCGGATGTCGAGTTCTCCGCCCATGGCGTGCATGACGGCGCCGGAGGAGAGGAAGAGGAGTGCCTTGAAGAAGGCGTGGGTGAAGACGTGGAAGACGGCGGCGGTGGGGGCGATGACGCCGAGGGCGAGGAACATGTAGCCAAGCTGGGAGATGGTGGAGTAGGCCCAGATGCGTTTGAGGTCGTACTGGCAGAGAGCGATGGTGGCGGCCATGAAGGCGGTGAAACCGCCGATGCAGGCGACGGTGCTGAGGGCGTCGGTGTTGCCGGGGGTGGCGAGGAAGAGGGGCATGGTGCGGGCGATGAGGTAGATGCCGGCGGTGACCATGGTGGCGGCGTGGATGAGTGCGGAGACGGGTGTGGGGCCTTCCATGGCGTCGGGGAGCCAGACGTGGAGGGGAAACTGCGCGGACTTGCCAAAGGCCCCGAGCATGAGGCAAAAGGGGATCCAGTAGATGGCGGTGTGATGGGCGGCGACGAATGCGGGATCGTGGAGGCGTGCGAAGACATCGGTGAAGTTGAGGGTGTTGAAGGTCTGGAAGATGAGGAAGACGCCGATGGCGAGGCCGAAGTCGCCGACGCGGTTGGTGATGAAGGCTTTTTTGGCGGCGGCGACGGCGGCGGGTCGTGGGTAGTAGTAGCCGATGAGGAGGAAGGAGGCGAGGCCGACGCCTTCCCATCCGAGGTAGAGCAGGAGGAAGGAGTTGCCCATGACGAGGCAGCACATGAAGAAGACGAAGATGGAGAGGTAAGCGAAGAAGCGGGGGAAGCCGAAGTCGCCCTTCATGTAGCCGACGGAGAAGATGAAGATGAGCAGTCCGATGCCGGTGATGAAGGAGAGGTAGACGGCGGTGAGCTGATCGATGGAGGAGGCGGCGCCGATGTGGAGGGTGCCGGCGGAGAACCATTCGAAGACCTGATTGTTCTGGAGCTGCGCGGCGCGGGAGGGATGCTGGGTGAGGCCGATGAGGAGGGTGATGGCGAGGATGAAGGAGCCGATCATGGCGAGGATGGGAGGTATGTGCGCGGCATTGCGGGCCTTCCACATGCAGAGGCCGGCGAGGACGCAGGCGATGAGGGGAAGGAGGGGAATGAGCCAGGAGTAGTGAGCCGCGAATTCGAACATATGGGCCTGGTAATTGGTAATTGGTAATTAGTAATTGGTAATTGGTAATTGGCGGATGGTTTTTGTCGGTTGGGGGCGGCGATTCAGGGCGGCCAGCTTTTTTCCCTCGACCGTGAGGTACTTCATGTAGCTGTTGAGGCGTTTGAGCAACTTGGCGGCGTCATCGCGAAGGGTTTCGAGGTGCTCCGGCTTGGCGTAACCCTCGTCGCTACAGATGTTGATGTCATCCACCAGTTCGCAGAGCGATCCACGGCTCTGGCGACAGAAATGAACGCGATCTCTAAACGTGTAGCGACCGTGTCCCTCGGCGATGCAGTTTGTGAGCGAACGGCCGGCGTCGCGCATTTGTCCCGCCAGCTTGAACTCAGATTTCGGAAGCAGCCTGGAGAGCTTGAAGATGCGGCACCGGAACGCGCGTGCTTCCTGGTAAAGGAGCAACTTCTCGAACTCAAATTCTGTCTTCGGCATGGATGCCTCGCAGAAACACATGGCGTCAACCCAATTACTAATTACCAGTTACCAATTACCCGCTATCCTTGCATTTCAGACCATTCGTCGACGTTGAGGGTTTCGCGTTTGCGGAAGAGGAGGACGACCAGGCCGAGGGCGAGGGAGGCTTCGGCAGCGGCGATGGTGAGGAGGAAGATGACGAAGCTGAGGCCCTGGGAGTTGAGGTGGAAGCGGGAGAAGGCGACGAGGTTGATGGCGACGCCCTGGAACATGATCTCGGTGCAGAGGAACATCATGATCATGTTGCGGCGTGCGAGGAAGCCGACGACGCCGATGGCGAAGAGGATGGCTCCGACGGCGAGGTAGTGATAGAGCTCGATTTGCGACATAGCGGGTCCTTGGTGGCTATTCGGAGGGGATGTTGCCGGTGCCGAGGGTGTGCTGCGCGGGGGTTCCCTTGCGGGCGATGACGACGGCGCCGATGAGGGCGACGGTCAAGAGGATGCCGGCGAGTTCCAGCGAGAGCGAATAGCGGGAGTAGAGGCTGGCGCCCAGCAGTTGGACGTTGGAGGGGCCCTCGGGGACGGCGGCGGAAAGGATGGGGGCGGTGGTGGCGGCGGGCGAGGTGTTGGTGGCGGGCGCGGGGGAGGCTGGGACGGGCGCCATGCCGAGGCTTTCGAGCATCATTTCTTCGGGGGCGGCAGGGGTGGCGAGGGTGCGGCCATTGACGGGCAGGAGGACCTGGAGGATGGCTCCGACGAGGACAAAGGAGACCAGGACGCTGATGAAGGGCTCGGCGGAGCGGCGGTCATAGGAGGGGGCGACGGCGGAGCCGCCAACGCTGCCCTGGCTGGCGAGCATGATGACGAAGACGTAGGTGACGAGGATGGCGCCGGCGTAGATGATGATGAGGACGATGGCCATGAATTCGGCCTGGAGGAGGACGAAGAGGCCGGCGCCGGCGAGGGTGAGGAGGACGAAATAGAGGGCGGCATAGACGGGGCGGGGTTGGCAGATGACGGCGACGGCGCTGGCGATCATGATTGCGGAAAAGAGGTAGAAGTAGACGGGGGGTCCGGCGGTCGCTCCGGCGGCGGCGCTGGAGGCGGTGGCGGCGGCCTGGGCACTGGCGGAGAGGCGTACGAGGTAGAGGAAGAAGCCGGCGAGACCGAGGACACCGAGGAGTGCTCCGAGGCCGACGAGAGGCGCGCGGTCGCGTGGCAGCATCAGGTACAGGCCGATCGCCCCGAGCGCCGTGGCAGCCAGGAGGGCATAATCCATAGAGGCAAGCGTTCCTATCCACGCACACGCCAGCCGGTGGTCCGCGAGAGGCTGCGGGTTCCGGCCCGGCGACGAAGCGCGGATTATCGTGCAATCCGTCACAAATGCAAGGTAGCGGCGGGAGGCGGGAAGCGGTGCTGCGGAGGCGCCCGGCGATTGACAAATGCGCGCCAGGGACGGGGCGAAAGGACGGGGTTGGTGTATCCTCTGGCGGACCCTGGACGGGGATGGTGATGAGCGACAACGGTGGCACAGAAGGGGCGCGGCGCGGGATGGCGGTTGTGTGGCTGCTGGCGGCCGTGACGGCAGCGGCGCTGGCGGTGCGTCTGCTGGCGGCGAACAACCCGCTGTGGGTGGATGAGATTTTTTCGCTTTATTTTGTGCAGGCGCTGCGATCGCCGCTGCAGGTATTCACGCAGCTTCACTCGGATAACAACCATTACCTCAACAGCTTGTGGATGTATGCGCTGGGGCCGCAGCAGGGGGCATGGATGTATCGATTACCGGCGGTGATCTGCGGGGTGCTGACGGTGCCGGCGGCCTACTGGAGCGGTGCGCGGCGCGGGGGCGGCGGGACGGCGGCGGCGCTGGTGTGGGCGGCGATGATCGCCATCTCGGAGCCGCTGATCGTGTATTCGAGCGAGGCGCGGGGCTATGCGGGGGCGGTGCTTGCGGCAGTGGCAGCGTTCGGGGCGACGGGGAGGTGGGTCGAGGGGCGCGACTGGAGGTGGGGGTTGGCGGCGGGATTGATCGGCGTGATGGGGCTGCTGTCGCAGTTGACTTACGCATTCGTGTGGGTGGCGTTGCTGGTCTGGACGCTGGCGGCGGTGCGGCGGGAGGGGGCGCGGGGGGGCTTGCGAGGTGGGGGGCAGGGACGGGGGTGGGGCGAACTGGCGTTGATGCACGGGCCTGTGGTGGCGTGCGGGCTGATCCTTTATGAGGTGAATGTCCGGTCGATGGTGCTGCTGGGGGGGCCGAAGGTGGGGCCGCTGTCGGTGGTGGAGCATCTGATTCGGGTGATGGCGGGCTGGCCGGGAGGAAGCGCGGCGGCGGCGGACGTGATGCTGCTGGGGGTGCTTGTTTTGGTGGGCGCCGGGGTGGATTGGCTGCGGCGGCGTCGGCAGAGCGTCTGGATTTTTTACGTGGTGCTGGTGGCGTTGCCGGCGGGGCTGTTGTGGTTTGATCCGCCGACGTATTTGTTTCCGCGTTACTTTCTGGTGCTGGCGCCATTTGTATACCAGCTTGGGGCGTTGCTGGCGGTGCGGGGATTTCAGGCGGCGCGCTGGCGGGTGGCGGCGGCGGGGTTGATGGCGGCGTTTGTGGTGGGGCAGGCGGTGCTGGTGGCGAATTTTCTACGGGTGGGGCGGGGCGATCCGGCAGCGGGGGTAGCGTATCTGGCGGCGCACACGTCGACGGCGGAGATTCCGATCGTGTCGAGCCGGCCGCAGCGTTTGACGATCGAGCTGTGGTATGACCAGCGGATGCTGCCGGAGGGGCGATCGTTTGAGGTGGTGTCGGATGCGGCGCACGGGGAAGCACCGTGGCTTTTGCTGGAGGATGTGGCGGTGTCGGAGGCGCCCGGGACGTTGAACGTGCAGGGAAGCCGGTGGCGGAAGGCGGCGGCGTGGGACAGTTCTGATTTATCGGGGCAGACGTGGATTGTGTACCGGCGGGCGAGGGCGGGTGTGGGGAGCGGCGCGGCGTCATCGCGGGGCGGGGAATAAGGGGGCGCGGCGGGTCAGGCTTTTTCGCGGAGCAGGTAAAGCGTGACGCAGATGGCGGCGGTGATGAGCCAGAGCAAGGCGACGCTGTAGATGAAGAAGGGGTAGACGAGCATGAGCATGCCGGCGATGACGGCGAAGAGGTTGGCGGAAGCTTTGCCGTAACGAAGGAGGCCGAAGCCCAGGGCGCTGATGAAGAGGCCGGAGAGGAGTCCCGAGACGGTGAAGTTCATGGCTCACTATCGGGCGCGGGGGGAGCGAATGCAAACCTCATCGCGGCTCCTCGCACGCCAATTGCAGGTGGCGTCGGGCGGATACGAACGATTCTTCACCTTAATGGACGGGAGCCAGCCATGATTTCCAACCCCAAAATATCTGGTGAGCGGGTGCGGTTTGCGGTGGTGGGGCTGGGGTGGATTGCGCAGGAGGACGTTTTGCCGGCGTTTACGCTGCGTGGGCGGCACTTTGAGCTGGTGGCGCTGGTGAGCGGCGACGAGAAGAAGCGGGAAGAGCTGGGGCAGAAGTATGGGATCGGGCGGGTGATGGGGTATGAGGGGTATGACGATTTGCTGGCAGGGGCGGATGTGGACGCGGTGTACATTGCGCTGCCCAACCGGCTGCACGCGGAGTATGCGATCAAGGCGGCGAAGGCGGGGGTTCATGTGCTCTGCGAGAAGCCGATGGCGACCACGGAGGAGGATTGCCAGGCGATGATCCAAGCGGCGCAGGAGAGCGGGGTGAAGCTGATGATCGCGTATCGGCTGCATTTTGAGGAAGCGAACATGGCGGCGGTGGAGTTGATCAAGAGCGGGAAGATCGGGGAACCGCGGTTTTTCTCGTGCGCGTTTTCGCAGCAGGTGCAGGAGGGGAACATCCGGCTGGAGCGGCGAGAGGGGTATGGGCCGGTGATGGACATGGGGGTGTATCCGATCAATGCGGCGCGGTATCTGTTTCGGAGCGAGCCGACGAGCGTGGTGGCGTTGTCGGAAAGGCTGGCGGGGGATGCGCGGTGGAAGGAAGTGCCGGAGATGACCAGCGTGACGATGCGTTTTCCGGAGGAGCGGCTGGCGCAGTTCACGGTGTGCTTCAATGGGGGGAACGCGGGGAGCTACACGGTGGTGGGGACGAAGGGGAGCGTGAAGCTGGAGCCGGCGTTTTCGTATGCGGAGGAGATCACGATGACGACGACGATCGCAGGGAAGGAGGGGAAGAAGACATTTCGGCGGAGCCAGCAGTTTGGGGCGGAGATCGAGTATTTCGCCAAGGCGATTTTGGACGATAGCGAGGTGGAGCCGGATGGGCTGGAGGGGCTGGCGGACATGCGGGTGGTGTGGGCGATCGAGAAGAGCGCTGAGGCGAAGGGGCGGCTGGAGGAGATCGAGCCGGTGGCCAAGACGCTGCGGCCGGGGGCGGACCAGGTGATTCGGATGAAGCCCAAGCAGGAGGAATCGCTGGTGGACGCCAAGCCGCCGGAGGAGGGGTGAGGCTCACAGCGGGATGCGCAGACCGTCATAGCAGACGCGGACGTGAGGCGGGAGCGATGCTTCGAGGTCGGCGTGCTTCATGTCGTGGGAGAGGTGGGTGAAGAAGGCGCGGCGGGGTTTGAGGTCGGCGATGATGTCGAGGGCTTGTTCGAAGGAAAGGTGGGTGGGGTGGGGGCGCGGGCGCAGGCCGTCGATGATGAGGACGTCGAGGTTCTGGAGCAAGGCGCGGCTGTCGGGGGGGATTTGGTTGCAATCGGTGCAGTAAGCGAAGTTGTCGACGCGAAAGCCGAGCACGCGGAAGCGGCCGTGGATGAGGGGGACGGAGGTCCAGGATTTTCCGAAGAGATCGAAGGGTCCATCGATGATGCGCGGCGCGAGTTCGGGGCGATAGAGTGCGTCGCCGGTGCGTTCATGGGTTTCGAAGGCGTAGGCGAAGCTGCGGCGGAGGGTGGCGAGGGCGTCCTCCGCGGCATAGAGGGGCAGCGGTCCGGCGAGCAGGGTGTTGTAGCGGCGGACGTCGTCGAGTCCGAAGATGTGATCGGCGTGGGCGTGGGTGTAGACGACGGCGTCGATGCGGTCGATGCGATTCGCCACTGCCTGCAGACGGAGTTCCGGCGTGGTATCCACGAGAATCGTACGCTCCCGCCCCTCGCCCTCGTACGAAACCGCAATCGACGGGCGAGTGCGTTTGTCGCGCGGATCGCCGCTGGTGCAGACGGCGCAATGGCAACCGATCATCGGCACGCCCGCCGATGTTCCCGATCCCATCACCGTTACCGTCAGCTCACTGCTCATCCCCTCACTCTAGCGCCCCGGTTACGCCGCCGCAATGCGGCGGGATCGCACTATGTGTGTCTCCTCCACCTCCTTATAATGCCGCCATGAAATACCGTGACCTCCTGCGTATGCTTCACGAGGACGGCTGGCGTCAAGAGCGTACCAACGGAAGTCATATGATGTACGTTCATCCACAAAAGCCCGGACCGGTGGTAGTGCCCGCGGGTGGAAAAGGAGGACAGGATGTTCCTCGCGGTACCCTCAACAGCATTTTGAAACAGGCAGGGTTGAAATAGGGTGCTTTATGGATCAATTGCCATCCTACGTCTACGTCATCGAGCGTGCCGATGACGGAGCTTATTGGGCCTATTTGCCGGATCTTCCCGGCTGCACCACTACGGCCGATTCGCCTGAAAAGGTCGAACGCCAACTCCCTGAAGCTGTCGGGCTGTATTTGACTTACTTCCGCGATCGTGGCCTTCCGCCGCCCGCGCCCCAAGCCCGGGTTGGCTCTCTCAACGCAGCATAATCCCGCCAATACGTCTCGCACTTCTTGGCGCCTCCATCGTATGACTCCTGGAGGTGCCCATGCCGCTGCCCTTCGTCCGCCGCCGCCCGCCTGTTCCGAAGCTCCCGTTCAAGGCCCGCGCGAAGCGGCAGGCGATCCGCCTCGTCAAATTGCTGGTTTTCCTCTACCTTTTGATCGGCATCATGCTGGCGCTCTTCCAATCCAAGCTCATTTTCATCGGCGCTTCCACGCAGGGGACGGATTACGCGCGGCTCAGCCCCCCCACCGGCAGCGAGCTGGTCCACCTGAAGGCCGCCGACGGCACGCCCATCACGGGGCTCTTCGCGCGATCTTTCCACGATCCGGCCCGGCAGCCGACGGTGCTTTTTTTCTACGGAAACGCGATGTGCATGAGCGACGCGGTCGACATGGCCACGCTCTTTCGCCAGCATGGGCCCAACGTGATGCTGGTGGATTACGAAGGTTACGGGCTCTCCGGCGGCAAGCCCTCGGAGCAGGGTTGTTACGCCGCGGCCGAAGCTGCGTATCAGCATCTGCTGGCGCGCACGGACATCGACACGCAGCGGATTATTCCGGCGGGGTGGTCGCTGGGGGCGGCGGTGGCGATCGATCTGGCCGCGCGGCATGCGGACGATCCATCGCCCGCGCACATCGTCGCCCTGATGACCTTTTCGGCGTTCACCTCCATGACCGCCACGGCGCAGCATCATTACCCGATCTTTCCGGTGTCGCTGCTGCTGATTTACCGATTCGATTCGCTTTCCAAGATGGGGCGCGTGCATGTGCCGATGCTGATGGTGCACGGTGCGAAGGATGACATCGTGCCGTATGCGATGCATGCGCAGCTTGTGAACGCGGCCCGCGCCGGCGGCGCGACGGTCGCCGATCTGACGCTGGAGGATGCGGCGCACAACGATCTTTTTGACAGTGATGAAGAGACGCTGGATGCGGCCCTTACGGATTTTCTTCGAGCGTTCCAGCCCTGACGCGCTGGCCGTGGTTATTTTTCGGCCGCCGGCGCTTTGGCGGCGGCCTGCGGGTCCCACGCATCCTTGCCGCCGAGGACCGCGGCGGCCGTGATGGCTTTCGCCTGTTCGTCAGTCAACTGGTGGGTCCACGCGGCGCGCTTCTCCGCCGATCCGCCCGGGCCGGTGCTGTGATACTCCGCATAGCGGGCCGTTTGCTCATTGCTGGTTTTGCCCCAGTTGTTCCAGCCCGCGGGCGAAATGTGCGCGCCCATGTCGCAGTTCAGGTAGGTCACGCTTGCATAGGGTCTCCACGGCCGGCCGAGGTCGGCGATCGGGGTCGCGCGGGCCTTCTGCGTGGTGGCGGGATTGGTGGTGGCAGGGTCCCACGCATCGGAGTCGCCGGTGAGCTTGCAATGATCGAACACGAAGCCGAAGGGGTGATCCTGGGGCGTGCTGGCGGCGGTGACATGGCCGCCATTGCGGCTGTGGATCTCGCAGTTTTCGAACCAGGCGGCGGCGGAGCCGTAGATGAAATCCACGCGACCGGCGATGTAGCAATCCTGAAAGTAATCGCGGCCATTGTTGACCATGAGGGTGTCCTGCCAGCCGAGAATGCGGCAATTGACGAACAGCGCCCGGTCGCCGTCCGCGCGCACCGCCAGCGCCTGACCGTGGTCGCCGGAGGTGTTTTGGATGGTCAGCCGGGCGGCGTGGAAATCATCGGCGCGCACGAGCAAGCCGGGATTGAATCCGTCGCCGCCGGGGGGTTTTGGATCCTGGACGTTGCGATCCCAGGTGAGGACGGTGGTCGCGGCGTCATCACCCAGGAGCGTGAGATGGGGCTTTTGCTTGTCCACCAGGAAGGGGCCCGCGTAGGCGCCGGGCTTGATGTGGATCACCGTTTCCTCTCGGGCGTTGGAAGGCGCGGCCGCGATCGCGTCCTGCAGGGTTTTGAAGTCGCCGCTGCCATCGGCGGCAACAGTGATTGTTTTCGCCTGCGCCGCGCCGGTCGCCCCCAGCGACACCGCCGCGAGCACTCCGACCATCGCCATCATCGACCGCATGAAATCCTCCGCAAAAAAGAGAAGAGCCCAGGAATCGCAATTCATGGGCTTCGTACTTTAGGTGTGGACGGCGGTTGGCGGTGTCACTTCACGGATACCAGTTCCACATCAAACACCAGCACCGAGTTGGGCGGAATCGCCGGGGTCGGTGAATCCTCGCCATAAGCGAGCTTCGCGGGAATATAGAGCGTCCATTTGTCGCCCTCGTGCATCATTTGCAGCGCCTCGGTCCAGCCGGGGATCACATGGTCCACTTCGAGCGGCACGGGCTCGCCGTGGGATTGGTCAAACACCTGGCCGGTGATCAGCGATCCCTTGTAATTCACGGCCACGGTATCGGTCGCCTTGGGCTGCTTGCCTTTGCCGGAGGCATTCACCTTGTATTGCAGTCCGGAGGGGGTGGTCACCACGCCGGGCTTCTTGGCGTTATCGGCGAGGAAGGTTTCGCCGGCCTTGGCGTTGTCGGCGACGGCCTTATCGGCCTGGGCCTGGAGTTTGCCTTCGAGGAGCGTGATGGTGGCTTGAAGTTCGTCGGGGGTCATCTGGGGCTTGGCGCCGCTGGCCGCATCATCCACGCCGGCGGCCAGCGCCTTGGAATCGACGTCGACGCCGTGGAGTTTGCTGCCGATTTGCAGGCCGATGGCATAGCCGATTTTCTGCGCGTCGGTCTTGAACGCGGAGGCACTCGCCGGCTGGGTGGCGGCCGCCTGCCCAAACGCCGCCGTCGCGAGTCCCACCGCACCCACCACCGCCGCCATCACACGCATCCGCATCAGTGCATCCATTCAAAAAGAGACATGAGAACAAGACTTTCCATCCTACCTGCCCGGCGGCTCTCTCCGCAAACGGCGCGGGAAGTTTCGCATTTCCGGGGCGTCCCCCCCCGCCATTCACCCCCACCCCCGCCCCCCCCACCGCTTCCTGACGGTCGCGGCTCTGGTGGACGCTCGCGGCTCTGAATCGCGGCTCTGGTTTGTTCGCCGCTGACGCACCCACGAATTTCTCCAATTTTTCACCGCGGGGTACACTCCCCTTTCGTCTCTATAAGGGTCGTCGCCATGAAACTTCCGCTCCTCGCCGCCTTTCTGCCGCTCGCGCTGCTCGCCGCCGCCCCCGCGCCCGCCACCTCGCCGGCGCTTCCACCCTCCAGCGCCCCCGCCGCCGTGGTGGATCTCTGGCCTTCCGGCAAGATGCCCGGGACGGCGACGACGCAGCCCGAGACGCTGCGCCCCGTCCGCGCGGACAACGTGCACCTCTACACCAACGTGAGTCATCCCACGCTGTCGCTTTTTCCCGCTCCCCAATCGGGCAATGGCGCGACACCGGCCGTGATCGTCTGTCCCGGCGGCGCGTACAGCTACGTGGCGCTGGACCTTGAGGGCTCGGAAATCGCCACCTGGCTGAGCAAGAACGGGATCACGGGCATCGTGCTCAAGTATCGGGTGCCGCGGAATCGTGACGGCGCTTTCCAGGATGTTCAGCGAGCCATCAGCCTGGCGCGGGAAAATGCCGGCACATGGCATATCGATCCGAAGCGGCTGGGCATCATCGGCTTTTCCGCCGGCGGCAACCTCGCCGCCAAAGCCAGCACGCGTTTTGATGACCGCTCGTACGCCCCCATCGACGCGGCGGATCGGCAATCCTGCCGGCCTGATTTCTGCATCCTGGTCTATCCCGCCTATCTCGATCAGGCCGGGAAGCTTTCGCCCGATCTCAACATCCATGCAAACATTCCTCCCACCCTCATCATTCATAACGAAGATGACCCCACCTACGTTGTTGGCAGCAAACTTTATAACGAGGCGCTCAACGGCACGAAGGTTCCGCACAAATTCCTGCTCTATCCCACCGGCGGCCACGGCTACGGGCTGCGCGGGACCAAGGCCGCGCACGTCTGGCCGGCGGCGGCGCTGGAGTGGCTTCACACGATGGGGATTCGTTGAAGGCGAGTCGCCCGACCCGGTGTCAACGCCGGCGCTGTGGGTTGTGGGGGGATTTCGCGGATGCAGTCAGGAATCCTGCACCACGGGGATGGGCGCATCGTTCCAGTAAAGCGGGCCGTCCTGGACGGTGATGAAAGTCACCGTCCGCGTATGACCGGCGTCGTCGGGACCGGTGACCGTCTGATTCCGGCTGTAGAGCACCGTGAAGGCGCCCTGCGCGAGCTACACATGGTTTCCCCACACGCCCTGCGCATAGACGTTGCCGGGCGGGCCTTTCCACGTGACGTGCGAGATGCGGCTTATTATGGAGAGCCCTTTCCTGGACACATCACCCTCACGACAGAGGAAAAGGGGGGCTGTCCATAAAAAAGTTTCACGATGCGCCGCGGCAATGAGATCAGGCACCGTAGCCGTCCGGGTGGGTGCGGAACCAGTTCCAGGCGGTTCCGACGATTGCATCCAGGTTTGTAAACCGGGCCTTCCAGCCGAGTTCGCGTTCGATCTTCGCGGGCAGGGCGTACAACTCCGGGGGGTCGCCAGCGCGCCGGGGGGCTTCCTTGACGGGGATTGTCTTGCCGGTGACCCGCTGAACGCTCTCGATGATCTCGCGGTTGGAATAGCCGCGGCCGACGCCGAGGTTGTAGAAGAGTCCCTGCCCCTGCTTGAGGTTTTCGAGCAGTACGAGGTGAGCTTCGACGAGGTCCCAGACGTGGATGTAGTCGCGGATGCAGGTGCCGTCTTTGGTGGGATAATCGGTGCCGAAGAGGTCCATGTGGGAGCGTTTGCCCAGGGCGACCTGGAGGAGCACGGGGATGATGTGGGTTTCGGGCCGGTGGTCTTCGCCGATGGAGCCATCGGGGGCGCAGCCGGCGACGTTGAAGTAGCGGGGCGCGGCGAAGGCGAGGCCCTCGGCCTTGGCGACATCACGTAAGATGTGCTCCACCATCAACTTGGATTCTCCATAGGGATTGATCGGGCGCTGCGGCAGGTCTTCGGTCATGGGCATTTTGTCGGGGATGCCGTAGGTGGCGCAGGTGCTGGAGAAAACGAGTTTGCGGATTTGGCAGGCATTCATGGCGTCGAGCATGCTGACGGTGTTGCTGACGTTGTTGCGGTAATACTTGCGCGGGTCGGTGACCGATTCGCCGACGTAGGCGGAGGCGGCGAAATGCATGACCGCCTCGACCTGGCGGCGCTGGAAGATGTCGATGATCTGGAAGGTGTTGGCGAGATCGCCGACGAAAAACGCGGCCTGGGGATCGACCGCGGCGCCGTGGCCGTTGGACAGGTTGTCGATGCAGGAGACCTGGTGGCCCTTTTGGACGAGCAGTTTGACCGCGTGGGAGCCGATGTATCCGGCGCCGCCGATCACACAGATATTCATGCGTAAGCTCCCAGATTCAGGGGCGAGTGGGACGGGCGTGGGCGAAGGGGTGGTTCTGGCCTCCGGGGTTGCCCGGTCCGGAAAAAGCAGGTGCCGATCCTCACCGCCGTGTTAAGATACGTCAACCGCGACGGGCGGACCGTCCGCTCGCCCGCAACAAGGCCCATGCCAAGAGGTGGATATGCGGAAGGTTTCAGTGGTGGCGGCGGCCGTGGTTGCCGCGGCATGTTTCGTGGGTGGCTACGAATCGCGGGGGCCCACGGCCAGGGGTACGCCGATCGATCCTGACACGGCTCCGCAAATCGCGCGGAGTTTCGCGCCCTGGATTCGCGCGATGATCCAGCAGCGGTCCAATGTCGCCGATCAGATTTTCGTCACGCCCAAGTACATATTCAATGCCTTCAGCACGGATACGGGGAAGCGCATCCTGGCGCGGTTCAACGGCAACCAGCAGCACGATCTGAACCTGATCGGCGCCAAGAACCTGGGCCGCAACACCGGCGTGGTGCTGTTCACCATTTCCACCGCGGATGGGCCGATCGCGATGAAGATCTACTACTACGGCTACAACGCGCAATTGCACGTGTCGCGGATCGAGCTGGCGGATGACTGGACGGACATCGAGCGGCTGGATTTGGAGATGGATGCGCTCGCGGAGCCGACGACGATTCCGCTGATGGGCCAGGCGACGGATCAGTAGGCGTTGCCGCGGGGGCGGGCGTGCGAAGGAGTCCGCGCGTGCAGGCGGCGCGCGCTCAGGCCACGATGACCTCGTGGTCGCCGGTGGCCGGCACGATGGTGATCGCGGCGGGCTCGGTGGGGCAGCGTGACTCGCACAGGCCGCAACCGATGCAGATATTTTTGCGGACGCGCACGCGGCCGGTTTCCGCGCTGACGATCAGCGCCGGCTGCTCGCCGAAATCCTTGCCCACCGGACAGACGTCCAGGCACAGGGTGCAATTCTCGCCGCTGTTGCGCAGGCACATCAGCGCGTCGACCTTCGCCGTTCCCATCCCCAGCAGCGCGCGATCCACCAGCTTGAGAGCGCCCGAAGGGCAGGATTTCATGCACGCCAGCGATTCGCAGACCACGCAGGGCTGATCGCGCGCCACGATGTATGGAAATCCATCGCCGGCCAGCCCGTTGCGATCGAGCTGGATCGCCCCCGCCGGGCAGGCCGCCGCACACGAACCGCATGTGGAACAGACCTGCTCGAAGCGACCGGGCTCCATGCCGCCCGGCGGTCGGAGGTAGCGTTCGGGGAGGGCCTTGGGCGCGCGGGCGGCGGGGAGGTGGATGCTGCGGGGCGCGCCGGGGGGGCCGGCGCTGAGTTGCGGTTGGTCGAGTGGGCCGGTCATCCGCTCCACTTCGGCGGGAATCTGCTCGATGGCGGAGATGACGGGCGTGATGCGTTTTTCGAGGAGTCCGGCGACGGGCGTGATGACTTCGCGCAGCGCCTGGGCGAAAAATCTCCGGCGACCCGAGGCGGGCTGCTCTTTGCCGGGCGCCGCGGCCGGCGCCGCGGGGGCCCCGTTTGCGGGGGCCGGAGGCTGCTTCTCTGGGGATGTCTCGCTCATCCCCAGAGTATAGAACATCGGCGTTCGCCGTTCGACGCCCTTCGATTATCATCCGCGCACCATCCGCTTTTTTCGCGGTGCTTTCACGATGGCGATGCTTCACACATTTTTGCTGCTGTTCGTGCCGCTGTTCGTGGTGATCGACGTGGCGGGCACGATACCGGTGTTCCTTGCGCTCACGCCGGGCCGCACGCAGGCGCAGCGCCGCGCCATCGCCGCGCGGGCCTCCGCCGTGGCCGCGGTCACCGGCGTGCTGTTCGTCATCCTCGGCCAGGCGTTCCTGACCTTCCTCTCGATTCAGGTGGAAGATTTCCAGATCGCCGGCGGCTTGCTGCTGGTGATCCTGGCCATCCTCGACCTGTTGTCGCCTGGGAAACCGGCGGTCGATACGGTGCGGCAGGATTCCCTGAGCGACCCGTCCGTCGTTCCGCTGGCGGTGCCGCTGATCGTGGGCCCGGCGACGATGACCACGTCGCTGCTGCTGCTGAACACGTTTTCGCCGGCGTACAACGACCGCTTCGGCCATCCGGTGGGAACGATCGTCACCGCGGTGCTGGTGTGCGCGGCGCTGCTGACCAATCTCGTGCTTCTCTTCGGGGCGCTTTATTTCGCGACGGAGCTGGCGGCATTGATCGGCAAGAACGCGATGGCGGTGCTGAACAAGATCGTGATGATCCTGCTGGCGGCGCTGGCGATCTCGCTGATCCGCCGGGGCATCGTGGCGATCATCATCGCGGCGCGGCACGGGTAAGCACGTCGATCTCTGGAGCGCAGGGGTCGGCAAAAACTACGGAGAATGCGGATTGCACGGTGGCGCGCTTTCGTCGTCACCGCCGCGGGCTCTGGGTTCTTCGGTGGTGCTCAATCCGCCAGTTCGGGCCGGTTGTCCAGGAGCGTTCGCAATTCGTGGCCGTCCAGCGGCGCGTGGCCGGCGTGGCGGGATTCGAGGATCGCCGCCAGCAGCGCCGCGTATGCCGCCTGCTGCAGATTGGCCGGGGTGGTGGGCGCGTGTTGGGGAGTGGCGGACAGGATCGCGGCGGCCGTGGCAAGCAGGGCTTCGTCGGTTCCCAGGCGGTCGACGGTTCCGTTGATCGGGCTGGCCAGATACTCGGAGCGCAGTTTCCCCTCCCATGCCGTGCTGCTGGCGAAGGCCGACGGGTCGGGCGCGTCGAAGGTCATCAGGCCCTTCTTGCCCAGGGGCATCAGCAGACCGGCCGCGCGGTGGTCCGTCAGGACCCGGCACGCCAGCGCGGAGACGCCCTGCTCGTGGTCGCGCGTGGCGATGCGGATGGCGCGCTCCGTCGCCACCAGCAGGTCGGCATCGGTCAGGCGCGTCAGCTTGCCGCGCGAAGAGGCCGTTCCCGCGCAGATTTTCGCGTAGCGCGCTTCCGCCGGCGTCTCCTTCGAGCGCGCCTGTTTCAACACCGCCGCCGCCAGCGAATCGGTCAGCATCCCCAGCCCCGCATCGTACAAAATCAGCGAGGCCGCCTGTCCTTCCGCCCCGCCCCCCCCCGCATTGGCCAGCTTCCGCGCCTGATCCAGCACGTAGCGTTCGTTGGTCGAATCGGTGGGCGTCGAGGGACACTCATCGAGCGTGAAGAGCTTCTGCGTATCCACCACGAAGCGTGTTTTGGCGGCGATTTTTTTGCGGTTGCGGATGGGCAAGACGTGCACGCCCGCCGACTCCAGCGTATCGAGCGCCGCGTCGGAGGCATCATCGGCGCCCAGCGAGGTGATGAGCGTCGGTTCGGCGCCCAGCCCCGCGAGATGCCGCGCGATGATCGCCGCTCCGCCGAGGAAATCGCGATGCTCGAGCGGGACCAGCGACATGTTGGGCGCGTCGGGCGCGATGTCGGAGGCATCGCAGTACTGATACCGATCCAGCACCAGATCGCCGATCACCGTGAAAGGCCGATCGACGATCGCGTCCATCAAATGAAGCAGCGACGACCGCCGGACGTTGTAGCGTTTGCAGAAGAGGGCGAGCTTTTCCTGTTCCAGGTCGATCCTGTTGGCGGCGTAGCTGTCGATGATGTGCGAGGAGGAATAGATGACATCGCCGGAGGAAAAAATCACCCGCCCGCCGTACGCCTCCACCGCGTGCCGCTCTTTCAGGAAGCCCGGATGCTGATTGTGCTCATATTCCCGCCCCTTGATGTAGATGTCGGGCTTGAGGGTCGAGAGCAAATCCACGGCGGTGGGCGTGGGGTTGATGTACACCGCATCGACGAATTCCAGCGCCGCCAGGTTCTCCGCGCGCAGCTCCTGCGGAATGTAGGGCCGGCCTTCCCCTTTGCCCACGTGCGGGTCCGCCGTCAGCGAGACCAGCAGCAGATCCCCCTGCTGCTTGGCGAACTGGAAATAGCGGATGTGGCCGGGATGCACGATGTCGAAACATCCGTGGCAATGCACCAGGGTCTTGCCGGAGGAGCGGGCCGTGGCGCGAAGCTGCAGCAGCGCCGGCAAATCGAGAATCTTGCGCGAGGCCAGGGGCCGTGATCTTGCGAGAGTCATGCACCGTTTATCGGTCCACCCTGCCGCGCAGCATCAGCCCCCGCTTTCGGCTTTGAGAATCACTGCGGACCCCGGCCCCGCCTGACGCGATTTTCTTCGGAGGTTCCCCATGCCAACCGTCCGCCCCGCCACCCTGCTCGACGCGGAGCAGGTACGCGCCGCCCTGGTCCGCCGCGAACGCCAGCGCCTCTGGCTCGCCATCGGCCAGCTTGCGCTGGGAGTCGGGCTCACCTTCATCCTGCCCATGGCCTTCTCGGGGCTGTGGTTCGCCAACATGTGGACCAGCGGCATCGGCACCTACCAGCTCGCGCTGCTCTTCTGCGCCATCCTCATGCTCATCGCTTACTTCATCGAATGGCGCACCCGCGGCGAGTGGCTCGTCAACCAGCTCCGCTCCATCGGACCGCTCGATATGACCTGGGGCACCACCCGCTACTGGGGCTTCGAAGCCATCGGCTGGGCGCTGTTCATGGAAATCTATCTCTGGGTGCCGCGCATGACCTTTGAAGGCATCGATCGCCTGCGCGCCATCGCCGCGATCGCCCGCATCGATCGGCCGCGCGCGGTGGAAATGATCCGGAAGCTCGGCGCCCAGGGCCATGGCGTGCCCGCCGCCGCGCTTCAAAACCGTGGCGATGACAACGCCGCCTTCTCCCGCCTGCTGGCCTATCTCTCGTTTTATGACTGGATCGGCGCCAGCGAAAAAGGCGATCGCGCGTGGCTCTCCACCGACGCCAAAGAATCGCTTGGCCTCACCGCCTCCCGAACCGCCGCCGCCCCCCCCACCGCCCGTTAACGACGCGACGAACGCCGCCGCGCCAGCAACGCCGCTCCCCCCACGCCCAGCAATCCCAGCGACGCCGGCTCGGGCGTGCTGACGGCGGTGTAGGTGAGCGTCACATCGTCAATACGGCCGTTGGGGCTGCTGGAGGTGCCCCCACTCGTGCCATAAAGCGTGAAGGTGATGGGCGTGCTGGCGGACACGGAAAAGGGGACGAATTGATAGAGATGCCAGGTCGAATCGGTATTCACCGTCATGGAGACGATGGGATTGGAGGTCTGATCCGAGTACAGCCAGAAGGCCACCGGCCCGGTGCCCGTGCTGCGTTGTCCGAGGCTCATGTTGGTAAAAGTCAGGGTGGTGTTCGCAGCGGGGGTCAAAGTGAACGTGTAGCCTGTCGAGGTCGCCGTCACGCCGTTGGTGTTGTTAAAGGAGGCCTGCGCGTTGTAGCTGCCGGACGCGCCGGTATACCCCGAGGAGGCGGAGCTGTTGTCGAGCATGGCCGCCGCGGTGTGCGGATTCACCAGGCTCATCGTGCCGCCGGTCACCTCGCTGGTGGTGATGGTGGTGGGATCGGCGGTGGCGGTGGAACCGTTGGCGAAGGACCAGTTGATAACGCTGGCGCGGGCGGGCTGGATTAAAGCGGTTACGCCAAGTGCGGCCAGCGCGCAGAACATCCACGGTGCTTTCGCATTTTTCACAGACTCTTTCCTTCCTTAAACTACACAGTTGTCAGATATGTATCGGCACCCGGCAGGAGAGCGGGGGCGTCGGGGAAATATACCATCGCTTTGGCGATTGGCACGCGAAGTTCCGGAAAAATCAAAAAATTTCAGAGCAAATAGTGAGCGAATCTGGGACGGCTCAATATGCTCGGGCGTGCCAACCTGCTGCGGCGAATGCCTGCATCTCAGATGCGGCGCCGCCGAGCGACCAGCGCCAATCCCCCTGCCGCGAGGAAGGCCAGCGATGCTGGTTCTGGAACAGGAGACGCCGCATTGGTCGCTCCGGGAGTCGGCGCGCCAGACACAAAATCCGTGCTGTTGTTGTTCGTGTCGACCCCGTCCAGGACGCGCTGGACGGAATCCGAATTGTCGCCCGCGGGAGCGGGAGACGTTTCGTAGTTGGTCGATGTCACTGCGCCAAAGCCAACCAGGTCCAGGACGTTGGCGCTGGCATCCAGGAGTTCAACGGCGCCTTTGGTGGCCGACATGTCGATGCCGCCGGTGGCGTTGGGCGTTGGGATGTCGGAGCCGGTGGTACCCGTGTGTTCTTGAATGAGATAGAAGGAGTTGGCGGCAATACTTCCGGAAAGCGTCGTCGAACTGTTGAAGGTGCCGCTGGAGGACGCATAGGACACTTTGTAGCCCGTGAGGTCCACCGAGCCAGAGCCGTTGTTGTAGAGCTCAATGAAGTCGCTCTTCAGGGGCGCCCCGCTGTTGCCGCCGCCGCCGTAGACCTCGTTGATCACGACATCGCCACGTGCCGTCCCTATCGCCCCGCCTACCGCCAATACTGCCAATGCGATGAGAGTCCGGAACTGACGCGACATTACCCACTCACTTTCTGCCAACGGCTAAACACAACTCAGAAGTGGTCATAACCTCGGCAAATATAACCCCATTTTTGCGGGTCGGCATATCTGGGGGCCGAAAATGTCGCTGACTTCCTGTTTATCTAAGGATACGCTACCTGTGCTCAAATATACCCCCTAAATGGTGTAATCTATTGGGGTTAAATCCCGCCGTGGTCAACACAGCCGAGGGGTACCGACAGGCAGACCTGTTTGATTTTGACGCAAACCATATGTTTCCGCGTATTCCTGCCCGTCGCTTGAGCAAATGGTCAGGCAAGCCCCAGCGGCTTCGCGGCGTTCACCTTCCCTATTTTCACATTTCTTTCATCGCGCACGACCGCGTTTCGACCACGGGTATACTGCCCCGCCATGTCAATGCCGCCTGCCGCCAAAGTACCCTTCAGCCGCTCGCGCGCTATGCTCGTCCTGCTCCTGCTCGCTGCCACTTGTGTCGCAACGGCCATCATCGCGGGCGGCGATACCCCGCTGGTCTTCGCGGCTTGGCGCGAGATGCTGATCCCCTTGCTGTTCCTCCTCGCCCCCGCCATGGCAGGCCTCGCCCTCACCGCGCGCGCCCAGCGCGCCGGGCTCTTTGACCGCTCTCCCTGGCCGGCCGCTTTGCGGCTCCTGATATCCGTTGTCCTCGGCTGTGCGGTGCTGGCCCTGGTCACCCTGCTTGCCGGCCTGCGCCACCTGCTCGATCCGCCGTGGATCAGCGCCATCGTGCTGGCACTGTTCGCTCTGGCAGGCGCCCGGGAGACTCGCCGCTTCTGGGGCGATCCGCGGACCCTCCTTCCGCTGCGCCGCGCCAGCCGCCCCGCCCTCGCCTGTGCCCTGCTTGCCGCCATCCCCATCGCGACGCTGCTGATCGCCGCGACATTTCCGCCCGGAACACTCTGGCATTCGGAGCTGCACGGGTTTGACGTGATGGAATACCACCTCGAAATCCCGCGGGAATATGCGGCCGCCAATTCCACCGCCCCGCTGCCGCACAACATTTACTCGCTGTTTCCGGCGAACATGGAAATGCTCTATCTGCTGCAGACGCAGTTCGCGCGCACCGTCACCGGCAGCAATTCCTATCTGGCGGGAATTCTCCCGGCGCAGTTTCTCCACGCGCTGTTCATGATGCTGACCGCCGCCGCGCTGGCGCTGGCTCCGCGGCGAACCGCTGAGGGCCGATCCACGGCAGCGTCCCGGATCGCCGCCGCGGTGCTGTTCCTGGCGATTCCCTGGGTGCTGGTCACCGGCTCGCTCGCCTATAACGAGGGCGGCATGATGCTCGCCGGGACGCCGGCGCTTCTGCTGGCGCTGGCGCCGGGGCCGACGCCTCGCGCCCGCCGGCATGGGCTGCTGCTGATCGGCGTGCTGCTGGGCGTTGCCGCCGGGCATAAATTGACCGCCGCTCTGTTTTTTGGCCTGCCGATCGCGCTGATCCTGCTGGTGACGTTTCGCAGCCTGCGGGGGGTCATTCTCGTGACGCTTCTCGCGCTGGCTGTCTATAGTCCATGGGCGATTCGCGCGGCCGTTTATAGCGGCGGCAACCCGCTTTTTCCGATCGCCGCGACGGTGCTCCCCCGCGGACCCTGGACCACCGCGATGGCCGAGCGTTTTGCCGCCGGACACAGCGCTCCGCCGGGGGAGCGTACCGTGCCGGCGCGCCTGGCGGCGCTGGCGCATGAATCTCTGCTCGACCAGCAGTGGTCGCCGGGGATCGCCTCTCTGGGCCAATGGTCGGCGGCCCTCAAGGAGCGCCCGCCGCCGGAGATCGAAGACAGTCCGGGCTGGCAGCGGGTCGGACCGCTGTGGCCGCTGGCGGCGCTGGCCATCCTCCTGGGGCTGCTGCGCCCGGGGGCGGCGGGCGGGCGCACGATCGGCTTGCTGCTGCTGGGGATGGCCCTTATCCAACTCCTGCTCTGGCTCGCCTTTACACACCTGCAGGCGCGCTTCCTGCTGCCGGTGGCGACACCCCTTGCGCTGCTGGTGGGCCTCGGTGCAGACAGCCGTCCCGTCTGGGGCCGTGGTGTGGTCGGAGTGCTCGTGGCGCTCCAGGCGGTTGCGGCCGGATTGCTGCTGCTGCCCGAGACGGGACTTTTTCTGGGCGAGAACTTGCCGCCCAACGCCCCGCCGGTTCAACGGCCATTCGCCATGATCGGACACATCGCCGACCGCCAGATCAACCTCGACGCCTTCATTCCCCCCCCTCCACCCCCACCGGCTTCCGCTCCCGGTTCGCCGCCCGCATACAGCGTGGATCCCAGCCACCCCGGCAAAACGCTCCTGGTGGGCACCAGCACGGCACTGCTTTTGGCCAATCCGGCCGTCTACGCGACGGTGTTCAACGAGAATCCGCTGGGCGAGGCGCTTCGCCGGGGCGGTCCCGCGGGGGCCGTCGCCTGGATGCAGTCACAGGACATCCGATGGGTGTGGATCGACACGCAGGAGATCGCCCGATTGCGGAAAACGTATGGATTTGACGCGTCCATTGGAGAGGACATCGCGCAGCGCCTGGAATCCGCCGGTTGCCGGCGGTTGAATGCGGGGCTGCCGGCGCATGTGACGCTGCTGGCGGTGCCGCCGCGAGGTCGATCGCCGCGGAACGGGGTGAGCGGCCGGTGAGGTATCGCAGGTGCAATTCCCCGGGCTTTTGCGAAAATTCCCCTGTGCCCGGCGGTTCGCCTAAGTCCAGCGGGCTCAAAGTTCTGGGAGAAAATTCGGGAGAGGTTCACGCGAAAAAAACCTTTGGCTTTTCTTTTGCTCTGGAGTTTCCCGTGAGCTTTGCCCGATGGCCTCTGAAAGGGACTCACCCCGGAGGGCCCGACGGGCATCGCCGATGCGAGAAATGAGGCGTGGTATGACGCAGTTTTCTTCCACCATCAAAACCACCAGCACCCCCCGCCAGGGCAAGAAGTATTTCACGCTGGACGAGGCCAGCCGGGCGCTGCCGCTGGTCAAACGGATCGCGGCGGATATCCAGCGGACCCAAGCCCAGCGGCTGAGGATCCATGCGGAGCTGAGCGTCGGCCTTTCGGACCTGTCCCCCCGCCGCCAGGCCGACCTGCAATCCGACTTCGACCGCGCCACCGATCGGCTCGAGAGCCTGATCGAGGAACTCACGCAGATCGGCGTGGACCTCAAGGACCCCTCCCGCGCCCTGCTGGACTTCCCCTGCCTGCACGAGGGCCGGGAAGTGTTGCTGTGCTGGAAAGCCGACGAAGAAACGATCACGCACTGGCACGAAGTGGATGGCGGATTTGCCGGCCGCAAGCCGGTCTGCCATCTGCATCACTGATCATCCAAGATGAGCACCTGGGTACGTCGAGACGATCCTTCCCCGGATCGTCTCGTTTTGTTTTTGCCCCGGCAGCTTGTGAGCGCGCCCCGGACAATTCGCTGCACCCATTCGGCTGGGCCAGACCCGGTGGGGTCGGCCTCCGGCAAAGTGACCGGCCCATCGATCACGGCGGTCATTTGACGCTGCCGGCCCGGGCCCGCTACGCTGGTTGTCAGCCGATCACGCGCCCGGAGGCGTGGCAGAGCGGTTTATTGCACCGGTCTTGAAAACCGGAGACGGGGCAACTCGTCCGGGGGTTCGAATCCCTCCGCCTCCGCTTCCCCCCCCTGCCGGCCTGGCATTCCCGATCGTGGAAAGCCGTCCTTTTCGATCCGGAGTTTTTCATGAGCCGGGAGCTGATCATCGACTGCCGCCGCTTGCCATCGATGGGCGACCAGCCGCTGCGCATGGTGCTCTCAGGGGAGGGAATCGAGACGTGGGAAGATGTGATGCCCGAGCAGATTCGCAAGGTTCTCAATGGGCGGTGGAGCTGCAAGCTGCGGGTGAAGGTGAGCGGGGGGAACGCGGAAGTTCTCGGCGAAGCGCCGCCGGAGAAGCCGGGAGAGGATGAGGAAAGCGCATCCTGAGAGGCGGGGAGGGCGGGGAGTTATTTTCCGATGCAGAACGTCGAGAAGATGCGGCCGAGGATTTCATCGGGCGAGATGGCGCCGGTGATCCGGCCGAGATCATCGAGCGCCAATCGCAGCGACAGGGCGATAAGCTCCGGGTTGCGCAGGCCGGCATCTTCGAGGGTCTGGCGCGCCAGGAGAAGGTCTGTCCGCGCGGATTTGATCAGCACGCGGTGCCGCTGGTTGAGGGCGAGCGTTCGCTGGGCAAGCGACGTGCGGCGTCGCGCCTGATCCACCAGCGTGCGCCGCAGGAGATCGATGCCCTCGGCCGTCCTGGCCGACACGCGATGCGTTTCCAGCGGTATGGAGCCGGCGGTTTCCCCGGCGGCAAAGGGAGCGGGACCGGCGATGTCGGATTTGTTGTAAACGCGCAGCAGGGCGGCGGGGAATTCGCGCACGTCGGAGGGTTCGTACGCCGCTGGATCAGCCGCATCGATGACTTCGACGATCAGGTCCGCCTCCAGCAGGGCGGCGTGCCTGGCGGCCATCATTCGTTTTCGCAGCTCGTCGAGTGCTTTTTCGGTGCCCGGGACGTCGAGCAGGCGCATGTCTCCGTGCGCGGTATGAAGGATCGCCACCAACATGTCGCGCGTGGTGCCGGCGATGGGTGAAACAATCGATCGATCCTGCCCGGTCAGGACATTGATGAGGGAACTTTTGCCGACATTGGGCGCGCCGATGAAAACGATCGTGGGCGGCGCGTGCAGGCGATCGACGCGCACGGACTCGTGAAGTAAACGGTCGCAGCTTGCGATGAGATCCCGCAGCGCGGCGTGGACGGCGGCGGGCTCGACGAAATGAACATCTTCTTCCTCCGTGAAATCGATGCCGGCCTCCAGCAGGGCGAGAGTGTTGGCCAGCGACTCCGTCAGCCGCGTGATTTCCTGAAACAGGTCCCCCTTGCGTAAACTCGCCGCCGCGCGGCGTTCCAATTGGTCGGTTGCGTGGATCGTCGCGGCGATTCCCTCGGCTTCGGTCAGATCGATCTTGCCGTTGAAAAACGCCCGGGCCGAAAACTCCCCCGCCGTCGCCTGGCGCAGGCCCGGCACGCGCAGCAGCGTATCGCCGGCCGCCGCTATCAGCGCCGGCGATCCCGGGATATGCAGCTCCGCGATGTCTTCCCCCGTGAACGACCGCGGCCCCTTAAACAGCAGTCCCGCCGCCGCCGGCAACTCCGCATCCAGCAGCGGCATCGCCAGACCCCCGTGAAACCCCGTGCGCAGCGGCATCCCCGGAAGAACCGTACGTGCCGCCTCCCACGCCGCGGGTCCGGACAAGCGCAGGATCGCGCGCGGCGCAATCCCGTCCGGAGGCGGAGAAGAGAGGGCCACAATCGTGTCGGATGAAACGTTCACGTAGCACGTCCGTCGCCGGGAAAAATTTCGGCTCCCCATCTTCCCACGACGCCGTGATGCGTCAAAGCCGAACATCGGCGGGACGCCGATGCCACGCGCGGGGGAACATCGTTCACACGCCGAAGCCATGCGGTCAGCAGCACTCGATGGCCAGAAGGGTCAGATCGTCCGTCGCCGGCGCTCCCTGCCGCCAGCTCTGGATGTCGCGCAGGACATCGTCGAGCGCCTGTTGCAGCGGAAGCTGTGTGCTGCGGGTGAGGGCATCGACGAGGCGGCCCTTGGTGAACAGTTCGCCCTTGGGATTGAAAGCCTCGGTGACGCCGTCGGAGTAGAGAAAGAGCCGGTCGCCGGGGAGGAAGGTGGTGGATTCGGAGTGGTATTCCTCGCCGATGCCGATGGGCAGATCGGAGCCGTCGAGGGTTTGCGGCGGGTGGCGGAGGGAGATTTTGATGGCTCCGGGATGTCCGGCGGAGGTGTAGAGCAACTGCGAGGTGTGAACGTCGTAGGTGGCGTAAAAGAGGGTCAGAAACTGCTGGGTGGCGGGCGACCAGGGGAGGGCGGCGTTCAGGCGAGCGGCCACCTGGTGGGGCGGCGTGGGCAGCGGGGGGCAATCGGAGACATTCGCCAGCAGCAGGGCCTCGGGATCATGCGCCGGCGACAGCAGCCGCGTGGCCGCCACCGCCAGCAGCGACGCGGCCACCCCATGTCCGGAGACGTCCAGCACGTAAAAGGAGGCATGCCGCTTGGAGAGGGCAAAGGCGTTGAAGGAATCGCCGGCAAGCTGATCGCAGGGCTGAAACGCCCAGGCGAACCGCAGGGCGGGGAAGTCCGGCGGGGCGGCGGGCAGGAGGGCGGCTTGCACGCGCGCGGCGGTCAGCAGGTCGCGCCGCGAACGTTCCGCCGCCAGCCGCAATTGCCCGTTGGCCTGGTGAAGTTCGGCATTCTGCTCCTGAAGCCGCCGGTCGAGGGCCCGAGCCTCCGCAATCGCGTTCTTCAGGGTGATGTGCGTCCGCGCCCGGGCAAAGACCACCGCGAAATCCAGCGGCTTGGTCACGTAATCGTTCGCCCCCGATTCCAGCGCCCGCACGATGTCGTCCGACGCATCCCGGGCCGTCGCCATGATCACCGGCAGCTCCGCCGGGGAACGCGTGCGCCGAATCTCCTCGAGGACCTCCAAGCCGCTGCGTCCGGGCATCATGACATCCAGCAGCACGAGGTCGACGGGTTGGCGTTCCAGGATCGCGAGGGCCTCATCGCCGTCGGCGGCCGTCAGGGCGGAGTAACCCGCCGCGCTCAGCAGGCGGCTCAGGGCGCTGCGGTTGGCGAGGCTGTCATCGACCACCAGGATGCGGGAGACGCCGGGGAGAGGGGGCGGGTCGGCGACGGCCAGCGCGCGGTCGTCGGCTGAGCTTTGGATGAAGGCGGGCTGCAACATGGACAAGTGCCCCCGGTGCGGCGCGGGAAGTGCGGCAAGTCGCGCCGTGCGAGGCGCAACGCAAGCTCTGTTCCACTCGCCCGCAAAAGCTCACCCCCCGTGGAATCGATCACATCAGGGGATTGGGACTCGCCACGCCCGCCGCCGACTGGGGCAAAATGCCGCGGGCCTTGAGCGTTCGGCGGATGAACCAGGTGTCGATCAGTCCGCCGATGGTCGAGGCGAAGATGTACAGGTTCAACCCCGAGGGGGCGTTGTACAGAAAGATCGGGAACAGGAAGACCATGTACTTGGACATCGCCTGCACCTGCGCCTGGTTGGGGTCGGCGACGGCGGGCTGCGAGGCGGTCATCGCCTTCATGTTGAAGTAATAGACGGCGACCAGCAGGATCGGCAGCAGGTTCAGGCCGTAGATATCGCCCAGCAGAGGCAGATGAAACAGCGGATGGCCAATCGGCGGAATCGGGTGAGGGTAGATCGTGTCCGGGTTGGACAGGTCATTGATCCAGCCCGGGATGAACGGGGCGTGCCGCAGGTCGATGTCCACGGCCAGGCCCGCGTACAGGGCGATCCAGATGGGGGTCTGAAGCAACATCGGCAGACAGCCCAGCAGCGGTCCGGCCGGGTTCACATTGTTCTCGCGGTAAATCCGAAGCTGCTCCTCCGAGGCCTTCTTCGAATCCTTGGCGTACTTCTTCTTCGAGGCCTCCAGCAGCGGCTGGATTTCCTTCATCTTCTTGCCCATCACCGCCATGTTGATCTGCGAGGCCCGCGTCAAGGGATGCAGGATCGCCCGGACGACCAGCACCAGCAGGATGATGGCCACCCCATAGTTATGGAAGGCGATGGTGCCGTGCAGGAAGTCCAGAAGCCGCAGGATCAGGTAGGCCAGCCACTCGAAGGTGCACTGTCCGCACAGGGAGCTCTGATTGAAGCGGATGTTGCCGAAGTATTTGTAGACGTTGTAGAGGTAGGGATCGGAGCCGGGGGCGGCATCGCGGTCGCCGGAGAGGATTTCGCGTTTTTTGGGGCCCAGGTAGACGGTCAGGGGCATATCGGCCGAAGCACCGGGGTTGATCGTCAGCGCGGCGCCGTTGAGGCGCGTGATGGCCATCTGCTCGGGCGCCGTTCCCACCGCCGCCCCCGCGGGCACGGGAAGCGTGAAGGCGTCGAGATCGGCGGAGGCGACATGATTGGTGAGCTGGACATGCCGGCCGTCTTCGAGGGTGAAATCAAACGGCGCCCCGGCGCCGGGCGTGGGCAGCGGGCGCGTGATGGCCACGAAAAAGCGGTTGGCGGCGGCGGTCCACAGAACCGGTCCGCTGCCCGAAAAGGCGCCGATTGCGTGGCTTCCCCCGGGAAACTTGGCAAGGCTGGCGTGCATCTGAACATCGACCGGGGCCACCACGATCTTCTTGGCCGTATCGAGCGTGGCCGCATCGTAGGAACGGTCGTCGAAGCGCTGGTTATCGCGCGGCAAATCGGTGGGGCCAAGCTGATTGATCGCCACCGTGATGGGCTGATCGGTGAGGTTCCTGACACGGTGCTGAACGCTTAGATCGTACGTGGCCGGATCGATTTGGTAGGTTTTCTCCAGATCGATCAGCGGCTTGCCGTGATCATCCGTGAGCGTGATTTTGAAGGTCGCGGCGGTGTGAGAGCTGGCCTCCAACGCCCAGGAAGTCTGCCTGGCGAAAAGATCGTAGAAGGCGGGGGCGCCTTTGCCCACGGCGATGGTAACGCTCATCGTGGCGAAGGGCCTCGGGGCGCCGGGAACCGCTTCCATGAATACCAGCGGCTCTTTGTGCGCGACGGTTTCGGCGTAATCGTTGATGTTCAGCCGCACCCGATCCACGCCCGCGGTGATCGAATCGATGGTGAGTTCCACCTTGTCTTTCGAAGCCGAGGTCGCATCGCCGAGGGTGACGGTGGTGGAAGGACCCGCCGGGGCCGAGGCGGGCATCGACGCCGGCTGCGTCGCCGCGTTCGCCGCCAGGGCCGTGGCGGGCGCCGAAGCCGGCTGGGAGGCCGCCTGCGTGGCCAGGGTGTAGGGCAGCGTCGAGGGCGCCGCCGCTTCGTTGCCCCCGTTGTGTCCGCTCCATGAACGCAGCAGCGGGACCAGCAGCACATACAACGCGACCGCGATCAGCAGGGTGGTCAGAAGGCGCCGGGTGTCCATGAAACCTCTCGGGCTACGCAGCAAAACAGAATCGGGTATGGTAGGGGAAGAGCGCTCCGCTGAAAACTGCCCCGCGTCCCGCGCCGGCCGGCGCTCCCTGGCAGTCCATCAGCCGGCGCAACCGACCCGCCTCACCGCGCCAGCATCCCGCTCTGCTTGGCGTACTCAAACACCCCGCCCGCATCGATGATCGGCGCCACATCGCCCAGCGGCCTGAGCTTGTGCACCCGCCGGCCCTGCGTCAGGTTCGTCAGCTCGCCCCTGGCCACGTCGATCTCCAGCTCGTCGCCGGTCTTGATGATGTCGATCAACCGCTCGCCGGTTTCAAACGGCACCAGATAGCCGCCGTTGACCGAATTGCGGAAGAAAATGCGGGCGTAAAATTCCGCCACCACGCAGCTCGCGCCGGCTTCGGCGATCGCCAGCGGCGCATGCTCCCGGCTCGATCCGCACCCGAAATTCTTCCCGCCGATCACGATCGAAAAATCGCTCTTGAATTCGTTGGGCCTCACGAAGCGAATGTCGCCCGACGGCAGCCCGCTCTGACCCTGCGGCACGCCGTCCATCGCATACATGCCGAAGTATTTGCGCTCCGCCGGATCGCTCGGGTTATACGCCAGGAATTTCGCGGGAATGATCTGGTCCGTATCGATATTGTCGCCGACCACGAACGCCTTGCCGCGAATCACCTTGTTCATCACCAACTCTCCGGGGAACACAACGGGACAGAGAAAACACGTTCAGCCGCCGATCGCAGATCAGCGCCGACAGACCCGCCAGCATAGCATCACCGCCCCCCGCTTTACAGCAGTTCCTCCAGCTGATCCACCAGGCGCCCATACATCGTCAGCGCCGTTTCCACCGGACCGGGCTGCTCCATGTCCACGCCCGCCCCGCGCAGCAGGTCCAGCGGCCACTGGGAACACCCGCCCTTGAGGAAATTCAGGTAATCGTTCAGCTCCCGCTCCCCGCCGGTCAGCACGCGCTGCGAGAGCGCGATCGCCGCCGACAGCCCCGTCGCATATTTGTACACGTAAAACGCATGATAAAAATGCGGAATCCGCATCCCCTCCAGCTCCAGCTCCGGATCGATCACGAACTTGCTCACCTTCCCCGGCTTCGTCTTCGAGCCCGGCGCCACGCCGAAATACAGCTCCAGCAGCTTGCGATACTCCGCCCGCAATAGCTCCGCCGTCAGCGGCTCGCCTTTCTCCACCAGCTCGTGCGTGACCTTCTCAAATTCCGCGAACATCGTCTGGCGAACCACCGTGTTGCGGATTTCATCGATCGCGTGGTTGATCAGGTAGGCCTTCTCTCGCTTCGTCTTCGCCCGCTCCAATAAGTGCTTCAGGAGCAACTGCTCGTTGAACGTGCTGGCCACCTCCGCGACAAAAATCGTGTAGCCGTAATACTGGTACGGCTGATTCCGCGCCGACAGCCACGTGTGCATCGAGTGCCCCGCCTCGTGCGCCAGCGTGAACACGTGATCCAGCACCTCCGGCTGGTAATTCATCATGATATACGGCGGCCCGTCAAACCCGCCCGAGGAAAACGCCCCCGACGATTTGTTCTTGTTGGGATAGCGATCGCACCATCGCGCCGTCGTCAGCCCCTCCCGCAAGGCCGTCGTGTACTGCGTCCCCAGGGGCGCCAGCGCATCGCTCACCGCCGCCGCCGCCTGGTCCCACGTGTAATGCGTCTTCACCCCCGCCACCATCGGCGCATACACATCGTACACGTGCACCGCATCGAGCTTCAGCGCCTTTTTCCGCAACGCCAGGTACCGATGATTCGTCGGCAGATGCTTGTGCACCGCCTCAATCAGCGAGTCGTACACCGCCACCGGCACGTTGTCGTGAAACAGCGAGCCCTCGCGCGCGCTCGGATAGTTCTTCGCCCTGGCATAAAACACATCCCGCTGCACCGCCGCGTTGTAGGTCGCCGCCAGCGTGTGCTGGTGCGCTGTGTATTCCGTGTAATACGCGTGAAACGCCGCCTTCCGCACCGAGCGCTTCCGCCCGTGCAAAAGCCGCGAATACGCCGAGTGCCCCAGCTCCGTCTCCCGGCCCTCCTCATCCTTCACCTTCGGCCAGCTCATGTCCGTGTCGTTGAGCTGCCGGAAGACCTGCGACGGCCCATCCGCCATCGTGCCGCTCATCGCCAGCAGCTTTTCTTCATTAAGCGTCAGCGTGTGCGGGCGATAGCGCACGATGCGCTCCAGCGCCAGCTTCCACTCCGCCAGCGCCGGCGCCTTCATGAACTTGTTCATCTTCGATTCCGGAATCGCCAGCAACTCCGGCCGAATGTAGGACGCCGCCTCGTTATGCTTTGCCGCCAGAAGCGCAAACCGCCCCTTCATGCGCTGCCCCGCCGGCTCCGCGTTGTCGCCCGAGGCCTTCAACGACGCGTAATTCCCGATCTTCTCCACCCGCCGCTCCAGGTCCGCATCAAACCGCAGCGCCGCCGCGATCGCCTCCGCCCCGGAGGCCAGCGTCCCCTTGAACTTCCCATACCCCGGTATCGCCGCCTCCCACTCCCCAAACGCCTTCTCCCACGCCTTGTCTGATTCAAAAAGCTGCGTCAGGTCCCATTGATCCTTCGCCGGCACCTTGCTCCGCGGACGTTCCGCCACCGATTGCTCTGCCATGGACACTCCTTTGCATCGACCGGCCATTGATCGCGGCAGGATTGTAGGCGATTTCCCCCGCCGGGGCATTTCTCCCGCAAAACCCCGCAATCCCCGGCCCCTTCGACCGTTGAAGTTTCAACCGCTTTTCCCGGAGGCACCATGAAACGCTTGTTCCCCCTCGCCTGCACCCTGCTCCTCGCAACCGCCGCCCTGGACGCCGCTGCCGCCGCCGCCCCCCCCGCGTCCCCCGCTCCCGCCGCCGACGCTTCCGCCAAGCCCTCCATCTTCGTCTGCGGCGATTCCACCTCCAAATACTCCGGCAGCGAAACCATCAATTCCGACATGCAGGGCTGGGGAACGCCCCTCGCCCTCTTCTTCGACCCCGCCAAAGTCACCGTCAAAAACGTCGGCCACGCCGGCGCCTCCTCCCTCACCTACTACAACGGCGACTGGCCGCGCGTGCTCCCGCAGATCAAATCCGGCGACTTCGTCCTCATCGTCTTTGGCATCAATGACGGCGGCCTCCATACGCCCGACGGCACCGGCGATGAAACCAAGGAAATCAACACCCGCCCCGGATCGCCACCCGTCACCGCCCACACCTACGGCTGGTACATGGCCAAAATGGCCACCGACGCCGAAGCCAAAGGCGCCCACCCCATCTTCCTCACCGTCACCACCCGCAACATCTGGTCCAACCCCAAAGTCAAGTTCAAAGACGCCACCCCCATCGGTGACCTGCCCCCCGATTACGACCCCAAACAGGACACCATCGAACGTGGCACCGGCGAAGGTCGCTACGGCAAGTGGACCGAAGAAGAAGGCGCCAAGCTCCATGTCCCGGTCTTCGATCTCACCAACTACTGCGCCGACCGTTACGAAAAAATGGGCCGCGAGGAAGTCAACAAGCTCTACAAAGACCACAATCACACGCACGCCCCCGGCGCCAGGATTGTCGCCGAATCCATCGTCGCCGGTCTCAAAGGCCTCAAGGATTCCCCCTTCACGCCCTTGCTCTCCGACGCCGGCAAAGCCGTGCCCCCCGCCGATCCCAAGTACATCCAGAACAACACCCCCGACACCCATTGATTCCCCGGCAAGCCGCCACGTTTCCCCGGATTTCGCGCTGGACAACGCGCGCGCCCCCCGGTACATCTTGCTCGTCTCTTTCCTCGCTAGCGGACGCCCCACCGCAAGGAGTTTCTGATGGCCACCGAAACCAATATCGAATCCACTCTCTCCGAACGCCGCCTCTTCGCGCCGCCCCCGGAATTCACCAGACACGCCGCCATCAAAACCATGGCCGAATACGAAGCCCTCTATAAGGAATCCCTCGACTCCCCCGACACCTTCTGGCCGCGCATGGCCTCCGAACTCCACTGGTTCAAAAAGTGGGACAAGCTCCTCGACTGGTCCAACCCCCCTTTCGCCAAGTGGTTCGTCGGCGGCAAAATGAACATCTCCTACAACTGCCTCGACCGCCACCTCCACACCCACCGCAAAAACAAAGCCGCCATCATTTTCGAGGGCGAGCCGGGAGACCGCCAGGTCATCACCTATGCGCAGCTCCACCGCGAAGTCTGCAAGTTCGCCAACGTGCTCAAAGCCCAGGGCGTCCAGTCCGGCGACCGCGTGGCCATCTACATGCCGATGATCCCCGAAGCCGCCGTCGCCATGCTTGCCTGCATGCGCATCGGCGCCGGTCACACCATCGTCTTCGGAGGCTTCTCCGCCGAGGCGCTCGCCGACCGCATCAATGACGCCCAGGCCTCCCTCGTCATCACCGCCGACGGCGGCTGGCGCCGCGGCAAAGCCATCGACCTCAAGAAAAACGTCGACGCCGCCCTCGCCAAAACCACCTCCGTCCGCAAGTGCATCGTCGTCAAACGCACCGGCCAGCCCATCGATTTCCATCCCAAACGCGACCTCTGGTATCACGAACAGATGGACTCCGCGCCTGCCGATTGCCCCGCTGAAGAACTCGATTCCGAACACCTCTGCTTCATCCTCTACACCTCCGGCACCACCGGCAAACCCAAGGGCGTCATGCACACCACCGCCGGTTACCTCCTGGGCGCCTACCTCACCTGCAAGTACGTCTTCGACCTCAAAGACTCCGATGTCTACTGGTGCACCGCCGACATCGGCTGGGTCACCGGACATTCCTACGTCGTCTACGGCCCCCTCGCCAACGGCGCCACCACCCTCATGTACGAAGGCGCCCCCAACTGGCCCCACGAAGACCGCTTCTGGCAAATCATCGAAAACTACGGCGTCAACGTCTTCTACACCGCCCCCACCGCCATCCGCGCCTTCATCAAGTGGGGCGACGAACATCCCAATAACCACGACCTCTCCTCCCTCCGACTCCTCGGCACCGTCGGCGAACCCATCAACCCCGAAGCCTGGATGTGGTACCGCGAAGTCATCGGCGGCGACCGCTGCCCCATCGTCGATACCTGGTGGCAAACCGAAACCGGCGCCATCATGTGCACGCCACTCCCCGGCGTCACCCCCACCAAGCCCGGCTCCTGCACGCGACCCTTCTTCGGCGTCGATGCCGCCGTCGTCGATAAGCAAGGCCACGAAGTCCCCGCCAACGCCGGCGGCTACTTCGTCATCCGCAAGCCCTGGCCCAGCATGCTCCGCACCGTCTGGGGCGACGATGAGCGCTTCAAGAAAACCTACTTCGGCGAAATCCCCGATACCGCCGGCAACATCGGCGCGATCTACTTCACCGGCGACGGCGCCCGCAAAGACCAGGACGGCTACTTCTGGGTCATGGGCCGCGTCGACGACGTCGTCAACGTCGCCGGCCACCGCCTGGGCACCATGGAAGTCGAGAGCGCCCTTGTCGCCCACGAAAAAGTCGCCGAGGCCGCCGTCGTCGGACGCCCCGACGATTTCAAAGGCCAGGCCCTCTGCGCCTTCGTCACCGTCATCTCCGGCATCGCCCCCGACGACAAACTCAAAGAGGAACTCAAAAACTGGGTCGGCAAGGAAATCGGCTCCATCGCCAAACCCGACGACATCCGCTTCACCGACGCCCTCCCCAAAACCCGCTCCGGCAAAATCATGCGCCGCCTCCTCCGCGACATCGCCGCCGGCAAAGAATCCATCGGCGACACCACCACCCTCGAAGACTACACCATCCTCGCCAAGCTGCGCGAAAGCGATGAGTGAGTCACGATTGCCACAGCGGATTATTCAGCGCTTTTAGTGCGCGCAGACGAGGGCACGAACAGGCTACGCGGCACCTTTATCTTTTAGCGCCTTTTCCAGTTTTCGATATCCAATCAATCCGCGATGAAGACGGGCCTCCTCCTCAGTCATGTGAAACCACTCTGACTGTCCGAACGGCGGCCGGCCTATCTGTTTGTTCTCTCGTAATCTTTTCACGACAAAGTGCGACGGCACAAAAAATACCTCTGGGCTTCCCCCTCCCGTGAGCCAATTCCCCACCGCTACAAATGCGTACCAATGGGATGCCTTGGCCCGATTCGTCACCGCTTTGCGCCCGACCCTCCAAACCCAATAGTCGTTTTCGGGTTTCTTCGCACGGGTCACATGGGTGTCCCTATGTTGGCCGGTCTTCACCTGAAGCGAAATTGAACGCTGCCCTGTTGCGGTTGCAACGGTCATGTCCACAGCGACGGTGTTTCGCTCCGTTAATTTTGGGACGAGGCCCATTCCGTAGAGGTACGATGCCACGTAATGCTCGCCACAATCGCCCAGAAATCGTCGCTCAAGCCTCGGCATGAATTCCTCCCTTGCGTCTGTGCTCGGCGGCACCATTACCGCGGTCCATCGCCTCCTTCGCGGATGCCCCCCGTCTGAAGATTCTCAATCTTCAAGCGCCGGAACCAGCAAAACCTTGTCGTCCCCGCCGCCGCGAAGCTCGCGCTCTACCTTCGACATAAAGGCTGCCGCTTCCGCCGCGCTAATCCCCGCTTGCGTAGGGGCAACCGTGATGTATAACCAATCGTCATCCAGTTTGGCCGCGGTGACTTTCAGATAGATCCCATGCTGTTGCGCGCCGGCAAGGCGTTGCTTCACTTTATCCACAATGGATTCGACCCGTTCAGTAGCAGCCATGCGAAATCCGTTCTATCAAAATGAGTCAAAAACAGTATTCATGATGGATATCGCCTCCCGCGCGTCTCGCACCCCAACTCCCAACGATGGCCGGTAGTCCGCAAAGATCCGTAGCGTATACAGTCGCCCGATCATTTCCGAGAGCTTCGTCCGCCTTTCCGGTTTCAGCGCAGTCATATTTGATTCTATGAGCCGGCGAATCCCGCCGGTCCCCGACTCTCCCGGATGGCTTGGCCCCTCGCGGTTCGGCGGAAAAGTCGTCTTCGATTGTGTCACCAACTCGTGCGCCACTTTGGAATACGCTGCGTAATACGCACGAGACAGGCAGGACCGAAAATGTTCTTCCAGCACAAGCCCGCTTGCCGCCTTGCGTGAATCCCGTGCGAGTTCTAACCACGTCTGAGCCGTTCCCCGATTGTATCTCACACCAAACCAGACATCAAAATGCCCGCCGCATGTCTCCGCTTCTTCGTCCGCTCCAGCACCTTCCACAACTTCTTCATCGTCAACTCGCACCCGCGCCGATTCCCCGCAGCAACACAATGGTTTTCATGCCATCAGAATAACGCCCCCATCAGCCGCTCCAAGCCAGCGAACGAATTTTTCCAATTCTTCCCCCTCCCCACATCGTATACTGCCCCCATGCCCCCGCGACCCAAACGCCTCCGCCGCACCCTCACCACCCTGCTCGCCCTCTATCTTCTCCTGCTCATCGTCGTCTTCGCCGCCCACTTGCCCGACCTGCTCATCATCCACGCCGCCCCAGGACCCCTCGATACCCCCGATGGCCAGAGCACCCTCATCCCCTCCCCCACCGGCCAGCTCGAAGTCTGCATCGCCCGTTCCCCCGCCGCCCAATCCGCCGCCCCCGCGCTCTACATCCTCTTCTTCGTCGGCAACGAAGACCGCGTGAATCCCTGGACCGCCGGCGTCGCACGCATGTGGGAACACGACACAGGAAAACCCGTCGAAGCCTGGGGCGTCAATCTCCCCGGCTTCGGCCTGTCCACCGGCCCCGCCTACCTCCCCCGCATCGGCCCCGCCGCACTCGCCGCCTTCGACGCCCTCCACGCCAAGGCCGGCAACACCCCCATCGCCGTTCAGGCCGCATCCCTGGGCACCCTCGCCGCCCTCGACATCGCCGCCCACCGCCCCATCGCCGCCCTCTCGCTCCAGGATCCCCCGCCCCTCGCCGCGCTCGTCCTCGAACGCAACTCCTGGTGGAACGCCGGCCTGCTCTCCCTTCCCATCGCCTTCTCCCTCCCCACCGACATCGACTCCGTCGCCAACGCCCGCCACAGCACCGCCCCGCTGCTCTTCATCACCTCCGAATACGACACCGTCGTCCCCCCGCTTTTCCAGCAACGCATCTTCGACGCCTACGCCGGCCCCAAACACCACATCCTCCTCCCCGGCGCCCACCACTGCGGCCAACCCGACCCCGCCATGCAACTCAAGCTCGCCGCCCTCCGCCATGATCTCGTGAGATTGCCTGACTGATCCGCCAAGCAGCCGCCCGTCTCTACCGAAAGGAACGCCATGCTCCGCCGCCATCTCTTTGCCAGCTCTCCGATCATCCTGCTCCCCTTCCTCTGCAGCGCCGCCGCACCGCCCCCCGCGCCTGGTCTGGACATCACCGCCGCCTTCACCCCCACCGGCGACCTCTCCGTCACCTTTCACAATACAGGCGCCGCTCCATGCACATTTCATCCCGGCATTTCCCTGGGCAACGGCCAGGCGCTCTGGCCCATGTGCCTCTCACTCGTCGTGACCCCCAAAGGCGGCGCGGCACGGGAACTTACCTACAAAGGCGGCGCAATCGGCGGCCGCGTCGACGATTGGCTCGTCCCACTCCCGCCCGGCGCCTCCTACACCTTGCGCCTCGCCCCCGCCGATTTCATCTACAAGCCAGATGGCGTTCCTGCCACCCCGCCGCAACCCGCACTCCCCGGAGAATCCCTCCAGGTCCGCTTCACTTCCATACCCGCCGCCTACACCAAGCCCCCACCGGCCAACCTGTGGACCGCCCAGCTTACATCCGCCGCAATGTCAGCCCCCGCAGCCAAACCTTGAAATTCCACACCTCATCACGCTTCCGCTGCTCGCCGAGATTGACCATGCCCGCCCAATGGACCGACGCCGACTTCTGGCACGACTGCCACATCCACGGCGTTCACGGTACAAAAGCGCGACTTGAAGACATCCGCCTCCTCCTCGAAGAAAACGACATCGCCGCCGCGCTTTCTCAATTGAAGGAACTTGCCGCCGCACTTAGCGGTGACGTACAACCACCAAGGACTGACTGATCCATCCCTCATATGAGCACCCAATGGACCCACTCCTCTATTCCCTCGAACCCTCTCTCCCCCCAGACCAATTCATCGCCCTCCTCCGCGACTCCACCCTCGGCGACCGCCGCCCCATCGACGACCCCGCACGCATCGCCGATATGCTCCGCCACGCCGACATCACCCTCACCGCCCGCACTCCCGCCGGCCACCTCGTCGGCATCTCCCGCGCCCTCACCGACTTTTCCTACTGCACCTACCTCTCCGACCTCGCCGTCGCCCACTCCTTCCAGCGCCAAGGCATCGGCAAAGAACTCATCCGCCGCACCCACGAAGCCGCCGGCCTCCACACCACTCTCATCCTCCTCGCCGCCCCCGCCGCCGAATCCTACTACCCCCACATCGGCATGAAACAACACCCCTCCTGCTGGATCATCCCGCGCGAGCGATAGTAAGCGCGCCCAATCGAAACGCGCTTCAGGTTTTCCAATTTTTCCCCACTCCCCCGTATAGTGTTCCTCATGCCGCGCCCCGACGCCCTCCAGCGCCTCCTCGATTTCTCCCGCTCCGGCGATTCCCCCTTCGCCGCCGGCGCTCCCGTCCGCATCCGCTCCGCCCCCGCACGCCTCGACGTCCTCGGCGCCCTGGGCGCTGACACCGGCGGCACCCTCGCCCACATCCCCATCCGCTCCCGCATCGCCGTCGCCCTCCAACCGCGCGACAGCCCCTCCGCCCTCTTCCACAGCGATCTCATGGAGCCTCCCCTCGGCGAGCCCACCCTCCGCCTCTCCCCCAACAGCTCCGCCGCCGACGCTTCCTGGGCGGCCCCCCTCCTCACCGCCTGGCAACGCCTCCGCCCCCAGTCCGCTCCCCCCGGCCTTACCGCCGTCATCCGCTCCGACATCCCCATGAACGCCGGCCAGGGCAGCTCCACCGCCCTCCTCGCCGCCTTCACCGTCGCCCTTACGGACCTCTACCAACTCTCGCCCGACGCGCCCCAACTCGCCGCCCTCATCGCCAACGCCGAGCAACTCTCCCCCGCAACCCCAAGCACCGCCAACTACCTCACCGCCCTCACCTGCCTCACCGCCCAATCCTCCCCCCCCGCCGCCCCCGCCGTCATCCGCTACAACGCCCAACCCCACGAACGCCTCGGCGAAATTCCCCTCCCGCCCGACGTCCACCTCCTCGCCCTCGATACCGGCGTCCGCTACACCCGCGCCGCCGCCACTCTCGATGAGCTCCGCGTCGCCGCCGACATGGGCCGCCGCATCATCGAAACCATCTACCGTGACCTGGGTCAATCCCACACGCCCCTCCACGGCTACCTCGCCAACACCAGCCCGCTGCTCTACCGCCAATACTTCCGCACCCTCCTCCCGCGCCGCATGCGCGCCTCCGATTTCACCCGCACCTACGGCCCGCTCCCCGAGCCCCACGCCACCACCGATCCCGCCGCCGTCTTCCGCGTGCGCACCGCCGTCGATCACCTCATCGCCGAAAACGAACACGCCGAGCAATTTATCCAGGCCTTCGAAGAACTCGCACCTTCCCCTGCGGGCGCCGCCCCGCTCGATGAATCCGAACGCCAGCGCACCCTCCAGCGCGCCGGCCGCCTCCTCCTCGCCAGCCACCACTCCTACCGCCTGCGCCTCGAACTCTCCTGCCGCGAAGCCGACTGGCTCGTCGACAAACTCATGGAATCAGGCCCCGACCAGGGCATCTTCGGCGCCCGCATCACCGGCTGCGGCGGCGGCGGCACCCTCGCACTCCTCGCCGCCCGATCCTCCCCCGCCAACGACGCCCTCCTCGACGCCCGCCGCGCCTACCGCCAGATCGCCGGACTCTCCCTGGCCATCTCCGAAGCCGGCGGCAGCGCCAGCGCCGGCGCTCTCCACACCCCGCCCCACACCCTCACCCTCTGATTGCCGCCTCCCCGGCGCGCCGCCGCGATGCCTTCCATCCCGCCCCCATCGCCAGCAGCAGCGCCCCGCCCCATGCCGCTGGCGGAAGCGGCGTCGCTACCCCCGCCGGCTGGTAATCAAAGCGCGTCGCCAGCCCGACCGAATCCGCGGAAAACGCCGTCGCATCGTTCACCGTCCCGCCCACCGACGAATACACGCGCGACACGCTGTCCCCCAACACGTTGAACGCATCAAAACGCTCCGTCGTCGTCGCCCCGAAATTCCGCACATCCAGCAGCAGGCTCCCCGCCGCAGGGTCGTACGTGTACGGCGTCGTCAGATGAATCATGATGTCAAAATCCAGCGGACCGCCCGCCGGACCCGTGTTCGCACTCGACAGCGGCAACGCCCCGCTGTACACAATCGCATCGTCCGCCCCCACGTTGTCGGCGAACGTCAGGCTCAACGTGTCCGGCGCCCGGCTCGTCGTCGAAAGGTCGATCTGGATGCTGGGTATCGTCGTCGAAAACGCCGCCCCCGGAACCGTCGCGTCCGGCCGAAACAGGATGTCCGTAATCACCATCGGCCCGCCCACTCCCGCAAACGCCGTCGCCCCATATACCTGCTGATACCGCTGGGATGGAATCCCCCCAATCGACCCGTCATCAAACGGAAATGCGTTGCCCTCCGCCCCTTCGGTCCCCGACGCTCCCCCCGGCGCCACCACGCTGTCCGCGCGCGCCGCCGCGCCACACCCTGCCGCCATCGCCACCGCCGCCAACACGACAAGCATGCGCCGCATCTCTTGACTCCCTCTTCAATGCCAGAATGTTGATACGTCCAAACCTATCCCGCATTTTTGGCCGAGCCAAGGAAATTAACATGAATGCGAAAATATCAAAGCACTGCTTACCCCAAAGCGAACCAATTCGCCCCCACCCGCCGCCATTTTTACTGCTTGTCTCGGGATTCCGGCCCCTCCGCCCCGGCCCGCCCCGCTCCCCCTCACCTCGACGCCGTCATCGCCCCCGGGCTCAAATACAAATCCGCCATCCGATACGGCGATACCGCCTGCGCGTTCACATACACCGGCGAAAGATTCGACTGCAACAGTTCCCCACTCCCCTCACCCGTGCTCCCCGACACCGTCCGCAGCAGGTTCACCTTCCAGTGCTCCCCCGGCTGCGGCGATGCCCGCAGCGGCATCGGCAGCGACTTCACCGGAATCCCCACCACCGCCGTCCACACCCGCCGCCCGTGATCCGTCTCATCCCGCACCTTGGCCGTCAGCCCCTCGATCGTCACGCCCGGAATGGTGCTCAACGGATGCAAAAAGTCCGGCGAGCCATCATCACGCTTCGTCGCCGGCGTCGCCGACCTTATCCACGACGCCGCCACCTTCCCATCATGCCCCACCCGCACCTCGATCATTTCCGTCCCGTTCCCCCCGGCTGTCGAATCGAGGTACATCGAGACGCTGTCCGATTTCGCCGGTAAGCCGGCGGTGTCGCTCACAAATGCGACATACACGTGCGAAGGATCGTACAGAATCGCCCCGCGCGTCGCCGGCGTCGTCTGGTCCGTGTTGATCGGGCTGCCGAATTGCGAAAAATGCGTCCCCACCCAGGGCAAATCCGTCAGCGGATCGGCCAGCCCCGGATTCCCCGAGGCCGGCAACGCCGTCGCCGCCGGCGGAGGCGTCACCACCTTCTCCAGCATCGCCGCCGCCGTCGTGTTCCCCTTGCACCCCGACAACAGCGCAAGGCTCCCGCCCGCCAGAAGCGTCGCGCCGCAAAGGAAGATGGATCGTGCTGTCAGCCGCATAAGGTCGTAAAGGTTACCCGGTTTGATCGGCGTTTTGAAGCAAAAGTTGCCAGCTATTTGGGCGTTTTCTGCCCCAAAAAGCCGCAATCAACCTCCCAATCCCTTAAAGACGCTTGAGACGAGCCACCGTTAGCCACTTTTTTTCACAAAACCGCTCAGCCCCGCTGCAGCCCCCCACGCCGCAGCCCCTGCCGCCTACACCGTCACCACGCTCTCGTGCTGCGCCGTCATCTCCGACGAATGCCCCGGGAAGAACTTCGCCTTGGGGTCCACGCGCACCTTTGCGAAATTCACCGCCATCGCCGCCTCCCCAAACCCCGTCGCGATCAGCTTCAGCTTCCCCTCATACGCCGCCACATCCCCCGCCGCGAATACCCCCGGCAACGCCGTCTCCATGTGCGAGTTCACCTGAATCTGTCCCCGCTCCACCTTCAGCGGCCACTCCTTGATCGGCCCCAGCGACGTGTCAAATCCGATCTGAACCAGCACCGCATCCACCTCCAGCGTCCGCACTTCCTTCGTCTGGCTGTTCTCAATGACCGCCGCCGTCAGCCCCTGCTCCCCCCCCCCGCCGCCCACCAGGCTCTTGATCTCAAAGAATGTCAGGATTTTGACATCCGTCGCCTGAAGCTGCCGGACCGATTCCTCATGCGCCCGGAACTGATTGCGCCGGTGGATCAGCGTGATGCTCTCCGCCGTGTCGCGCAGATTCAGCGACCAGTCCACCGCCGAGTCTCCGCCGCCCACGATCAGCACCCGCTTGCCCGCAAACGCCGCCTTGCTCCGGCACGCATAAAACAGCCCCCGGTTCTCCAGCCCCGGCGCCTCGGGGATGCGCAGCTTCTTGGGCGAAAACGCCCCCGCGCCGGCGCAAATCATCAGCGTCCTCGTGAGATGCGACCCCTTGTCCGACATGATTCGATAACGCGGATTATCCGCATCGCCCAGCGGCTCCAGGTGCCGCACCGTCTCCCCGAGCGCCACCGCCGGGTTCGCCTGCATCGCCTGCTGAATCAGTTGGTGCGCCAGGTCCCGCGCCAGCACCTTGGGAAACCCCGCGACATCGAAGATGAATTTTTCCGGATAGAGCGTCGTAAGCTGCCCGCCGAGTTCTTCCAGCGAGTCGATGATCTTGGTCTTCATCTGCCGCAGGCCGGCATAAAACGCCGCAAACAGCCCCACCGGACCCCCGCCGATGATGGTCAGGTCGAAGAGTTCCTCCGCCCCCATCCCTCCCCCCCCGCTCGGCGATCCCGTGCTATCCGTCATGTGGTCCTCGATAACCCCGCTAAGTTTCACCTACGTCAATAGAGACCCGCGATTCTAGGCGGTTCATCAACCTCTCGCCAGCGGCAGCCGCTCCATCGCTCACGTCGGCAGCTCGAACACCCGGTAGGGCGCCGGACCGCCGGGGGCGTAGCGGAAGCCCGCATCGCGCTTCTCAATGGCCGCTTTCAGCGCATCGAGGTCGCCTGCCCGATGGCGCCCCGTGCCGATCGCCGCAACATCGCGCTGCGCCGCGGAAAAATCCCCCTGCGCCAGTTCCGCCGCCGCGCGCAGCGCCCGATAACTGTCATCCGGCACGAATGTCGCCGTCTCCGTCGCCCGCTGCCACGCATCGCACAGCCCGACCGCCAGCGCCCACTGCTGCTGCTCCAGCGCAAAGCGCGCCTCATCATATAAGTAGAACGCCAGCACATACGGATCGTCCCGTCCCAGTTCCACCGGCTGCTTGAGCGCCGCCCGAATCGTCGCGATCGCGGCGGCATTTTCCCCGGCAAGTCGCTGGGCCAGCGCCAGGTAATAGCCATGCGTGAAACTGGGATGAGCGGCTGTCCACGGCTCCAGTTCCTCGAGCGCGGCCGCATCCGATTCCGTGGCCGCCGCGCGCGTCGTCGCCGGCGGCGCATCCGGCAGACGCAACGTCGCCTTCGCCAATGGCGGCCAGTAATCCTCCGGCAGCGCCCGCGCCGCCGCCTCGATCACCCCCTCCGCCTCCGCCCAGCGCCCCAGCGACCGCAGCAGCGACGCCTTCCCGCGCCGATGCTCCACGTCCTCCGGCTCGCGCGCCATCCGCCGATCCAACTCCGCCAGTTCCTCCGTCGCCACCCCCCCACCCAGTCCCGTCGCCGGAGCGGTCGCGGTTCCCCCCGGCCCGGCCGCCAGCACCCGATTGTCCTGCTCGCCGAACACGCGCCACACATGCTGCGAGAAGTCATAGCCCACGTTGGTGCGCGCCAGCGCCGTCGGCGTCGCCAGGGCCGGGCCCTCCCCGGGATCGACCGCATAGTTCCATCGCGGCGCCGGCGGCGTTTTCAAAAATGCCGGCGACAGATCCTCCAGGTACTCCGGCCACAATCCGCGCCGGGCATGAAACTGATACAGTCCGGCAACGATCGGGTTCCCCTCCTGCACGATGTCGCGATAGTTCGGCCCCCACCCCAGCTTTTCGCGCCAGGGGGTCATCGTGAACAGATACGCTCCCAGCAGCAGGAACGCCGCGATCAGAAGGGTGAACCGAAAATAGCGCCAGAACCGCTGCATGGTGTCACGATACCCGAATGCCGGAGATACCGGCGGTTTTCACGTCACTTTGTCCGGCGATGCGACGGTTGAGCTGCCGGAAACTCAACCGTGTCGCGGCAGAGCTTATGGCACGACCTTTGTATTAAGGTCATCCGTCGAGTCGTGGAATTCTCCAAGTCTCCCGCGGCTTGTCCGAGACAACATCATCCAGCGCAAGGGTGCTGCGCGGCGTTCGCGCACACGGTCCTCTGCGCCCATGTGCTTGAGGGTCTTCCTATGAAAACGTTCGTTCTGCTCGTTGCCGCCTCTCTGTGCCTGCCCACCCTGGCCGCTTGTGAGTCCGGCAGCACCAGCCACACCGTGACCGCCCACAAAACCCTCTTCGGCGGCGAAAAAGTGACTGACACCACCGTCCACGACAATGGCAACGGGGACGTCAGCATGGACAAGAAAACCACCACCGTGAATCCCTGAGCCGATCGACGGAATCGGACTTGCTGTTCCCTGAGGCGCGCTGCCTCTTTCCGGGCGGCGCGCCTTTTTTCAAGGAGATTTCCCATGCGTACTTTGCTCGCCATGGTTGCCGCCGGTGCCTTCATGATTGCCATCCCCGCCGCCTTTACCGGCTGCGATCGCACCGCGTCCACCGAAGAAACCCACACCGAAGCCACCCCCAGCGGCACCACCGTCGAAAAGACCACCAAGTCCACGGATATGGACACCGGCGCCACCAGCGTCACCAAGGAAAAGAAGGAAGTCACCAGCAATCCCTGACCCGCACGCTGGCGGCGCTCCATGTGGGGCGCCGCCTTCCTCACCATTGGCCCGCTGAAACCGCCTCGTTCGCCCCGCTCATTTTTCGCCGGGACCCAGCGTGGTGATGGTCATCGGGGCGAAGCTGCTGCCCGCGGCGACGGCCAGCAGATCGTCTTTGGTGATCGATTCGAGTTTCGCCAGGTCTTCTTCCAGCGTGCGGTACTCGCGCGTGTAGGTCCACCGGCTGGCGATGCCGCGCATGCGGCCCAGGGGTAGTTCGCCGTGCAGCACGGTGGCGGTCTCGATCTTGTTTTTGCTGCGCTGCACTTCATCGTCGCTTAAACCTTCCTTGAGCACCTTCTGCAGTTCCCCCAGCAGAATGCCCTCGACCTGCTCCGCACGCTCCGGATCGCAGGACGCATACACCATGAACGATCCGGTCTTGTCGTGCGGGTAGAAGGAGAAGTCCGCCTCATCGGCGAGGCCCGGCTCGACGAGCGCCCAGAACAGGCGCGAGCCTTCGTGATCGCCCAGGACATCGGCCAGGACCATCGCGGCATAGCGGGAATCGTCCTGGGCGGAGGGTCCGGGGCAAAGGCCGGCGATGTAGTGGCGTTTGAGCTTGGCGTCGCGGATGTGGTGGCGCTTGGGGGCGAGGATGGGCACCGGATACGTGCGCGGGGCATGCACCGTCGGCCAGGCGCCGCAGTATTTGTCGGCGAGGCGCACGAAGGCGTCGAAATCGACAGCGCCCGCGGCGGCGAGCACCATGTTGCCCGGACCATAGCGGCCGTCGAAGTAGGCTTTCATCGCGTCCCGGCCAAGGGCTGTGATGGATTCCTTCGTGCCCAGCACCGAGTGGGCCATCGGATGCTCGCCGAAGTGATCGCCCATGACCGCTTCGAAGAGCACGTGGCTGGGGCGGTCGAGGTAGAGGGCGATTTCCTCAATGATGACTTTCTTTTCCATGTCGAAATCATCGGGACGCAGCGCCGGGCGCATCATGTCGGAAAGCAGCTCGAGGGCGCGCTCGGTGTATTCGGGCAGCACCTGGGCCCAGTAGCAGGTGACTTCGTTGCTGGTGAAGGCGTTGTTCTTGGCGCCCATGGCGTCGAATTCTTCGTTGACCTGCTGGCTGTTGCGCGTGGCGGTGCCTTTGAACATCATGTGTTCGAGGAAGTGCGAAACGCCCGAGACCTCGGCGGATTCATCGCGCGAGCCGGTCTTGACCATAAACCCGACGGCCATCGAGTGGGCGGCGTCGTTGATCTCGGCGATGACGTCGAGGCCGTTGTTGAGCTTGGCTTGTTTGAAAGTCAGCATGAGGCGGTCCTGTAATTGGCAATTTGTAATTGGTAATTGGCTGCCGCCGCTGAGGGGGCCCCCGCCGATGCGACAGCAAATTACCAATTACCAGTTAACTATTTACCTTGAGTTCTTCGGGGCCCAGGGTGACGACGGTGAGGTTTTTGACGGGGTGGGTGGCGAGGAAGGCGTTGACTTTGTCGAGGGTGACGCCGTTGATGAGGTCGCGGAGTTCGTCGAGGGTTCTCGTGCGGCCACGGTGATAGAAGTCGTAGGCGAGGGCGCCGGCGCGGGCGCCGCTGGATTCACCCTGCATGATGATGCGGGACTTCATCCCGACGAGCGCCCGGTCGAGTTCGTCCTGGGTGATGCCCATGGCGAAGCGGTTGAGTTCGACGATGAAGGAATCGAGCGTGCGCTGGGCGCGGTCGGGAGAGGTGCCGGCGTAGCCGAAGATAGCGCCCTGCTTTTTAAGCGACGAATAGCCGGCGTGGACGCTGTAGCAGAGGCCCTGCTTTTCGCGGATTTCCAGGAAGAGTCGTGCGCCCATGCCGCCGGAGAGGACGTTGAGAGCGGTTTGCAGGAGGAGCGATTCGGGGTCGGCGTCGGGGATGGCATCCCAGGCGAGTCCGATCTGGGACTGGTTGGTTTCCTGGGTGATGTGAAAGTTGCCGCGCGGGGCGGGTTGCTCGGGGAGGCCGACGGGGGGCGTGGCTTCCCAGGTGCCAAAGGCGTCTTCGACCGCTTTGACGAGGTCTTCCCAGTTGAACATGCCGGCGACGGCGAGGATCGCGCCCTGGGGCGTGAGGCGGCGCTGGGAATCGGTGCGAAGCTGCTCGGCGGTGAGCGCTTCGAGCTGATCGCGTTTGCCGCTGGTGGGGCGTCCGAAGGGGAAGGGGTAATGGCGTTCGCGCAGGGCGATGGAAAGCTTGTGGGAGGGTTCATCCTCGATGGCGTCGAGCTGCTGGAGGGCGAGATCGAGGGCGGGCTCAAAGCCATCTTCGGGCAGCATGGGGCGTTGGACGATGTCGCCGTAGACGGGCAGGACGGCGAGAAGATTTTTGCCGAGCATGGAAGCGGAGAAGCGGAGGAAGACGGTTTCGGGGTGACAGGAGCGCTGGACGCCCAGGCCGTCGAGATAGCTGGTAAGGGCGCGGGAATCGCGGTCACCGGCGCCGCGGAGGATCCAGTCGGAGAGGACGGTGGCGGCCCCGGAGGCGTCGGCGGGATCGGAGGCGGCGCCGGCGGGGATGAGAAAGCTCATCGCGGCGGAGCGGACGGCGGGGATGCGCTCGGCGACGAGGGTGAGGCCGTTGGAGAGGGCGTGGATGAACTGCTGGGGCTTGTCGCCGATGGTGGCCGGGGGAGTTGGCACGGGGTCTCCTTGGTACGGGGGAGCGGAGGCAGAGGAGTCATTTTAGGGGATTGCGGCGGGGTTTTCGCGTTGTTGGCGTAGGGGAGGCGGAAAGGGCGGCCAATGCCGTGCGGAAGAGGGCGGGAAGCGGGGCGGGCGGCTGCTGGTCGAGGGCCCAGAGGAGGCCCTGGCGGAGGTCGGGGTCGGGCAGGGTGGTGATGCGTTGGCGGAGGTGGAGGAGGGCGGCGGCGATGGCGGCGTAGTAGAGCAGGGTGGCGGGCGGACCCTCTAGCGGCGAGTCGGCATCGGCGCGGGCGTGGGTGGCGAAGGATTTGAGGGCCAGCAGCAGGTCGGGATGGGGATTTTTCGCGGAAAGGAGCTGGCGGAAGGTTTTGGGGGCGCGGGGGCCATGGAGGAGGGGTTTGAGGTGGGCGGGATCGGCGGTGGGCGCGGCGAGCAGGTCTGGCAGGAGCGGGGCGGCGAGTTGGTGTTTGAGGGCGGCGGCGGCGTCCTTGGCGGTCCAGGGGGAGGGGAGGGCGGGATCGAGCAGGCGCGCGAGGCGGGCGGCGGGGAGGCGGGAAATGGCAGCGGGGGTCGGGGCGATTCTTCGGGACATGATGGACTCCTTCTCCTTCAGGTGGATCGTTACGGGGCGGCGGGGGCCGGGGCGGCGTTCGGGGCGTTCACGGCTTTGAGGATGGCGTTGACATCGACGGGCGGGAGGTGGTGGGCCTTGCGGTAGTCGTTGGTGGCTTTGAAGGCCTCGGGGAGCTGGGACCAGCGGCTGAATTCGACGTGTGCGTCATCGTAGGCGAGGTTCATGCCGTCGCGCAGGCTGGGGCGGGGGCGTTCGTAGAGGATGACGATGGAGGCATCGGAATCGTTGCCGACGCCTTTGCCGATGTAGACGAAATCGGTGTGGGCGGCGAGGGTTTTGGGGAAAGCGGGATCGTTTTTGGCCTGATCGGGATCGACCTGGTCGAGAGGCTCGGAGCCGGCGCGTTTGGCGGCGAGCATTCTGGTGGGGATCTGGCCAGCGGTGACGAGCTGGGAGAGATCGTCGGGGAGTTTGTCGTTGTGGTCGGTGGCGTAGACGATGCAGGATTGAGCGATGCCGCGTTCGTTGGCGGCGTCGGCGCTGCGCTGGGAAAGCTCGCGGGCGCGGGCGAGGGAGGGCAGGAGAATGGCGACGCCCATGGAAGCGGCGGCGACGCCGGTGGTGACCTGCTGCGTGCCGAGCATTTCGGCGCCCGGGAAGGCGGAGCGGCCGGCGGAGTGGATGCCGTCGGCGTCGGACCAGGAGACCTGGATGGTCGGGGCGAAGAAGGGGGCGGCCTTGTCGGGGCTGGGCAGGAGGTCGCTGGGGAGGTTGACGCCGGCGTACGCGCCGCCCATGAGCAGGAGCATCTGGGCGGCCTGGTAGAACTCGGGGTAAAGCGCGGCGGGATCGGAATAATTCAGCGAGGTGAGAGTGCCGGGATAGGCGCTGCGGAGAGCGGCGAATGCGGGGTTGTCGGCGAGGGAGGGCTGGGCGGGGGAAGCGTCGGCGAAATCGAGGGCGTCGTCGAGGCCGTGGGTGGTGGAGATGTAGAGCGAGTCCTTGTGGACGGTCCAGGCGAGTGCGACCTGGGGCAATTTGATGCTGTAGACCAGGCCGCGATCGCCGGTGGTTTGGTCGACTTTGAACTGGAGGCCGGCGGCGTTGGCTTTGTCGGTGAGGGTGGCGAGGGTGGCGGCGAATTTCCGGGGGTCCTTGAGCTTGATGGCCGCGACGTAGGGCATGCCGGCGGCGGAGCGGTAGACGATGATCTGGCCGTCGAGGGTGGCGAGGAGGTCGCGGTCGAGGTCGATACCGAAGCGATCGTGGAATTGGCTGAGGGCCTGGTCGAACTGGCGTGGGGCGGTGGGGTCGATTTTGGGCAGGGCGTCGCGGAGGTCGTTGAAGAGGCCGTTGAGATCGAGGGTGGAGGCGGTGGCGGTGACGGCATCTTTGGGGATGGCGTGGAGGGCGGCGGCGGGGAGCGGGCGGGGGTCGATCAGGCGGAGGAGTCCGGTGCGCGGGGCTTTGGGGACGGCGAGGAAGCCGGAGTGGACCCATTGTTTGCCATCGAAGCCGGCGGAGAAGGCGAGTTGGCTGACGTTGTGGATGCCGAGGGCGTCGAGGGCGATGTCGAGTTTTTTGGAGGCGTCCGGGGGGACGGTGGGGTCTTTGGCGAGGCCGGTCTGAACGTCGGCGACGATGCCGTGGATGTCGACGTAGCCGGAGAGGGCGGTGGTGGGCGGGAGATGGGGGGCCTGGTGGGAGAGGGAGTTGAGGTAGGCGGGGAGGGTGGCGAGGCTGTTGGGGTTGACGGCGAGGAGGGAGTTGGCGTCAAGGCCGATGGCGAGGGCGATGAGGGAATCGTTGGCGGCGAGGGAAAGTTTGACGGGAAGCTTGGGGCCGGCGAGTTGGACGATGTTCTGGAGGGCGGCGTTGAGGCGGCCGGCGTCTTTGCCGGCGTCGCAGAGGACGGCGATATGGGGCGTGGGGTTTTCGGCGTCTTTGGAGAAATCGAGGGGGCCGATGTAGAGGGCGGTGGGGTGGTTCCAGTAGGGCAGGAGCATGGCCTGGGCCTGTGCCTGGACGAGGGCGACGACCTGGGGATTGGTTTTTTCGCCGATGATCTGGGGGAGTGTGGTGGAGAAGAAGTCACGGAGTGAGGAGGCGCCGAGGAAGCCTTTGAGGTTGGACTGGGCGTAGGCGGGCTGGAGATTTTGGGCACCTTGCCAGGAGAAGAAGAGGAGGGCGTCGTTGGGGACGTGATCGGCGAGGGGCGCGGGGGAGGGGACGGGGGGGGCGGCGAAGGCGGCGTGGGCGGCGGCGGCGAGGATGAGGGCGGTGAGGCGGCGGGGGAAACGCATGGGAACTCCTTCTCGAGAATGGGTGTTTGGCAGGATAGCGCGCGGGGCGGGGAATGGGAAGGGAAGGCGGATCATACGGGGTCTCCCTGAGCGGATGCGGGGGTGGCGAGGGCGTCGTGGAGGGAGAGGAGTTCGTCGTCGATGGCGGCGTCGTCGCGTTCGTACTCGGCGATGGCGGTGCGGAGGAGGCGGGCGTAGAGGCGTTTGGCGGTGACGAGGAGGTTGGCGGCCTGGGTGGGGGAAGCGAGGCCGAGGGTTTTGGCGAGGGTGGCGTAATCGGGGGGCTGGGTATTGTCGTAGATGGGGGCGAGGATGCGGGTGTGGAAGACGGCCCAGACGTCGGGGCGGCGGGTGCGGCGGCATTCGCGGCGCATGGCGTCGAGGACGTTGGCCAGGAGGGTTCGGGCCCAGGCGGCTTCGGCGGCGCGGGCGGGCGGGGGATCGGTGGCGGGCAGGTGGAGGGGGGTAGGGGTGGGCTTGGCGACGGCTTTTCGGCGGCGGGAGACGGCGTAGTTGTTGAGGCTGGTGAGGAGGAAGGTGCGGAAGCGGCCACGGGAGGAATCGGCGTGTTTGAGGAGGTCTTTGGCGAGGATTTTGTCGGTGATGAAGGACTGGAGGAGGTCGTCGGCATCGGCGGGGCGGAGTTTGCGGGCGGTGCGGAGGTAGGATTTGAGGGCGGGGAGGTAGCGGGCGAGGAGGGTTTCGAGGGCTTGTTTGCGGGCTTCGGGGGTGGAGAAGGCGGCGCGGCGGACGAGGGACCAGTGGGTCGGGGGGAAGGGGTGGTAGGAGGTGCGCATGGGGGCAATGTACGGGGGGAGAGGGAAACGCGAAATGCGAAAGTCAACGAGAAAATTGAGGGGCGGAGGCGGGGCGGGAGCGTGCGCGGGGCCGGGCGGGGAGGGGAGATGTGGGGTTTTGTTCGATGTATCGGGGGTGTTTTGGGAAAAAGGCTGAGTTTTTGCCGTTGTGTCTTTTGCGGATTGAGGTTTTTGTGCTTGTGTATGAGGTATTTGGTGGATTTCGACACAGAGGTGGCGGGGCGGGAGGG
>DASZTO010000054.1:0-62827 GCA_035548175.1 Phycisphaerae bacterium | reverse complement strand
CCGCGTCCCATGGCCCCGGCCTCCGCCGCCGCCCACAGCCGCCGCTGCCGCTCATCCAACGCTCGCGCCAGCGTGCGGAATTTGCTGCGCACCGTCTTCAGGGCCATTGCGTCCATGGAAAGCTTTATCGGACGCGATGAGTATAAAGTATCAGTTATTTATTTACGGGCCCTTAGGTGCGATTGACAATACCAAGAAGGCGGCGGAGGTCTTCGGTCAAGCGGTTGAGTGTCTGTTTGAATTCGGGCGAGGATTGGTCTGCGAGCCAGCCGTTTTGATACCATGCATAGTAAGGGATATGCAGAATCTTCCAGCCAGCGCGCTGGAGGATGTCGACCCGGTCGAGGTGGGCCTCAGAATAAGATCGGCCATCCGTCGCGTAATGGTCTCGGCCGTCGACTTCGACCGCCACGCACACGTCTGTTCGTTCGTGGTACAAGACGAAATCTAAACGTTTTTGGCCGCAGGATTCGACTTGGTTAAATAGGTTCACCTGATGAATACGGCAGAACGCTTCTAAAAACTCGACCACTCGCTGCTCAAATTCCGATTCGCATCGGCTGCGGTCGTAGTCCCAGTAAATCTGCTCGACAGCCGGTACAATAGTATCGCTCGGGGGCGCCGGCGCGGACTCGTCGATGCGCACACTTGGATCAAAGTGCCGCAGGTAGCGGCAAATCAGATCGGCGGATGATGGCAATCCACCAAAGATCGCGTATGTAAAGTCTATGGCCCGACTTGTCGCCACGTTAAATCGTCGTGGCTCCTCGTAGAAGCCCTTGGCGTAACGAAGCGAGGGGTCCAAGCCGAAGGTCAGGATCATGATATTCCGCTCATTTCCCTGAAAGTCCTCTGGGGTACCGACGAAAAGAGAATGTTTCTCAATCAGCTCGGGCGCAAAGCTCTCAATTTCGGCTCGCAATTTATTCCGCTGTTGCGTCAAGAAGGAGATGACGCCAATCGTCGGAGGCGTCTGGTCGGAGTACCCATGCGGCTTCAAGTCTTGGTCGTGCATGTAGCTTTTGTTCACCATAAGACTGGTGAGGAGGCGGATTGTTTCGTTTACCTCTCCCGGGGCAATCTTTTCCTCTTGCAACCGCTGACCGCCCACTCGCACGGCGCGGAAGCAAGGACGGCGGACATTTCCGTAAAGCTCGCGCATGATACGGAGGCCGCGACCGTCATCCGCGTAGAAGTTATCACTCGTAAACCTGGCGAGTTTAGGGTGGCTCCGGAAATGTTCAGTGAGCGTTACAGGTCGAAGTTGAAGTGCTTCCTGCGTGAATTCGAGTATCGAACTCTTGCTCACCAAGAGACTTCTATCTTTCGCAGCATCGAAGCTGATTTGCCCGTCGGCAAAATGTAAGTTCCATACCAACTGTTCGAAGGTCTTGTTGAGCGTGAAGAGTCCCGCGGCGTTCAGCCCGAGTTGCTTGTGATCACCCACGACGCAAACACGGGCACCTCGGTAGAAAGCGGGGATGATTTCGGCGATATTGACCTGAGAGGCCTCGTCCACGATGACGAGGTCAAAGAGCCGGGAGTGAAAAGGCAGGAACTGTCCCAAGTGTCTCATTTCCCCCAGCCACAGGGGAAAGGTCTCGGTGATGGCCAGGTATCCATCGGTGCCGATTCGCTCCATTTTTTCTTCTATACGATCGGGGTTTCTCCAGTGCAGCATTTTTTCGAAATGCTTGGACGGCGGCTTCCGTGCGCTGGAGCAAATTGTAGAGCGACCAAGTTCCGTAGACTTTGGTGAACTTTTCGCGGAGTTTTTGCAGTTCCCGCTGCGCAACTTCAAACTGCCGGCGGAGTACGGCCAAGTTGGATCGTCGTGCGAAGGCTTCCGCGCGTGCGTTTCGCATGGCTTGTCGGGAAAGCTTTTCATACTCCCGAAGATAATCGCCGGTTGCCTCTGATATGCGTAGCATACGGAGATCAACGGGCATGCGTTTACTGACGGCAGTGAGAAATCTGCGCGCGGCGAGCAGGCTGGCCCGGGGAATCCCCGTGGATTCACCGGAGAATGAGTTCGCTGCCTTCTTAAACTGCTCGAGGCCGTTGAAAAAATTCTGTTGTACGCGGGAGGTGGGAAAGCGAATGGAGGGCTCATCGTGGATCTCGAAGGTCGTGGCGAAATCGCGGCGAGACTGAAGAAATTCGGTGTTTTCCCGAATAAACTCCCTTTGCTGTTCCAATTCCGCTGCGATTCTCCGCCGTAATTCGTTGATTTTCACAACATATCCACGTACGCGTTCTTCGAGAAACTCCCGGTCGCGTCGAAATTCCTTTAGCCGCGAATGCGCGTGGAGGGATTGGGAGTCCTCGCAGAGTGAGCGTAGCATTGCTCGTAACTGCTTTCGTTCGTCGGCAGAGTCGGAGACGTGGATAATGCGCTGTTCCCCAAGCAAGGACTCCAGCTTGCGGTGTACGACGTCCACGGCTGCTTTTTTATGGGAAACCATCAAGACACGCTTTCCTAGGAATAGCGCGGTGAGCATGATCGCCGTGATGGTATGTGACTTTCCCGTCCCGGGCGGTCCTTGTATATATGAAAACTCACTCGTCCACGCTTTCATCAGCGCATCTCGCTGCGGCTGTGAAAGTCCAATGGGGAGCAGGTCAATTACCCGTTCGATTTCAGTTGTCGGGATGCCAGGGGAGCTCGAATCGACTCGCCGGTTCTCCAGAGCGGCAGAAAGCAGCCGAGCGAGAAGCGGATTTTCAAACCCCGTTTTTTCACAGGACCGCATTAATTTGCGCAGCGCGGCGGCGGTCGAAAGCTGGTCAGGTATTGGAGCCACGAAATAGTAGTGATGCGAAAAAAATTGCAAATCCGCCTTATCGATAATAGACCTGAGTTCTTTGTAGAGAAATGGAGACTGAGCCTCGTGAACGCTGGAAAATTCGGGCACGGATGCCTGGAGCTGTTTGAATATACGACGGATAAAATCGTGGATTGACGACTCGGTCTTACCGCGAGTGCGCGCGAATTCGTCGACGATTGCCTCCACTTTGGAAAGGCTGTCGAGGCGATGTGAGTCGACGGGTGATGTTGATGCGAAGGTGACATCCTCTTCATCGGTGACAGAAAAGTTATCGAGGAGAGTCGTGATTAGATCGTAGTTGATCGAGAACGCGTCCCAATCAATGCTTAATGGTTCGTCGTCATCCATGGTCTCATCGCCGGACGGGGGTGTGATCGGTGCGATAAGCAGCGGCGCGCAAAGACGGCGCATCCTGCCGGCTTCGTTAGGAGACTTTCCGGTGATCATACCGAAGCCCATAAAGAGGCCTCGCCCCGGCTCTTGTCGCAATTGCCGTCCAATACGCTCAACGTAACTATCGACTTCAGCGGCTTCAGCGTCGATGTAGAAAGGATTTTGGCGGGCCGATTTTCCGTAGAGGACATTTTCAAATCCTCCACGCAACAGAATTTTCCGGCTAACGCCGCACAGATAGCTGAGGTAGGCGACCGCTGACATGGCCATCAGAACTTCACCGATTCTTCCAGGCTCGATTGAAACGCCTTGACTTGGACTGTGAGTTGGCTGATTTCTGTCTTCAAATCTGTAGAAATATTTGACTGTGATTTGGCGATGAGTTCTCCAAGGCGGCTGATTTCAACTCGAAGTTCGGAGGTGAGTGTGGTGTATGATGTTTCGATCTGCGTGGTGAGGCGTTGCAGATTGTCACGGAATTCCGAGGCGAGCCAAGAATGAGATTCTGTTCTTCGCTCGGATTCTTTCTGAAGTCCGTCCCTGAGGTCTCGGCCGATAGGGGCAAGGCCGTCCAATCTCTGCGCCACGGACTCGAAGTGCTGTGCCGACAGCTTGAGGTGCTTTTCGATAGACTCAACGGTCGTGCGGATATCCGCGCTGTATTGCCGCTGAGCGGTTCGCACTTCGGTGTCCAAGTCGGCGACCGTCTTGGCGAGGGAAGCCAATGCGCTCGTAATCGAATTGGCGGTATCCCTGGCTTGCTGGCATGTGGTTTCGTGTAGCCGGGATTGCGTTTCACTGGCGGACCGGAGCGACGTAAGGACGGCGTCGGATTGGCTTTTGCTCGATCGGATTAGCGTGGTAAGAAGGAATGTCAGAACCACGAGCGCTGCGGCACCGATTCCGGCGCAGATGGCGAAGAAGATATCCATGAGAGCGGTCTCCCGAAGTACATTACGCGAGAGGGTACCATTGCGCGTTGCTCGCCGCCAGAATTTTGTCGGTGGGAAAGAGGCCGGTATTACAGGTGTTTTGCGGTGAAGTGGAGGCGTTGTTCGAGTTGGAGGAGGCTGCCGCCTTCGTGGGTGTTGAAGGGGTAGATGCGGATTTCTTTTTTGGCGCGGATGCGGTTGTAGGCGGCGAAGATGGTGGAGGGGGGGCAGATGTTGTCCATGAGGGCGACGGACATGAGGGTGCGGGCGGTGATGCGCGGGGCGAAGTGGAGGGCGTCGAAGTATGAGAGGGTGTGGAAGACCAGGTCTTCGTCCATGCGGCGGGCGCGGAGGTAGTGGGCGATTTCGTGGTAGGGGTGGGTGTCGACGAGGGTGGCGGCGCGGCGGAAGTGGCAGAGGAAGGGGACGTCGGCGAGGCAGAGTTTGATTTTGTTGCCCAGGAGGCCGGCGGTGGCGAGGGCGATGCCGCCGCCTTGCGAGACGCCGGAGACGGCGAGGCGGGTGGGGTCGACGTGGGGATGTTGCGCGGCGGATTGGACGGCGCGGACGGCGTCGGTGAAGACGCGGCGGTAGAAGTAGGTGTCGGGGGATTGGATGCCTTTGGTGAGGAAGCCGGCGGTGGCGGGGCCTGAGCCGACGGGGTCTGGGGTTTCGCCGAAGGAGTGGCCGGAGGAGGAAGCGCCCTGGCCGCGGGTGTCCATGACGAAGTGGGCGTAGCCGGCGCAGGGGGGAGCGAGGTGATCGGCGGGGAGTCCGCGGCCGCCGGAGTAGCCGATGAAGGAGATGATGCAGGGGAGAGGTTTGTCGTTGCCGGCGGGTTCGAGGAACCAGGCTTTGATGGGGTGGTTGGCGAAGCCTGCGAAGGTGACGTCGTAGATGTCGACGAGGGGGAAGAGGTTGGGGAGGCGTTGGATGAAGTGCGGCGACGGTGGGCCGAGGGCGGCGGTTTGGGCGAGGGTGTTTTTCCAGAAGGCGTCGAAGTCTTTGGGGGGGCGTTCGGGGGGGTTGTAGCGGCGAAGCTTGGCGATGGGCATGTCGAAGTGGGGCATGGGGACCTGCTTGGAAAAATTGGGGGACGGGTTAAGTGGTGCAATTGGGGGACGGGGTCGATTGGTGCAATGGGGTAGGGTAAGGGGAGGCGTGGGGGAATGCGAGGGCGGCGCGATTGCGTGGGGCGGCAGGGCGGCGGGGTCAGGAGGGGTTGGGGTTTTTGGTGGAGGAGAAGCGGCGTGCGGTGGCGGTGATGCCGAGGAGGCCGATGAGGAAGAAGGCGAGGGGAGCGGAGGGCGGGGGGCCTTTGGGGTGTTTGATGGGTGCGTACCAGGCTTGAGCTTCGAGGAGGAAGGCATGGCCGAGGTTGCCGTGGTTATGGAACCAGAAGCCGAGGGCGCCGACGAGGAAGGCGAGCGTGGAGAGGTAGAAGAGGATGGAGCGTGTGGTGTTGGACCAGGCGATGAGGGTGATGAGGGAGAGTGCGGCCATGAGGAGGGAGTAGGCGATGGGGATCCAACCGCGCCAGTCTTCGCGGACGACGTCGACGTGTTCAAGGCGGAGGTCGGCGGCGAGGCCTGCGAAGAGGAGGAGGAGGAGGAGCGTGAGGAAACGTTGGAGAGGCCAGCGGGATAAGAGAGGTTGTGTGGAGGGCATGGGTGGCTCCGTGAGAAGCGCATTTTAAGCGGCGAGGCGGGTGGTGTCACGGAGGGGACGGGGGAGCGTGATGGCGCGAGTTTTCGCGGGGCGGGAGGCGGTGCGAGGTTTTGGAGGAGAGGAGGGCGGGGGACGGATGGCGGGTGATGGTGCGGAGGGCGAGGCTGCGTTACGGGATGAAAGGGGTGGGGAATCGGCTGTGGCCGATTGCGGGCGGGGACGCCCGCGTTACGGAGTGGCGGCGTTGCGGGCGTGGTCGAGGAAGGATTCGATGATGGGGAGGGTGATGGCGGTGGAGGCGGCGGGGGTGGGGTGGGTGCCGTCGGGGAGGTATTGGTGGAACTGGGTGGGGTCGTCGTGTTCGAGTTTTTGCCAGGCGGGCCAGTGGTCGATGAGGGGGAGGTGGTGGACGCCAGCGTATTTGCGCCAGGCGTCGTTGTAGGTGGTGTAGTCGGGACGGTCGTGGGCGGCGGTTTTGCCGGGCTGCTGGGGGGTGTCCCAGACGGGGTTCATGATTTGAAGGATGATGTCGGCGTTGGGGTTCTGCTTGTGGATGGCGGTGACCATGGCGTCGAGGTTGGAAATGGATTTGTCGAGCGGGACGTGGAAGAAGGGGACGGCGTCGTTGATGGAGAATTCGAGGAAGACGAGGTCGGGGTGATGGTCGAGGACGCGGGCCTGGAGGTTTTTGAGGCCGAAGTCGGAGGTGACGCCGGAGACGGCGGTGTTGAGGAGGGTGACCTGGTTGGGGAAGTTTTTGTCGAACCAGGCCTGGAGGCCTTTTGGCCAGGCGGTGATGGCGGTGAGGGAGGTGCCGTAGGTGATGACGGTTTGTTTTTTGCCGGCGGCGAGGTTGGCGAAGAGGTGGAGGGGTGGGGTGGGTTGGGTGGCGGGGACGTCAGCGGCGGCGAGAAAAGTGAGGAGGAGGGAGAGAGGGAGGAGACTGCGGAGGAGAGTGCGGGGCATTTGAAGTCTCCGGTTCGTGAACGGTGATGGGTCCGTTACGGTCGATTGCCGTCAGGATGCCCACGTTACAGGGAGTCGAGGAAGGTGTCGAAGGATTGGGCGTTGAGGGGGAGGGTGATGGGGGTGCGGCTGAGGGCGGATTGGAGGAGGGCGTTGCCGAGTTCGAGGGAGTGGAGGCCTTCGGGGCCGGGGGCGATGAGGGCGTCGTTGGGGAGATTTTTTGCGATGACGGTGAGGAAGTTTTCGAGGAGGAGGGCGTGTTCGTTGGGCGGGGGCTTGGCGACGGGGATGTCGATGGTCCAGAGTTCGGGAGTGGCGAAGGGTTCGGTGGCGGTTTTGGAGAATTCGGGGATGGGGGTGCGGGAGCGGTGGAAAGTGAGGGTGTTGTTTTCGGCGGTGAGTTTTCCGCGGGCGCCGGCGATTTCGAGGCGGTTGGTGCCGGGGAATTCGCCGGTGGTGGTGATGAAGTGGCCGATGGCGGGGGGCGTGTCGGGAGAGGTCTTCGGGTATTCGAGGATGGCGGAGACTTCGTCTTCGACTTCGATGGGGTGGTGTTTGCCGGTAAAGCCGACGGCGGTGATGCGGGTGGGCGTGAGGTTGGTGATCCAGTGGAGGAGGTCGAGGTTGTGGGGGCACTGGTTGATGAGGACGCCGCCGCCTTCGCCTTTCCAGGTGGCGCGCCATTTACTGGAGGCGTAGTAGGCGTTGGGGCGGAACCAGTTGGTGATGGTCCAGGAGATGCGGGAGATGGGGCCGAGCTCGCCGTCGCGGAGGAGGTTGCGGATTTTTTGATAGAGCGGGTGGGTGCGCTGGTTGAACATGAGGGCGAACTTGAGGTGGGCATGTTTGGCGCGCCAGGTGTCGACGAGATGCTGGGCGGCGGAGAGGTTGGAGGCGAGGGGTTTTTCGGCGAGGACGTGGAGGTTGTGTTCGAAGGCGGCGAGCGCGTGGGGGACGTGGGTGGGATGGGGGCCGCAGAGGATGACGGCGTCGCAGAGATTGGCGGCGAGGAGTTCCTGGGCGCTCGAGAAGATGGGGACGGCGGGGAATTTGGCGCGGAAGGCGTCGAGGCGGGCGGCGTTGACGTTGGAGACGGCGGCGAGGCTGGCATTGGGGAGGGCGGCGAGGTTGTTGGCGTGGAGGGAGCCGATGTTGCCGAGGCCGATGATACCGATACGGAGGGGATGATTGATTGTGGATTGTTCATCAGTCATGTGGGGCTCCGAGGACGGGGGAATAGTAGGTGAACGCGGGAAAAATTGGAAAAATTCGTTCAACTGGTTCAACTGGGGAGAGGGGATTTACAATGGAGGGGCTTTTTGGGTGAGGTTTTATGCAGTTTCTTGTGTCGACGGCGGGAGCGGGGGAGGCGGAGATTATCGCCGGGTTGAAGGAACAGGGGCATGTGGGGCATGGGATGGGGGAGCTGGGGGAAGGGGTCGATGTGCGGGACGTGGCGGGGTTGTTTACCGCACTTGCGGAGAAGCAGTGGGGGTTGGTGACCAATGACAATGCGCTGGTGCGGCGGGTGTATGAGGAGGGGGTGCGGTTTGATTATACGATCGTGCTGCTGCTGGAGGGGGTGGAGGCGGCGGGGGCGATGGGGCGGTTGTTTGAGCGGTACAAGCGGTTGTCGGCGGGGCGGCTGTATACGGTGACGGGGACGCGGGTGAAGATTCGGCAGTTGCCGGGGAGTGCGGGAGGGGGAGGTCGGTGATCTCGTTGATTGTGCATTGCCGGGAGGAGGGGATGCTGCGTGAGATGCAGTTGCATTTGGAGCAGGCGGCGTCGGGATTGGGCGGGGTTGGGGCGGAGTTGGTTTATGAGGTGGGCGCTGGCGGCGCGGGGGCGAGTTATGCGCGGTCGCTGGCGCGGGCGAAGGGGGAAGCGGTGGTGTTTGTGGCCCAGGGCGGGGCGTTTTTGACGGTGGAGGGGTTGGGGCGGCTGGTGGGGCTTCTGGGGGAGTATGCGGCGGTGGGGGTGGCGGGGGCAATGCGGGTGGTGGATGGGGAATGGTGTGGTGCGGGGCCTCCGTATGTGTATGGGCAGTATGTGGATGGGGGGAAGGGGAGTGGGGCAGGAGGGAAGGCGGAGGCGCGGGTGGTGGTGTGGAGCGTGCCCGAGCGGGTGATGGGAGGGATGGCGGTGTTGTGTCCGGCGGTGGTGGCGGCGCGGCGGGAGGCGATGGAGCGGGTGGGATTTGATGCGGTGCGATTTGAGAGCGGGGAAATGGCGCTGACGGATGCGGGGTATCGGATGCATGTGGCGGGGGGGAAGTTGGCGGCGGCGTGTGATGTGCCGGCGGTGTGGAATGCGGGGATCGTGGAGTCGCGGGAGCGGGCGGCGTTTGTGGAGAAGCATGGGTTGAGCGGGGAAGGGGCGCGGCAGGTGGTGGCCCGGGTGGGGTTTGCGGATGTGGGGGAGGCGGTGGGGAGGATGGCGCCGGGGTGGTGGGCGGGTGGTAAATGGTGAATGGTGAATGGTGAATGGTGAATGGCGCGGGGGGATCGGGGGCGGCGAGGGGGCGGGGCGGGGGATGTGGTATAATTGGGGTGGTTTTGCAGAGGAGTTTTTTGATGCCGATTTATGAGTTTCATTGTGATGAGTGCGATGCGACGTTTGAGCAGATGACTTCGATGAGCCAGCGGGATGCGAAGGTGAAGTGTCCGGCGTGCGGGTCGAAGAAGACGGGGAGAAAGCTGTCGGTGGTGGCGGTGGGGACGGCGGGGGCGTCGGCGGGTGCGGCGAGCGCCGGGGGGCACACGCATTCGTCGATGTGCGGGTGTGGGAAGCCGCGGGGATCGTGTGGGATGAATTGAGCCCCCCCCTCCCCACGTAAATGGCCACGAAATACACGAAGGACACGAAACTTGGAACCATTGGAAAAATTGGTTGAACTGGTTCCATTCGGCGGGGCGGACGTTTCTGACTACTGACTACTGACTACTGACTACTGACTACTGACTACTGACTACTGACTACTGACTACTGACTTCTGACTTCTGACTACTCGGACATTCCCATGAAATCGATTTTGATATTTGTTGAAAATGCGTATGAGGATATGGAGCTGGTGTATCCGCGGTATCGGTTTTGGGAGGCGGGGTATGGGGTGACGCTGGCGGGGCCGAAGGCGGGGGTGACGTATCTGGGGAAACATGGATATCCGTCGGTGTCGGAGGCGGCGATTGCGGAGATGCGGTCGGGTGATTTCGCGGGGGTGGTACTGGCGGGCGGGTGGATGCCGGACAAACTGCGTCGGGATGGGAAGGTGAAGTCGCTGGTCAAGGAGTTCGCGGAGGACAAGAAACTGGTGGCGGCGATTTGCCATGGTGGATGGATGGCGATTTCGGCCGGGGTTTACAAAGGGGTGCGCGTGACGGGGTCGCCGGGGATCAAGGATGATCTGATCAACGCGGGGGCGATGTATGAGGATGCGGAGGTGGTGGTGGATCGGCATTTCGTGTCGTCGCGGCGGCCGGATGATTTGCCGGCGTTCATGAAGGGGTGCTTGGGGGTGCTGGGGGGGTGACGGGGGGTTCAGCACGAAGGGATGAAGGACGCGAAGGACACGAAGGCGGGGGCCGCAACCAAACAGGAGGCGCTGTGACTGGGCAAAGTCCCGGGGATCTTGAGCGCGGAGGGCGCGGAGGGCACGGAGAAGGACGATGGTCCTTCACCCCACGACGACGACGTAAATGGCCACGAAAGGCACGAAAAACACGAAAGTTGTGATCTGAAATCTTTTACGAAGGGGAGGAGATGGGGCGAGAGGGCCGGGGGAGGGCGAACACGTTGAGGGTGACGAACGTATGGTTGTTGAGAAGGCTGCGTGCTTGCGCGTTCCGGAGGGCCAGAGTGGAAACGGTGGAGTATTGTTCCGCTTCGCCGGGAAGGCGGGTTCCGCGGTGGGAGCGGCGGGTGGAGTGGATCGAGTTATGTATGGCATGCGCTTCGGTGGGCACGATGCGGTGGAGCGCGATGGTGGTGCGCCGGGCGGGGATGGTGCCGGTGAGCGTGCACCGGGCGCTGGTGGTGGCCTATCGGATTCAGGGAGCGGGGCAGGTGGCGGGGCTGGTGGGAGTGGTGCTTGCGTTTGTGCTGATTTACCTGTCGCAGCGGAAGGCGCGGCACCATGCGTGGTCGTTGGTTTGCATGGCGGTTTGCATTGTCGGCATTTTCGTGGATAGCGCGTCGTGGTCGATTGTGTGAGGGTTGGTGTGGCCGGTTCACTCACGTCACTTCCATCACGACGAGGGTGCGGTCGTCGGTGAGGGGGCTGCCGCCGGTGAAGGCCCAGACGGTTTGCATGATGTTTTGCACGGTGGTTGGGGGGTCGGCGGGGCGGGCGAGGGATTCGTCGAGGCGGGGGGCGCCCAGGAACTGACCGTCGGCGTTCATGGCTTCGGGGATGCCGTCGGTGTAGAAGATGACGGCCTGGCCGGGGGAGAGTTGGACGCGGGCTTCGGCGTAGTGTTCGCCGGGATCGACGCCCAGGGGCAGTCCGGATTCGCAGGAGAGGCCGCAAATTTTGTCAGCGCGGCGCCAGCGGGGCTGGGGATGTCCGGCGTTGGCGTATGTGAGGGTGCGCTGGCGGGGATCGAAGACGGCGTAGAAGGCGGTGACGAAGGTGCCGGAGGTGTCGCCCTTGGTGTAATGTTTGGCGAGGACGCGGTTGACGTGGGAGAGGACTTCGCCGGGAGGGGCGGGCGGGCCGCAGTAGGTGTGGGCGATGGCGTGGGTGACGGCCATCATGACGGCGGCGGGAGTTCCGTGGCCGGAGACGTCGGCGAGGAAGATGCCGAGGCGCTGATCGGAGAGGGGGAAGAAATCGTAGTAATCACCGCCGGCGCGCTGGCTGGTTTGATAGTGGATGGCCCATTGGGTGCCGGGGATTTCCGGGAGGCGCGCCGGGAGAAGCGAGCGCTGGATTTCGCCGACGACGGCGAGCTCGCGGTCGAGGGCGTCGTAGGCGTCTTTGACTTCCTGGCGGAGGACGAGGTTCAGCGTGGAGCGGCCGAAGAGATTGGATTGCCAGACCATCATGGGAACGCGTTCGAGCGGGAGCTTGCGTTTGTCTTTCAGCAGCAGGATGCCCATGTTGAGAGCGACGCCGTCATCGTAATTGGGGAGCGTGACCAGCATTTCGATGCCTTCGAGGAAGGGGCGGCCGGGATCGTCGGCGGCGAGGCGCGCGGGAAGGTCTTCGATGACGGTGGGTTCATCGGCGTAGAGCAGATCCGCGAGCAGGCCTCCGGAGAGGAGCGGGAGTTTGGCGGCGTCTTTCCAGGGATTGACGGATTCTTTCCAGCCGGTGTAGCGGGTGATGCGGAACTGGGGGTGTTCGAGGCCACGGCGGCTGAGGCCGAGGTATTCATCAGCGGGGACGAGGCCATTGCGGACGCGTTCGGAATAGACCTGTGAGGCGACGAAGGGGTCTTTTTCACGGGAGAGGTCGCGCATGGCGGAGACGACTTGGGCGAGTTCTTCCTGCCAGGGTGGCATGGGGTTCTCCGGGTAAGAGGGAAGCGACGGTGCGGCGGGTGTGGGTCAGGCGGAGCGGTCGCGGGAATTGTCGATGTCGAAGCCGCGTGGAGGGCGGCGTTTCCAGCAGGCGATATCGAGGACCATGAGGAAGACGCCGACGCCGAGGAGGGCGAGGAGGAAGAAGAGGACGGCGAGGGTGGCGTTGTCGAGCATGATCGTGCCGGGGAAGCTGAGAGCCGTTCGACGGGGGTTTCTGGGGCCGAGCCACCATGGTACCAGCGGGAGCGGGGCGGCACACGGCGAGTTGGCGGGGCGGTGGGGGCGTGGGGACGGACTGACGGACGGGCTGAGGCGCCCGTAAGGAACTGGGGGGAGCTTTCGGAAAATGCTCGTGGCGAAGGATTTATGGAAGGCTTATCCTAGGATGAACAGTCGCGTATCGGATGGCACATTGTTGCGCATAGCTTTTGCTTTACGCACGTGCGTTTTTGACGGTCCGCTTGAGGAAGCTGCCATGCAGGGTCCCTGCCCCACGCCTCCCGAAAATGCCCACCCCGGCGCCCCCGGCGATGCACGCTCCCGAACGGGAGTGCCCGGGCTGGATGACATTCTCAACGGCGGCCTGATACCGCACCGCCTGTACCTGGTGGACGGCGATCCGGGGGCGGGCAAGACGACGCTGTCGCTGCAATATCTGCGGGAAGGGGCGCGGGTGGGGGAAAAGTGCATGTACATCGTGCTGGCGGAGACGCACGAGGAGCTGCAGGCCAGTGCGGCGTCGCACGGCTGGTCGCTGGAGGGGATCGACATAGTGGAGATGATTCCCGAGGAGCGCGAGCTGGATGCCGAGAACCAGGTGACGATGTTTCATCCCTCGGAAGTGCAGCTCAGTGAGACGACGCGGCGGCTGCTGGAGGCGGTCGAGCGGATCAACCCGTCGCGGGTGGTGTTCGATTCGCTCTCGGAGCTGCGCCTGCTGGCTCAAGGGTCGCTGCGGTATCGGCGGCAGATTCTGGCGCTCAAACAATTTTTCATCGGACGCAAATGCACGGTGCTGCTGCTGGACGACAACACCGGGGATAGCGGCGACGCGCAGATTCAGAGCATCGCCCACGGGGTGATCCGGCTGGAGCAGTTGTCGCCGGTGTATGGAGCGGCGCGGCGGCGGCTGCGGGTGCTCAAGGCGCGGGGGACCGATTATCGGGGAGGCTTCCACGACTTTACGATCCAGCGCGGCGGGCTGGTGGTGTATCCGCGGCTGATCGCGGCGGATCACCAGACGGCCTTCCAGCCGGTGGCGATTTCCAGCGGGATCGAGCGCCTGGATCAATTGCTGGGAGGCGGCCCGCACCGGGGCACAAGCACGCTGCTGATGGGGCCGGCCGGATCGGGCAAATCGACGATCGCCTGCCAGTATGCGTTTGCGGCGGCCTCGCGCGGGGACCATGCGGGGGTGTTTGCGTTTGATGAAACGTTGAAAACGCTGCGGACACGGATGGCGTCGCTGGGGCTCAAATGGGAGATGGGGAAGGGCGCCGGGCAGGTGGAGTTCCAGCAGATCGATCCCGCGGAATTATCGCCGGGCGAGTTTGTGGCGCGGGTGTGCCGGGCGGTCGAGCAGGATGGCGCGCGGGTGGTGGTGATCGACAGTTTGAACGGCTATTTGAACGCCATGCCGGAGGAGCAGTTTTTGACGGCGCAGCTGCACGAGCTGCTGACGTATCTGGGACACAAGGGGGTGACGACGTTCCTGGTGGTGGCGCAGCACGGGCTTCTGGGATCGAACATGCAGACGCCGGTGGACACGAGTTACCTGGCGGACTCGGTGCTGCTGCTGCGGTTTTTCGAGTATGGGGGCAAGGTGAAGAAGGCGATATCGGTGGTGAAGAAGCGCAGCGGTCCGCACGAGGAGACGATTCGGGAGGTGTGGTTCGACAAGGGGGGCATTCACCTGAGCGAACCGCTGGTGCGGTTCCGGGGCATTTTGACCGGCGTGCCGGTGGAGGTGGGGGAATCCCCGCGTCAGATGTCCGGCGGCACAGAATCATGAGGCGAGCATGACCTGCCCAGTTCCAGAGCAGTTTGAAGAGCGGGCGTTGCTGGTGCCGCCGACGGCGCGCGACGGGGCGCTCACGTGCGAGCTGCTGCGCCGGTCGGGGATCGAGGCGACGGCGTTGGAGAACATGGGGTCGTTGCTGGAGGAACTGGAGCGCGGGGCGGGGGCGGTGCTGCTGACGGAGGACCTGATCGGCGTGCCGGCGATGGGGAAGCTGGTGGCGTTTGTGGAGCATCAGCCGGGGTGGTCGGATTTGCCGATCATCATGCAGATGCGCGGTGCGAACGAGTCCCTGGCGGCGTCGCGGCTTCTGCGGGCGCTGGGCAACGTGACGCTGCTGGAGAGGCCGGCGTCGATCCGGTCGCTGGTGAGCGCGGTGCGGACGGCGATCCGGTCGCGGCGGCGGCAATATATGATCCGGGACCAGATGCGGCAGATCGCGGAGGCGCGCGCCGAGGCGGAGCGCTTGAGCCGGATCAAGGACGAATTTCTGGCGACGCTGTCGCACGAGCTGCGCACCCCGCTGAACGCGATTTTCGGCTGGACGCAGTTGCTCAAGCAGGGCCAGGGAGATGCGCGGATGGTGGCCGAAGGGGTGGCGGCGATCGATCGCAACGTGCGGGTGCAGACGCAGCTGATCGAGGACCTGCTGGATGTGAGCCGGATCATTTCAGGGAAGCTGCATTTGAAGCGGCAGATGGTGGAGGCGGCGACGGTCGTGGCGGCGGCGATGGAATCGGTGAAGCCGGCGGCGGACGCCAAGCGCATCGGGCTGGAGGCTCGCCTGGATGCGCAGCCGGCGCCCTTGATGGGGGATGCGGCGCGCTTGCAGCAGGTGCTGTGGAATCTGCTCTCCAACGCGATCAAGTTCACGCCGGAGGGCGGGGCCGTCACGGTGAGCACGCAGCGGGCCGGCGACATGCTGCGCATGGTGGTGACCGACACGGGGGAGGGAATCAGTCCCGATTTCCTGCCGCACATGTTCGAGCGCTTCAGCCAGGCGGATGCGTCATCGACGCGCAAGCATGGCGGCCTGGGGCTGGGGCTGTCGATCGTCAAGAGCCTGGTGGAGATGCACGGCGGGACGGTGGGCGTTTTGAGCACGGGGCGCGGGGAGGGGACGGCGTTTACGGTGGAGCTGCCGCTGCATGTTCCCGAGGCCGGGGCGCCGCGCGCGGCGCCTGGGGTGCTGCGTCCGCTGCAGGAACATCATCCGGAGGTGCGCGGGCTCAAGGTGCTGGTGGTGGACGACGAGCCGGACGCGCGGGATGTGGTGCGGCGGTTCCTGCTGGCGTGCGAGGCGGTGCCGGCGGTGGCGGCGTCGGCGGCGGAAGCGTACGTGCTGCTGGCGGAGTTCAAGCCGGACGTGATTTTGAGCGACATCGGCATGCCGGGGGAAGACGGATATCAGTTCATCCGGGCGGTGCGGAAGAACGGAATCGGGGTGCCGGCGGTGGCGGTGACGGCGTTTGCGCGGACGGAAGACCGGGCACGGTCGCTGGAGGCGGGGTTTCAATCGCACATGCCCAAGCCCGTGGAACCGGCGGAGCTGCTGACGGTGATCGCGGAGCTTGCGGGCGCGCGGCGGTGAGCGGGCGGCGCCTCGCGCTTTGATGCATTGTGCGGCATGCGGGTGGAGTTGAATTCTCATCGGATCACCTCGCCACTCGATGCCCATCCGACGCGCGCGGTGGAGCCGAGGATGCACAGGCCGTCGCGGCGATTGGCGAAGCAGCGTTCGTTGAGTTCGGCGGGACGCAGGGAATGCAGGGGACCGAAGCCCGCGGCGGCGAGTTCGGCGGCAAGCTGCGGCTCGGTGAAAAACAGCCGGAAGGGCTCGCCCGCTTTGGCGACCCGTGCGGCGAGCATTTCAAAAACGCGGCGCTCGGCTTCGGGCATTTTTTCGGCGGGCGGGGTGTAGTCCATGACGACGCCGCAGCCGCCGCCGTGCCGGTCGCGGCCGATCGTGCCCAGGAAGATGAGGGTCGCGCGGAAGGCGTCGCGCGTGAGGTAGGGCACGACGCCGAGCCAGGCGACGAAGGTGGGCGCCAGGGCGTCGAAGCCGGCGTGCGCCAGCGCCGCCGGGAGGGCGTCGCGCTCGAAGTCGCAGGGGGCCAGGGCGGCGGTGGGCGGCAGCCGTATGCCGGCCTCTTGCAGCAGCGTTTTTTTCCAGGCCTGCGTCGCGGGGTGATCCACCTCAAACGTGCGAAGATGGGGGAAGGGGTTGCGGCAGGCGAAGGTGTCCAGACCGGCGCCCAGCAGCAGGTATTGCCGCGCGCCGCGCTCGACAGCCTCGGCGAGCAGCTGCTCGGCCAGCGTGCTGCGCGCCACGAGGAAGGCGCGCAGGGCGCGGTCAAAGGGTTCATCGCGACGCTGGGCCATCTCGCGCAGGGCCCGGTCGCCATCGCTGCCGAGAATGCGCACGGCCAGCGGATCGTGGAAGACCACCGGGGCGTCCCAGAGCTGATGTCCGGCGCGGCGAAGGGCGACGCGCCAGGCGGTGCGGCTGGGGATGTCTGCCTGCATGCTGCGCTCCGGAGTGAGGCAAAAAGCGATGGCTCGCCACGGCGCGTCACGCTACCATGCCGCGTGGCGTGTGGCGATGTCCGAGGGGCGATTTCATCCGAGGTGTTCATGCCGGTGACCATTTGCGATCATCCGATGATTCGGCAGGCGCTGGGGGAACTGCGGCGGAAGGAGACGCCGCCGCTGGAGTTTCGGGAGCGGGTGGGGGAACTGGCGCGCTATTTGAGTTACGAGGCGGCGCGGGATCTGGCGCTCGCCGCCGTCGAGATTGAGACGCCGATCCAGAAGACCATCGCCCATCGGGTGGCCGAGGAGCGCATCATCCTGGCGCCGATCCTGCGGGCGGGGCTGGCGATGATCGAAGGGGCGATCGCCACTTTTCCCCATGCGCAGGTGCGGCATATTGGGATTTTCCGGGACGAGAAAACCGCCATGCCCGTCGAGTATTACGTGAAGCTGCCGGCGCGGCTCGACCCGGAAACGCTGGTGATCATCCTGGATCCGATGCTCGCCACCGGCGGGTCGGCGTGCATGGCGATCGACGCTTTCGCCCGGCGCGGGATCACGCGCTTCAAATTCGTCTGCCTGATCGCGGCGCCCGAAGGGGTGGCGGCGGTCGAGTCCTGCTATCCGCAGGTGCCGATTTACACCGCCTCCGTCGACGAGCGCCTCAACGACCGCAAATTCATCGTGCCCGGGCTCGGCGACGCGGGAGACCGCTGCTTCGGCACGACGTGAAAACGTTGACTTTACGCCGCGCAGGTCTGTAACTTGGTGGCATGACTATCACGTTGCCGGAACACCTCAAAGATTGGCTCGGCGAGCAAGCCTCGCGCGAGGGCTTCCCTTCGCCCGACGCCTATGTGGCCGACATCCTTCTGCGTACCCGCCAGCTGACCACGCGCGAGCAGATCGATGCCCGCCTGGCGGAGGCGCTGGCCAGTGGCGACTCTCGACCGATGACCGATGCGGACTGGCAGCGCCTGCGTGAAACCGCGCGTTCTCTTCGAAAAGGTCCGGCATGAATCCACAGGTGATTCGCAAGCCGCGAGTGGACCGCGACCTCATCGAACTCTATCTGTTTATCGCCCAAGACAAGCTTGAGCCCGCGGAAGCATTTCTGCGCGTGGCGGAAGATTCGTTTCAGCGCCTGGCCCATATGCCATCGATCGGGCGCGTGTGGCAATCGCGACACGCGCAATTGGCGGGTGTCCGCGTTTATCCGCTCCCCCCGCCCTATCGCAGCTACCTGGTCTTCTACCGGATGACTGGCAACGGCGTCGAGATCCTCACCGTTCTGCAAGGTTCACTTGATCTGGAAGCAATTCTCGAGGAGCTGGACCCCTGACTCCCCTCAATGGCCGGTGGTGGCCAGGGTCTGGTTCGTGGTCGTCGCCGCAGTTGCTCCGCCGTGGACGAAGCGGGCGCCCAGCGCCAGGGCGGCGAGCAGGACGAGCACGAGGGTGAAGGCTGTCGGACGCATGGTGATTCGCCTTTAGCAAACCTCAGGCCAGGCGGTCGATTCGCCTTGCCCGTCTGCGACCTCCGCCAGCGGAGCATCGGGGGGAAGGGGAAACAGCCGCCTGGCCGGTTCACAGAAATACGCGTCGCCGGCGCCTCCCATCCGCAAGCGGGACGGCCTCCCCCCCGCGTGGTAAACTACGCTGGACACCCCGTTTGAGGACCCCCTATGGCGGATGGCGACGCACTCGCTGGACTGCGTGAAAAGATCGACGAATTGGATCGGCGCATCGTGGAATTGCTCAACGCCCGCGCCCGCATCGTGATCGACATCGGCAAGGTGAAACACCAGTCCGGGACGCCCGTGTACGCCCCAGACCGTGAAAAAATCGTTCTCGAACGCATCCGCTCCGCCAACCGCGCCGCCGGAGGGCCCCTGCCGGATTCCTGTCTCGAGGCGATTTACCGGGAGCTGATGTCCGGCTCCTTCGCCCTGGAAAAGCCGCTGCGGATCGCCTATCTGGGGCCGCAGGGCTCGTTTTCTCATCTGGCGTCGGTGAAGAAGTTCGGCTCGTCGGTCGAGCACGTGCCGGTGGTGGCGATTGAGAGCGTCTTTGATGAAGTGGGGCGCGGGCATGCGGATCTGGGGCTGGTGCCGATCGAGAATTCAACCATCGGCGGGATCGTGGAAACGATGGATGCGTTCCTCGAACATCCGCACGTGACGATCGTGGCCGAGGTGCTGATCGCGATTCACTCGCACCTGCTGGCGAATTGTGCGCCGGAAGAGGTGAAGGTGATTTATTCGAAGGCCGAGCCGTTGAATCAATGCCGGAACTGGCTGACGGCGACCTATCGGGACACGCAGCGGGTGGCGGTCGCATCCAGCAGCAAGGCCGCGGAGATGGCGACCCGGGAGGCGGGCGCCGCGGCGATCGGATCTTCACTGGCCGCGGAGCTTTACAACCTCAAGACCCTCTTCGCCAACATCGAGGACAATCCCAACAACGTCACGCGGTTCTTCGTCATCGGCAAAAAGGGAGCGGGCGGAGCGGGGGCGGCGGCCAAGCGCACCGGCGACGACAAGACCTCCATCATCTTCACCACCGCCCACAAGTCCGGGGCGCTGGTCGACGTGCTGGACGTGTTCCGCAAGTATGCCATCAACCTGACGAACATCGACACCCGCCCCTCGCAGAAGCGCAACTTCGAGTATTACTTCTTCGTCGACATGGTCGGGCATATCGAGGACGAATCGCTGGCCAAGGCGCTCGAAGAGGTGCGGACCCATTGCTTGCAACTCGCAGTGCTGGGAAGCTTCCCCAGGGCGGCGGAGGTTCTCTAGGTCATCGGCAACTGGCAACTCGTAACTGGTAATTTACTGTCACCACCCAAGTTACGAGTGCGGTGGAACCTCCGAACCAGCGCCAGCTAATCACCAATTACCAATGACTAATGACCAATGACCACGCCCCCATTTCTTCACAGTTTTCTGAAACCCGCCCCGCTCCGCCCCCCACTCACCGTCCGAAGGATGCCTCTGTGACCCCGGCCGTGGACGAACAAGTCGATCTCACAGCGCTGCGACAACTCGACCTGGACGCATTTCGACATTTTGTCGCGACGTACCAACATCTCGTTTTGGGGCTTGGACAGACGCTGGGGCTCGGGCCGGCGGACCGGGACGATCTGGCGGCGGAGACTTTCGCCGTGGCGTACCGCATGCTGCCGACGTTCCGCGGCGACTCCAAGCTCTCGACGTGGGTCTACAAAATCGCCTATCGCACGGCGCTGAAGGTGCGGCAGCGTTATCCGCGCCGCGGCGGCGGCGAGATGCCCGAGGTCGAGGGACCAGCGACGCCCGCCGGCGAAGATATGGAAACGCGGGAAACGACTGAGGCGATCTGGAGCGCGGTCGCCCGGCTGGATCCCGAGCAGGCGGCGGCCATCGACATGTTTTATCGGCGCGGCTTGAGCGTCGAGCAGGTCGCCGAGGCGATGGCCAAACCCGAGGGAACCATCAAGACCCTGCTGTTCCGCGGACGGGAACGGCTGAAAACATTGCTCGGCCCGCTGGCGCGGACGAGCGGACGATATGATGGCAAGGACCATGAGCGATCTGTTGGATGACAATCTCGGGACCCTGCTGCGGCGTGCGATGCAGGCGCGGCCGGAGGCGGAGGCGTCGATGGACGTTGCCGCCGCCGCCGTGGAAAAGGTGCGGGCGCGCGAGGCGGCGCTGGCGCGCGTGGCGCGGATGCGCTGGTGGGGCCGGATGCTGGGCGTGGCGGCCGGGTTGCTGATCGTCGTGGTGCTGGGCGTGGGCTATTGGGTGATGCCGACGTCGTCGAGCACGAGCGACACGAGCTCCAGCGCCGGCAGTTCGAGCGGCAGTTCGAGCGACAGCGCGAGCGTCAGCAGCAGCAGTTCGGGCGGCAGCATGGATGCCGGGACGATCGGCCTGGGCGTGCTGGCGGTGGCGCTCGTCGGCGTGACGGCGGCGGGTGTGATGGGAACGGGCAAGCCGCTGCGCGTCGGCATGGCGTGAATGGCCGCACGCCTGGTGCGGCGAATCGACAATTCATCGCCAATGGTTCACACCACCGGCTTTACTTGGTGTTTTCCCGCAAAAACTGGATCGTCAGCGGCCAGGCTTCCTGGGAGGCTTTGAGGTTGGCCGGATCGGTTTGCGCCCGCAGGAAACCGTGGCCGGCGCCGTCGTAGATGTGCGGGGTGAAGGATTTTCCGAGATTCTTCATCTTCTCGGCGGTGGAGGCTTCCGTCGACGTCACGCGGTTGTCCTTCGCTCCATAAAAGGCCAGCACCGGACATTTGATTTTGGCGAGTTCCGGGTCGGCCGGAGGCGTGCCATAGTAGACGACCGCGGCGTTCAAGCCAGGCTGGGCGGCGGCGTAGGCGAAGGATTTACCGCCGCCCCAGCAGAAGCCGATGGATGCGGATTTATCGCTGGCGGCGGGAAGCTTGAGGCCGTACTCGCGCGCGGCGTCATTCACGGCCACCACGTCCGCCGTCGAGACGCCCTGCACGGCGCGCACCACCGAATCGCGGTCGGGGAAGGCTTCCGTGCCGCCGCCGTTGGGGCCTTTGCCGGTGAGGTAGTCGGGCGCGATGGCGATGAAGCCGTCGGCGGCGAGCTGGTCGGTGACGGCGCGGAGCCAATCGGAAAGGCCGAAGATTTCCATCGTGACGATGACGACCGGCGCCTTGTCGGAGCGCTCGGGATAGACAATGTACGCTTTCACCGGCTTGTCCCTGCCGGGCACGGTGATGTCGATGAACTCGCCGTGGCGCGGCGAGGAATTCAGCCGGGCTTTGGCGCCATCCTCCCCCGGCGGAAGGGCGGCGGGCTGGGTGGCGGGCGTGGACTGGGCGACAGCGGCGGCGGCGGCGACCAGAATAAATGCGGCAGGCAGGAGGCGGCGCATGGGGGCTCCTTGAAGAGATGTTTGCAGGTGCGTGGGAATAACGACGGCGAAGCGCGCCTGTTGCCGGCGCGTCCCCGCCTCGCGGGCGGTCGTCCTTCACCGCCAGGGCTGCAAGTCACGGGTGTCGACGGGCTTGGGCTGATCGCGCGACGGCGGCAAAGCCTGGGCGGCTTTGAGGTCGAAGAGCTGCAGCGACGCCGGCCCGCGGTCCTCGATTCCCGTCGCCGTGTTGAATCCGCCGCTGCCGGTGGCGAACCACCGGCCCCGCGGATCGACATCCACCGAGCGCAGGGTTTCCCCGGAGACCACCGCATCCGCGATCGTCTTGCGGGACTGCAAATCGATCACGCGGCAGCGGGTGGGAACCTCGACGAGCAGGGTGCGGCCATCGCCTGTGAGCGCCGCATGCCAGGCCTGCTCTCCGGGCACGACCAGTTCCATGGCCGCCGGCCCGTCCTTGTGCCGATCCCACAGCCACACGCCGGAGCAGTCGCATACCAGCAGCCGGCCGTCGGCGAGGGCGCGGATGCCGGTGACCGTGTTGCGTTCGTCATCGGCGGATCGGGCGGAACCTGCGACGTGGCGCGTGTGGCGTTCGAGGTGATCGAGGGTGCTGCCCTGGGCGTCCAGCAGAAAAAGGCCGCCGGTGGCATTGGCGACCGCAATCTGGTTGTCGGGCGTGACCGCGAGGTACTGGAAATCTGACTCGGTGTCCGGCTCACCGGCGAAAAGCTGGTCCTCGGCGCCCACCTGCCAGAATCGCACCGCCTGCCCGCAGGTGGAAACCAGATGGTCGTTATCGGCGATGAAGCACACCGCGGCGACGGGGCAGGGCTGCTTGTGGCGATCGAGAAGCTGGCCCGTGGTGGAATCCCAGACGTTGATCCAGGTGTCATCGCCGCCGGAAACGAGGCGCCGGGAATCAGGCGACCAGGCAAGACCGTGGATGACGCCGGCGTGGGTATGGATGTGCAGCAGCGGCTGAAGATCGGGCAGGCTCCAGGTGCAGAGGTCCCCTTCCGCGCCGGCGGATGCGAGGCGCGAGCCATCGGGCGAAAAAGCCACCCTGTTCACGTAGTGCTGATGCGCCTGATCGGTGCTGGCGAGATTTTTGAGAGGGGGTATTTGCGGATGCAGCGCGTGGAACTGGGCGCGCGCCTGGTCGGTGGGGCTGACGACGTGGGGCCGGGACTGTGGGCGGTAGGGCTGGGAGGCATCGGAGAGGGTGTCGCGCTGGGGGAGCGTCGTCCAGACCGCGCCGCCGATGGCCGCGAGCAGGACGCCCCCCAGCAGGATGTGAACCATTTTCATCGGAATCTCCGGAAGATTGCCATAAACAGGCCCTGCTGAAAACTGCTACCAGGTGATGTAATCCGTCGGCGGCCTGATCTGAAATCCGGGTGGATGCGCCTTGTAGAAGCGGATGTGACGCGCTACTTCCGGCAGTATCTCGGGTCCAAACAGCAGGATGGAGCCGTCTGTTGGCTTACTCAATGACAGATCCTGGTCATAGCCGGCGCCGGCGGCGAATAAGCCCCTGGCTGGCGCGCCTGCGATCGTCATCAACGTGTGGGAGAACGCGCACGAGCCGGCGATCGTCTCCGACGCCGGAACCTCATAGAAACTCACATTGACCCAGGCCACCCCGTCGGACGTGGCGGCGAACGCGCGGGCGTTGTTGGTTTCACCCCGCACTGTCACGCGATCCGCCGCGGTGTCCCATTCCCAGAGGGCGTAATCATCGCTAAAGAGCACATGGCGCGGCGCGTCTGCGTTGCCCGGAACAGATGGAGCGAAATGCACGTCGTACACCGCGCCAACAGCGTATGGACGGGACTTGAGCGCCTCGTTGCCCGCGGCTGTGAGGGTCGGCGTTTTGCTGGCCGTCATGGTCAACGTTTTGCCGAACAGCGCGAGGATAGGAGCGTCCGAGCCCACGGCCAAGGTCGGGCCTTCAGGCGTCGCGTCCATGCACAGGACGTGGCCGCTGATGGGAATCTCCTGGATCAGGCGGGCGTCCTGGGCGTCGCAGACGGCGACGCCGTCGGTCTCGGCGATCGCGACATGGTCGTCGTCGGGAAAGAACACCACGGGCCCCGACGCCGTCGCGCTGCCGGAGCGCACGATACGACTGCCCCGGTCGGTGTCCCAGACGGACCAGGTTTGATCGGTGGCGGATGCGACAAGGAGGTGTTTTGAGGCGGCGAAGGCCAGGTGTTTGATGGGCGGATCGCCCGTGTTGATGGTGCGGACAAGCTGGCCTGTGCCGGGGTTCCAGAGGTTGATGATGCCGTCGCCATAGGCCGCCGCGAGGAGGGAGCCATCGGGCGAAAACGCCAGGGCGGCGACCCGGCTGTTGTGGGCGAGGGTGCGGAGCGGGATGAAGTTGCGCGGGGTGGGGTCGTTGGGCGCGACGAGCGGGCCGGTAGCCGGGCGGGCGCCCCTGTTGGGGTTGTCGTGATGGACCGTGGGCGGCGGCGCGGCGGATGGGGCGGGCGCTTTGGCGAGCCGGTGGTTTTGCATCATCGGATAGACGCGCCAGGCCACGAACGCGAGGGCGGCGAGCACGAGCAATGCGGCGGCGAGTCCTTTGAGGAGTTTACCCATTGGAATTCCTCCTTCCCAGATTCCGTGCATCGAGTGTACCGCTGCGCTGCCGGCGGGGCCATGAATTCTTTCCCGGCCGCGGCGGCGATCATGGGGGGACGACGCCTTCCCATTTGTGCTCGGCGACGGAGGCGGCGATGCGCGCGGCGATGTCGACGGCGGCCAGGCCATCTTCGCCGGTGACTTCGGGATCGGTGCGCGTGCGGATCGCGTGCAGGAAGTTTTCCAGTTCGGCGCGCACCGGCTCGGCATCCTCGACGGCGAGGTCCTCGTATTTCACCAGCTCGGGGTAATTGAGCTGCATCAAATCCGTGATGCGGCCCTCCTTGATTTCATTGCGCACGCGATCGAGCTCGTCCTGGTTGGCGGTCTTGGTGATCACGGCGCCGGCTTTTTTCTGGTAATCGACGGTGACGTACGCGGAGGGGGAAAAGAGCCGCATCTTACGCTCGGTGCGCAGGGCGAGGCGGGACGCGGTGAGGTTGGCGACGCAGCCGTTGGCGAACGTGAGGCGGGCGTTGGCGATGTCTTCGTATTGCGCGATGACGGCGACGCCGACGGCTTTGACGTCGACGACCGGAGCGCGGACCAGGTGATTCACAAGATCGATGTCGTGGATCATCATGTCGAGCACGACGCCGATGTCGATGGAGCGGAAGGTCATCGGGCTGATGCGGTGGACTTCGATGAAGGCGGGCCGGAGGCGGTATTTGGAAAGGGCGCGGTAGGCGGGGTTGAAGCGTTCGGTGTGGCCGACCTGGAGGATGCGGTTGTGGGTTTTGGCGGAGGCGACGATGGCGCGGGCGTCTTCGACGCAGGGGGCGATGGGCTTTTCGATCAGCACGTCGATGCCGGCGGCCATGAGGGTTTCGGCGACGGCGCGGTGATGCACGGTGGGCACGGCGATGGAGGCGGCGTGGATCGGCGTGTTGCCGGAGCGGCTCCAGGCGAGCAGGTCGGTGATGGAATTGAAGGCGGGGCAGTTGTGCTGCGTGGCGGCCTTTTCGGCGTTGGCGGGATTGACGTCGACGATGGCGGCGAGGCGAAAGCCGGGGATTTGGGCGTAGTTGCGGGCATGGTGCTGGCCCATGCGTCCGACGCCGATGACGACCGCGTTGAGAATCTGATCCGCCATTTCAACCCTTTTGAACCTTTGGATTCTGGACTTACGTTCACTCAATTGCCGGACACGTGGGGCGGGGGGGCGTCTTCGTCGTCGGAGGCGAGGGTGGATTTGCCGCGGAGGTTTTCGCGGGCGCGGCCGAACTTGCCGGCGAGGGAGGCGCGCATGAAATCGAGGAGGAAGCGGATGTCGGGCTGGTCGGGGAAAAGCTGTTCGAGCTCGGCGGCGCCGGCGGCGAAGGGGGTGGTGTCTTTGAAAAGCAGGCGGTAGGCGCACCGGAGGGCGTCGATGCGGCTGTCGTCGAAACCGCGGCGTTTGAGGCCGGTCTTGTTGATGCCGCGGACAATGGCGGGCATGCCATCGAAGACCATGAAGGGGGGCACATCGCGGGTGATGGCGGAGATGCCGCCGATGAAGGCGTGGCGTCCGATGGTGACGAAGTGGTGGGAAGCGACGGCGCCGGAAAGGACGCAGTGATCTTCGACGAGGACGTGGCCGGCGAGCAGGACGTTGTTGGCGAGGATGATGTGGTTGTGGAGGATGCAGTCGTGGGCGATGTGGGCGCCGACCATGATGAGGTTGTGATCGCCGATGCGGGTTTCGCCGCCGCCGACCTCGGTGCCGATGTGGACGGTGGCATTTTCGCGGAAGACGTTGTGGGAGCCGATGGAGACGCGGCAGTCGCCGCCCTGGTATTTGAGGTCCTGCGAGACGGCACCGATGAGGCAGTTGGGGAAGAAGGTGTTGTTTTCGCCGGCGGTGGTGTGGCCTTCGATCTGGGCGTGATGGTGGAGCACGCAGCCCTTGCCGAGGGTGACGTTGGGGCCGACGTAGGCGAAGGGGCCGACGGTGACGTCGTCGGCGAGCGTGGCGCCGGGTTCGATGAGGGCGAGCGGATGGATGGTGGGCATTCGTGAAAAAGTAATTGGTAATTGGTAATTGGTAATTTGCTGTCGCATGGGCGGAAGCTCCCTCCAGGGGCGTCAGCGATTACAGATTACGGTTTACGAATTACCTCCTTGTTAACCGACGAGTTCGTTGTCGACGAGCATGAATTTGATTTCGGCTTCGGCGGCGATCTGGTCGCCGACGTAGGCGCGGCAGCGGACGTGTCCGGTGCGGGCTTTGACGCGGATGTTTTCGGATTCGAGGATGAGCTGGTCGCCGGGGACGACGGGGCGGCGGAGCTTGACCTTGTCGAGGGAGAGCAGGAGGGGGATTTTGCCGGAGTGTTCGAGTTTGCGGGACAGGAGGAGGCCGGAGAGCTGGGCGAGGGCTTCGACGATGAGGACGCCGGGCATGACGGGCATGCCGGGGTAGTGTCCTTCGAAGAAGGGCTCGTTCATGGTGACGTTTTTGACGCCGAGGGCCCGCTTGTCGCCATCCATTTCGATGACGCGGTCGACGAGCATCATGGGGTAGCGGTGGGGCATGAGGCGGAGGATGCGTTTGACGTCCATGACGGGTTCGCCCATGGCGAGCTTGGCGCGGCGCTGGGCCTGGAGCATGCGGGTGAGCTTGCGGACGAGGGCGTGGTTGAGGGAGTGGCCGGATTTGTAGGCGACGATTTTGCCTTTGATGGCGCAGCCGAGGAGGTAGAGATCGCCGATGAGGTCGAGGACTTTGTGGCGGACGCATTCATTGGGGAAGCGGTAGTCGGTGCCGATGGGGCCGGTGGTATCGAGGACGAGGACGTCGCCGGCCTGGAGGTGGGTGCCCAGGCCGCGGGAGCGGAGCATGTCGGCTTCGACCTTGGTGACGAAGGTGCGTGCGGGGGCGATTTGCTCTTTGAACTGGCCGTTGAGGGAGTAGGCGAAGAGCTGCTGGCGGATGGGTTCGGTGTTGCCGTAGTCGAGGTCGTAGAAGATCTGGAATTCGTCGGCGGAGGGAGGCGAGGCGATGAGCGAAGCGCCGCCGTCGCGGACTTCGACGGGTTCGGTGATGGTGAGGAAGGGCTTTTCGGCGGGCTGGTCGACGATGCCGGCGGATTGGAGGGCTTCGACGAAGGGGAGGCAGGAGCCGTCGACGCCGGGGACTTCGCCGCCGGTGATATCGATTTCGAGGTTATCGATGCCCAGACCGGCGACGGCGGCCATGCAATGTTCGATGGTTTCGACGGAATCGGGGCCGGACTTGATGGCGGTGCGTCGGGAGCGTTTGGTGACGTGAGCGACAAGTGCGGGGATGCGGACGGGTCGGGAGAGGTCTGTGCGGACGAAGACGATGCCGTGTCCGACGGGAGCGGGTTTGAAGGTGAGGGTGGTCTGGGCGCCCGTAAAGAGGCCTCGGCCGGAGATGGAAGTCTCGGCGGCGATGGACTTTTGGGGTGTGGTGACGCTCACGGGGGGGGATATCTCCTGGGCCTGGATTAGCTCCGCATTATGACCGAAGGGGGAGGGGGAAGCCAACGAGGGGCGTGGGGGCGGCGGAGCGGGGAGAGGTGGGGAATGAGCGATGAGGGGGAGGGAATGTGGGGTTTTCTTCGATGTGTAGGGGGTGTTTTGCAAAAAAGGTTGAGTTTTTGCCGTTGTGTTTTTGCGGATGTGGGGTTTTTGTGCTTGTGTATGAGGTTTTTGGGGGAATTTGACACAGGGTTCCCCCCCCGGAGCCGACGACGGAAGCACGAAGAGACGAAGGGGTGAAGGCCCCCCCCGCCCACGAAGGTTTTTGATTGGGAATTTGGACATGGCGCAGTGCTCCTTCTTGTCTATAGAGGGGGGTTGCGCCCACTTTGTGCGCACAGGGAGAGGGGGTGCATGGCGGCAAAGGGTTGAGGTTGCGGTGTTTGGGGCAAGAATTTTGCGGCGTGAAGCGTGCGTTGGGGCGCCAGATTGTGCGCGCTGGAACGGCCGAGCCGGGGCGATTTTGTCGGTTCGCTGGCGAGGGTCGGTCTGGGGTGCTACACTACAGTTTTCCCGCGGACGAGCGAGGAACTCTTCATGTCCGGTACGGTGACCCTTCCCAACCTGCTGGCGCTATTCAGGATCGACCGCGATCTCCAGCAGCTGCATAACGGGCTGGAAACGGCGCAAAAAGACCAGAAGAATCAGCAAACGAAGATTGCTTCGCTGCAGAAGGACCTGGACGCGCAGCAGGCGGCGCTGCAGAAGCTGCAGGCGGATGTGGCGGCCAAGGAACTGGAGATGAAGACGCGGCAGGAGCACATCGACAAGATGCGCACGTCGCTGAACAGCACGAAGACGAACAAGGAGTACTCGGCGATTCTGGTGCAGATTTCGGCCGAGAAGGCGGAGGTGGCGAAGATTGAGACGGCGACGCTGGAACAGATGGCGCAGGTGGAATCGGCGTTGAAGTCGGTGGCGGCGTTGAAGGAAGCGATTGCATCGGAGACGCAGCTATTGGCGAAGATCCAGGCGGAGCACGGGGACAAGGTGACGATGCTGACGGATCAGATCAACGCTTTGGAGAAGCGTCGGGCGGAAGCGGCGGTGTCCGTTCCGGCGGAGGCCCTGCGGCAGTACGACCGGGTGAACCAGAAATTTCCCGGGGACGCGATGGCTCCGCTGGTGTATGACGAAAGCAGCCTGGAAGACATTTCGTGCGGCTCGTGCTACATGGGTCTGAACGTGGAGCACCTGAACGCGCTGCGTGGGCGGGACGCGATTCGCCGCTGCAATTCCTGCAATCGGATTTTGTATCTACCCGAGATGCTCCAACCCACGACCTGAGCGCGGCCGATGACGCTTTTCCCTGACGAGACGCCTGCCAGGCGCGTGCCGCGCCCCCACACGAAGAAGGGTCCCGCGCTGACGCTTCACTTTGACGGAGGTTCGCGCGGGAACCCGGGCCCGGGTGGCATTGGGGTGGTTTTGCTGGATGAAGAGGGGACGCCGCTGTACGAGCTTGGGGAGTTTCTGGGTCGGTGCACGTCGAACTTCGCGGAGTACACGGCGCTGGTGCGAGGTCTGGCGGCGGCGAAAATCATGCAGGCGCGGTCGGTGGCGATCAAGGCGGATTCGGAACTGGTGGTGCGGCAGATCAACGGGATTTACAAGGTGAAGAGTGCGGACCTCAAGCCGCTCTACGTTCGGGCCAAAGCGCTGATGGAGGAGATCGGGGAGGTCACGATTTCGCACGTGTACCGTGAGGGGAACGCGCGGGCGGACGAACTTGCCAATCTGGCGATGGACCAGGAGGCGCGTCTGGAACCGCTGGGTCCGGCCGTCTCGTTCGCCCGGCGGGAGAAGTAGGGATCCCCCGTCCCCCCCCCCACAACGCTCCCTCACGGTCGCGTCTCGGAGGTTTTACCCGGATCGAGAACTACATATTCCGGGTAACACTCCACCATGGCGGCAGTTCCCCCTCCCCCCCAACGCTCCCTCACGGTCGCGTCTCGGAGGTTTTAGGCGGATCGAGAACTACACCCGATGATCGGGAAGATCGGGACGGCGATTGTTGCGGGCGGGATGCTCGGCTATACTGGTGACTTCCGCACGCGGGCGTGGCGGAATTGGCAGACGCGCTAGATTCAGGTTCTAGTGTCCAAAAGACGTGGAGGTTCGACTCCTCTCGCCCGCATGTTCGAGCCGCGCTTGTATTCGCAAGCGCGGCTTTTTTATTTTTTGCGGAAGCCCAGCGGGTGGGGGGTATGAGCGCGCATGAAAAACCGGCGTCTGGCGCCGGCTTGTGGATCGTGTCGCTGTGGAGGGGGGTTATCCTTCGACGGTGACGAGGTAGGGCTGGGTATTGAACTTGAGGCGGCCGTTGCTGGATTTACCGCCGGAGGGGTCGAGGGCGTAGATGACCTGTTTGCCGTGGCGTTTATTGACGATGACGCGGTTCATGCGAAGGAGCCCGAGGTGATGGCTGACGGTGGGCTGGGGGAGTTTGAGTTCCTCGCAGAGGCTGGTGACGTTTCGTTCACCGCCGGCGAGGAGCATAACGATCTGGAGCCGGGTTTTGTCAGACAAGAGGCGGAACAACTGACAGAGGTTGTTGAGGGCCTGGGCATCGGATGCCGCCTGAGACTTCGCCATGATGTTTCACTCCGGTTCCGCAGGGGACGCCCCAAAAAAAAAACTCACCAGCCGGATCCTGCGGCCTACTTGCTTGAGCATGGTGATATTGGGTCACTCACCTATAAACATGCTTTGGTGATAAGGCGTATGCTCGAATAATACGGGTGAGTTTGCAGATGTCAACCTGTGTGGGCGTGCTGGGGGCGGCAAATTCCATTTTTTGGGATTGGGGCGGCATTTGGGGAGATTCTTGTCTGTGACAACTGTCTGGCGGCGGCGATTGGCGGTTGGGCGGCATCCGATTTGCCTCCATGGAGTGGGTTGACGAAAGGAGGCCAATATGGCCAGCGAAGATGTTGCGGCGGGGAAAATCAAGCAGGTGAAGGGCAAGGCGAACGACATCGCCGGGGCGGTGAAGGGGGACACGGGCCAGCAGTTGAAGGGGAAAATCCAGAAGGGGGTGGGGAAAGTTCAGGAAGCGATGGGGCGGTCGTCGAAGAAGAATCCGCGCTAAGGAGCGCGGGGCGCCTCGGGGCTGGTGTAGTTCATATTCCCCCTCCCCCCCCAACGCTCCCTCACGGTCGCGTCTCGGAGGTTTTACCCGGATCGAGAATTACACCCTCTCGGGGCTGGGGATGGTGGAGGAGATTCTCCTGCTGGCCGGGGGACGGTACCATGACGGCATGACCGCCCGCGGTACGAGTTCATAGGAGTCGCCGCGCACGATGCTTCTGCCGCTGGTAGTCCACATCTGAGAAGGTTTCAGCCTATACTTGCCTCGCCGGTCATGGCTCGCAACCGATCCATCTTCTTTCAGCCGCACGTGGACGCGTTCGATTTGCCATGCGCGCGGCTTCCGGGGGCGTTTGACGGGCTGGTGGTTCTGCATTTGTCGGACCTGCACATCACGCGGTGGACGCGGCGGCTGGATTTGTGGCGCGAGCAGCTTGCGCAGCTCAAGCCGGACGTGCTGGTGATCACGGGGGATCTGGGGCATCGGTCGTGGCTGTGGAAGACGTCGTACAATTCGGTGCTCAAGCTGCTGGAGCCGCTGACGCCGCCGCTGGGGACATTTTTCATTCTGGGGAATCACGATTCGATCAAGCTGGGGCCTGCGATCGCGCAGACGCACGATCCCGCGGGGCGGCCGAGGACTTTGCTGAGGAATCAGACGATATTCATCGAGCGCGTGGAGGGGCACTTTCGCATTGCGGCGGGCGGCGGCGCGGGCAAAGGGGGGGAGCCGGCGGTCGCCAACCCGCGGCTGGCGTTGATCGGGGTGCATCAGCATAGGCGGATCGATACGGACATTCCCACGGCGCTGCGGCCGGTGACGCCGCGGGACTTCAAGCTGATGCTGCTGCACTATCCGGATCTGATCCATCCGGCGGTGGCGGCTGGGGCGGACATTTGCCTGGCGGGGCACACGCATGGGGGTCAGATATGCTGGCCGGATGGTTCGCCGCTGTTTCGTCACGACACGCTACCGGCGGCGATGACGACGGGGGTGCATCGGGTGAACGGGACGTGGATGATTGTGAACCGGGGGATCGGCGCGGCGGGGGTGAAGATGCGGCTGTTTTGTCCGCCTCAGGCCATCCAGATCACGCTCCGCTCGGCCGGACAGATGCAGTAGGGTGGGAAGGGCATGGCGGCGGCGGGGGGAATTATGGGAAGGAAGGGGGCGATTTCGGGGGTGCCGGTCCATTTTGCCGCAGTGGAAAGGGGCTGGGTGCGGGCGGAATTCAACGGCACGCTGGTTGCAATAGGTAGAGGCAGAGCATTCAGGCCTCCCGGTCCGCTCGGGCCCGCCCGGATGCAAGCGACTGCAAGATGCCCCTGTGTTTCGGGGCGGAAGGAAATAGCCATGCTTGGTACGATTTTGATTGTCGTGCTGATCCTATTGATCATCGGCGCCCTGCCCACGTGGGGTTATTCGCGTGAATGGGGCGCGTATCCGGCGGGCGGTCTGGGGCTGGTGCTGATCATTATACTGGTGCTGGCGTTCATGGGGTATTTGCCGCTGTTTGGGTCATAACGACTGAATTGCAGCCTGCTCCGAGGGGAGAGGCTGCAGAACCCGTGAAGCGCTTCAGGCGCTTCACGGCTCCCTCTTCTCTGTGCCGCCTTCCGCGATCGGCTTTGGGCAAGCAGTAACGCCGGCCGCGGAAGGCGTTTTTTTTCAGGGGGCGGCGTGAGGAAGCGGGGCGGGTGCGGGGCGGGCGTCTCCGCCGGCGCGGAGTTCGGTGCGGCCGAGGTAGGCGAGTTTTCGCCAGAGCCATTCGACGGGTCCCTGGCGAAAGCAGCGCATCCAGAGCCAGGAGGCGGTGAGTTGGAGTGTCCAGGTGGCGGCGACGATGGCGAGGAGACCGACGCGGCTGATTTTGCCGAATTGTCCGAGTCCGTGTCCGTAGAAGATGGCGGTGCCGACGACGGACTGGAGGAGGTAGTTGGAGAGGGCCATTTGTCCGATAGCGCGCACGGGGGCGACGAGGGAAGTGAGGAAGCGTCCGCCGTGGGCGACGGCGAGCGCGACGAGGACGCCTGCGGCCATGTATCCGACGGCGGCGAGGAGTGAGCCGAGGTAGTTGAATTCGGTTCCGGGGAAGGTGAGCAGGTCGACATCCCACAGGGCGGTTTGGTTGAACCAGACGCCGAGGGCGGTGACGGCCCATCCGAGGGGGATGAGGAGGAGGGCGAGAAAAGCGTAAGCACCGGGGGGCCAGGCACCGTGGAAGAATCGCCAGCGTTGGAGCGCCATGCCGATGAGGATGGCGCCGGCGCATCGCCAGAAGGTCCATTCGAGGAAGACGCGTGTTTGGAGGTCGAAGGAGGCGACGGCGCGGAAGTGGAATTCGGCGGCGCCGCCGGTGCGGTAGGCGTGGACTTCATCGAGGCCGTTGTAGAGGGAGTTGGTCCAGTCGTTGAGGTGGGTGAGCCAGAGCCCGACGCCGGCGTGTTCGCACCAGGTGAAGAGGACTGCGGTGGCCATGAGGAGGATGCCGATGAACATGAGGAGGGAGGCGGGGAGTTTTCGGAGGGGGTAGAGGAGCATGCCGCAGAGCGCGTAGGTGGTGAGGATGTCGCCGTACCAGATGAGGTAGGCGTGGAGGATGCCGAGGAGGAGGAGGACGGCCATGCGGCGGTAATGGACGGCGACGGGGGACATGGCGCGGGCGGCCATGCGATCTGCCTGGAGGAGCACGCCGGCGCCGAACATCATGGAGAAGATGGTGATGAATTTGACATCGGCGAGGATGTGGACGACGACCCAGGTCCACCAGTTTTTGCCGGTGAAGAAGTCCTGGACGCCGGCGGCGAACATGGCGGGGTTGATGTAATTGGCTTCGGGGAGGCCCATGGACTGGGTGTTCATGAGGAAGATGCCGAGGATGGCGACGCCGCGGAGGAGGTCGAGGGAATCGATGCGACCGGAGCGGGCTTCGAGGCCTGTGCGTTGGAGCTCGAGGGCTGAGGCCATCAGGGTTCTCCATGTGCGCGGTCGCAGGCGGGGGGGAGGGGGGAAGCGTCGATGTTCGATCGACGACTCGACGTGTTGGAGGCGGTGAACTTTACCGCTGAAGAGGGGGTGCGTACAGAGGGATGGCGGGCAGGGAGGGCAGGAGGGCAGGGAGGGGCTATCCCCCGGCGATTGCTCCGATGACGTAGAGGGGCTTGGCGCCGGTGGCGATTGCGGGCGGCAGGGGGGCCTCGGGCGATTCGTCGGAGATGTCCTGCTCGCAGGCAAAGAACCGCACCATCGGCCGGCGCTTCCTGGTCACATGATCGCGCATGGTGCCGGTCAGCGCGGGGTGGTTCTTCTCGAGGGCGTCAAGGACGGCCGCCAGCGTGACGGTTCCCTCGACGGCGACCCGCAGTTCGCCCTCGATCCTGGCGAGTGTGCGCAAATGAAAGGGCAAAGCCACCCGCACGTCGCTCATCACCGGACCCCACAAAAGCCGTGTTAGCCGCAAGCCGTTCAAAGTGCAGGGCGTCAATCGCCCGACCGCCGCCAACCGCAGCATCGCGTGCGGATGGGTTTTGGGTCGTGGAGCGGCGCTTCAGGGGAGCGTCTGGACCTCGACGCTGAGCACCGCCGGGAGATCGCGCACGATCGGCTCCCAGGAGTCGCCGCTGTCGGCGGAGCCATACACCTGTCCGCCGGTCGTGCCGAAGTAGACGCCGCACTTATCGAGTTTGTCGACCGCCATCGCGTCGCGCAGCACGTTGACGTAGCAATCCTGCTGCGGGAGCCCCCTGGTGAGCGCCTCCCATTCGCCGCCGCCGGTCTTGCTGCGATACACGCGCAGCTTTCCCTCGGGCGGATAGTGGAGCGAATCGCTGGTGATCGGCACGACGTAAACCGTCTCGGCCTGGTGGGCGTGCACGTCGATGGGAAAACCGAAATCGGTGGGCAAGTCGCCGCTGACTTCGCGCCACTGCTCCGCGCCATCATCGGTGCGCATGACATCCCAGTGCTTCTGCATGTAGAGCGTGTCGGGCTTGACGGGGTCGAGGGCGATGCGATGGACGCAATGGCCGATCTCGGCGGTCGGGTCGGGCATGAAGTCGGAGCGGAGCCCCCTGGTGACGGGCCGAAAGGTTTTGCCGTGATCGTCGGAGCGGAAAACGCCGGCCGCCGAGATGGCGGCATAAATGCGTCCGGGATGTTTGGGATCGAGCACGATCGTGTGGAGTCCCATGCCTCCCGCGCCCGGCTGCCATTGCTCGCCCTTGGCGCCGCGCAGGCCTGCGAGTTCCTTCCAGGTGACGCCGCCGTTGGTGGTTTCAAAGAGCGCCGCATCCTCGACGCCGGCGTAGCACATGTCCGGATCGGTGAGGGAGGGTTCCAGGTGCCACACGCGTTTGAATTCCCAGGGATGCTGGCTGTTGTCGTACCACAGGTGGGTGGTGATGGGGCGGCCGGTCTCAGGGCTGGAGTCGTAGACGAATTTGTTGCTCTCGCCCATGGGGAATCCGTGGGGCGATTTCTGCATGCCTCCGCCGGGGGTTTCCCAGGTTTTCCCGCCGTCGCTCGAGCGCTGCATGATCTGGCCGAACCATCCGCTGGATTGCGAGGCGTAGATGCGGTTGGGATCGACCGGCGAGCCCTTCATGTGGTAAATCTCCCACCCGGCGAAGAGGGGGCCATCGACCTTCCACTTCTTTCGCGTTGCGTCCGAGGTCAGGATGAACCCGCCCTTTTTCGTGCCCACCAGAACGCGCACCATGCTCATCGCCTGCTCCTCGTGTGTGAGAGTCTCGACTGGAATTCGACGGGCCGCTGCCGATTACTGCGGATCAGGTCGGGGCACCACCACCATCCACTGCACCCCGAAGGGATCGGCCACCATGCCGAAGCTGGGTGAAAAAAAGGTTTCGCCCAGCGGCATGATCACCTTGCCGCCCCCGGCGAGGCCGGCGAACAGTCGTTGGGCCTCGGCGGCGTCGTTGGCGTGCAGCGAGAGGGAAATTCCCTTGAACTCCGAGTGGCCGCTGTTGTAGCCATCGGTCGCATTGAGCGTCGTGCCGCCGATGCGGAACGTGCAGTGAAGAATCTTGTCTTGCGTGCCGGGCTTGAGCCCTTGCGGGGGAGGCGGGGCTTCTTTGCAGCGCATGAGGAAGAGCACCTCCGCGCCCACGGCCTTTTTGTAAAAGGCCAGCGCCTCCTCCGTCCGCCCCTCGAAGTTCAGATAGATCTGCACGCCCATGGGAATCTCCGGGGGAAAAAGCCGCGGCACGCTTTTGTGTAACGATCACTAAAAATATCAGCTTGAGAATCGCCGTCAAGAAGAATATCGTCACGTTCGAAAAATTTGACGCAGGCAGACGGGGTAGGAGCCAGAGGTGCGGCGCGGACGTCCCAGAACTTTCAATCCCGACCAGGCCCTTGAAACGGCGATGCTCCTGTTCTGGCGGCACGGTTACGAAGGCACCTCCCTGGCCGCACTCACCGCCGCCATCGGCGTGAACACGCCCAGCCTCTATGCGGCCTTCGGCAGCAAGGACCAGTTGTTCCACAAGGTGCTGACGCGCTACCTGCAGAACCCGGCGTCCTACCTGCCCAACGCTTTGAAGGAGCCCACCGCGCGCCGCGCCGTCGAGAAGCTTTTTCGCGGAGCGATTCACATGGTGGCCCATGCCCGCCATCCCGATGGGTGCCTTCTCGTGCAGGGGGCGCTGGCGGCGGGACCGGCGGCGGCGGCGGTGCGGCGGCAGCTTGCCGAAACCCGGCGGCATGCGCAACTGGCGCTGCAGCGGCGGCTCGAGCGCGCGGTGACGGAGGGCGATCTTCCCGCGCACGCCCGGCCGGTAAAGCTCGCTCGCTATCTCATCACCGTGCTCTGGGGCATGTCGGTGCAGGCGGCCGGCGGAGCGACGCGCGCGGAGTTGCGGGACATCGCGGCGATGGCGCTCCAGGCGCTGCCGCCGGGTCGGTAAGTGTGACCGTGAGGATCAGGCATGGCGATAAGGATTGGGGTGGCGGGCGTGGGCAAGGTGGCGCGCGAGGAATACCTGCCGGTGCTGGCGCGCGAGCCCGATGTCGCGCTGGCGTACTGGAACCGGACGCCGGAGCGGGCGCGCGCGGCGGCGGCGACGTTTGGCGGAACGGCGCTCGACTCGCTGGCGGAGCTCGCGGCGTGGAAACCCGATGCGGCGATGGTGCTCACCAGCGAACAGGCGCGCTACGACGTGAGCCGGGCGCTCATTGCCGGCGGTTTACCGCGGATTTTTTTTGAGAAGCCGCTGGTCGCGATGGGCGGGCAGGCGGCGGTGACGGAGGAGGATTTCGTCAAAGGGCGCGAGCTGTTGGCGCTGGCGCGCGAGCGCGGCTGTGAGACGGCGATGGTGTTCAACTACCGTTTTTTCGAGCAGACGCAGCGCGCCAAGCGGGAAGTCGCGTCGCGCTCACTGGGCCAGGTCACCAACATCACGGCGCTGGTGCATTTCGCCTGCTGGAGCCATTGCATCGATCTGGTCCGCCATTTTGCGGGGGACATCGCCGAGATCGCGGCGCTCGACGGCGCGCGCCACGCCAGTCCGGAGCTGGCCATCAGCGCCACCGACGTAGCCGCGGCGTTCGTCACCGACACGGGCGCGGCGGGGACGATCGTCGGCACGCTGGCGATGCAATGGGGGCATCCGCTGTACGAACTGACCTTCACCTTCGAGCGCGGCCGGGTGCACCTGCGCGATCTGGATGGCGCGCTGGAAATACTGGACCCCGCGTCCGGGGCGCACGAAACCGTGTCGCTGGTGCGCGACCATTCGCGCTGGGACGCCTACCGGGATTCGTTTCGCAAGGCGGTGACGGCGTACGTGTCCAGCGTGCGTGAGCGCCGCCCTCCGCCGGTGGCGGGCATGGAAGGCCTGCGTGAACTCCAGGTGGAAGCCGCCCTGCGGCGGGCGGCGCGCGAACGCCGCATCGTGCGCGTGAACGATGAATTCCCCGTGGACGGGTAGGCCCCGCCACTTCAGCGAGGCACTTCGGAGAGCGCGGTCTGCAGGCGCGCCACCACTTCCTTGAGGATGGCGGATTGCGGGTGGGCGTTGGCCGCGCCGGTCGCCATGGCCAGGGCGCCCTGCACCTGGGGCAGGCGGGCGAGTTTCAGGCCGGCCTCGATTTCGGTCCGGGCGTCGCTGGTTTTCTGCAGTTCCGCGAGGGCGACTCCCAGGCCGAGGTGGCCGTCGGCGTTTTTGACGTCGAGTCCCAGGGAGCGCTGATAGCTTCCGACGGCGTCGTCGGGCTTGCCAAGCTGCTCCTGGAACGCGCCGCGCATGGTCCAGTAGGAGGCGTTGTTGGGGTCGAGGGTCACAGCGGAATCCATTTGACGGAGGGCCCCGGCGACGTCGCCGCGCTGGGCCAGGGAGGCGGCCGCCTGCGAGGCTTGCTGCGCCTGCTGCTGTCCGGCGCGATCGACGACCACGGCGGGCGGGGCGGCGGGCGCGGCGCCTGCGGGGGCGCGTGCGGGGGCAGCCGCCGGCCCGGCCATGCGATGACCGACCAGTCGCCGATAGGCGTCTTCCATGGCCTGGGAGGCCTCATCGCCGGGTTCGAGTTCACGGCCGCTGCGGACGAGGGCGTCGGCCTGGGCCATATCGGCGGCCGCGCCCTGCTTGTCGCCCAGGGCCAGTTCGGCGAGCGCCCGCCGCTGGTACATGGTGGGCGATCGCGGGGCGAGGCGGATGCCATCGGTGTAGGCGGCGAGTGCTTCGCGATATTTTTTCTCAGCCCGGTAGACATCGCCCATGCCGCGCTGGATGTTCGCGGGCGCAGCGCCCAGGGCAGCGGCGCGGCGGAAATCCTCTTCGGCGCGCTCGGGGCGTCCCTCGCCGAGGCGCGCCACCGCCCGCTGCTGCCATCCCCAGGGCTTGCCGGGATTAAGCACCGCGTAGGCCGTGAAGTCCTCCGCCGCCTCCTGATAGTCATTGGCGTACATGCGCGCGAGGCCATGGAAGAGGTAGGCCTCTGGGAACTGCATGTCGGCATTGATCGCCTGCTCGAAGGCGCCGGCGGACTGCACCCACTGGCCATGCTCGATCATGGCGGCTCCCTGGGCGAAAAACGCGCGGGCCTGGGGGTCGCTGGTATCGCCGAGCGCCTGGCCTGCGAGGCCTCCCACCACCGCCGCCGCCAGCGAGATCATCCGCGCGCAACGCATCTTCATGGCTGTTCCTCCGATGATTTTGAACCTGTGTTTGTCTCGAGGTGTATCGACTTTCCCCAACGCCCTCCTACAGACACCCCCTTGCTCGCGGCGTGAGCCCCGTACTTATACCGTCCCTTGGTAGACATCCGCCTGGGCGAGCGGAAGTCCGCGCTGGTCCTTCTCGCTGAGCTTCACCCCGCCCCCCCCCCCGCCGTCGCGGGCGCCCAGTGCTGCCACGGGCCAGGGGATTCGCAGGGCCGGATCGTTCCACAGGATGGTGCGTTCGTGCTGGGGTGCGTAATAGTCGGTGGTCTTGTAGAGGAAGTCGGCCGAATCGGAGGTGACCAGGAAGCCATGGGCGAAGCCTGGGGGAATCCAGAAGATGCGTTTGTTGTCGGCGCTCAGGGTCGCCCACACGGCGTTGCCAAAGGTGGGGGAGCCGCGGCGGATGTCCACGGCGACATCGAAGACTTCGCCGTGGACTACGCGGACGAGTTTTCCCTGGGGCTGGATCAACTGGTAATGCAGGCCGCGCAGGACCCCTTTGGTGGAGCGGGAATGATTGTCCTGGACGAAGGTTCCCTGGAAGCCGGTGGCCTGGGCGAAGTTTCGGGCGTTGAAGCTTTCGAGGAAGAATCCGCGGTTGTCGCCGAAGACTTTGGGTTCGAGGATTTTGACGTCGGGGATCGCCGTGGGGAAGACCTGCATGCCCATTCCTCGCAGAGTACCTAAAGTGCGGGAAGTATACTCGGACGGCGGGCGGCGGCGGAGCAGGCGCTCGGGGCTGTTCGGGGCCGTTACTATTGATCCCGCGCGGATTACCGGGCCCTTCTGAGAATTCCTTCCGGATTTTCTATTCAAGTGCTTATGCACATCCCCCCTTCTACCGATCTTCTCAGCGTGAGCCGGCGTGGCTTCCGCGGTCATTTGGCCGCCCCCGCAAGGCCAAATTCATGAGGGCCCCTTTATGCATTGCAGGTCTCGATCCCAGGGGTTCACGCTCGTGGAAATCCTCATCGTGGTCATCATCCTGGGCATTCTCGCCGCGATTGTGATCCCCCAGTTCACCAACGCATCGAACGATGCGCGCAACAACTCGGTGCAGTCGACGCTGCAGACGGTGCGTTCGCAGATTGAGTTGTTCAAGATTCAACACTCGGACACCCCGCCCGATCCCTCGGGCATGTGGACGATCATGCTGGGCAAGTCGACCACCACGGAAACCGGCACCGCCGCGGCGACGGGCACGAACTTCGGGCCCTATCTGCAGCAGGCGCCGACCAACCCGCTCAACGGCCAGACCGCCGTGGGCGCCGCGGCCGGCACCAATGTGGGCTGGGTCTACAGCACCTCGGCCACCGGCCAGTACACGATTTCCGCGGTCAACACCACCGGCAGCGGAACCCTGACCTACTAACCGTTACCTCTGGCGCTTCATGTTCCTTCTCGAAAGCCTCCCGGTTTCCGCCGGGGGGCTTTTTCATTTCCATTGCCCCGGGCCGATCCCCCCGGGGGGCCTACTTTTGCCGAGGCTCCAGCGGAGCATGAGCAGCGGGACGCCGATGCACAGCAGCACGTCCGCGACGTTGAAAATGTAGGGGTACCAGTGGACGTAAAACTGGAACATGTCGCGCACGCCGTTGAAGGCGGCGCGATCGTAGAGATTGCCCAGGGCTCCGGCGGTGATGAGCCCCAGGGCGATGTGCACGACCCACTGGTCTTTTTTGCTGCCTGCGAACACCCAGAGAATGACGGCCATGGCGGCGATGCTGAAAAGCAGGAAGTAGAAGACCATGCCCTGCCAGATGCCGAAGACGGCGCCGTGATTGATCGTGGTGTGAAGTCCCAGGACGTGGGGGATGAGGGTTGTGGGGGGATTTTCGAGGGTGCCGAAATCGGTCTGGAACCAGAGCGGGTTGCGGCCGACGATGTCAAAGGTTTGGCCGTCGATGTTAAGGACCTTGCCGGTGACGCCCTGGGGGAAAGCCCAGCTTTTGACGGAGAGGTCGAGGGCGAGGCCGAGGATGGCGGGGGCCAAAAAGCGCGCCCATGAGGCGGCCGATAGCCAGGCGCGGCCTCCGCCGGCTTGCTGCCAGCGGTTCCCGGGGCGTGCATCCTGGTTGTGGGTACCGCCCCCGTCTTCACCCGGATCAACGTTCTTGGGAAGGTCCTGAGGCATTGCGGCTTCCCCGCCCGGGTCACTGATCACGCTGTCTCCAATCCCGCCGGTGCGTCCCCGTGCCGGCCTTCTGGACCGGCGGTGGTGGGGTTATTCCTCATCCTCATCGGAGGAATCGTCTTCCGCCGCCTGACCGGGCTCACGGGAGATTTTGCCCTGCTCGAGGAGGCGGGAGTATTCGATGGTGTATTTGGCCCAGGGGACGGCTTCGAGGCGGACGCGGGGGATGGGCTTACCGGTTCCCTGGCAGATACCGAAGGAGCCATCGTCGACGCGTGCGAGAGCGTCCTGGATTTCGCGGAGGATCTGGCGTTCGGATTCGATCAGGCCGAGGGTGAATTCCTGCTCGAAGTTATCGGTGCCGACATCGGCCATGTGGATGGGCATGTTGGAGAGGTTGGAGCCGCCCTTGAAGGCTTCGGACTCCATGGAGCCGACGTCGCCGAGGATTTCGCGGCGTTTTTCGAGGAGGAGGTTGCGGAAGTACTGGAGGTCGGACCTGGAGAGGCCGGCGGAGGCCTTTTCCTTCTTCTCGTGACCTTTGGCGGGGGCGGCTTCGGGAGCGGCCTTGCGAGCCGGGGCGTGGGCGGCCTTGGGTTCAGGGCGCGCCTTAGGCTTGGGCCGGGGCTCATCGCGGCGCGCGCTGGCCGGGGCTTTGGGGGGAGTTTTTTTGAGGGGAGCCTTCTTCCCGGATTTTTTGGTGGTTTTTTGCGCCATACGTCCGTCGCCCTGCCATGACTGGTTTCCCCCGGCTGCTGGCGGAATGGAGATGCACGGCACGTTTTGTCCGCCCAATGCGCCGAGTCTTGCCTTTATACCCTCATGTCGGGCGGACTGTCAACTCGGGGGGCTTGCTGGACGGGCTCGCCGATCGGTTCTAAACCCTTCTCGCCACAACCAGTTATCGTCGAATCACTAGGGAGGGGCGCGCAGGCAAAGAGGTGTTCGGAGACCACGCGTCCGCCGAGCACGTGCTCCTGAAGAACGCGTTCGATGACCTCGGGCGTGGCGCGGGCATACCAGGTGCCGTCGGGCTGAACGACGAGGATGGGACCGGCGGTGCAGATTCGGAGGCAATGGCAGCGTGTGCGGAAGAGGCGGGTGGGGGCGCGGTCCAGTTTCAGCTCAGCAATTCGCTTTTTGAGGTAATTCCAGGCGGCGTCACCCTGCTCTGGGGCGACGCAGTCGGGGCCGGCGCAGAGGAGCAGGTGGCGTCGCATGCCAGGGATTCCATAGGCGTCGGCCTGCTGCTGCGGCAAAGTGCCCGGTGGAGGCTTGGCCATGGGGGACCCCGACAAAAAGTGCGCGGCGTGCATCCCGATTGCCGGGCGCGTCCGTAGGGTTGTAAGTGCAGGCCCCATAAGAATCAAGGTCCGAAATAAAACAGGGCGGATGAGGTGAACCGGTGAGCTTTTCGGACGAAGTAATCATGTATGGCTCTGCTTCGGCCGATAGTTTGCTTACCTACCCTAAAGGGATATGAGGAAGGCTCTCATCATGTCCACAACCACACAGTCGATCGGCGCTTCGGTCGCGGCCTCCCGCAGGCCTGGTTCGCCGGCCCCAGTTCCGCAGGTGGTGACCGCGTCGGCATCGGGCAGCGCGCTGGCGCCCGAGGCGGGAGCGCGGGTTAACGCGCCGGGAGTGGCGGCATTCAAGGATCGGCGGCGGCGCCGCCGGGTCGATGTGGCGCCGATGTACACGTCGCTGGTGGTGCGCCCGTTGGCGCGGCGTCAGGGACCGCTGGAAGGGCATGTGGTGAACCTGAGCGAAACGGGGATGATGGCGGAGCTGGATGAGATCCTGCCGATCGGGCAACCGGTGGCGGTGGAATTCTCGGTGGCGGGGCTGGGGCTGTTCCGGCATGAGGCGTGGCCGACGTTTTCGCTGGCGGCGGAGGTGGTGCGGCTGGACGACTTCGACGATTTTCCGCAGGGTCCGTACAAGGTGGCGTTGCGGTTCGAGCGTGTGCCGACGATGGTGCAGGCGCAGATTGCGCGGTTCACGATGAACGTGCCGGCGTAAGTAGCCTGGGACCGCCCTAAAGACGTAAATGGCCACGAAAGGCACGAAAAACACGAAAGATTGTGGATAGAGATGTGGGGGTCGGTGCGGGGGTGATGGGGTTTGGGGGTCGGGCTGCCGCTATAATTCATCGGGTTTGTGTGGATTGGGGACCGATAGGGGTTGCTGCGGCGGGTTTGGAGATTCCGTGTCATTGAGATGGAAATTACTGGGGGTGGTGTTGCTGGCGGCGGGGCTTTGCTATGCCGCGGCGAGCGTTCCGGGCGCGCGCAAAGGGGGCGAGCCGGTGACTGTTCCGCAACATGCGGGCCCGATGAGGGCGGTGAGCGCGAACATCCGGTTTGCGTCGCCGGATGATGGCGTGAATGTGTGGCCGAATCGGCGCGATCTGCTGGTGAAAATTCTGCTGAAGCAGGATCCGGATTTGATCGCCTGCCAGGAAGTGACGCCGGCGCAGGGGGCGTTTCTGGACAAGGAGCTTGGGCCGTGGTTCACGCATTATCCGCGGCCGGGGGTGGGGACGATCGAGGGGTCAAAGAGCGGCGGGGTGTCGGGGGAACTGATGAACGCGCTATCGAATACGGCGGCGGGGCTGAACACGCTGTTCTATCGGACGGATCGGTTCGAGCAGATGGATGGTCTGGCGGGGCTGGTGCTGCCGAACGCGCCGCAGGCGAATCCGTCGGAGAACACGTTTTTCACGCTGGCGGTGCTGCGCGACAAGCTGGGAGCGACGGCGGCGGGAGGGGTGCATTTTCCGGATCTCATCGTGATCGACACGCACCTGCGGCACTCGGGGGATTTCGCGATCCAGTGCGCCCGGCGGCTGCATCAGATCGCGGGGACGTATCAGGCGAAGTATCCGGGATCGCAGGTGATCGTGATGGGGGACTTCAACCACGACCGGACGGAGCCGGTGTACGTGCCACTGGTGGATGCGGGCGCGAAGCCGCCGGAGACGCGGTGGGTGGATGCGTTTGATTACCGGTTGCGGAAGCCGGGGGAATTGTGGGGGACGTTCCACAACTTTACGGGGCGTGCGGACCGGGCGAATCCGACGGACCTGATATTCGTGACGCCGGGGTTGAAGGCGTCGCCGGCGGAAATTCTGCGGGATGCGGGGCCGACGGGGCGGTATCCGACGGACCATTTTCTGATCAAGACGGAGCTCGAGCCGGCGGGAAGCGCGAGGCCGGGGGGGAATGGCGGCGCATGAGACGAACCGACCCAGGAAGGGCGGCTTCCCGGGTCGGCATCCTGCCCGAAGCGGGGGGAAGGTCAGTGGCCGCGGCGTTTGCGGGTGGCGGCGGCTTTTTTGCCGGCGGCGACACTTGCGGCGTGGGAGCGGCTGGAGCCGCCTTTTTTGCCGCCCTTTTTCGCGGGGCCTTTGTTGGTTTTCTTACCGCGTCCGGAGCCGGATTTCTTTCCCCCGCCGCTCATTTTGTTTTCGGTGGCCCAGGCGCGGCGTTCAGCTTCCTTTTTGGGGACGCCGCGTTTTTCGTAACCTTCTTCGATGTGTTCCGCCTGGCGTTTCTGTTTTTTGGTGTAACTGGACTTGTCGCCGCGTGGCATAGGGGCTCCTTTCGCCGAAAGTACGCGTGGCAGTCGCACAGGCGAACAAATACCATGCCGTGCATGGCGGCGGGCTTGCCAGGAACGGTCTACCCCCCCCCCCATCACGATGATCGGGAGCGGTGGGTGTGAGCTGGGAGGGGATGTTTTCTTTGTGTGTTCCCTCTTCCGAGCATGCTCAGGGGCCCTTCCCTGAGCATGGCACACGGGGGGTGTGGTTCATATTCCGGGTAGCACTCCACCATGGAGGCATTCCCCCCTCCCCCCCCCCAACGCTCCCTCACGGTCGCGTCTCGGAGGTTTTACCCGGATCGAGAACTACACGCCACACGGGGGGTGGTAAATAGTTGGCTTGCCAGGAACGGTCATTCTTTTGATGATTCGGGTGGAACCCGGGCCTGATGGCGTCTGAGGAGACCCGCCGCATGGATCGCTCTGTATTTCCTGTCGAACTGTCGATCGCGCTGTTGGTGCTGGTGCTGCTGCTGGTGGCGGGAGGGAATTCACCCTTGTTGTCGCCGACATCGTCGCCATCGCCCGCGTCGGCGGCGAGCTCCGCGCCGGAAACGGCGCCGACGCTGGCGCCGCCGGTGCTGCCGCCGCCCCGCGGAATCGAGTAACCGGCCCGGTTGCCCCCCCTACTCAAGGGATTCCCCAGCGGGCGCCCTGAAGGCCCCTCCGGCGTGTGGCCGATAAATGCTGCGTGTCCATTCTCGAACCGACCAGTTTCTCACCGCCGCCGCGCACTATCGGGGGATTGGCCGCGCGCTGTGCGCCGGCGGTTCTGTCGATGGCAGCGCAAGCGGGGCTGCTGGCGGGGGCGTTTTTCCTGGCGACGGGGGCGCGGTTTGATTTTGCAGCGCATGGGGGCTGGCTGGGGGCGTTCTTGCGGGTAGTTCCGTTGCTGCTGGCGATCAAGCTGGTGGTGTGGCCGGTGTTGGGGCTGCATGCGCCGCTGCGAACGTGGAAGCATGTGTCGCTGGGGGAACTGGTGGCGTTGCTGGCGGCGTCGCAGATTTCGCTGGGGTTGTTGTATGCGGCGTATCACGTCTGGCTGATTCTGGATCATTATGGAGTGGCGCGGGCGCCGGCGCTGCCTGAGTCGGTGTTCCTGCTGGATTGCGTGTTCTCGGTGCTGCTGCTGGGGGCGGGGCGGCTTTTTGCGCGGCTGCGGTATGAGGAATCGCGGCCGATCGCTTCGGGGGGATTGACGCGGCTGCTGCTGATCGGCGGGGGCGAAGCGGCGGAGACGGTGTTGCGGACGATCGCGCGGATGCCGGAGCAGCGGTATCGGGTGGTGGGGATACTGGACGATCAGGCGGCGCGGGGTCAGCAGCGGCTGTTGAACATTCCGATTCTGGGGCGGATCTCGCAGCTTGCGGCGGTGTGTCAGCAGAAGCAGGTGGGGGAGATTCTGATTGCGTTGCCGCGGGCGACGAACCAGGAGATGCAGCGGATCGTGGCGTTGTGCCGGTCTGCGCAGGCGGGGATGGTCGCGGGTGCGGGCTCGCTGAAATTTCGGACGGTGCCGTCGCTGGCGGACATTTTGACCGGACAAGCTGCGCCGACGCAGATACGGGACGTGTCGGTGGAGGACCTTCTGGGGCGGGAGGCGGTGGACATGGATTTGGCGGCGGTGGGTGCGATGATCCATCAGCAGGTGGTGCTGGTGTCGGGGGCGGGCGGGTCGATCGGGTCGGAGATGTGCCGGACGATCGCGCGGTTTGGTCCGCGGCGGCTGGTGTTGCTGGACAAGGCGGAGAATGCGGTATTCGAGATCGAGCGGGAGTTGCGGAAGAGTTTTCCGATGGTGGCGCTGACGCCGGCGATTGGGGACATTTCGGATCCGATTCGGGTGGAGCAGGTGTTCGGCGATCATGGGCCGTTGATTGTGTTTCACGCGGCGGCGCACAAGCATGTGCCGCTGGCGGAGAGCAATCCGGGCGAGGCGATTCGGAACAATGTGTTCGGGACGAAGGTGCTGGCGGATGCGGCGGCGGCGGCGGGGGTGAAGAATTTCGTGATGATCTCGACGGACAAGGCGGTGAATCCGAGCAGCATCATGGGGGCGACGAAGCGTTGCGCGGAGATGTACATTCAGTCGCTGGCGCATCGGGGGGGGGCGGGGGGAGGGGCGTGTGCGCGTGAAGGAAGCGTGCGGACGAATTTCATCACGGTGCGGTTTGGGAACGTGCTGGGGAGCAACGGGAGCGTGGTGCCGATCTTCAAGCAGCAGATCGCGGCGGGTGGGCCGGTGACGGTGACGCACCCGGAGATGCGGCGGTATTTCATGACGATACCGGAGGCGGCGCAACTGGTGTTGCAGGCGGGGGCGCTGGGGCAGCGTGGGGAGATTTTCGTGCTGGACATGGGGCAGCCGGTGCGGATTCTGGATTTGGCGCGGGACCTGATCACGCTGTCGGGATTGCGGCCGGAGGTGGACATCCCGATCGTGTTCACGGGGCTGCGGCCGGGGGAGAAGCTGTACGAGGAATTGAGCATCCGGGGGGAGAACATGGCGTCGACGCGGCATGCGAAGATAGCGGTGTGGAAGTCGCAGGCGGCGACGGCGGGGCAGGTGCAGCGGATGCTGGACGAGTTGGAGCCGCTGCAACATGCGACGGACCGGGGGCGGGTGTTGCGGGCGTTGACGGCGTTTGTGCCGGAGATGAAGCCGTGGCAGGGGGAGGAGGGCACGGCTCCGGCGGCTGCTGATGCGAGCGGCGTTGCCCGCAGTGCGTGAGCGCAGCCATCTCGCGGGTATACTTTTGGCATGGCTCCGGATTTCCCCAGCGCTTACGAATGGCACCTGTCGAACGATACGAGGTTCGCTTTGTCGGAGGGCAGCGATCATTTTGAATCCCGAGGCAAGGTCCATGAGACGCTGCGGCGGATCACCTCCCGCCTGGATTCGCTGGGCATTCCGCATGCCATCGTCGGGGGGATGGCGCTGTTCCTTCACGGCTACCACCGTTTTACCGACGATGTGGATTTGCTGGTGACGCCGGAGAATCTCGCTCGCATTCATCAGGAGCTCGAAGGCCTGGGCTACGTGCCGCCGTTTAGCGGATCCAAGAACCTCCGCGATACGGAGTCCGGCGTGCGAATCGAATTCCTGACCACCGGATCTTTTCCGGGAGATGGAAAACCCAAGCCAGTGGCCTTTCCCGATCCAGCGAATGCCACCATCACAGTCGATAACTTGCACGTCCTTTCGCTGCCACGGCTCATCGATCTGAAACTTGCGTCGGGAATGACCAATCCCGCTCGGCTCAAGGACCAGGCGGACGTTCTTGAGCTGATTAAAATCCTGCACCTCCCCGCGTTGTTTGTCGACCAGCTCAATCCCTACGTGCGCGATAGGTTCAACGCTCTCCATGCCGCCGCTCAGTCGCCCGACCCGCTGGATGAACACGGCTGATTTCTTTCGGGAGCCTGCATGCCCCTTGTGATCACCTGGTGGGATATCGCCGTTCGTCTGGGCCTGGCGCTGCTGGCGGGGGCGATTGTTGGGTTGAACCGGGGGGAGAAGGGCAAGCCGGCGGGGTTGCGGACGACGACGCTGGTGTGCGTGGCGGCGTCGCTGACGATGGTGCTGACGAATCTCTTGATCAACACCAACGGCCGTCCTTCGGATTCGTTCGTGCAGTTCGACATCATGCGATTGCCGCTGGGGCTTTTGTCGGGGATGGGATTCATCGGGGCGGGGGCGATCATTCGGACACGGGGGGACGTGCAGGGGGTGACGACGGCGGCGACGTTGTGGTTTGTGACGGTCATGGGGCTGTGCTTCGGGTCGGGATTTATCGGCACAGGGCTGGTGTCGCTGGGGCTGGCGATGTTTGTGCTGTGGGCGATGGGGTTGCTGGAGCACTGGCTGCCACAGATGCGCGCGGGGTGTCTGGCGATCACGCTGTCGGCGGAGGCGTCGGAGGGGTTGACGCGCGCGCAGGTGCGCCGGATGGTGGAAGTGCATGGGAACCGGATCGTGAGCTGGAAGGTGCGCTATCGGGAAGGCCGCCCGAGGGTGATCGAGGCGCGCGTGCGGTGGCACTGCCTGGGCAAGGACGCGGAGCTTCCGGGGTTCGTCGAGAACGTGGCGGCGGCGGCGGGTGTCGAGCGCGTGGTGTGGGACGGATGATGGGGGGATAGTTCGCGGCGATCGCCCGCTGAGGATGGCGGCCCCCCCATGGGCAGCCATGGACGGTGGAGTAGCGCCCAACTGCCGCGTCAATCGTATACTCTTGCATCATGTGGCAAGCGATTCACATTTACCTGACGCGAATCGAGCAGTACGCGTGGTACATCGTCCTGGTGGAGCTGTTGCTCATCGGGATCGTGGTGCACCTGGTGCTGGAGTTTCTGCGGGGGACGCGCGGGGCGCGGTTGATCAAGGGGACGGCGCTGTTTTTGATGATCGCTTATCTGATCATCTTTTTGGGGGGAGAACAGCTTCGGCGGGTGGAGTATCTGTATTCGCGGCTGCTGGTGTTCGCGTCGTTCGCGATCGTGGTGGTGTTTCAGCCGGAGCTGCGGCGGGCGCTGATCCGGCTGGGCGAGGCGCGGCTGTTCCGGGCGGCGGGGAACCCGGTGCGACCGACGGTGGACGCGCTGGTGCGCTGCGCCACGTATTGCTCGAAGAACCGGATCGGCGCGCTGATCGCCGTCGAACGCGACGTCGGCCTTGGGGGGCTTTCGGAAAACGGGACGCTGGTGAACGGCAGCCTGACGCCGGAGATGCTCAACACGATTTTCTGGCCGGGCTCGATGCTGCATGACATGGGGGTGGTGGTGCGGCACGGGAAGCTGGCGGCGGCGGGGGTGCAATTTCCGCTGGCGGAGGGCAACGATCTGGCGCCGGAGCTGGGAGCGCGGCATCGGGCGGCGATCGGGCTTTCGCAGGAGACGGATGCGGTGATCCTGGTGGTGTCGGAAGAAACGGGGACGATTTCGGTTGCGGAAAACGGGCGGCTGGTGCGCAATCTGACGCCCGAGGCGCTCGAGGCGCTGCTGATGGAATTGCTCTCGCGGCCGTCGGCGACGATCGCCGGGCGGCGGCTGCGCTCGAAAGAAGAACCCAAGGAAGAGCTGCTCTCCTCGGAGCATTGATATGCACGACGACGCCCTGATTCGGAAGCACTGACGACTTCGCATGCTCAATCGACTCAAAACGCTCCCCCTCACGATCGTGCTGACGGTCCTCATCTGGATGTACGCCGAGGCCCAGTTCACCAACACGCAGGAGAACGTGCAGCTTTCGGTGCGGCTGGTGACGCCCTCGCCGGACCTGGCGGTGCGGGCGGTGGATCCGTCGAAGACGCGGCTGAGCGATACGATCAATACGGTGGTGACGCTGCAGGGTCCGCGGGCGCAGCTGGATTCGATTTTTCAGCAGTCGCAGGGGGTGCCCGATCCGGACTTGGCGTCGTTGAGTTACACGCCTCCGGAGCGGGAGCTCAAGCCGGGGGAGGAGACGAGCGTGGACGTGGTGTCGATGCTCAACAGCCTGGCGTATTTCAAGACGCGGCGGGTGATTGTGAGTTCGGCGGCGCCGCGGCGCGTGGCGCTGGAGGTGGACCGGGTGCTGCATCTGCAGAAGGCGCCGGATTTTCGACCGGCGGCATCGGTGGAGCGGGCGGTGCTGTCGGACGACACGGTAACGCTGAACGTGCCGGCGACGACGCTGGAGCAGCTTGGGGGGCCGGGGAAGATCGCGGTGGTGGCGGAGCCGCAGAAATCGCTGGCGAGTTTGAAGCCGGGGACGGACACGACGATTCCGGTGAAGTACGTGGCGGAGTATGCGGGCGCTCCGGACGACCGGATCACGGTGACGCCGCCGGCGGGGACGGTGAAGGTGCGGATACCGGTGACGCAGGCGGCGACGGAGGTGGTGCCGGACGTGCCGATCTGGGCGTCGGGGCCGCCGCCGGTGCTGGCGAAATATGATGTGGACGTGCGGCCGAAGTTCGTGCGGGTGACGGTGGCGGGGACGCCGGCGGCGATCGCGGCGTTTCATGACAGCCGAAGCGGCGCCGGGGCGGCGGCGGGGGTCGGGCTTGGCACGGCGCTGCGGGGGTATGTGGATTTGTCGCCGGACGATCGGCCTGCGGATACTTACACGCGGCGGCGCGTGCGCTACGTGTTGCCGGAGGGCCTGACGCTGCAGGATGCGCCGCCGGATGTGGAGTTTCGGTTGACGGAAAAAGCTCCGCCGGCGCCGCCGAGCACGCAGGGGGGCGTCAATCGTTGAGCGGGGGCGCGGGAGTCGAGGGGGTCTGGAACCAGCGGCGCGATGGCTGAGGCAGCGCGGCGACCAGGCGGTCGGCGAGGCGGGCCCGCAGCGTGAGCAGGGGGATGACCACGGCGAGGCCCATGCCGGCGAAAACATCGGAGAGAAAATGGGCGGCATGCAGGACGCGTTGTGCGGCGGTGATGGCGGCGAGCGCGAGGAAGAGGGCGGCGCCGCGCGGATAGCACCAAGCCAGGCCGACGGAGAGGGCGAAGGCGCCGGTGGTGTGGGAGCTGGGGAAACTCTGCCAGGCGGAGCCGTGATGGAAGCCCATGGCGGGGCCGCCCCAGGTCCAGGTGCCGTTGGCGGGCAGGACATAGGGTCGTGACCGGCCGATCATGTCTTTGAGCAGGTAGGAAGCGGCGACGGTCGAGAGGCAGCCGAGGGCGATCGCCAGGGCGTTGCGGCGTCCATCGGTGCGATCGAGGATGGCCACGGCGGCGATCACCAGGACGGAGCACACCCACTGGCCCCATTGTTCGAGCATCATGAGTTCGCGGGCGATGTCTCCGCCGCGGGCCGCGGGATTCGCCAGATCGGGGATGGGATGCACCCGGAGCGCCCAGGCGGCGACGGGGGCGTCGAAGAACCACCAGCACACGAGGGTCGCGGCGGCGACGGCGAGGATGAACCATGCCAGGGGCAGCCGGCCGCGGGAGGGGCGCGGGCGCGCGAGCCCGGGCGTCGCCGGGAGCGGGGCGTCGCCGGGCGTAGCGGGGTTCTTTCCCTGCGATCCGTGGATTGTCCGCGTCAAAAAAGCCTCTATAGTAGCCACGCTGTCACGGCTGCATCTTACGTCCAGAGGCGGAACGAAACGAGTGCTACCCACATCGATCAAGAACAAGCGGCGTTGGTGGTCTCGTGAAGACCTGTTCCTGCTGCTGCTGTTCGGGGCATTGTTTTTTTTGCCGGGGATCGGGCGGATAGCGTTGTTCGACCGGGACGAGCCGCGGTTTGCGACCGCCGCGCGTACGATGGCGCAGACGGGCAATTACATCGTGCCGATGTTCAACGGGGAGCTGCGTCCGGACAAACCGCCGCTGCTGTACTGGCTGATGGACGGGACGTATGCGATCACCGGCCGCTTCGGCGAACTGGGCGCGCGGCTGCCGTCGGCGATCTGCTCGACGCTCACAATCCTGGTGTTGTACTTCATGGTGGGCGCGCGCTTCGGCCGGCTGACGGGCCTGCTGGCGGCGATCCTGATGGGATCGACGTCGCTGTTCATCGTGGAATCGCGCCTGGCGACGGCGGATGCGACGATGCTGCTGTTCATCACGATCTGCATGGCTTGCGCGTGGCGGGCGTGGGATGTCGCCGGATCGTCGGCGGTGAGACCGGGCGGGCTTGCATCTGGCGGCTTTCGCGCCGATCGCATGAGCGTTCCGCTGGGCGATGCCGCGCCCTCGCGGCGGCGCGACCACGTGCCCGTGTGGATGGCCGGGGCGTTCTGGGTGTCGCTGGCGGCGGGGGCTCTGACCAAGGGCGTGCCGCTGATTTTCGTGCTGGTGCCGATGATCGTGTTGTCGCTGTTCACCGGGGCGCTGCCGGCGCTTTTGCGCGAGTGGCGCTCGCATTTTCATCTCACGCACATCCGGCGGATCATCGCGGTGGTCCTGGCGGTGGTGACCACGGTGGCGGTGACGTTTTTCTACCGGGCGGGGCTCACGTTTCAGTGCGTCAGTGCGCTGGTGCTGGGGCTGCTGTTCATGGCGATGACGCTGACGCCGCGGCTGCCGGGCGTGCTCTTCCGCTGCGTGATCGGGGGCAACTGGCGCTGGTGGCGGCTGCTGCGGCCGGCGTGGGGCATTCCGCTGATGATCGTGCTGATCGGCTGGTGGGTCGTCGCGGTCGGGCTGGCGACGACGCCGCACTGGACGCTGATCATCGACATGGTCGAAACGCACTTTCTCGAGCGATCGATGCCGTGGCTGCTCCACCTGCTGCACATCCAGCCGCCGCCGCTGAATCCCACCGGGGGGAACGACCAGGTGTCGAAATACGCGCAGCCGACGGGCTTTTACACGCTGCTGGTGTGGGTGACGGATTGGCCGTGGTCGGTGCTGATCGTGCCGGCGGCGTACCACACGTGGCGGCGGCTGCGGGGCAGGACGGCGGTGGCGGTGGATCCGCGTCCGTACCAGTTTCTGGTGGCGTGGATCGTTCCGATGTGGATTCTGCTGGAGATCGCGCGGGGGAAGCTGGTGCACTATCCGCTGCCGACTTATCTGGCGATTTCGATTTTGTTTGCGGACACGCTGGTGCAAAGCTGGGCGGGATTTTCGGAAGTGCTGTCGCCTAGATGGTTCGCGGTGATGCGCTGGGTAATGATGGTGATCTGGGTGGGAATGGGCTGCACGGTGTTCTTCGCGGGGCGGGCGTACCTGGCGCCGGAACTGCTTCCGCCGGTGATTCTGCTGGCGATCGTGCTGGCGGCGGCGGGGGCGGCGAGCGCGTGGTCCTGGAACACGCCGCGCTGGCCGTTCGTGGTGGCGCTGGCGTGGGCGGCGGCGCTGCTGGTGGCCGATACGCAGATTCTCCCCAATATCGCGCAGCTCCGGACCTCGGAATTCGCCGGCGGACGCGTGCGGGCGCTGCTGGAGGCCGAGCCGGACTATCGCGTGGCGGCACTGGGTTACGAGGAGCCGTCACTGATTTTTTACACCGGCTACCGGGTGCTGGAAGTGGAAGGGGACGACTTTGACAAGCTGCGGGAAGAGGTGCCCTTCGCGACGCGCGCCCAGCCGGTGCTGCCGCGATCCAAATGGGTGCTGGTGGGCGACGCCACGCTGCTCAAGTCGCTCGACGATCGCCATCTGCTGTATTTCCCGCTGCAAACGTATCGTGGGTTCAATCCGGCGAACTTCAAGCCGGTGACGGTGACCGTGCTGACCAACGTGCCGCCGAAGGATTACTCTCCGACCGCGATCCGGGCGGCGACGCAGGCGACGCCGGCGACGAGCCTATCCCCCGACACGACCCGCGCTGCCCCTTGAAGTAGCCTTCACGCCAGAACGTTGAGCGCGAGGAACGGGGCGATTTCCTGGGCCGAGACCGGCAGGGCGCCGCCTTTGGGTTGCAGGGCGTAAGTGGCCAGGCCGTTGATCATCGCCTGGTGCTGCGTGTCCATGATCGCGACGTAATTCTCGAAAGCCTCAAAGGCGGCGTTAACGCCTTTGCTGGCAATGTGCGAGGGCTGGCGGCAAGTGGCGGCGACGGAGGGATTGGCGGACGCGGTACCAGTGGCGCCGGCGGTCAGCAGCTCGAAAAGGGCGAGCGCCAAGGCGTTGTCCATCACGTGTCCGATCGCGCTGATTTGCATGAAAATCCCTCCTGTTGCCGGAGGGCATTAGCAAAGGCGCGCACAGCGTTAAAAAACACCGGTACTCGTTCACAAGTGATTGTACAGAAAGTTGTTACAAGCAATGTCCGAAGGCGCCAGATGTAACGTTTGTGCAGGCGGAGGCGTGGGGTCAGCGCCGGCGCTGTGGCGGGGCAACATCACGGGAGAAGTTGTTTTGCCGGGGACGGGGGCGGGCCTACAATGAGGACAGGTCATGGAAAGATGAGGTGAGGTTGTGGCGGAAACGGGTAAGACCGGACGGCGGGGCGTGAAATGGGACATTATTGAACCCGTGGGCGAGCGGGTGGTCATCCGCAAAGATGAGAATAAACGCGAAACCAAAAGCGGGATCGTGCTGCCCGGTAATCACGAAATTCCGACCCTTACCGGACGCGTTATTGCGATTTCGAAACAGATCGAAAACGACGAAGACATGACGTTGCGGCAATACGACAAGGTCCTCTTCGACCCGCGGGAAGCGATCCCGGTTGAGTTCGAGGCGGATAATCGGCTGTTTGTGGTGCCGCTGGAACGGGTGCTGGCGATTTTTCGCCAGGCGGGGGCGGCGGCGCCGACGAAGGAGGATGTCGAGACGGAGTAGTGAAAAAATCGCGGGGAAGGCGGGGCGGGTTCAATTCGGAAGGGTCGGCGGCGTTAAAGATAGATCGGGCGACCGGGGACAGATACAAGCGTGGTAGCGTGAGGCGCGGATTCTGGAGGCGTCATGCGGGGTTTATTGAGAGCGGCGGTGGTTGCGGGGGCGTGCATGGCGGGGGCGGCGATGGCGCTGGGAGCGCCGCCGGCGACCGCGCCGGCGACGCGTCCGGCCGTGGCGATGCACGTGCCGGCGGCGATCACCACCGCGGCCGAGGAAGCGATCACGAAGTTGCCGCCGGCGCCCCTGATGCCGCATTCTGTGGCGGATTTGAAAGCGATTCAGACGCGCGTCGAGGCGGTCGTGAAGGAAGCCCTGCCGGCCACGGTGGCGATCCTGCTGGACAACGCCCAGGGCTCCGGGGTGATCGTTTCCAGGGACGGCTATGTGCTGACCGCGGGCCACGTTTCCGGCAAACCCAACACGCATATCATCATCGTGCTGAGCAACGGCCGGCGCGTGCGGGCGATCACCCTGGGGGCGAACAACGGCATCGATTCGGGCATGGCGAAAATTCTCGATCGCGGCGATTATCCGTTCGTGCCCATCGGCACGGCGAAAAACCTGGTGCAGGGCCAATGGGTTGTCTCTCTCGGACATCCCGGCGGTTACCACAGCGACCGGCCGCCGGTGGTGCGGCTGGGGCGGGTGCTGCTGGATCGGGACACGCTGATCGCCACGGATGGCCCGCTTTTCTCCGGCGACTCGGGGGGCCCGATGTTCGATCTCGACGGTCGGCTGATTGGGATTCATTCCCGCATCGGCTCGACGACCTCGGCGAACATTCACGTGCCGATCGACACGTTCGTATCGACGTGGGACCGGCTGGCCAAAGGGGATGAATGGGGCACGCGGACCTTCCTGGCGCGGGGCGGTCCGGATGATGAGCAGCCGCCGACGGCGTCGCTGGGCCTTCGGGCGGTCACGGATTCGGGGCGTGGGGGAGCGCTGGTGCGGCAAATTTATCCCGGGGCGGGCGCGGCGCTGGCGGGGTTGCTGGAAGGGGACGTGATCACGCGCATCAACGACCAGGCCGTCAAGACGCCGGAGGACCTCAAGGACGCGATCAGCAGGGAAAAGATTGGGGACTTCGTGCGTCTGGAAGTGCTGCGTGACGCCCGGCAGATGGAATTGCGTGTTTTGCTGACACCCAGCCGGCGGGAGTGAGGGATTGGGGTTTCCGCAGCGATGACGGGAAGGCCCGTTGCCGCGGCAAAGGGACCGACAACAGCGCACGCGGGCACGTCGGCCTTGGTAGCAGGACGATCCATGCGGGGTTCTCCCTTCGGACGGTGGCGAAAGGATGCGCTGGGCCGGGACGGGTTAAGGATTTTTCCGGCGGTGGCGGCGCGTGCCGGGGGGCGAAAGCCGGCGCGGCGAGGCTTTTGTGAAATTCGTCCACGATGTGGACGAATTTCGTCCACATTGTGGTTGAATTTCGTCCATAGAATGGACTTGCGCTGGTGATGTCTCGGGCGGCGGCGCTGCTGGATTACGCGGAGATCGCGCGGGGGACCGGTATTCCGCAGCGGAGAATCCGCTGGCGGCGCCGGTGCATGCGATCTGGGAGTGATCGAACAGCCGGGGTAGAGCTGAGCGGAGAGGTTTGTTGCGGCGGGGTTATCGGGGGGAATAGGATAAGGGTGGGCTGGGCGGCGGTTGATGAAGCGGTAGAGGCGATATGGCGATGCGGCTGACTGTGCGGATGTTCGGGGGGGCGGTGATCGTGGCGGCGGCGGGGGCGGCGCTGGGGCAGTCGTTGCGGATCGATCCGGCGCGCACCAAGGGCGGGGAAGCGCTGCGGGTGGCGTTTCGGCCGGTCATCGAGGCGGCGAACAAATCCACGGTGGCGATTCGCGCGGATGTCGCGGCGGAGCGGCCCGGGGGCGGGGCGGCGGGGCGCCGGCGGTCGCTGCAGGTGGCGCTGGGCACGATCGTCACGGGGGACGGCTACATACTCACCAAAGCGTCGGAGGTGATGGACCAGGAAAACCTGCGGATCAACATCAACAACCGCAGCGTGACGCCGAGGATCGTGGGCGTGAGCCAGCAGCATGATCTGGCGATGCTGAAGGTGGACATCGGCAATGGTCCGAAGTTGACGCCGGTGGCGTGGGCGGAGGGGACGATCAAGCCGGACATCGGCGAATGGGTGGCGACGGCGGGACCCGCGGGGTGGGCGCAGGCGATGGGCGGCAGCCCGGTCGAGGAGCCGCTGGCGGTGGGCGTGGTGAGCGTGGGCCGGCGGCGCATTCCAGGGCGGAACGGGTTTCTGGGGGTGGCGCTGGATGACGCCCCGGACAATGGCGGCGCGGTGATCAAGCAGGTGATCCCGAACTCGGCGGCCGAGAAGGCGCAGCTCAAGGTCGACGACGTGATCACGGACGTCAATGGCAAGGCGGTCCGCAATCGCGCCGATCTGATCCTGACCATCCGGGATTTCCGGCCGGGCGACACGGTGACGCTGGGGGTGAAGCGGGGCGGCGAAAAATTCCACCCGCGCGCCACCCTGGGCACCAACGCCGTCGCCGACCCGGAAGAATTCTCGATGGAGACGATGCTCGGCGGCCCGGTGTCGAAGCGGGCGAGCGATTTTCCGGTGGTCTTCGAGCACGACACGGTGATCACGCCGGCGGAGTGCGGCGGGCCGGTGGTGGATTTGTCGGGCAAGGTGATGGGGATCAACATCGCCCGCGCCGGGCGCACGGAGACGTACGCGTTGCCGTCGGATGTGATCGTGCCGCTGCTTGAGCCGCTGGAATCGGGCAAGCTGGCGCCGGTGGGCTCGAACAATCCGGACAATCCGACGAAGCCCGGCGAGAAGCCGACGACGCTGCCGGGAGCGGGGGAGTGACGTTTGCGGGAACTGGCCACGGGTTCAGCGGGTTTAGCGGGAACGGCGCGGGGCGGCAGGCGGTGGGAGCGGTGGGTGGGATGGGGGTTGTTTTTGCTGGCGATGCTCGCGTTTCTTCCCGCCCTGCGCAACGGCTACATCTGGGATGACGATCAGCATGTGACGGGCAACGCGGCCCTGCGCTCGATGCAGGGCCTGTGGCGGATATGGTTCGTGCCCGGCGCGACGCCGCAATATTACCCCTTGGCCTTCACGGTTTTCTGGGTCGAGTATCACCTGTGGGGGCTGTGGGCGAGCGGCTATCACGCGGTGAACCTGGTCATTCACGGGCTGGACGTCGTGCTGCTGTGGCGGGTGCTGCGGCGGATCGGCGTGGCGGAGCGCGTGGCGATCCTCGGCGCGGCGCTGTGGGGCATTCACCCGGTGCAGGTGGAAACCGTGGACTGGGTGATGGAGCTGAAAAATGTGCTCTCGACATTTTTCTATCTGTGCAGCGCGCGGCTGCTGCTGCGGATGTGGGACTTCGAGTCGCCCGGGCGGCGCGTGGCGACGATTATTTCCCAGCGCGAGCCCCTCTATGCGGGGGCCACCGCGCTTTTCGCGCTGGCGCTCCTGACCAAGTCGGTGACAGCCACGCTGCCGGCGGCGTTCCTGCTGGTCCTGTGGTGGCGGCGCGGGCGCATCGCCTGGCGCGATGTGGCGTGGATCGCGCCGCTGCTGGCGCTCGGAGCGGCTTCAGGCATGTGGACCGCCCACATGGAGCACGCCTACGTGGGAGCGCAGGGCGAACCCTGGGCGCTCACCGGGCCGCAGCGCGTGCTGGTCGCCGGGCGAGCGGCGACGTTTTATGCGGCGAAGCTCGCCTGGCCGTGGAAACTCACCTTTTTCTATCCGCACTGGCTGATCGATCCGGCACGCTGGCGGCAGTGGCTCTATCCCGCGGGCGTGGTGGTTGTGATAGCGCTGCTGGCGGCGTTGCGCAAGCGCATCGGACGGGGTCCGGCGGCGGGCGTTTTGTATTTTCTGGGAACGCTCTTTCCGGCGCTGGGATTCATCAGCGTGTACCCGTTTCGCTATTCATTTGTGGCGGACCATTTCCAATACCTCGCCTGCGCGGGGCTGCTGGTGCCGGCGGCGTGGCTGATCGCCCGTCTGCCGGGACGAGTCATGCCGGCGGTGGCGGCGCTGGTGGTGGCGGCGCTGACGGTGCGATCGTTTGCGCGCTGCTTGGCTTATCGCGATGCCTTCACGCTCTACAGCGATGTCGTCGCCCAGGACCCGCACTCCTGGGTGGGCCGCTCGCTGCTCGCCGGCCAGCTCGAAAAACGAAACGATCCGGCGGGGGCGCAGGCGGAGTATGCGGCGGCAACGCAGCTCGCTCCGGACGTGGTCGAAAATTACGAAGGCATCGCCCACACCAACCTGACGATGGGCCACCCGGAGCTGGCCGAGCGGCAGTTGGAGGCGCTGCTGAAACGGACGGACCTGACGAAGGTGCGCAAGGGCGGCATTCTCAACGAACTCGGCGGCGTCGAGGAGGTGCTGCGCCATCGGTCCGAAGCGGAGCAGCTGTACCGCGAGTCGATCGCCGCGGATCCGCGTTTGTCCTATCCGTCGCATTACAATCTGGCGGCGATGCTGATGCAGGATGGCGACCTGGCGGGCGCGGAAGAGCATTTTCGCGCGGCGGTGGATCTGGTGCCGGAGAATGCCGACGGAAATTTTGCGCTGGCCCAGTGTCTGTGGCAGGAAGGAAAGCGGGCGCAGGCGTTGGTCTACCTGGAGCGGGCCGCGTCGCTCAATCCGGACTCCAACAAGATGCAGCAGGCGTTTCTGCAGGCGCGGGCCGAGCTCGGGCGGTGATCGGCGCGCCCGGATCGCCGCGCTCGCCCGATCGGCTACAGCGGTCCCACCGATGCGAGAATCTGCGCGCGCAGAATGTTCACCAGCGCCCGCCGCGGCGTGTGGCGAAGCAGCGCCTCCCGCAGCTTCACAGCCGGCGGAAACTTCCACCGCGCCAGCCGCCCGTAGGACCAACTGCGCTTCACCATCAGGCGCGTGCGAGCCAGCCGCTCGCGCTGGTATCCCCGCAGCGCCGCCTCGAGCGCCGGCTCCGCCCGCAACTGCCGCGCGAGAACGATGGCGTCATCGATGGCCATATTCGCGCCCTGGCCGAGGTTCGGCGTCGTCGGATGGGCGGCATCCCCCAGCAGCACGATCCGCTCCCTGGTGTATACGCGCGCCGGCGGGCGATCGACCAGATCGTTCTGCAGGATGGCGTCACGGGGAGTGGCATCAATCGCCGCCGGCAAACGAAACGGAAAGTTCCCGAAGCGCTCCAGCAGCCACGCTTTTCGCTCCTGTTGCGGAATGACCGCGCCGGCAGGCGCATTGATCGCCGTCCACCAGTAGACCGTATCGGCGGCGACGGGGCAGACCGAGCCGCGAATGCCGGCGCCCTGGATTTCCCGAAGGGTGTCCGGGTCTGGAGGGGGAAAGCAGGCGATGCCGCGGAAGCAGGTCTGGCCGGAATAGCGGATGGGGTCGGGCGGAGGGACCACGCAGGGCCGCGCCACCGAATGCAGGCCATCGGCGGCGACCAGCAGATCGGCGGTTTCGCGGCGGCCGTCGGCAAGATGCAGGACTGCGTGGTCGGCGCAGGATTCCACCCGCACCGCCCGCGAGCCGGTGTGGATCGTCTCGGCGGGGACGTGAGAGGCCAGCGCCGCGAGCAGCGTCGGCCGCAGCACGATGTGACAGGCCGCCGCGGCAAATTCCGCTCCAAGGCTGTCGAGATGGATGTCGCTGATCGAGTTGCCGGCGGCGTTGGCGCCCGAGAGCCGGCGCAGCGGCAGGGAGGCGTTCCGCAGAACCTCAGCCACGCCAAGCTGTTCGAGGCTGGCCATCGCATTCGACCAGATGCCCACGCCGGCGCCCGCCTCGCGCAGCTCCGGCGCCTGCTCAAAGAGAACCGGGGCAAAGCCGGCATTCCGGAGCGCGATCGCCGCCGAAAGGCCGCCGATGCCCGCCCCCAGAATCACAATGCGCAACGCCATGAACATTCCCCGGGTCGAATCGGAGGGATTGTAATGCCTCCGCGTCCGGGTCCGGGCTATAATCGAATTCGACGCGCCGCACCGGGCGCCGCACAGGCCGCCGATTCGTGTGTCCAAGCGAGGTTCTGATGGTTGCTGGGCTTGCCGTTCCGGGAGAAATTGTGGGGCTGGTGGTGGTGGACCACGGCTCGAAGAAAGCCGCGGCCAACGAGATGCTGGTGGACGTCGCGTGCATGTTCAAGCGTGTGGCCGGGATGGCGATCGTCGAGCCGGCGCATATGGAACTGTGCGAGCCGACCATCGAGCAGGCGTTCGATCAATGCGTCGAGCAGGGCGCCACGCTGGTGGTGGTGCATCCCTATTTTCTCTCGCCGGGGCGTCATTCCACGACGGACATCCCGCAGCTCGCCGCCCAGGCCGCCGCCCGGCATCCGCGCGTGAAATGGCACGTCACGCAGCCGCTGGGTCTCGACGAGAAAATCGCCGCGGTGATGATCGAACGCATCGGTCATTGCGTTGGCAGCACCTTTTCCTGCGGCTATTGCGCCGGCACCGGCTGCGAAGGAAACGCCCGCTGCACGCGCACCGTCGCGGTGTGAGTCCCGCTTTGCTCCGTCGCCGTCGAACGTCCATCGCACGCACGCCTCACGCCGCCAATCGTCGGGGCGAGGGGGGGGCGGGGGATTGTCAGGCCGCCGTTAATGTGGTGTAGTATGGCCAACTGATCTGCCTCCGGGGGTCCTCGAATTGAGCATTGACGTCATACCGCCGGTGCCCTGGTTTTTGAACAAACCCTTCGAGCTGACGGTGGGCGATCACGCCGTTCAATCGGTCTTTTCCACCGCCGCCTGGACCGACTCGTGGCGGCCTCTCCTGGGAAAGCTTCGGGACCTCTGGCAGGCGAAACAGCCCGGCCGCCTCCTCGTGGCCGTCGCCGGTCCTCCGGGCGTGGGCAAGTCGGTCTTCGCCGAACAGCTCAACTGGCTGGTCTACAAGCAGGTCCTGCACCACGACGCCCACAGCATGGCTCTTCCCATGGACGGCTTTCACTTCCCCAACGAATACCTCAAAACCCATGAGCGCAAGCTGCCCGACGGCGGCGCCGTCAAGCTCATCGACGTCAAGGGCCAGCCCGACACGATCGACGTCGCCAACCTCCGCAAACACCTCGAAGCGCTCCGCGCCCGCAAGGACGTCGTCGACTGGCCCGGTTACTCCCGCTTCGCACACGATGTGCTCCCCAACAAATACCGCATCCCCGTGATCACCAACTTCGTCGTCGTCGAGGGTAATTATCTGCTCGTCGATCGCGGCCCCTTCGCCGGAATCCCGGCCCTCTTCGACGTGAAAATCTACGTCGACGGCCCGGCGCCCATGATCATGATGAAGCTCATGGAACGGCACATCAAAGGCGGCAAGACCGTCGAGCAGGCCAAAGACTGGGTCAAACGCATCGACCTTCCCAACGCCCGCATTGCCGAATCCACCAAGAAATCCGCCGACGTTGTCGTCGAACGCGATTCGGAAAATGAACTCGCCGGCATCCAGTGGCGCGAGGAAGAAGGCTCCGCCCCGCTCCCGTGAAAAAGAGGGGTGCATGTCCGTACTTGCAGTCTAAGCGGCGGCTGAATTCAGCCGGCCGCCGCCGACGGCGTGGCGGTGGGGACGGGGGAGATTCCAGTATTTTTCCGCGCGGCCGTCATCGCAGAGATACGCGGCGCGAATCTGCTG
>DASZTO010000053.1:0-76049 GCA_035548175.1 Phycisphaerae bacterium | reverse complement strand
GGTTGGGCGGGTCAGCCCCCCTCCCCCCCCCCCCCCACCCCCCCCGCCCACTAAGCGGCTCCGGGGAGCAGCGTGGGCCGGTCCGGTTATGATGTCGCCACCGGCATCATCAGCGGAGCCCCATGACGGAAACCTGGACATGCGCGCAAGGCCATACGTGGGAGAAGCCTTCGGAGGAGGGTTCCTCGTGCGATGCGCCGGTGTGCCCGACGTGCGGGGTGGCGAAAGTGCGGCGGATCAACAGCGAGCCGGCGCCGGTGGCGAGCGTGGCGGAGGGCGGTTCTTTGGGGGAAGGGTCGCCGCGCGCGGCGCGGCAGGCGATGCCGTTCACGCTGGTGCGGCAGCACGCGCAGGGGGGGCTGGGGCAGATCAGCGTGGCGCGGGACGACGGGATACAGCGTGAAGTGGCGCTCAAGCAGATTTTGTCGATGCATGCGGACAACGCGTCGCTGCGGCAGCGGTTCGTGTACGAGGCGCGGATCACGGGGCAGCTGGAGCATCCGTCGATCGTGCCGGTGTACTGCCTGGGTGACGACGACGGGGGCCGGCCCTATTACGTGATGCGATTTGTGCGGGGGCGGACGCTGGATGACATCATTACGGAGCACAGTGCGTCTCCGAATGCGATTGTGTTTCGGGAGCTGCTGCGGCGATTCATCGCGGTGTGCCAGGCGGTGGCGTATGCCCATTCGCGGGGGGTGATTCACCGGGATTTGAAGCCTTCGAACATCATGCTGGGGGATTATGGCGAGACGCTGGTGCTGGATTGGGGGCTGGCGAAGGATGTCAAAAACAAGACCGATCCGGCGACGTTTTCCCCGGCCCGGACGATCGTTCCGACGAATGGCGCCGCGCGCCAGGCGGCACCGGAGAATCCCACCGCCACGCTGGGAAAGCCGGGGGGCGAGCTGACGCTGGACGGGCAGATCATCGGCACGCCGGCGTACATGGCGCCGGAGCAGGCGTCGGGCCGGACCGATCTGCACGGACCGGTGACGGACATTTACGCGCTGGGGGGGATTCTGTACAAGATTTTGACGGGTTCGAGTCCGACGCCGGCGAAGGGGGCGACGCGCGGGGGGGCGGTGGGAAGCCTGACGTTTGTGGAATCGCCGGCGCCCTCGCGGGTGAATCCGGCGGTGGATCCGGCGCTGGAGGCGATTTGCCGGCGGGCGATGGCGACGGATCCGGGCGCGCGTTATCCGCGTGCGCTGGAGATGGCGCAGGAAATCCAGAGGTGGCTGGACGAGCATCCGCTGGGGGCGCGGGCGCCGTCGATATTCTGGCGCTACCTGCTGGCGTCGGCGGCGCTGCTGGCGTCGGCGGTGGTGGCGGCGGCGATCATCCTGGCGCAGCATCATCCGCACTGACGCGCGGCGGGGGGGTTATTCGAGGCTGATCGAGACGGGGATGCCGACGAGACCGCAATGGCCGTCGGGGGCCGTGGAGCGGAAGGCGGCGGCATCGCGCAGCCAGTGGAGGATCTGGTGGCCGCCGAGGGCGTCGCCGGCGGCGACCGCGGCGTCGAGGCTGTAGTCTCCGGGGGGGAGAATGGGCATGGCAAACCGGAAGCGGATCGTGAGCCGCTCGTGGGCGTCGAGCGTGGGGAGCGGGTTGTCCGGAGCGGTGGTATTCTGGCCGAAGAGCTGCTGGCCGAGGCGGTTTTTCACGTAAAAGCCGACGATGGGGCGTTCGATTATTTGATCGGCGCGGACGCGCACGGCGACGCAGAGGGGCTCGCCGCCGGCGGCCGTGGCGACGGTTTCGCCGCGGTCGTTTTGCAGGCGGAGGGCTTCGATCCGGGCGCCGCCGGCGCCGAAGAGTGCCGCGCCGTTCTCCGGCCGATGGGCCGGGGTCGATCCGGCCATGGCGGCGTGATAGGCCTCGCAGACCTCCTTGGCGCTGCCCTCGAGCACGGTGCGTCCCTGGTCCAGCCAGAGGGCGCGCGAGCAGAGGGCGGTGACGGCGACGGGGTCGTGGCTGACGAGGAGGATGGCGCCCGGTCGGGCGGGTCGTGAGGCGGCATCGTGTGTGAACCCGCGCAGGAAGCGCATGCATTTCTGGACGAAGGCGACATCGCCGACGGCGAGGGCTTCGTCAATGATGAGGGCGTCGGCATCGACGTTGGCGGCGACGGCGAACGCCAGTCGCAGGTACATGCCGCTGGAGTAACTTTTCACGGGGCGATCGAGTGCGTCGCCGATGTCGGCGAAGGCGGCGATGGCGGGCATGCGTTGTTGCAGGTCGGCGCGTGCGAGTCCCAGGAGCCGGCCGTTCATGAGGGCGTTTTCGCGACCGGTGAATTCGGGGTGGAAGCCGGCGCCAAGTTCAAGGAGTGCGGCGACGCGTCCGGATCGTTCGACGGCGCCGGTCGTGGGGGCGACGGTGCCGCAGGCGATTCCCAGGAGGGTAGATTTGCCGGAGCCGTTGCGTCCGATGACGCCGAGGGTTTCGCCGCGTCGGAGGTGGAGGGAAGCATCGCGGACGGCCCAGAGGCCGGGTTGGGCGGCGCCGAAGAGGCTGCGCAGCATGGCGCGTCCGCCGATGGCGGCGAGGGGGTAATATTTTCCGACGCCCTGGAGGCGCAGCAGGGTTTCCGGGTGCATGGGGGGATCATCGCCGCGCGGGGCCGGCAATGTAAGGCCGGGGTGCATCGCTTCCGCGATTTTTGGGGCGGGTTTCCTCTTTTTTTGGTTTCCCGGTACCTTTTCCCGGATGGCCAACGAGACGGTAGAGACTTTTCCCGCGCCCGCGCTCCCGCCGGCTGCCGCGCCGCGGCGGCGCAGCTGGAAGCGGCACCTGCTGACGCTGATCAAGCTGGCCATAGCGGTGGCGGGCATTTACCTGGTCGCCCGCAGCTTCACGTGGCAGGACACGGGGACGATTCCGGCGGGGGAAGAGATTCGCACGATCACGTTTCTGCAGGATACGCCGGTGGAGGTGCTTTCGGAGCGGACGCTGCCGGCGCTTGCGTCGAGGCCGGACGCGACCGGTCCAGCCACGATGCCGCGCGAGGTGGTGCTGGTGCGATTCCCGAGCGCGCCGGTGCGGCTGGAGATCGACGGCAAGGAGTACACGCTGCCGATCGAGGAGCACACGCGTCTGACGGGCTCTGTCGCGGAGCTCAATTTGCCGCGGGAGATGGAACTGCCGCTGGACTGGTTGAAGGTGGAAAAGGGCCAGCGGATTCACCAGGGTTTTCACGCGCTGCTGCTGGCGACGCGTTCGCGCTGGTATTTCCTGCTGGCGGCGTGGCTGGTGCTCATCACGCCGTTCTTCGTGACGGCGATCCGCTGGCGCAACCTGATGCTTCCGCAGGGCATCAAGATGTCGCTTCCGACGGCCCTTCGGCTGACGTTCGTGGGGCAGTTCTGGTCGATCCTTCTGCCGGGCATCACCGGCGGCGACCTGGTGAAAATCGTGTACGCATCGCGGCTGACGGGCTCGAAGACCAAATCGTTCATCACGGTGATACTGGATCGGGTGATCGGGCTGGTGGCGTTGATGGTGATCGCGGGCGCGGCGGCGGGATCGCAGCTGCTGCTGAATCACAGCGCCGGCAAGCCTCTGGATCCGACGCTGCTGCGGGTGCTGATTTTTATTCTCGCCGGGCTGGCGGGACTGGGCGGCGGGGCGCTGGTGTACTTCTCTCACCGGTTGCGCCGCGCGACGGGGCTGGCCAGAATCCTCGCGCATCCGCGCATGCCCGAGTTCGTCCGCCACATCGACGAAGTGCTCCACGCCTATCGGCATCATGCGGGGCTGCTTGCGTGGGCGTTCCTGATCTCGCTGGCGTCGCAGTTCACGCTGCCGCTGTCGGCGTCGCTGGCGGGCATGGCCTTTGGCATGCATCTGTCGCTGACGTATTACCTGGCATATGTCCCGGTGGCGGTGCTGGCCTCGAGCCTTCCGATCTCGCCGCCCCAGGGATTCGGGCTGCTCGACGGCATCATCTATCATTTCTTCGTGAACCGCGGCCCGGCCACGGCGTCGCAAGCCATCGCGCTCGCGCAGGCGGTGCGCTTCCTGCCGATTCTGTGGAACCTGGTGGGCGCGTACTGGGTGATCCGGGGGGCGCATTCAGGGCAGCAGCGGGCGATCGATGTGAAACCCGTCGCCGCCGATGCGCTCACTGCCCCGCGAGCTTCTCCTTCATCGCGTTGACCTTTTCGGCGACGTCGTCGGGCATGGCGTTTATTTCCTTCTGCGTGTCCACGGGGCCGTCGAAGATGACCGCACCGGTTTTGCCGTCGCGCACGGTGGCGCGGGTTTTGTCGCCGTCGACCTGCAGCATGATGACGTGCCGGTCGTCGGTGCGGGTCATGACGGCGGTTCTGGCGGCGCCTTGTCCGACGGCGATGCGTCCCGCGCCTCCGCCGGCGGCTTCCTGCAGCGCCACGCCCTCATCCAGGGAGGCGACCTTCGCCGCGGCGACCACCGGCACCTGCGCCCGCTGGGCCTGGGTGTTGTAGGGGCCGTTGAACAATTCCCTGCCCGCGTGGTCCTTCACCACCAGCGTCTTGCTGCCATCCGACGCCTGTTTCAGATCGATGTCCACGGAATCGTCCACCAGCTTTTTCTCCACCACCCCGCCGGGCATGACATGCACGCTGGAGCGCTGAAAACTCCACCCCGGCGCAGGCGATCCTTCCTTCCCCAATCCCTGCGGCATGAATCCTCCGAGGGGGTTTTCCTCCCCCATCGCGGGCGCCATCTCGCCGGTGACCGGCACCTGTTTTTCCGACAGCGTCACTTTCACCGGCACGCGCTGGCCGGCGCGAACCACCGTGAGCGTCACCTGATCGCCGGGTTTTTTCATGCGCACCAGCACGGTGAACTGCTCCTGGTTGACCACCCACTGGTCATCAAATTTTTCCACGATGTCATGCAGCTTCAGCCCCGCCTGATCGGCGGGCGAACCCTTCTCGACGTAGAGCACCACCAGCCCGATGCCCCTGGCGAGCTTGAGTTGTTCGGCGAGCACGGCGGAGACGCGGTCGGTCGCCACGCCGAGGAAGGTCACCTTCTCCATCGGCTGATCGGCGGCCGGCGGCGCGGCGGGCGTTGTGGCGGGACCGGCGACGAGCATTTCGCCTCCCGGCCCGGCGACGGCGTCATGGGCCGGGCTTTCGGACAGCGCGTGCGAGAGGAGCGCCTCGACCTGCGCCAGCATCTGCCGGTGCAATCCGCGCATGCCCTCGGCCAGCTGCTCATCCTGGCGAACCTGGTGCACCATGGCCTGCCCCTCCTCACGTCCCTTGGCCGCATAGGCCGGCACGCCCAGCGCCGATCCGGCCACGAGCGAACTGACCAGTGCCGTCACCGAAAACGCTTTACGCATAATTCACCTCTTGCCCTCCACCCGCCTTGATTCCTGGTCCTTGGCTTGCGATTTTCTTCAGAACGGCTTCACCCGCACGTAACCGACTTTTTCGCCCGGCTCGGTCAGGCTGTAGACCGCGCCATCCCGGGGATCGACCCATCTCCGCTGCCGCACGGTTTGTTCCTTGAGCACTTTCATCGGGCCTTCGTCGCCCATCACCATGCCGCCGTCGACATCGCGCTGCCAGACGCTTTCTTCCATGGCGGCGGGCGCCACTTGCAGATGGGGTTCGCCGCCGGTCGCGACGTGGGTGGTCGGCTGACCGAGGAAGACTTGCAATCCGACGGCCACGGCCACGCAAGCCGCCAGCGCGGTGGGGATTCCGCCCCAGATCCACACGGTTCGCCGCACCCTGCGCCGCTGGGCTTCGACGCTGCGGGCCGCATTTTCCTCCGCGGGCCCGGCTTCGGGCCCGGTGCGTAACACGCCGGCCGCGAGGGCCGCGCGAAACGCTTCCGCGGCGCGACCGCGCTGGCTCTCCAGCTCCGCCGTCAGGTGTGCCGCCACCGCCCGTTCGACCGCTTCTTTCCGCGGCTCGTCTCTGTCCATCATCGTCATCATCATCACTCTCCTGGCTGGGCCGCTCCCAAGACCACTTCGGCGAGCATTTCCTTGAGGCGGCCCCGCGCCCGGCTCAGCCGCATGTCGACAGCCGCGGGCGTCACGTCGAGCCGCGCCCCGATCTCCTGTGAACTCAAGCCCTCGTAATACCGGAGGGTGACCATGGTGCGGGTCAATTCATCGAGCGACCCGAGCGCCTCGCGCACGCGCCGCGACCGCTCCTCTTCTTCGACGTGCGCCGCGGGGCCGGGGTTACGCGCGGCGATGTCGGGCATTTCGGATCCGCTCGAGAGCGCCTTGCCGATGGCGCCGGCCTTGCGGCGACGGATGTCCACGGCGGCGTTCCGCACGATCTGCATCAGCCAGCCCCCGAAGCGTTTGGCCTCGGAGAGTCGCGGCAGCTCCTGCCAGGCCTTCAGGAACGCCTCCTGAACCGCATCGCCGGCCCGGTGACCATCGGAGAGCAGCCCATAGGCGACCGCCAGAGCCGACCGCTCGTAACGCCCGATCAGCTCTGCAAATGCGTTCGCATCCCCGGCCCGCGACCGCTCTACCAGGGTCTCGACAGCCTCGGCCACAGGTGTTCCTCCACTTGTCAGGACGCCAGCGAGCCGCCCTTTCTAACACCATTACGGCCGCCAATGGCCGGCGTAGGCCCTCCAAACGCGAATTTCGCGACTTTTTTTTCTGCTTTGCGCAGAAACCCGAACCTCGCCGCGTATCTATCCGTACAAACACCCACCCTCCGACGGCTCTGCCTGGGAGAAGGACAGAGCCGTCGGCCCTGCGACCGAACCCCGCGGCGGCGCGCCCGGCACGCCGCGTTGCGTTTTTTTGAGAGTCCCGGCGCTTCACTTGCCCTTTTGCGTCGCCCTGTCCCATGCCTCCGCCAGCGGCGCCCCCGGGGGCACCGTCACCTGGGCGGTCGCGTTGCCGGCCACGATCAGGGACACGGTGTGCGGCACGGACCCATCCCAGGTGATTTGCCGCTGCTGCACCGGCATGAGCATGCGCCCGCCGACCTTGGGTGCGCCCGGGCCGCTGTATCCGCCGCCACCCGGAGGATGGTGTTCCCCGTCGACGATCAGGTCCGCCATCATGAGCTGCATGGGGCCCATGTCCGGGTCGGCGTCCGTGCGCTTCACGCCCACGACGCCGATGACCGGCGGTTCGCCGGGCATCACCGGTTCGGCCACCGCCGCACGCACCAGTGGTTCGTCGGTGACCTGATGTTTCGCCACGCGCTTGATGGTCACGACGTTGGACACCCGCTTTCCGTCGAGCACGAACGCCGCCACGTAGTTTCCCTCGGGCAGGCCGTCGAGCACCGTGGCGGCCTCGTCCATGATCGAGGTGCGCAATCCATGGGGCTGTCCATCGGGCGGCTGGGAGGCAGTGTTGCGTCCGCGGCCGCCGAATATCGGCGGAAGCCGCATGTCGACGCTGGCGACGCGCTCCTGCGTGTCCGCCTTGCGCAGCTCCCACCGCACCTGGACCATCCCGTTCCCGTCGAGGCCGGTCTCCTGCACGTAGAGGGGCACTCCCTTCCAGTCCGACGCCTCTGGGACGCCGAGCAATTGGACGATGCGCCGATCAGGGCCCACGCCGGCGGGGGCGATCACCAGGGGGCGCGTGTCCGGATCTGCGGGCCATGCGGCGGCAAGTCCGAGCGCCATGGGCAGCAACCAGGCAACCAGCCATCCTTTCCGCATCGCGCACCTCCCAGTGTTCCGCTCCTTCATCCATCTTAAACGCACGGGCCGCGCAATAGTTCCCTGGCAAGGTGACGCCCGCACGGCCTGCCGGTATCGTGAGGCGCCCGCTATCTGGAGATGCCATGACCGAGTACGCCGCCAGTCCCGACCGTTATGCCGACACGCGTTTTTTCCGGCGCTGCGGCCGGTCGGGCCTGCATTTGCCGGGGGTGTCGCTGGGGTGCTGGCACAACTTCGGCGCGCCGGGCACCGACGCCGGGCATCACGGCGATGAGGCCGCCTTTCACGAAAATTGCCGGCGGATGCTGTTCACCGCGTTTGACGTGGGGATCACGCATTTTGATCTGGCGAACAATTACGGGCCGCCGCCGGGGTCCGCGGAGGAGCGCGTGGGGCGGATCGTCCGCGAGGATTTCGGCCGCTACCGGGATGAACTGATCATCTCGACGAAGGCGGGCTACACGATGTGGGACGGCCCCTACGGCGACTGGGGCTCGCGGAAATACATGCTGGCGTCGCTGGACGCCTCGCTGAAGCGCCTCGGCCTGGATTATGTCGATATTTATTACTCCCATCGCCCCGATCCGCACACGCCGATCGAGGAAACCCTGGGCGCCCTCGAACAGGCGGTGCGCTCGGGCAAGGCGCTCTACACGGGCATCTCGAATTACCGTGGCGGGCAGACCGCGGAAGTCGCGGCCACCGTCCGCCAGCACGACTGGCACATGCCGATCATTCACCAGCCCAAGTATTCGATGTTCGAGCGCTGGATCGAACCCGAGCTGCTGCCGGTCGCGGAGAAATTCGGGATCGGGCTGATCTGCTTTTCGCCGCTGGCGCAGGGAATGCTCACCGACAAATACCTGGAGGGCATTCCGGCGGATTCCCGCGCCACGCTGGGTGGCTTTCTCAAGCCCGCGCAGATCACCGCCGAGAAGCTCGACAAAATCCGCCGGCTCAACGACCTCGCCAAAGCCCGGGGCCAGTCGCTCGCGCAGATGGCGCTCACCTGGGTGCTGCGGCATCCGATCGTCGCCAGCGTGCTCATCGGGGCCAGCAAGCCCGAGCAAATCAGGGAGAACGTCGACGGCGTCAAAGGGCCGCCGCTGTCGGCGGAGGAACTTCAGCAGATCGAGCGGATCCTCACCGGCGAAAAAGCAGCAGAAGGAAGGAAGCAGTAGCGCCATGAAGCTCGCCTTTTCCACCAACGCCTTCGTCCGCCACTCGCTGCTGGATGCGCTGCGCGCCATCGCCGGCGCGGGCTACAAGGGCGTGGAAATCCTCGCCGACAAGCCGCACTGGTACCCCGCGCGCTACGACGAAGCGGAGGCCGCCGGCCTGCGCGTCGAGCTCGAGCGTCTCCAGCTCGCCGTGAGCAACATCAACGCCAACTGCACTTTCGGCTACTGGTCGGACCCCCCGCCCGAGCCCTTTTTCGAGCCCTCGCTGATCTCCCCCGACCCCAAGCTGCGCGCCGATCGCGCCGCGATGATCCACAACACGCTCTGGTTCGCCAAGACGCTGGGCGCCGACAACATCAGCATCACCACCGGCAAAGCGCTCCCGACGATGCCGCCGGATGTCGCCATGAAGACACTGCGCGAGGGCCTCCTGCCGCTGCTGGAGACGGCCGAGAAACTCAAGGTGCGCATCGGCATCGAGTGCGAGCCCGGCCTGCTGGTCGAATGGGCGAGCGAACTGCGCGAACTGATCGACCGCCTCGGCAGCAAGATGCTTGGCGCCAACCTCGACATCGGCCACAGCGTGGTCATCGGCGAAGAGGTGCCCGCCACCATCAAGCTCCTGGATGGCCGCATCTGGAACTGCCATGTCGAGGACCTCATCGGGCGCAAGCATTATCACCTCATCCCCGGCACGGGCACGCTGGATTGGCGCGGCCTCAAGAGCGCCCTGCAATCCGTCAAATACGACCGCTTCCTCACCGTTGAACTCTACACCTGCCCCGATCGGCCCGTCGAAGCCGCCGAGGCCAGCATGGCGTTTCTCGGCCCGGTCTTCGGCGACTGAGGTCGGCGAATGATCGGCAGGTACGAATACGCCCCATCTCTCTGACACGAGGTTTCCGCATGAAAACCGCGCCGACCCTGCTCACGCTCGCCGCCGTCGCCACCGCCGCCTGGTTCTTCGGCGTCGCCTGGGGGCAGGAACGCACGGCCACACCCGGCGCGCAGCCCGCCGCCGCTCCCGCGCGGGGCCGCGGCTTTGGGCGCGGCGCCGTTCCCGGCGCAACGCCCGGGCAGATGTCCGCCCTCGCCGACATGACCTCCGCCCTCGCGCAGCCCACCGAGGCCCTTGCCAAAGCCCGCACCGATCTGCTCGCCGCCGAATTCGCTCCCGCGCCCGACGAAAAGGACGTGCAGCAAAAACTTGCCGCCGTCAGCGCCGCTGAGCTCGCCCTCGCCTATGCCCGTGTCGCCGGTCTCGAGAAGTTACAACAGTCCGATGCCCCGCTGACTTCCGAGCAGATCAAGGCCCTCGCCGATCGCGAAGCCGCCGCGTCCAACCCGCGCATCGCCAACGCTCCGCAGATTCCCCACATGACCTCCAGGCAGGTCACCGCCCTTACTGATTTCACCGGCGCGCAGCAGAAAATGATGGCCGACGTCGCGCGCGTCCGCACCGGCATCACCTATGCGGCGCTGGCTGAAATGCAGGATGAACACGTGGTCCAACAGCAGGTCGAGCTGCTGGCGGTCGAAGAAGCCGGCCTCGCCAGCCTGCGCGCCAAGCAACTCGCAGCCCTGCAAAGCTCGCCGGTAAAACTCGATGAAGAACAGCTTCGCGCACTCGCCGCCAACAACGGCGTGCTCGTCTCGGGCTCCTTCCACGAGCCCCTCCCCTACGACTTCAACGACCACACCGGCTACGTCTCCCTCTTCGATGGCAAAACGCTCAACGGCTGGGACGGCAACCCGAAATTCTGGCGCGTCGAAGACGGCGCAATCGTCGGCGAATCCACCGCGGAAAATCCCAGCGGCAACACCTACATCGCCTGCCGCACCAGCCTCTCCAAAGATTTCACCCTCAAGTGCGAAATCAAAATCGAAGGCGCCGGCGGCAGCGGCATCCAGTACCGCTCCAAGACCGGCATCCCCTGGCTCACCGCGATCGCCCCCAACGTCACCGCCAGCAACGGGCCGGTCAACCTCGACTGGATGATGACCGGACCCCAGGCCGACTTCTGGCCCAGCCGCGATTCGACCGCCATGTACTCCGGCCAGTTCTATTCGGAAAATACCCCGATGCGCATCATGGCCTTCCGCGGCCAGGTCGTCGAAGGCTTCGGCATGGGGCCGCGCCGCGTCATGGGCGCCATCGGCGACCGCGCCGACCTCGGCAAGTTCATCAAGGAAAATGACTGGAACCAGTACATCGTCATCGCCCGCGGCGGAACCTTCCTCCACATCATCAACGGCCGGCTCATGTCCGCCATGATCGACGACGATCCCGATTCCTCGAACAACCAGCGCGGCCTCATCGGCATTGAAATCGAAGCCACGACGAAAGTCTCGACCCGCAACATCTGGCTTAAAAAACTCGATTAAACTTGTCCAAGTCGCTATAGAAGTCTCCATGAAACCGGCGAAAAAGAAAACCACGTTGGTCTCCTCCGCATATGCCGGCATGCTTGCTGATGTCTGTCGCCTTCTGACCGGCGCACGTACGGCGGCGGCGCGGCAGGTGAACGCCGCGATGACGACCGGCTACTGGTACATTGGCCGGCGTATCGTGGAATTTGAACAGGCCGGAAAGAATCGCGCCGCATACGGAGAAGGCCTGCTTAAGCGCTTGGCGCGCGATTTGACCAAGCGCTACGGCCGGGGATTTTCCGCCGACAATCTGGAAACCATGCGGCGATTTTATCTCTGCTACTCGACGCCTCAGAACATTTCCGAGACAGTGTCTCGGAAATTGCCACAGGAGATTTCCGAGACAGTGTCTCGGAAATCCGCGATCCTTCTCCGGCCTCCCCAGCCCGGGCCGGTTTTTCCGCTTTCCTGGTCACATTACGTTCTTCTTGTCCGGCGCGCGGATTCGCCTGACGCGCGCGCGTTTTACGAACGCGAAGCCATGCTCGGCGGCTGGTCAGTCCGCCAGTTGGACCGCCAGATCAGCACGCTCTTCTACGAGCGGACTTCTATGTCGATCCATAAAGGCAAACTCCTGCGCGATGGCCGCCGCACCCGAGCCGATGAGCGTCTCACGATCGAGCAAGCCATCAAGGATCCCTTCGTTCTCGAATTCCTCGACCTCAAAGACGAATACTCCGAATCCGATCTCGAAGAAGCTCTCATTCGCCAACTCGAAACATTTCTCCTCGAACTCGGCAACGACTTCGCCTTCGTCGGGCGCCAGCGCCGTCTCCGCATCGGAGATGACTGGTACCGCATCGATCTGCTCTTCTTTCATCGCCGCCTCAAATGTCTCGTCGTCATCGACCTCAAGGTCGGCAAGTTCACCCACGCCGACGCCGGCCAAATGCACATGTACCTCAACTACGCGAGCGAGCACTGGACCCAGCCCGATGAAAACGCACCCGTCGGCCTCATCCTCTGCGCCCGCCAAAATCAGGCCGTCGCCCGCTACTCTCTCGACGGCCTTCCCAATAAAGTAATGGCGGCGGAATACCGGTTGCTTCTTCCCTCCGAACGCCGGCTCGAAGAAGCCCTTCGCAACGGCCAGAAAGCTTTCACACGCCGGCCTTTCGTCGCGCGCCGCCGCAAGGAGCCCTGATGCACAAAATCACCATCATGTCCAAACCCGGCTGCCACCTCTGCGAAGCCGCCCTCGAAGTCGCCCAGAAAGTCGTCGGCGCGCGCACCGCCGTGCTCATCGAAGTGGTCGACATCACGCAGGACCTCGGGCTGCTGGAAAAATATGGCGACGCCATCCCCGTCGTGCTGGTCGATGGCGTCGAACGCTTCCGCGGCAGCTTCGACCCGGATGCCTTCGCGCGCCTGTTCTACGACGAGCCCGGCATGGGCCTCACGGGAATCTCCTGATGAGCGTCCCCGCACCCAAAGCGCCCCCTCCCCCGGGCCCCGTCGAAGGCCGCATTGTCTTGCGCGTCCGCTACGTCGAATGCGACCCGATGGGCTTTCTGCACCACTCGAACTACCTCCCCTTTTTCGAAATGGGCCGCACGGAACTGCTGCGCGCCTATGGCGTGAGCTACCGCGAACTCGAGGAACGCGACGTGCTTTTCGTGGTCACCAGGATCACCATCAATTTCAAAAAGCCCGCCCGCTACGATGACGAACTCGAACTTCTCACCCGCGTGATCAAGCAAACCCACGTCCGCATCGACCACGCCTACGAGTTGCGCCGCCGCGACACCAACATGCTGCTGTGCACCGGAGAATCCACCATCGCCTGCATCAACCGCGCCGGGCAGGTTCAACCCATCCCCGACTTCCTCGGCGGGAAATACACCGCTCCCCCCAATTGAACCACTACCCCAATTTTTCCCGCTCGGCGGGGGGGGGGAAGCTACATTCCCATATCCTCTTTCGTCAATATCGCGTCATACGCCACCCCCTGCCCTTCGCGCAAAATATTCTCCCGCCCTCCCTCCAGCCGATCCAGCGCCACGATCACCTTCACCACCTCCGCCCCCGCCGCCCGGATGTTCTTGATCGCCTCGATCACCTGTCCCCCCGTCGTCACGATGTCCTCCACCAGCACCACCTTCTCCCCCGCCTCCAACTTCCCTTCAATCGTCTTGCTGGTCCCATACTCCTTCTTCGCGTTCCGCACGATGAAGAACGGCAACCGCGACGCCAGGCTCGCCGCCGCCGCCAGCGCCACCGCCCCCAGCTCCGGCCCCGCGATCCTCGCTGTGCCCGCCGGAATCCTCGCCGCAATTTCCTTCCCCATCGCCTCCAGAATGTCCGGCTGCGTCTCAAACAGATACTTGTCAAAATAAAACCGCGACTTCTTTCCGCTCCGCAACGTGAAATCCCCCTCCAGCAACGCCACCGCCTTCACCCGCCCCGCCAACTCGCCACGTTCCATAACAGCTCCTGAAAAAACCGTCCCCATTCTCCCCGTCCGCGCCCCGTCCATCAACGCTCCGTCAAGTGCAGTGCTTCCGGCCGGCGTGGGGAAAGATGGTCAGCAGCATCCCGCGTGCACGTTCGCCTGCACCTTGCATCGACTCTGCCGAGTCGCCGTCGCAGCGCCGATCGACTGCTACTGCGATGCTGCCTTGGAAACGAACCGGCCGCCTTCTCTCATCATGCTGTGATCCTCGAATTCCACCGATTGCAGATAGACTTTCGTGCCCACCGGCAAGTGTATGACCTTATCGCAGGTGATACATCCGCCCGCCATTCACTGGCACAGCCTGACACCGCAATAAACACGGGGGAAAGAGGACTGAACCAGGTCGCTTTCGGCAAGTTCGGGCCGTTCTTTCCCTTGGAAGACAGGGGCGAAACGCCATGACGTTTTTCGGGGTTAGGCGCGGAAGACGGCGCCGAGGCGTTTGCCCATGATCATGCTGGCGGAGACGATGGCGGCGATGAGGAAGAGCATGGCGACGACGCCGAGGGCGCAGGCGTTGCGGACGTTTTCGGGGCCGCTGGTGTCGTTGCCCAGGACGTAGATCATTTTGGTGATGGGGAAGGCGGCGGGGGATTGGGCGAGGATGAGGGAGTCGGAGACTTCGAGCATGGAGAAGGCGAAGGTGAGCACGGCGCCGGCGATGAGGTTGGCCATGATGAGGGGGAGGGTGATCTTGACGAGGACGCGCCAGGGGGCGGCGCCGAGGTTGGCGGCGGCTTCTTCGAGGGTGACGGAGGTTTGCTGGAGTCCGCCGGCGGCGCTGCGGACGAGGTAGGGCATGCGGCGAACGGTGTAGGCGACGACGAGGAGGAGGAAGGGGGACTGGATGAGGTATTTGCCGAGCCAGTCTTTCATTTCGGCGGGGGTATTGAGGCCTGCGTGGATGCCCAGCGGCCAGAGCAGGTGGGTGAGGCCTCCGGCGAGCTGGGGGACGGTGGCGACGAAGCCAAAGGCCATGACGAGTCCGGGGACGGCGAGGGGGAGCATGGCGAGGGAATCGAGGGCGAGGCGACCGGCGACGCGTGTGCGGACGAGGACCCAGGCGATGGCGACGCCGATGATGATGTTGATGGCGGTGGCGGTGGCGGCGTATTTGATGGAGTTGAGGATGGCGCCGTAGATTTCGGGGGTGTTGAAGACGGCTTGATAACCGGCGAGGGTGTAGCGGTTGGGGATGACGCTGCGGTACCAGCCGAAGGTGTCGGGGGGGCCCCAGCCGGCGGCTTTTTCGGTGGCGATGGCGGTGACGCTGTAGAGCAGGACGCCGATGTGGGGGAGCAGGGCGAGGGCGGTGATGAGTGCGAAGGGGGATGCGGCGAGGAGGCCCTTGCCGAAGGAGAGGCGTTTGGCGGTTTGGGCGACGGCGGCTTTGCTGGTCATGGCGAAACCGCTGCGGCCGAGGGTGACCTTGCCGAACATGTAGACGCCGGTGCTGATGAGGAGTACGACGAAGACCTTGGCGTAGCCGAGGGAATTTTCGCCGCCGATGGCCTGAGCGACATCGTCCCAGATGGAGCGGGAGACGACGTGGGGGTAAGCCATGAGGAGGGGGGTGCCGAGCTCGGTGAAGGCCCAGATGAAGATGAGGGTGGAACCCGCGAAGACGCCGGGCATGGCGAGGGGGAGTGTGATGCGCCAGAAGTTGGTCCAGCGGCGGCCGCCGAGGTTTTGGGCGGCTTCGAGCATGGCGGGGTCGATGTTGGCGAGGGAGGCCTGGAGGTTGAGGTAGGCGATGGGATAGACGCCGAGGGTGATGAGGGAGGCGAGGACCCAGAAGCCGCCCTTGCCGAGCCAGTCGATGCCGTCTTTGTGGGCGAGGAAGCCGAGGTGCTGGAGGAGGACGGTGAGGGAGCCGAAGGTGCCAAGGAGTTGTTTCATGCCGATGGCGCCGACGAATGGGGGGAGGACCATGGGGACGAGGACGAGGGAGGCGAAGAGTTTTTTGCCGCGGAAATCGTAAGCGCGGCCAATGAGGGCGAGGGGGAAGGAGATGAGGTTGCAGAGGAGGGTGACGACGACGCCGAGAGCGAGGCTGGTGAGGAGCTGTCGGCGGAAGGTGGCGTTCTGGAGAGCGGATTCGATCCAGTAGGCGGAGAGGTGTCCGCGGTCGAAGAAGGCGGCGGCGATTCCGCTGATGAGGGGGTAGATCATGATGGCGGCGAGGATGGCGAGGAGTGTGAGGAGGATGACGTAATGGCGGCGGGGGACGCGATCATCGGCGCCGGCGCGGAGACGGCGCGTGGAGACGGCCTGGGGGAGGATTGGGCGTGGAGCGGCTTGGGTCATTGGGCGGCAATTTTAGCGGCATTGCGCGCGGCGCGAAACCGGGGAGGCTGGGGTTTGGGGAATTGTTGCAGGTCGGAGGGTCTGGTGTCGTTCGCACATGGGCAAGATGCCCATGCCACATGGGGAGGTGGGCGGGATGCCCATGCCACATTTACTGGATTTGTGGATCGCCGACCTGGGGGACGACGAGGGTTTTGCTGGAATGCCCGTAGGAGAAGGTGATGGTGGCGGCGGTGCTGCAGGAGCCGAGGGGTCCGAAGGCGAAATCGGTGGCGCCGCCGGTGGCGGAGAGGGTGGTTCCGAGGAGTTCGCGTTCGGTGGACATGTTGATGATCATCTGGCCGCCGGCGACCATGGATTGGGGATAGGGGGTGGCGTCGTAGGAGGATCCGTTGCTCATCCAGTAGACGGCGAAGGTGCTGGAGGCGGGGGTGATGCGGACTTCGGCGGTTTTGCCGGTGGTCATGGCGAGGTGTCGTGCGAAGCGGAAGAAGGCGAGTGCTTCGCGGCAGGCACGGTCGGCGCGTTGGTTGGCCTCGAAGCTGGCGATGGTGTCGATGCCGATGACGGAGACGATGGAGAGGATCGTGATGACGATCATGAGTTCCATCGCGGAAAAGGCGCGGCGGGAGCGAATGGCGGCCGGTGTAGACATAGCGCCTCAATGCGAACGGGGAGGGGGTTGCTGCTGGTTTCATCGGACGATCGGTGGCGGGTCTTCAGGGGGGCGGTCTCTCCCGCGGGGGCGTGCATGTGGTATGATGGGGGGATGTCAGAGGGCGTGTCCGATATTCCACCGATACTTGAGGCGGCGCCTGTGGCGGCTGGCGTTGGGGAGGCGCCGGAGCATTTGCGGCCCGCGGCGCCGTTTGCGGTGCGGGCGTGGTCGGGGTTCACGCTGGTGACGGCGGGTACGCCGCTGGTGATCGGCAGCTTTTTGACGCCGAGTCCAGACGGGTTCGGGAAGCACCGGGGGCTGTTCGGGTTGCCGCCGTGCGAATTTTACACGCGGACGGGATATCCGTGCCCGACGTGCGGGTGTACGACGGCGGTGGCGCATTTTGCGCATGGGGAGATTCTGTCGTCGCTCTTGACGCAGCCATTCGGCTTTACGTTTGCGGCGGTGGCGCTGGTGGCGGTGGTGATCGCGTCGATCGGGCTGGTGACGGGGAAATATGTGGGGCCGGACCGGTTCACGCTGGCGTGGCACTGGCGGAAGCTGTTTTTCGGGGGGCTGGGGATTTTCCTGATGGGGTGGATTTACAAGATCATCATCATCCGCGGCGATTTTCATCCGTTCTGACGGGCGATTTTTTGGCGGCGGGGGGCGTTGCGCCGCTTTCGTCCGTCGTGCGGCGCCGTTACCATGGCCCGTCCATCCACCTGCCCCGCGAGGTTTCGGCATGCACACACGCGTATCCCGCCCGCTCCGCCAGTTTCTGCTCATGGCCGGTTTGCTCGCGGCGCCTATGGCGCTGGCGGGTTGCTGGGCTTTTGCGGCGAGCCGGGAGGTGAACGGGGAAAAAATACCCGCGCAATATACGGGGCTGGACAATCAGTCGGTGGCGATCGTGGTGTTCGCGGACGAGGCGTCGACGGATGAATTTCCGAATTCGCGGGAGGAGATCGCGAATTTTCTGACGGCGGCGTTTCACACGAAGATGGCGTCGGTGAGGCTGCTGGACCCGCGCGAGGTGATGAACTGGCAGGATGACACGCTGAACTGGAACGCGCTTTCGGAGAAGGATATTGGGAAGCATTTTTCGACGGACCGGGTGCTGTACATCGAGTTGCTGGATTATTCGACGCGCGCGAACCAGGGATATGGCGATCTGCAGGGGCACATCAAGGCGGAATGCAAGGTGTTCGAGACGGGGGCGCCGGGGACATCTCCGGCGTGGAGCGGGGTGATCGACGTGCGTTGGCCCGCGGATCGGCCGCTGGATCCGACGACGGGGAGCGAAGTGGCGGTGAGGAAGCGGGTGCTGGAGGAGTTTTCGAACCAGCTGGTGAACTGTTTTGTGGAGCACCGGCAGTTTGACGAGAGCATCCGGGAGCAGGAAGAGTGAAGGGAGCGGGCGGGCGTGACTGGGGCAGGGGATGACAGTTATGGCATGGGAGGCGCCGCATGGTGCATGGAGTTGTCCGGTGTGGGTACCGTTGGGCGTTGGTAGCGGCGCTGCTGGCGGCGGCGAGCGCGGGGGGATGCCAGGCGCTGGCGATTCTGGGAGGCGGGGGGAGCGTTCCCGCGCAGTACACGCTGCCGAAGGGGAAGCGGATTCTGGTGTTCGTGGATCCTCGGCCGACGGTGAGAGCGCCGGCGGATTTTCCGTCAGCGCTGGGGGACGCGATCGGGCAGCATCTCTATAAGTACGGTCTTGCGGATCACCTGGTGACGCAGGATCGTCTGACGGCGTTGCGGCGGGACAATGCGCGTTTTCCGCACATGGGCATCGCGGATGTGGCGCGCGCCACGGACGCGGATGTGGTGATTTACGTGGACCTGATCACGTATGACGTGAGCGCGATCAGCGACAACTCGATCGCCCAGGGGAACGCGCACGTGCTGGTGAAGGTGCTGGACGCGAACGGGAATCGGCTCTATCCGAAGAACAGCTCGACGGGGACGGAAATTTCCGCGGAGATCGAGCCGGCGTTCACGAGCGAGCGGGACATGGCGGCGGTGGTGACGGATTTGACGAAGCTGCTGGGCCTGCGCGTGGGCCGTCTGTTTCAGAGTTACGACAACGACGACGCGGTGCTGGCGAAATAGCGCGGGGGCGGGGCGTTTGGGCGGGTGGGTCATTGCTCGGCGACGGGCTGGGTGGCGGGACCCACAGCGCGGGCCCAGGTGGCGGGGGTGCCCGCGGGGATTTTTCCGGCGGAGTTGTCGATTTCCATTTTCACCTGGAAGAGGCCCGCCGGATCGACGGCGGGATCGACGGAGGTGATGAGGGCGGGCGCCTGCATGGGGGGATCGGTCTGGAGGGTGAGCATGACCTTTTCGCCGCGGGAGACGTGGCCGAAGAGGCTGCGGGGGAGGAAGAAGACGGCGTGGAGCTTGGTGGTCTGGACGATGATGGCGACGGGGTTTTCGTCGGTCTGTTCGCCGGCGTGTTTGTTGACGCGCAGGACCATGCCGTCGAGGGGGCTGCGGATGGTCATCTGGTCGAGGGTGGCCTGCTGCTTCTGGAGTTCGAGCTGGGCGGCGGCCTGCTTGGCTTTCTGGTAGTCGAGGGAGATTTCGGCCTGGGTGACGGCGAGTTGTTTTTGGCGGCGCTCGGTTTCGTTGGCGCCGGTGCCGGCGCCCTGGACGCGCTGGAGGTCGTTTTTGGCGTAGTCGATCTGGGCCTGGGCGAGGCGGACTTCGGCGTCGTTCTGGGCGGCGAGCTGGGCGGATTGGACGGCGAGTTTCTGGAGGGTGTCGTCGAGCCTGGCGATGACCTGGTCTTTTTTGATGGCGTCGCCTTCCTTGACATCGACTTCGGAGAGCTGGCCGTGGATGACGGAGGGGACTTCGACGCGAGCGAAGGGTTGGGTCTGGCCTTTGATCATCATCATGCCGTTGACGATTTTGAAGGAGCCGACGTCGGAGGAACCGGCATCACCGAGGCCGGAGGAGTCGGAGAGGGGCGCGACGGCACTGGGGAGTGGGGTGGGTCCGGGCGCGGGGTGGGGTGAAGGAACCTGGGCAAGGGCTGCGCCGGCGGCGAGGAGTCCCGCCGCCGTCGCGAGGAGGATGCCGCTTTTTCGGAGGTCATTCATAAGTGTTCCATCCGCCGCAAAACTGAATCGGGCGTCCTGGGATTGCAGGGCGCCGCCGTGTGCAAGGTTGCCGCTACGTGGTGCAAGCCGTCATTTTAGGCTTGGAGGGCGGCGGTTTCATGTGTTATCGGCGTAATCGGCGAAATCTTTCGGGCGATTCGGGCTGGCCGGTGCGATGGCTGACGACGAGTGCCTCCATGGTGGCGGCGACGGCCTCAAGCTGGAGGTCACGGGCGCGGGCGGCGGAAGCGGGGGCGGCGAAGGCTCGGAGAAACTGGCGGAGCGTGTCGACGACGGTGCCCGCGCCGGCGGGCGGAGCGGATCCTTCATCGATCAAGCGTCCGCCGCCATCATGAAAGGAGTAGGATTCCGGGGAAAGCTGCGCGATGCCCTGGCCGACGAGGAGGAGTTCGCGGCGGCCGCCGGGCATGACGGTGGAGGGGGTCTGGTCGGAGAGGGTGAGGGTGGCGACGGCGTCTTCGGGGAAGCGGAGGGTGGCGCTGAGGGAGCCGGTGATATCGGCGAAGGTGTCGCGCAGGCCGACGCTACCGCGGACTGCGCCGTAAACGGTGGTGGGCACGTCGATGAGGTCAATGAGGGTGGAGAGGGCATCCCATGCGAGGACGCTGAGGGAGCGGAGGCCTTCGCCCTGAAGCGCGGCGCCGGGGCCGCCGGGGCTTGCTTCGACGGCGTGTCCGACGGTGCGTGCGAGGGCGTGGTTCATGCCCAGCCAGGTGCCGGCGGCAAAGCGGACGGGGCGGATGAAATCCTCGGCGTCGACGGCTTGTCGGTAGCCGAAGGTTTCGACCATGCGGGGCCAGATGGCCAGCAGATGGGAGCGGCCTTCGAGCGCTTCGCCGAGGGTCTGGGCTTCGGCGACGGTTTCGATGGGGGGACCGACGCTCATGAGGCCGATCTTCTGGTGCACGCAGGACGCCAGCAGTTCGATGGGCATGTTCGGCGGGCGGTCCATGACGAGCACCTGGGGGGCGCGCTCGTTGAGCATCATGCGGAGATCGTCATAGGCGGGGATGCGGTGCTTGTCGCCGGCGGCTGGCGCGGCGCCGATTCCGCCGGGCTCCGCGGACTGGTCGGCGAGGTCCTTGGCGAGGGCGACGGTGCGATGGCCGGCGGCGACGATGTCGATTTCCCCGGCGGCGCGCAGGGTTCTGGCGGCCTGGAGCCATTCCCGCTGCAAGGGGTCGATGCCGACAATGGCGACGCGTGTGGCCATGGGGTTCCGATCAGTGGATGCGTTGGCCGGGCTTGGCGCCGGTGTCGGGGGAGAGCACGAAGACGTCTGCGCCGCCTGGTCCGGCGGCGCAGATCATGCCTTCGCTGGTGCCGAATTTTCCCATGGTGCGCGGGGCGAGGTTGGCGCAGAAGATGACGAGGCGGTTGGCGAGGCGGTCGGGGGTGTAGGCTTTTTTGATGCCGGCGAGGATGGTGCGCTGGCCGAGGTGGCCGACGTCGAGGGTGAGTTTCATGAGCTTGTCGGATTTTTCGAGGGGCTCGGCGGTGAGGACGCGGGCGACGCGGAGATCGACGGCGGCGAACTGATCGATGTTGATGACGGGGGCGAGGGGTTCGGTATCGGGGTGTGCGGGACCGGCTGCGGGGCCGGCGGCGGCGGTGGCGGGACCGACGCCTGGGGGCTGATCGGCGACGGGCTTCGCGGGCACGGGTCCGCCGGAGACCTGTCCACCGGCGGCGGCTTCGGGGTGTTGTTTTTTGGGTTCCTGATGGTCGCGAGATTCATCCACCATGGCCTCGACTTTCTTTGTATCCAGACGTTGCACGAGATGTTCGAACTTGCCGATGAGGTGGGGCTCCATGGCGTCCTGCACGTTGGCCCACCCCTGTTCGTCGATGCGGAGGAAGCGTTCGACTTTGGCGGCGTAATCCGGCAGGATGGGTTTCAAGTAAATGGTGAGGATGCGGCCGGCCTCGAGCGCGGCGGTGAGCACGCCGCGTGCGGATTCGGGATCGGTTTTGATGGCTTTCCAGGGGGCCTGATCTTCGACGTATTTGTTGGCGACATCGGCGAGGGCGCAGATGAGACGGGTGGCGGCGGCGAAGTTGCGGGCGTCGTAGGCGGCGGCGATTTCCTCGGCGGCGGCGCGGATTTGGCGCAGGATGGGGATGGCGTCGGCGGCGGAAACGCCGAGCTGGTTGCCGAGCTCGGGCTTGGCGAGGAGTTGGCCGCGGCTGAGGAGGTTGGCGAGCTTGTTGACCAGTTCGCCGTCGATGCGGGCCTTGAAGTCTTCGAAGGAGAGGTCGAGGTCCTGCGGCTCGGGGCCGAGCTTGGTGGCGTAGTAGTAGCGCAGGTATTGAGGGTCGAGGTGTTTGGCGAAGACGGAGGCCCTGATGAAGGTGCCGTCGCGTTTGGACATTTTTTTGCCGTTGACGGTGAGGTGACCGTGGATGGCGAGCTTGGTGGGGGTAGCGAGGCCGGCGGCATGGAGCATGACGGGCCAGAAGAGGGCGTGGAAGTACTGGATGTCCTTGCCGATGAAATGCCAGCGCTCGATGTCGGGGCTGTTCCAGAACTCCTCGGTTTCGGCGGGGCCATCGTCGAGAAAATGGCCGAGGGAGGCGAGGTATCCGATGGGGGCGTCGAACCAGTTGTAGAAGAATTTGCCCTCTTCGCCGGGGATGGCAAAGCCGAAGAAGGGTGCGTCGCGGGAGATGTCCCATGGGCGGAGGGGTTCTTTGAACCAATCGAGGAGCTTGTTTTTGACAGCGTCGTCGACGAACCCCTGATCGTAGAGGGCCAGCAGGATGTCGCGGGATTTTTCGAGGTGGAGAAAGAGGTGGCGGGATTTTTTGAGCACCGGCGCGGCGCCGGAGACGACGCTCACGGGGTTGATGAGTTCGGAGGGGTCGAACGTTTTGCCGCAGACTTCGCAGGAATCGCCGTACTGGTCGGGCGATTTGCAGTGGGGGCAGGTGCCTTTGACGAAGCGGTCGGGGAGGAAGATGTTGGCTTGAGGATCGAAGAGCTGTTCGATTTCGTTGACGGCGATGAAGCCGCCGGCTTTGACGCGGTCGTAGATGCGGTAGGAGAGTTCGCGGTTGAGTTCTGAGTGGGTGGTGCCGTAGAAGTCGAAGGCGACGCCGAAGCGTTCGAAGTCGTCCTGGTGCTCCTGGTGGAATTTGGCGATGTAGTCTTCCGGGGAGACGCCCTGCTCGCGGGCCTTGAGCATGATGGGGGTGCCGTGGGCGTCATCGCCGCAGACGTAGGTGACGGCGTTGCCGGCGAGTCGCTGGAAGCGGACCCAGATGTCGGTCTGGATGTACTCGACGAGGTGCCCGATGTGGATCGAGCCGTTGGCGTAAGGGAGCGCCGAGGTGACGAGGATATTCCGCTTGCGCGCCATGCGAGCTCCAAGGACCACGGTAGGGGGGGCGTGAGGGCAGCCAACGCAGCCCCGCGATTCTAGCCCGGGTGCCGCGCCGCTGGAAGCATGGCGGGATGTTGCGACGTGGCCACGGGATGCCGGGCGCTCGGGCGCGGTGCGGCCTGCGAGCCGCGATGGCGGCACGCCCATGCCACAAAAAAGCCCGTGAATGGCTCCACGGGCTTTATCGTCATGTTCGGAGAGTGAAGCGCTTCAGATCGCTTCGCCGCCCTGGACGCCGTCGGAGATGCGGACGGTGTTTTCGAGGGGGAGGACGAAGATTTTGCCGTCGCCGACCTGGCCCTTGCCGCCCTCTCCGGAACGAGCGCCCTTGATGATGGCGTTGATGGTGGGTTGGACGAAGTTGTCGTTGACGCCGATGTCGAGGCGCACCTTTCGGATGAGGTTGACCTGCATGGGCTGGCCGCGGAAATACTCGGTGTGGCCTTTCTGCCGGCCGTAGCCTTGAACGTCGGCGACGGTGAGGCGGAAGACTTCGACTTCGGTGAGGCATTGCTTGACGGCTTCGAGGCGGTGGGGCTGGATGATCGCGACAATCCACTTCATGGACAGAACTCCTGCGGGTTGAGATCGGCATCCGCCCACGTGGCGGACGCTGCTGCCATTCCAGGGAGCCACCCTGGGTTTCCTCGTCCATTGCCGTTAAGCCAGGCATCATACTCGCCGGCCGCCGTGGCGGGAAGGCGCATTGGCGCCCGGGGGAAAAAGGTCGTCCGCCGCAGGGGGTCAGTGGGTTTTGGCCGGATCGCGTCGGCGGGCGGTGGCGGCGGCTTCATTGTCGACGGCGGCGGTACCGGGGAGTTCGACGGCGGGCACGGGAACCTGTTCGAGCATCCATCCCTGTTCGCCGTGGATGGCGGCGTCGAGGCCTTCGATTTCGGTGGTGCGGGAGACGCGGAAGCCGACGAGTTTGTCGGTGAGGACCACGAGGAGGAGGGTTCCGATGGCGGCATAGGCGGCGGCGGAGCTGGCGGCGAGGATCTGGCTTCCGAACTGGTGGAAGGAGGCGTTGGCGCCGTCGGGATTGAAGACGGTGGAGCAGAAGATGCCGGTGAGGAGCGCTCCGAGGAACCCGCCGATGCCGTGGACGCCGAAGGCGTCGAGGGAGTCGTCGTAACCGAGTTTGGCTTTGGCGAGGACGGCGATGTAGCAGATGACGCCGGCGAGCAGGCCGATGATGATGGCGGCGCCTGGGGAGACAAAGCCGGAGGCGGGGGTGATGGCGACGAGACCGGCGACGAGTCCGGAGGCGACGCCGAGGGAGGTGGGCCGGCCGTGCTTGATCCATTCAGCGACGAGCCAGCCGATGGCGCCGGCGGCGGCGGCGACCTGGGTGGCGGTGAAGGCGACGGCGGCGAGTCCGTTGCTGCCGCCGGCGGAACCGCCGTTGAAGCCGAACCATCCGAACCAGAGGAGTCCCGCGCCCAGGAGCGTGAGGACCAGGGAGTTGGGCTGGAGGACGTGGGAGGGATAGCCGATGCGTTTGCCGAGGTAAAGGGCGGTCACGAGCGCGGAGAAGCCTGCGGAAATATGGACGACGGTGCCGCCGGCAAAATCGAGAGCGCCGATGTTGCCGGCGCCGGCGCCGAGCCACCCGCCGCCCCAGACCCAGTGGGCGAGGGGGTTGTAGATGAGGATGGACCAGAGGAGGGTGAAGAGGACGTAGCCGGAGAACTTGACGCGCTCGGCGAAGGCGCCGGCGATGAGCGCGGGGGTGATGATGGCGAACATACCCTGGAACATGATGAAGACGAGCTCCGGGATGTGGGTGCCGGTGTGGATCATTCCGGGCGTGACGCCGCGGAGGAAGAGGAGCTGGGAATCCCAGCCGATGATTTTGTTGGCGCCGCCGTGCAACTGACCGAAGGCCATGGCGTAGCCGAGGATGACCCATTCGAGGCCGACGATGCCCAGGGCGGCCATGGAGTGCATCATGGTGCCCAGGACGTTTTTGCGGCGGACCATTCCGCCGTAGAAGAGGGCGAGGCCGGGGACCATGAGCATGACCAGGGCCGTGGAGATGAGCATCCAGGCGGTGTCGCCGGTATCAGCAGCGCCGAGGGCGGCGGAGCTGACGGCGGGCGGCGCGGCGGCTCCTGGTGGCGCGAAGGCTGATTGCGCCAAGGCAAGGCCTGCGCAGGAGAAAATCGCGGCGCCAGCGACGAGGACCGGCAACGCGCGCGTTGCGGTTCGGGAGAATCTTCCAAGCATGCTCGTTCCCTCTGATCCTTTCTTACATGGCGCTGCCCCGCCAAGAGCAGCGACTGCTTCGGTAGCGGGATGCTAAGACAAAACGCGTACCTTGAAAACAGGCAGACCAGCAGCGTTTGGAGGTTTGATTGTAAGCTCGCTATTGATAGTCATTTGTGGTGTCACGAGGAGGCGATTTGGAGATCGCTGGCATTTCGAGCTGGCGAGCAGGCTGCTTATTTTTTAAGCAAACGGCCCAAAAGCGGGGCTGGGTCGGGCATTTTCGGGCGGCGCTTGCCTAAGAAGCGTGCAGTCGGGTTATTTGTGTTGAGCCAATGTCCATTGGACCATCGCCGCAGCGCGCCGATGCGATGACATCTGCCGGCAGGGTGTCGTTGGCTTCACTCATCGTCCGCCCCTTGTGGGAGGTGATTGTACCGCGCCGGTTATCTGCTGCGGCGCGTCTTGGCCTGGGCGGTATTTTCGAGCATCGCCGCGCGGAGCCGGCCGAGTTGCAGGAAGATGCCGGGACTGAGCAGCACCCCGACCATCCAGACGATTGCGATGGGGAGTCCCTGGGGTCGCATGGGTCCGAAGGCCCAGGCCAATATCTGCGGCACCAGGAGCAGGACTCCGCACATCGCGGCGAGGATTGCCAGGGTGTAGAGGGTTGTGGCCAGGCGCTGATCGCGCGCGCGGCGAGACAGGCGCGCGAGGTGGACGAACAGCGCACCGCCGCCGACGGCGAGCGTCGCGCCGGAAGCCACGACCCCGGTTCCCTCGGGCCAGGGACCGGGCGCGGCGATGAACAGGGTGGTGGCGGGGATTCCCAGCATGAGCACCCAGCGCGCGGCCAGGCGCACGCGCTGGCCCCGCGAGGTCCTGGCGAGAGCTCCGCGCCGTTCACCCAGGGTTACGAGGAAACATCCGACGCCGCCCAGCGCGCCGGCGGCGACGAGGAATCCGGCCACGGGGTAAATCCAGGCGCTGCCCCGCACGCCGCTAAGCACCACGAGAAACAGCGGCGCGAACATCAGTCCGCAGGCGACGGCCCATCGGAGGCACCGCAGGCCGCGCGCCAGCTCGGCGACCCATGTTCCATCCGCGACGCGCAGATTGTCCGACAGGAGGGACAGCTCGATGCCCTGGCCGCACTCCGGGCAGCGTCCGTCGGGCGATAAGCCGCGCAGGTTGTAGCCGCAGGCCCGGCAGGTGACATCGTGGGTCAATATCATCGCAGAGGTCCCGGTCGCGCGGCGGTGCGCGCGGGTGGGTAGTGGCTGGAGCTTACCGCTCGCCCAGCAGCAGTTCCATGGTGAGCTGGTCCAGGCGTTCGTAAGGCAGGCCACGGGCTCCGAGCGTTTTGCGGTTGATCTTGAGGGCTCGCAGCTTCGCCACGGAGGCCGGGGAAAAACTGTGGACCAGGGCATCGAGCTTTTCATCGGCGAGGTTGATCTGGGCGCGGAGGGCCTGGATTTCGCGGTCGGCGTTGAAACGTGCGGCTTTTTCCTTGAGCAGGAGATAGGTGCGGATGCAGCCGGCGGCGAAATCTTTGACGCCTTCGTAATCTTCGGTGCGGTAGGCGTGGGCGTCGAAGTGCAGCGGACCCGCGTAGGCGTGGTCGGTGAGCAGTTTGACGAGGAAGAAAGCGCCCTTGATGTCGGCTGCGCCGAAGCGGAAATCCTGGTCGTAGCGGCCGGGGACCTGGTCGTTGAGGTCGATGTGGAAAAGTTTGCCGGCGTCGAGGGCCTGGGCGACGTGGTGGGCGAAGTTCAGGCCGGCGATGGCTTCATGGGCGACTTCGGGATTGACGCCGACCATTTCGGGGTAATCGAGGGTTTGGATGAAGCCGAGCATGTTGCCGGTGGTGGCGAGGTAGATGTGTCCGCGGGGCTCGTTGGGCTTGGCTTCGAGGGCGAAGCGGTAGCCGTAGTTTTGGGACATGGAATACTGGCAGAGGAAATTGAGGGCGTCGCGGAAGCGTTTGAGGCCTTCGACAGGGTCTTTGCCGGCGTCGGTTTCGCTGCCTTCGCGGCCACCCCAGAAGACGTAGGTTTTGGCGCCGAATTCGGCGCCGAGGTCCATGGCGGCCATGGTTTTCTGGAGGGCGTAAGCGCGGACGCGGGCGTCGCCGGAGGTGAAGGCGCCATCCTTGAAGATGGGATCGCCGAAGAGATTGGTGGTGGCCATGGGGACCTGGAGGTCGTTGTCTTTGAGAGCCTTGTGGAAATCGCGGAGGATGCGGGCGCGCTGGGCGGTGGAGGCGTCGATGGGGAGGAGGTCGTTGTCGTGGAAGTTGACGCCGTAGACGCGGCCGCCGTCGGGGGTTTTGACGGAGCCGAGGAGGTCGCAGAGTTTGTTGGGGGAGAGGGGGGCGCGGACAGGCCCGCCGAAGGGGTCTCGTCCGACGTTGCCGACGGTCCAGAGGCCGAAGGTGAATTTTTCCGCGGCAGGCGATGATTTAGCCATGGGCGATTCCTGTTTAATGCAGAAGGGGGCATGGTAGTAGGGGGCGGCGTCGGGGTAAATGGAGTGGGGGCGGGGGGGCTCGCAGGGGAGCCGGCGTTTTTTTTCTTGCCGCGGCGCGTGGGGGTGCTTAGAGTGCCCGCATTCCGGCACAGATTGATTAGAGGAGCCCGCCATGGCCATTGGCAACCGCAAAATGCCCGAAGTGGTTACCCAGGCAAATCTCGCCGAAATCTACGGCATGCTGGGGGAACTGAACACCGCGATCCGCTCCAAGAACAATCCCGATACCCGCAAGGAGGTCGAGACGCAGTTGAAACTGCTCAGCGGCCTGGTGGGGACTTGCAAGCAGTTGGGCAACGACGCCAAGGACCCGAACTACTTCAAGAGCCGCATGGGGGCGTGCAAGGAGTTTTACGAGTCCTACAACAAGCTGGTGAAGGATTACAAGGACAAGCTGGAGCATGTCGAGGTGGCCGAGGGTCCAAGCTCGCCGGAAAAGGTGACGGTCAACGGCGACCAGGGGAAATTCAAGAAGCAGTGCGGGCTGGCGGCGGACTTTGACGACCTGATCGTCGAGATGAAGAAGCCGGCGAATTACTCGCCGACGAGCGTGAAGGGCCAGTTCACGCCGCGGTTCAACAAGCACGAAGCGCACGTGACGGGCGGGGGCAACGAGTGGAAGGCGTACGTGGAGAAGGGCACCAAGAACACCAAGTGGCGGCTCTATTTCACCACCAAATATCAGGAGCAGGACCACTCGCTGGAGATCAAGCTGACCAAGTGCCAGCAGGATCACTGAGGGTTATTGGGGTATTGGTTCAGCGGGTGCAAGTGGGGGTTGCGGTGGGAAAGTTGCTGCGCGTGCAGATCAGGCGGGGGCGAGTTCGCGGGTGAACTGGCGGTAGAGTTCGGCGTATTTGCCGCCGAGGGCGAGGAGTTCGGCGTGGGTGCCGCGTTCGATGATGCGGCCGTGGTCGAGTACCAGGACGAGGTTGGCGTTGACGACCGTCGAGAGGCGGTGGGCGACGATGAAGGTGGTGCGTTCGGCGACCAGACGTTCGAGTGCGTCCTGAAGGACGCGCTCGGTGTGGGTGTCGACGGCGGAGGTGGCTTCGTCGAGCATGAGGATGCGGGGGTTGGCCAGGAAGGCGCGGGTGAAGCAGATCAACTGGCGCTGGCCGAGGGACATGGCGGCGCCGCGTTCGCCGACCTGCGTGGCGTATCCGTCCTTGAGGCCCATGAGCAGGTCGTGGGCGCCCAGGGCGCGGGCGGCGGCTTCGACCTGTTCGAGGGTGGCGTCGGGCGAGGCGTAGCGGATGTTGTCCAGCACGGTGCCGCTGAAGAGGTAGTTGGCCTGGGAGACGATTCCCATTTGGCGGTGGAGGCTGTCGCCGGTGACGCGGGTGAGGTCGAAGCCGTCGATGGTGATGCGGCCGGCGGTGGGGAAGTAGTAGCGTTGGATGAGGTTCATGATGGTGGACTTGCCGCAGCCGGTGTGGCCGACGAGGGCGATGGTGTCGCCGGGATGGGCCTCGAAGCAGACATCGTGAAGGACCTGCTTTTCGGGGGTGTAGTGGAAGTGGACGTGATCGAAGCGGACGCGTCCCTGGATGCGCGGGAGCGGGGCGGCGTCGGGGGCGTCCATGACTTCGGGCTGGAGATCGAGGAGGGCGAAGACGCGTTCGGCGGAGGCCATGGACTGCATCATTTCGTTCTGGAAGTTGCCGAAGGTGAGGACGGGGTTCATGAACCATCCCCAGTACATGGTGAGTGCGACGAGGGTGCCGACGGTGAAGCGGCCGTTGCCTGCCCCCCCCCCGGCGGCGGAGGAGATGACGAGGTAGCAGCCAAGGATGAGGATGATGACGTTGCCGAGGTAGCCGACGATGGAAAGCAGCGGCTGATAGATGCCGTTCATCATGGAGACGCGGACGTTGTTGGAGGTGTTGGCGTCCTGGAGGACGTTGAAGGAGGTGAGGTTTTCGGCCTGGCGGTTGTAGGCGGTGACGACGCGCATGCCGTTGATGTTCTCGGCGAGGTTGGTGGAGACACGGGTGTACCCTTCGCGGGCCACGCGGTACTGCGTGCCGATGCGGCGGCGATAGAACTGGTTCATCATGTAGAGGACGGGTCCGAGCCAGAGGGTGGCGAGGCCGATGCGCCAGTCGGCGATGAGGAGCATGGCGGCGGCGACGGTCATCATCATGGCGTTGATGACGACGGTGTTGATGCCGTTGATGACGGGGTTGGAGAGGGCGTCGACGTCGGAGGTGCCGCGGGAGAGGATGCGGCCGAATTTGGTGCGGTCGTAGTAGGACATGGAGAGGCGCTGGAGCTGGGCGAAGATGGCCTTGCGGATGTTGAGCATGACCTTTTCGCCGACGCGGCGGTTGTACTCGATGTTGAAGCGGTTGATGAGGTTGGCGGTGAGGACGGCGAGGGCCCAGAGGGAGATGGTCATCGCGATGTCGGCCATGGCGGGGCTGTGGACGATGCGGCGGCGCAGGGCGGGGATGAGCGAGAGCAGCGGGGCGAGGGGGTGGGGGTCGCCGTTGATGTCGTGGTCGATGAGGTGCTTGATGAACATGGGGCCGAGGAGTTCGAGGATGGTGAAGAGGACGTTGAGGGTGAGGGCGACGGCGTACTGTTTTTTGTAGGGGGCCATCCAGCAGAGCATTTTTTTGACGACGGGCCATTCGAGGGGTTTGTATTCCTCTTCCTCATCAGGGGCGTTGGGATTTTTGGAGGCCGGCGCGGGGGCGCCGGTGCGGGCGATGGCGGCACGGCGGGTGCGGCGCGATTTCATGAGTTCCGTGAGAATCATCGGGGGTCCGCTCCGGGCGAGGATTTTTTTGCCACAGAGGCACAGAGGCACAGAGGACGACGCTTGGGTTGATGATGTCGGCTGATGTTGTGTGGATGCACGGTGATGTCCTCTGTGTCTCTGAGGCTCTGTGGCAAAAGCCGCTCGTTGAAAGAAGGTCTCACGCTTTCCGCGCCGCAATATCCGCCTGTTTTTCGGCTTTGGCGAGGAGTTCTTTTTCCTGGTAGGCGAGCTGCACCTCGGCGATGTGGCGGTAGTGGCCGGGTTCGCGGATCAATTCTTTGTGCGTGCCGGCCTGGGTGATGCGGCCGTTTTCCAGCACGATGACGAGGTCGGCGGCTTTCACGGTGCTGAGGCGGTGGGCGATGATGAAGACGGTGCGGTCGACCATCACCAGCTCGAGGGCGCGGGAGATGAGGTGCTCGGTCTCGGGATCGACGGCGGCGAGGGCGTCGTCGAGCACGAGGATACGCGGGTTGGAGATGATGGCGCGGGCGATGGCGAGTCGCTGGCGCTGGCCGCCGGAGAGCGAAGCGCCGCGTTCGCCGAGCAGGGTGTCGTAACCCAGGGGAAGTTCGGCGATGAATTCGTGGGCCTGGGCGATGCGGGCGGCGGCTTCGACTTCGCCGATCGTGGCGTCGGGCTTTCCGTAGCGGATGTTGTCGGCGACGGTGGCGGAGAAGAGGAACGTTTCCTGGAAGACGAAGCCGATCTCGCTGCGGAGGGAGCGGAGGGCGACGGTGGAGATGTCGGCGCCGTCGATGAAGATCTGGCCGGCCTGGGGGTCGTAGAAGCGGGCGAGGAGCTGCATGAGCGTGGATTTGCCCGCGCCGGTGGGGCCCACGAGGGCGACGATGGAGCCGCCGGGAACGTCGAAGGCGATGTCGTGGACGACGGGCTTGGCGGGATCGTAGCCGAAGGTGACGAAGTGGAAGTCGATCGCGCCGGGGCCGGGGGGCAGGGCTGCGGGCTCTTGGCCTTCGGGAACGGTGGGGGGGGCGTCGAGGACTTCGTAGAAGCGGCGCGCGGAGACGATGGCCTTCTGGTATTGCTCGGAGATCTGGTTGATCTGCTGGAGGCGCGAGAGGATCGCGCCCATGGCCATGCCGAAGACGAGGAGGTCGCCGACGGTGACCTTGCCGTAACGGTCGGCAGGCCAGGCGCTGCTCACGACGACGAGGACGGAGCCGATGGCGAAAAGGGCGAGGTGGCTGGCGCTGGCGACGCCGCGGATGACCGGGACAAAGTTGCGCCAAAGGCGGACGGAGGCCATGATTTTGCCGAAGTAAACATCGGCGCTGCGGTTGTACTTGGCCTCTTCGGTTTTCTCGGTGGCGAACGCTTTGACAACATGCACGCCGGCGATGTTTTCGGTGAACACGGTGACGACATCGTCGCCGGCCTTCATCTGGGCGGCCTGCGCCGGCTGAATCTTTTTGCTGAAGCGCAGGATGTACCAGATCCAGAAAGGAATCGGGATGAACGCGGCCAGGGCGACCCACTTGTTGATGGTGATGATGAGGAGCTCGTAGCCCAGGGTGAAGGTGACGATTTCCGAGGACATGATGAGGCCGATCTGGAGGAACGCGCGGACGTTCTGGAGATCGGAGAGGGCGCGGTTGATCAGGGCGCCGGAGGAGTGCTCATCATGGAAGGCGAAACCGACGCGCTGGAGGCGGTCATACACGGCCGAGCGCATGTGGAAGACCATTTCCATCGAGAAGGTGGTGTTGACGAATTCGCGAAAGAACCGGATGACGCCGCCGAGAAAGACCAGCAGGCCGAGGAATTCCACCATGGTGAGGATGTGTCGGAGCGGCGGGTGGCGGAGGGCCTGGGCGAAGGACTCGCCGGGGGTGGTGACGAGGCCCTGATCGACGGCAGCCTTAACGGCGGTCATGACGTTGCCGGTGAGGCGGGTGTAGGAGACGTCGATGACGACCCAGACGCAGACGAGGACGCAGGCGATGAGGGCGAGGTGCCAGACGGGACGGATGAAGCGGAGCATGCGGAGGAGGAGCTGGAAGTTGGAGGGGGGCGGCGAGGCGGCGGCGGAACGCGCGGCGGAAGCGGGCGCCGGGGGTGGCGCCGGCGTGGGCGCGGGAGCTGGGGACACGATGTCTCGTGCTGCCGTCATGGATGGGCCAAAAGAAAAAGGCCAGGGCGTGTACCCTGACCCCGGTAAGGACGTTTCTCGCAACTGCGACGGCTTATATTATCGGCCATGCGCGTGCATCACCTTAACAAATCCGGCAGGCGTCGCAAGAATGGAAAGCGCGAGGCGGGTGCAATCATGCAGGCGAGACCATCAGGAGCGATTGTCGTGAAGAAGGATAAGCGGGAGAGTGTCTGGGGGAAGGGGCGGGTGGCGCGGCTGCGCGGGCGGGAGGAAATCGTGTATGGGGTCGGGCGATGCTGGCTAGGCAGCCTGGTGGTGGGCGTGAGCGAGATGGGCGTGGTCGCGGTGCTGATGGGGCGGGAGGAAGCGGCGCTGGTGGCGGAGTTGAAGCGGCGGTTTCGGGGGGCGACGCTGGTGACGGGCCGGCAGGAAATCCGGCGCGAGATCGAGGCGGTGATGGCGCTGGTCGATGGCAAGAAAAGCGAGGTGGGGCTGGAGCTGGATATCCGCGGCACATCCTTTCAGCGCCGGGTGTGGCAGGAAGTGCGCAAGATTCCCGCGGGCGAAACACGGACCTATTCGGAGATTGCGGCGCGCGTGGGAGCGGGCAAGGCGGTGCGGGCGGTGGGATCGGCGTGCACGCGGAACCCGCTGGCGATGGTGATCCCGTGCCACCGGGTGATCCGCAAGGGCACGACGGTGGAGGGTGGAAAGCTGAGCTGCAGCAAGCGGCAGCGCGAGATGTTGTTGCGCGAGCAGATGTGGGGCGGCGACGGAAGTGGCGGCGGATCGGGCGTGGTATAGTTTCGCGGGCGGGGGGCAGTGCCTTTTTGCGGGAGAGGTCTCATGGCGGATTTGGCGGATGGCGAGGTGTTCCTCATGCAGGGGTCGGGGGCGAAGCCTTACACATTGAAGAACACGGGCGGCGTGTATTCCTGTTCCTGCCCGGCCTGGCGGAACCAGTCGGTGGGCATTGAGCGGCGGACGTGCAAGCATCTGCGGAAGCTGCGCGGCGATGCGGCGGAGGAGGCGCGGCTGGGCGGGGCGCTGGCGGCGCCGGCGCGTGCGAAGTCGGCGAAGGGGGCGGAGGCGGCGCCGGTGCTGCTTGCCGAATCTTGGGATGGGATGCGCGATGTGAGCGGGTGGTGGATGTCGGAAAAGCTCGATGGGGTGCGGGCGTATTGGGACGGCAAGCGGATGTTGTCGCGGCTGGGGAACGAGTTTCACGTGCCGGAGTGGTTCGTGGCCGGCTTGCCGGGCCACGCGCTGGATGGCGAGTTGTTCCTGGCGCGCAAGAGCTTTCAGAAAACAGTCGCGATCGTGCGCCGGCAGGACAAGTCGGAGCTGTGGCGGGCGGTCAAGTTTCTGGTGTTCGACATGCCCGGCCATGGGGGAACGTTCGAGGCGCGGATGGAGGCGCTCCAAGGCGTGACGGGCGAATTCCTGGCCGTTCATGCGCATGAGCGTGCGCGGGATGCCGGGCACGTGCGCGAGGAGTTGCAGCGCGTGGAGGCGTTGGGCGGAGAGGGGATGATGTTGCGCGAGCCGGGATCGAAGTACGTGGCGGGGCGGTCGTCGACGCTGCTGAAGGTGAAGTCGTTCCTTGATGATGAGGCGGAGGTGATGGCCCATCAGGCGGGGACCGGCCGGCATAAGGGGCGGCTGGGGGCGCTGGTGGTGCGGATGGCCGGCGGGGTGGAGTTTTCGATCGGCACGGGGTTTTCGGACAAGGAGCGCGAGACGCCGCCGGCGATCGGCGCCACGGTGCGGTTCCGCTATCAGGAATTGTCGGACGGCGGCGTGCCGCGGTTCCCGTCGTATGTGGGGCTGCGCGAGGAGGAGTAGCCGGCGGCGTGCGCGGGCGTGGTGCGGGAGCGATCGGTGGCTACAATTCGCTCGTGCCGCGACTCTCGGGAGCAAGCCGGTGAGTGCAATGGAATCGGAATCCTCGGCCGGGGTGCCCCCGGTGCGCTCCATCGCGGCGCGCGAGGAAATCGTGCGCACGATCGATGTCGTGAAGGAGTACAAGGTGGGCGGCGGCGGGGGTGGCGGATCGGGAAATGGAAATGGCGGGGGGGGGGGGGGCGAGACGCTGCGGGTCCTCAAGGGGGTGAATCTGACGATTTACAAGGGGGAGTACATTTCGATCATGGGGCCGTCGGGGTCGGGCAAGTCGACGTTGTTCAATGCGATCGGGGGGTTGGACAAGCCGACGTCGGGGAAGGTGTTCATCGATGAGGTGGATGTGGCGCAGCTCGATGCGCTGGAACTGGCATGGCTGCGCTGCCGAAAGATCGGGTACATTTTTCAGACATTCAATTTGATACCGGTGATGACGGCACTGGAGAACGTGGCGCTGCCGATGATTTTCGCGGGCATGTCGACGGCGGCGTCGCAGGAGAAGGCGGCGGGGATCTTGCGGCGCGTGGAATTGGGGCATCGGCTGTTCAATCGGCCCTCGCAGCTTTCCGGCGGGCAGCAGCAACGGGTGGCGATTGCGCGTGCGTTTGCGAACGATCCGGCGATCATTCTGGCGGATGAGCCGACGGGAAACCTGGATTTGAACACCGGCAAGGCGATCATCGGGCTGCTGCGCGAGATGAACCGCGAGCGTGGGGTGACGGTGATTTCGGCGACGCACGATTTCAAGATGCTGGATGTGTCGGACCGGATCATCTGGATTCGCGACGGGCAGATCGACAAGATCCAGCGGCGGGAGGAGGTGGATATTCACATGGGCGACATTCATTAGAAAAATTGGGGGGCGGGTTCAACTGGTGAAATTGGGATGGGGGAGCAGCGGGCGCGTGGGCGGCAAAAAAGGAGCAGGCCTCCGCGCGTGTTGATACCACGCGGAGGCCTGCGTGTGGGTGGATCGGTAAGCCGAATTCTGTTCCCCGGGTGGGGCGGCGATCATTTATCTAGGAGCGTCCTTGCGGGCGCCCTCGAGCAACCTACCCGGAGCCTCGCACGCCGGTGTTCCTGACCCCGCGAGGGGCTTCGTACTGGCCGGCGATGTTCCGCCGCGCGAGGCGGCGGAGGGCGCGGGTCGCGCCGTGGGCTCCCTATTTGGTCTTGCACCCGGTGGGGTTTTCCATGCCGGCGATGTCGCCATCGCCGCGGTGCGCTCTTACCGCACCTTTTCACCCTTGCCTGATCCCTCTTGCGAAGGCCATCGGCGGTTCGTTCTCTGTGGCACTGTCCCGCGCCCTGTCCCGGAGGACCGGACGGGTGGCTGTTAGCCACCACCGTACCCTGTGGTGTTCGGACTTTCCTCTCGGCCTTGCGGCCCAGCGATCGCCTGATCCATCCGTGGGCATTATAGCATCGGGCGTGCTTGAGACGGCAGCCGGGTGCCGATAGAATACCTGCTCTGATCCCCAAGCGCCCGGGTGGCGAAATTGGCAGACGCGCTAGCTTGAGGTGCTAGTGCCGCAAGGCTTGCAGGTTCGAGTCCTGTCCCGGGCATTTTTCCTGTTTTATCATGGGGCGGCGGGTGCGGGGGGCAATGCGGGGGCGGGCTCGCGGGGGTGAGGTGCGCCTGGGGATTTTATCGGGCGGAGGGGGAATAGGACTGGGGAGGATTGGGGGTCGGGGTTAAGGCTCCGGTCGTGTGATTCGATATTCCATGCATGCGACTGTTGAATGGTGACAGCGGGTTATTGGGCGTCGGGCGTGGCGCGCGGGGGCGGTGCGGGCGCGCGATGACGCTGGTGGAACTGGTGATCGCGCTGGCGATCACGGCGATCGTGGCGGCGGTGCTGGCGATCCTGATCAATGCGACGGCGGTGGGGACCAACGCCAACCAGGACGGGCGGCGCGGCCTGACGCGCATGCAGGCGATCAAAGCGCAGCTCGGGGATGCGTTCGCCAACGCGCGGTGCATCCTGGCGGTGGATTCGACGCACGTGGTGTACTGGGAGGGGGACGTTTCGGGAGCGCCGACGCCGGCGAACGGGGCGGTGAATTTCAGCGAGCTGCGGATGCTGGAACTGGATGCGGCGACGGGCAATTTGAATCTGTATGCCTGCCAGTGGCCGACGGGCTATTCGACGGCGAGCATCATCGCGGCGGATCAGACGTATGCGGCGGGCTCGGACTGGCTGAGCGCGGCGCAGGCGGCGAAATTGACGGGCAATTTTCCCGGCACGCTGGTGGCCAGCAGCGTGACGGGAATCACCGCATGCCTCGACAGCGCTTCGCCGACGCAGGCGCGCCTGGTGCAGCTGCGGATCGACATCAACGACGGCAGCACTCCCCGGTCCGTGATCATCGGCGCCGCCCTGCAATCACAGGCCGCCCCGTTGTAAGGAGAAGCTCCGCATGAGCGCCACGACGACATCCGATCGGCAGGTTCCCGGCGCCTCGATCCGCGCGGGCGCGCCGCGGCGCAGGCGGCGCGGGGTGGCCATGCTGCTGGTGATGGTGGGCCTGGTGGTCTGCTCGATCCTGGTGGCCGGGTTCCTGAGCACGCAGGGCACCTCGATCGGCATCGCGCACAACGAGCGGGACGCGGAGGTGGCGCGCAATTACGCGCAATCGGGCATCGACATGTGCTACTGGCTGATCGTCAACCGGTCGGACTGGCGCACCGGTATGGCGCCGGGCCCGTGGCTCAGCGGCTACCCGGTGGGATCGGGAACGGTCTCGGTGACGGCCGCGGACGGCGACGGCACCGGCACCTTCGCGGACGATCCCACGCAGCCGGTGATCCTCACATCAACCGGCACCTGCAACGGGCGCTCGTTTACGCTCTCGGCGAGCGTGACGCCCACGGGCGGCGGCACCGTGTTCCGCGGCGGCTCGTTCACGCTGGGGCAATTGATTCTTCATAACACGGCGGCGATCGATTCGTTCAATTCGTCGGTCGCCCCTTACAACATCCTCTTTCCGGGCTCCAACGCACTGTTTTCCTCGAACTATTCGGGCTCCGGCGCACTGACGATGGACGGACTCTCGCTGTTCCGCGGATCGTTCATCGGCGGGCCTACATCGCTGTTGGGGTCGATCGTGCAGAGCATTCTGGGCCTGCTGATCCCGACATCGGTTTCGACGGAGAGCCAACTGTACATCCCCGGCCGCATCGTGCCTCCCAACACCACGGGCCTGACCACTTACGGGGCGAAGACGATGCTGACGAATGGTCCGCTGGCGGCGGGGGAGTACACCAGCGTGAGCAACACGAAGGTGATGATGCTCAATACCAGCGGCACGTACCACATCACGGGCAACCTGGTGAGCAGCGCCGGAAGCATTTCCGTGCCCGACGGCGTCAACGCGGTGGTGGAAGTGGATGGGAACACCTCGCTGGGGGCCATCAACGTCAGCGGCGCCGGCACGCTCACGCTCTACGTCAGCGGCACCAGCACGTTGGCGGCCAGCGTGAACGTGGCGGGCGGGGCGGCCAACTTCCGCATCTTCGGCATGAACACGGCGACCAACATCACCCTCAAGGGCACTGGCACGTCGGTCACCGGGGTCATCTTCGCGCCGCAGGCGTCGCTCTATCTCACCGATTCGGCCAAGCTCTTCGGATCGGCGATCGCCCATGACATCACGGCGGATAAAACGTCCGCGATCCATTACGACGAAGCGATGAAGGACGTGCGCATCGACAACATCACCTCCGGCAGCGCGCCGGCGGGCACGGCGGATTACGTGGTCACGCGGCTGGGCGGATCGTGACGGCAAGATGAGGGGGAGGATGCGGGCCTACCAGAGTTGGCGGAGGCCCGCGCCAGGGTAGTAGAAGCCAAGGATCTGGTTGTGCGTTTTACCCTCGAGGGCGAGGGCCTGCGCGCCCCATTGCGACATGCCGATGCCATGGCCATACCCGCGTCCGTTGACGAGCACGATGGCGCTGCCGGCGTCGCGGATATCGAAGAAGCTCGAGGGGGGCCTGGGGGCGGCGCCCGCGGGGTCGGTGAGCAGGGCGATGCGGAATTCCTCGGCGCGGATGGGGGCGGTGCGGCCGGCGGTGTCGGTGAGGGTGAATTCCGTGGGCCGGCCCGTGGCGGGGTTGCGCCGCGAGACGGCGACGGAGCGAATCGGGCCCAGGCGCGTGAGGTAGACAAAGCCGTTGCGTTCGCCCCAGCTGTGCATGCAGCGGGTGATGTCGGCTTTGGAAACGCTCATCGCGGGCCAGTGGAATTTCGGGCAGTTTTCATCGATGTTTCCCAGAACCCGCGCCGACAGCGGCGGGAGTGAGGCATCGCCCCAGGCGTCGAAGGGGTCCTGGGACGCGCCGCCGGAGCAGGCGGAGTAGCGGGCGCAGAAGATGCCGGCGGTTGCGCCGCGCGTGATCACGAGAACCTGCCCGCGGGTGGCGGCGACTGCGGCGCGGGACTTGGCGGTTTCGCCGGCAATGCCGCCGTACATCTGTGAACCTTCATCGTCGGAAACGTCCCAGGGCTTTTCGGGGGAGATCATCGCCTGGGTTTTGAGCGAATAGAGCGCGAAGGTGCGGGCGGCGATGGCCTGGGACGCAAACGCTTCGGGTTGCCATGACCCGTACATCTCCTTGGCCAGCACCCCCTGGAGATAGCTTTCGATGGACACGGTGTTGATGGCGACATATTTGAGCGGCGCGCCGGGGACGCCGCCTGCGGGAACGCGGACGATTTCCACCCGTCCCCGGTAAGCGGCGCGGCGCACGGTGGGGGGCGCGTCGGATTCCTCGGTGAGCTTGATGCGGATCATGGGTTCGGGCATCTGATCGGGCACGGCGACGAGCGCGGGCGTGACGGGTCCGATGACGCGCGGCTTTTCGAGACGGATGGGCGTTTCGGGCAGGGCTTCGGGATGCGCCGGGCGGAGAGGGCCGGTGGTCGGCGCGGCGCCCGGAGCGGGGGGCGCGTGGATGAGGGGGACCTGATCGGTGGTGGCGTCGCCGGCGCCATCCTGGCAGGAGGCGAGGAGGAGTGCGGCCAGAAGCGCGGCGGGGAGTGCGGCGGAGAGTGCCGCTGCGCGTGCTGCCGTCCGAGTGACTGCGTTCATGGAAACCCCGTTTTCGTGGCCGTGGCCGATGGCGGATGGCCGATTGTGACGTTTTCGGCGGCGCTCCTCAATGGGGAAACGGCGCTGTGCGATGGGCAATCAGCATTGTCCCTGCCTAAACTATCGGACCATTGCCAGGAGAATCTCTATGGATCTCAAGCTCAACGGACAAAAAGCGATCGTGACCGGCTCGACGGCGGGCATCGGGCTGGCCATCGCGGCGGCGCTGGCGCGGGAGGGGGCGCACGTGCTCATCAATGGACGAACGCAGGGACGCGTGGATGCGGCGTCAGGCCGGATTGCCGGGGCGGCGCCCGGAGCGGCCGTGTCTGGCCTGGCTGCGGACCTGTCCACCGCGGACGGCGCCGACGCCCTGATTCGCCACTGGCCGGACGCGGACATTCTGGTGAACAACCTGGGCATCTTCGAGCCCAAGCCCTTCGCGGAAATTCCCGATGCCGACTGGCTGCGCTTTTTTGAAACCAACGTGCTTTCGGGGGTGCGGCTGGCCCGGCATTACTTCCCGCGCATGCTGAAAAACAACCGCGGCCGGATCATTTTTATCTCCAGCGAATCGGCCCTGAGCATCCCCGCGGAGATGATCCACTATGGCATGACCAAGACGGCCCAGCTTGCGGTGGCGCGGGGGCTGGCGGAGCTGACGGCGGGGTCGGCGGTCACGGTGAATTCCGTGCTGGCCGGGCCGACAAAATCAGAGGGCGTGGGGACATTCGTGGCGCAGATGGCGGCGGCGCAGCAGAAGGCGCCGGCGGAGATCGAGAAGGAGTTTTTCGCGCACGTGCGGCCCAGCTCGCTGCTGAAGCGCTTCGAGACGCCGGAGGAAATCGCCAACGTGGTGGCGTTCCTGTGCAGTCCGCTGGCGGCGGGCGTGAATGGCGCGAGCATCCGCGCGGAGGGCGGCGTGGTCAAGACGATCGCCTGAGCGCCCGGCGTTGCGGGCCATGCGGCTATTTGAGCGGCGCGGTGATACACCAGCTGTCCGTGGGACGGCGGCGCACGGAGGCGAGAATGGCGTCGCCGTTGCCCCGGGCCATGCGTCCCATGCCCCGGCCGGCGATGGCGACGCCGCCGCGGGCGAGTTCGTCGCCGCTGACGGTGATCAGTGTTTCGGCGGTGCGCGGCACCGGGACGCTGGCCACGTGGAATTTGTCGGCGGCCAGCAGCCACGAGAGATCGGTGCCGGTCCTGGTCGCGAGCCCATCCTGCCGCACAATCGCCGCCAGCAGGAACAGGTCGGTGATGTTCTGCAGATCGGCGACGGCATCGACCCGTCCTGCGACGAGGTCCATTTTGTCGGTGAATTGCTTGCTGAAGCGGGTGACGGAAGGCGGCACGGGACCGGTTTGCGCATCGATTTCACCGACGGACACTTCGAGTCGCTTGCCGCGGAAGGCGTAACTGAGACCGTCGCGCGAGACCAGCAGGGGGTCGTAACTGGGCCGGAACCAGAAGCGGCCGGCGCCGGAGCTGCCCAGCGCGCTGCCGATGCCCGGGGCGATTTCCAGACCCATGCTGAGGCGTTTGAGGCGGTAATCGGCGGCGACCATGGTCAGAGCGACGCGGGAATCCTCGGGCACGCCGAAGATCTTCACCTGCTCGGGTCCGATGGCTTTGTGCATTTCTTCGAGGAGGCGCTGGCGATCGGCGCCGTAGCGTGCGACCAGGGCGTCGGCGGCGGCGATTTCTCCGGGGGCCGGATCGATGGAACAGCCGAAGAAGTCCCGCCCGCGCCCGCCGTTGCCGCCGCCGGAGTAAAGCGCGCGGAATACCACGGCCAGGTCGTCGAACTGCAACACCGGGCGACCGCTGGCGGCGCCGACGGGTTCCAGCGGGTTGTCCGCGCGCACCGTTTCAGCCGGGCCGGCGATGACCAGGTCGTGCTCCTGGGGGAAAGCGAAGAGGTATTGAATCTGCGTGAGGCCGTGGAGAAAGCGGATTTCCGGCGGCAGCGGGCGGCCGGCATCGACGAGCGCCTTGGCGTCGGCCAGGAGGTGGGGGAGCGAAATGTAGACGAGGGTGGCGTTTTTCTGCGGCGTCAGCGGGAGATGGGCGACGCTGGTGCGCGGGATGTGCAGCAGTCCCTCGGTGGTGATCGCCACGCCGCCGACGGCATTGCCGCTGGAGGTCTGGGTCTGCGCCGCCGCCGGAATCACCGCGGCGGCGGCTGTGACCACGATCGCCGCCAACCAGTGGATCGTCCGCATGGCCTGGGCCTCCGTGTCTTTTCCGGTCAGCTTCTCCGCCGATTCTCGCCCATTATAGCAATTGACGCCGCCCACCGATGGGGCGATGCTGCGTGACCGTTTTGGGAGGCCCTGCCATGACGATGCCGCTGCGTGACTACATCTATCTGGACTGGGAGCGCGTGCGCGTGCTGGCGGCGCAGGCGGCGCCGGGCGACGGCGGCGCCGGGGCGAGCGGGCTGTCCGTGCTGTCGGGCGCTCTGGCCGACGATCGCCGCTTTTACAGGCACGAGGGCGAAACGCGCAGCCTGCATGCGTCGGTGTTCGCGGGGCTCGAAGCGGCGCTGCGGGATCGCATCGCGGACGTCGGCGCGGCGTACGATTTTTCCCAGTGGAGCCCGCAGCTTTTTCAGGATGGCCAGTTCATCCGCACGACCGGGCTGGTGCGGCTGCTGGATTATCCCTGGCTGGCCAGCGTGATGGAAACGATGCCGCGGATGCTGAAGGTGACGCAGCGGGCGGAGCTTTCCGCGCTCAAGCAACGCCGCGAAGCCCACCAGATCACGCAGCAGGAACTCGATGACAAGGTGAAGGAACATCAGCGGCAGCTCAAGGACCTCGAGGGCTGGAAGATGGAAGAGCTGACGGAGGTGGTGCGCGAACTCTTCGGCCAGGCGGTGCGGCTGAAGGTCGTTCCCACCGGCAGCCAGCGCGGCGAAATGTTCGTCGGCACCTGTTTGCCCGGGGGATTTCTCGAGAGTCCGGCGGTGATCTCGCAGAAATATGGCTGCGACATCGATGCGGCGGGGCCGGGCAATTCCGGGTGGAAGGTGCTGGGGATGGTCAACGCGGGCAAGGCGGACAACACGCCGGTGATGCCCACGGGCAATGCGGTGGAGGACATGTTCGAGCGGCTGGCGCTGGCGGTGAACCGGATTCACCGGGTGGCCAGCGCCCCGCAGTTTCCGGCGCTGAGCCTGACGCCGCTGGCGATTTACCGCGACCTGGCGTGACAGGGCCTTCTCCAGGGCGTCATCCCCGATGTTCCCATCCCCCCTTGGGCCAGGGGTGCGCAGCGCCCGAAGGGTCGATCAGCCGCAGTTCCGGTCCCGCGGTGACCGTGCCGATGACGGTCAACGGCACATCCGACAGGCCGACGATTTTCGGCGCCGCTTCCGGGTCGATTGCGAAAAGCAGTTCGTAATCCTCGCCGTCGATGAGCGCGTGCAGGGCGGCCGGCAGGCGGTCTTTTTCGGAGAGCCGCCAGGCGTCCTCATGCACCGGGAGATTGGCGGTGTGGATATCCGCTCCGGCGCGGGAAGCGGCGCAGAGGCGGGGCAAATCCGCAGCCAGGCCATCGGAGAGATCCATCATGGCATGGAGCGCGCCGGCGGGTCCCGTGCCTGCCGCGCGGGCCAGCGTCTGGGCCAGCGCGATGCGTGGCGTGAAGGTCAGATGCCGGCCGAGGATCGATCCGCCGAGCGCTCCGGAAACGAACAGTGCATCCCCGATTTTCGCTCCATCGCGGCGCACGGGGATGACGCCGGGCGCCTGCCGGCCCAGCGCGGAAACGACGATCACCAGCCGGCCGTCCCAGATGGCGGTATCCCCGCCGACCAGCGGGCAATCAAACTCCGCCGCGGCATCCCGGCACGCCACAAAAAGATCCCGCGCAAACGCCTCGCCGCTCCCGGGACCTTCCCGCGGCAGCGCCACGCTGATCGTGATGGCCGCCGGCACGCACGCCATCGCCGCACAATCCGAAAGACAGCGGTTCACGGCCTTGCGCCCCGCCTGCGCCGCCGAGTGCCGGCGCAGATCCACGTGCACCCCGTCGAGGCATTGATCGATCTTCAGCAGCGCCAGCGACTCATCCCCACCCGCGTTCCCCTCGGGCGCTTGCTCACCCTGCTCCCCCCGTCGCGCCAGCCGCACCGCCGCCATGTCGTCTCCCACGCCGATGGGCACCTGAGCGCTCGCCGGGGAGTTTTGAAAAACAAAATGAAGAAATTCATTTTCTCGCATGCGTGCAGTATAGGGACGGCCCCCGCGAAAAGCCTCCGTTTCCCGGCGCGGAGCTATTGTTTTCGCCCCGTTGAATCGATAGGTTAAGGGCGTCCTTTCTGACTGTCCCGACGCCATCACATCTTGCTGGGAGATTCACCGTGCGAGCCCGCGCCGGAGTCATTTCCAAGGTACTCATCGCATGTGTCGTCCTCATCGTGCTGATGATCGGCGGCGCGTTTGTTAAGGGCTTCCTTATCGGCATGGGAGCGATCAGCCCCAATTTCCCCCCCGCTTCACTCCACATGGTCGATTCCGCCGCGCTCGATCCCCATCCCCACTTCGATGCAATCACCAACACCTCGATGAATTACCCCCGCGCCGCCGGCGGCACGCGCAGCAATTCCTCGCCCACGACCGGCGATTACATCGTGACCGTCAGGCCCGGCGAAGTCATTGGCGTCGCCGTCGACAGAAACCCCCCCAAGGCGGCCCTGGGCGCGGTGCTCATGGTCTCCAGGGGCAAAAACATTCCGCTCTCGGGCCTGACCGGCAAGCTGGCCGACGTTCACAGCGTCGCCGTCGATGGCCATCCGGGCTACCTCGCCGACCTGGATCTGGTGATCAACGGCCAGCCCGCCCGCGGCCGCGCGCTGATGATCATGACGGCCGACCGCAAGCTCTATACGGTGATGGGCATGGCGCTCAACTCCCAATGGGCGCAGGCCGAACCCGTTTTCGAGTCCGCGTTTTCCACGTTCCATTTCGGCACCGGAGCGCCGCCGCTGGAATCCACCGCTTCTTACAGCCCCTCCTCGCCGCCTCCCGCCGCCGCCGAGCGCTCGGAGACGCTCGCTCCTGCCGGACCCTCCGAGCCGCAGTCCGGGATCGCCGACAATTCCGCCGTGGCCACGTTCGCTCCGGATGTTCCCGCCGCCCCGGCGACCCCCGCCGCGGACGCCACCCTTCAGGTCGCTTCGCATTTTCCCGCCGCGCCCGATGTGCCGGGCACGAACAACGATCCGCCCGCACCCGCCATTGTTCCCATTCCCTCCTCGCCCACGCCCGAGTCCATCGCCGACGCGGTGACGCGCCTGAAGCATCACGACTGGAACACGCGCTATCAAAGCGCCGTCTGGCTGGGCAAGCAAAAGCCCGTGCCCGGCGACGACCGTTCCGCCGTCACCGGGGCGCTGGCCGATCTCCTTGCGGATCCCGATCTGGCCATTCACACCGCCGCCCTCACGTCGCTTCATCACTGGGCGGATGCATCGACCGAAAAGGTCCTCGCCGAAAAGATACCGCAGGCCACCGGCGACGCGCGCCATGACCTGCTCGATCTGGCCGCGGCCCTGAAGACCGAAGGGCTGGCGCAGGCCGTGGCGCCGCTGTTGTCAGACGCCCAGGAGCGTCTGTGGACGCGGCGCTGTCTGCTGGCCATGGGACCGGTCGCGGAGAAGGCGGTGGCGGCACAGCTTGAAAGCGACGATCCCGCCGTGCGCGTCGAGGCCTGCCATCTCCTGGAAACCCTGGGCACGCGCGCCAGCATCCCCGCCCTGAAAGCCCATCTGCGCGTGACCGAGAAGGATCAATCCGTCCAATCCGCCGCCACGCTGACCATCTCGATCATCGAATCCCGCGGCAAATAAAGCGCCCTTGCCGCCCGCCGCCCCGCGCTGACCTCAGCCGCCCTTCTTCTGCTCCACCATCCCCTGCAGCGCCTTGAGCGCTTCCCACGCCTGCATCGGGCTCATGCGGTTCATGTCCAGGGCGCGAAGCTGCGTGAGCGCCTGCTGATCGACAGGATCAAACATCCCGATCTGCGGGGTCACCGTCGCCGCCGCGGCCTTGGCCCTCCCGCTCTTGCCCACGTGCACCGCCAGTTGCCCCATCAACGCCCGCGCCCGCGCGATCACGCTCCGCGGCACCCCCGCCAGCCGCGCCACCTGCACCCCGTAACTCTTGTCCGCCTGGCCCGGCGCGATGCGGTGCATGAAGACCACCTGGTCCTCCCACTCGCGCACCAGCACGTTGTAATTCGCCACCGCTTTGCTCGTCTCCGCAAGCTCGGTCAGCTCGTGATAGTGCGTCGCAAAGAGCGTTCGCGCCCTGGTCGTGTCCGCGAGAAACTCCGCGATCGCCCACGCCAGCGCCAGCCCGTCGAGCGTCGACGTCCCCCGCCCGATCTCATCCAGAATCACCAGCGACTGCTCCGTCGCATGATGCAGGATGTTCGCCGTCTCGGTCATTTCCACCATGAACGTCGACTGCCCGCCGGCCAGGTCGTCGGAGGCCCCCACGCGCGTGAACAGCCGATCCACCACCCCGATCGTCGCACGCTTGGCTGGAATGAACGACCCCGCCTGCGCCATCAGCACCAGCAGCGCCACCTGCCGAATATACGTTGACTTGCCCGCCATGTTCGGCCCGGTAATCAGATGCAGCGTCACCCCTTCTGACTTCTGACTGCTGACTTCTGACTTCTCGCCCATGGCCGTGTCGTTGGGCACGAATTTCTCCCCCAGCGTCTGCTCCACCACCGGATGGCGCCCATCCTCGATCGCCAGCACCTTCTCACCGGTCATCATCGGCCGGCAATAGCGCCGCGCCCGCGCCAGCGTCGCCAGCCCCCCAAACACATCCAGCTCTGCCGCACACGCCGCCAGCTTCTGCAGCGTCTCCACGCGCTCCGCCAGCTTCGTGCGCAGGTTCTCGAAAATCTCCTGCTCCAGCGCCAGGCCCCGCTCCTGCGCCGTTAAAATATCCGATTCATACTGCTTCAGCTCCGGCGTGATGTAGCGCTCCGCGTTCCGCACCGTCTGCTTGCGGATGAAGTCCGCCGGAATCTTCTCCACATGCGTGTTCGTCACTTCGATATAAAACCCGAACACCTTGTTGTAGCCGACCTTCAGCGACGGAATGCTGCAGCGGGCGATCAGCTTCGATTGATACTCGGCCAGAAATGTGCGCGAATCGCGCGACAGCGCCCGCAGCCGATCCAGCTCCGCATTGCATCCATCGCGAATGATGTTCCCATCCCGCAGATGCCCCGGCGGCTCGTCGACAATGCAGCAGGTGATCTCCGCCGCGATGTCGTTGCCCGCCGGCGCCGCATCCAGCAGCGCCTCCCAATGCCGTCCATCCCCGCCCTGCGCCGCCAATTCCGCCAGCGTCACCGCCGCCGAGGTCAGCGTCCCCAGGCTCCGCGCCAGCGCCACCAGGTCCCGCGGACTCGCCCGCCGGCAGCACAAGCGCGCCGTGATCCTCTCGATGTCCGAGCATTCCGCCAGCGCCGCACGGATCTTCGTCAGCGCCTGCTCCTCGCCGACAAGCTGCTCCACCGCATCGTGACGCCGGCAAATCTCCCCGACATCGCGCAGCGGATAGCACAGCCAGTTCCTGAGCAGCCGCGAGCCCATCGGCGTGAGCGTCCGATCGATCGCCCCCACCAGCGATCCCTCCACCCCGTTGCCCCGCATCGTCCGCAGCACTTCCAGGCTGCGCAGACTCGTCGGATCGATCACCAGGTGCCGCGTCCGCTCGAACGCCCGCGGCGGCTGCAAATGCTCCAGCGCCGCCTTCTGCGTCTCATGCAGATACGCCACCAGCGCCCCCGCCGCCCGCAGCGCCAACTCCCCGTCCGTCTCATAGCCAAACCCCCCAAACGACGCCACCCCATAGTGCGACTTGAGCATCTGCGCCGCATGATGGCCATCCATCTGCCACGCCGGCCTGCCCGTGAGCGCCGGCCCGGCGCCGCCCCCGGCAATCGCACCGCGAAAATCCTCCACCCACCCCGGCGCCGCGCCGCCCTGCTGGTCCCCGCCCTCCGCGAACAGCAATTCCCGCGGCCGCACCCGCGCCACTTCCTCCCGGCACGCCGCCGCCGAGCCGACAAACGTCAGAAACTTCCCCGTCGAAAGCTCGCACCAGGCCAGCGCACAAATATCCCCACCCTCCGCAGTCGCTACGTCACCTCCCCCCGTTTTTGCGTTTTGTGCTTTGCCTTTTGCGTTTCCACAAACCGCCGCCGCCAGAAAATTCTCCTCCCGCCCATCCAGCATCGCCTCCTCGGTCAGCGTCCCCGGCGTCACCAGCCGCGTCACCTCCCGCTTGATCACCCCCTTGGCATTCTTGGGATCCTCCATCTGCTCGCAGATCGCCACCTTGTACCCCGCCGCGATCATCCGATGCAGATACGTCTCCACCGCATGGAACGGCACCCCCGCCATCGGCACCGGATTCTCTCCCTTGCTCCGCGCCGTCAGCGCCACCCCCAGCACCCGCGCCACCGTCCGCGCATCCTCGTAAAAGCATTCGTAAAAATCCCCGATGCGAAAAAACAAAATCGCATCCGGATACTGCTGCTTGTACTGCTGATACTGCCGCATCGCCGGCGTCAGCGTCGCCGGATCAATCGCATGAATCGAATCTTTCGCCGCGGTGTCGGTCATAGGCGGAGAGTATACGGTTTGGGCCTTCCGCCCCGCCATAGCAACGCCCCCGCCCCAGGTCCCTCGCCATCACCCGCTTTGCGTGTTGACTCTTGCGTTTCGCCTTTCCCCCTCAACCGCTTCCCGTATCGCCCGCTCCAATTCCTCCGGTTCCACCGGCTTGGTCAGGTGCGCCCGAAACCCCGCCTCCAGGCTCCGCTCCATGTCCGCTTCCATCCCGAATCCGCTCAGCGCAATGGCCGGCAGCCCCGGTTGCACCCGCCGCACCTGCCCCAGCAGCTCCAGCCCCGATCCGTCCGGCAGCCCGATGTCCGAAATCAGCAGATCGAACGGCTCACCCTCCGCCGCCGCCACCGCCTCGCGCATCGTCGCCGCCTTGCTCACCCGCATCCCCAGCGCCCCCAGCAGACGCTCCGTCACCCGCAGCGTGTCCACATGATCGTCCACCAGCAGAATCCGCAGCCCCTTGCCATCCACGCCTGCCCCGCGCGACCTGTCCGCGCCCCGCGCCGCCTCGTCCACGTCCCGCACCTGCGCCTTCAACGGCAGCATCACATGAAACGTTGCCCCCTTCCCTTTCCCCTCGCTCTCCACACCGATCGTTCCCCCGTGCAGCTCCACGATCGCCTTGGAAATCGCCAGCCCCAGTCCCAACCCTCCGAACGTCCGCGTCACCGTCTGCTCCCCCTGCTCGAACGCATTGAAAATCCGCTCCTTCACCTCCGGCACAATGCCCACCCCCGTGTCGCGCACGCTCACCCGCAGCCACGCACTCTCCGCCTCCTCCTCCTGCCGCGTGAGCAATTCCACCTGGCCGCCCCCCGGCGTGAACTTGATCGCGTTCTTCACCAGATTCCAGAACACCTGCTCCAGACGCCCCGGATCCGCCTCCACCAGGTCCCGCTCCGCCTCCAGCCGACACGCGAGGCTGATCCCCTTCGCCCGTGCATCCGCCGCGCAGATCGTGCAGACATGCTCCAGCAGCTCGTGCACCTTCACCGCCCGCGGGCTCAACCGCAGCTTTCCATTGGCGATCCGCGTCACATCCAGCAGATCGTCGATCAACTGCGTTTCCAGATCGATGTTCCGCCGGATCATCCCCACATCCTGCCGCACTCCCTCCGGCAGCGTGCCATCGTTCTCCAGCGCCGCGAGCGTGATCACCACCGGCGTCAGCGGCGTGCGCAGTTCATGCGACAGCACCGCCAGGAACCGATCCTTCGCCAGATTCGCCGCCTCCGCCTCATCTTTCGCCTTCTCCAGTTCCTCCTGCGCCTGCCGCTGCGCCGTGATCTCCGAACAAACGCCCACCATCCGCAGCGGCGCGCCGCCGGGTCCGCGGATCACCCGCCCCCGCCCCGACACCCAGCGCGTCACGCCGTCCGCCCCGCGCAGTCGCGTCTCCGCCGTGAAATCCCCCGCCCCCGCCACCGCCGCGAAATAGGCCTCCTGCAGCGGCCCCAAATCCGCCGGATCAAAATACTGCGACCACTCCGACGCATGCCCGTGCCGCTTGCCCGCCGGAACCCCAAAGAGCTTCAGCATCGCCTCCGATTCCGCCACCGCCCCGGTCGCAAAATCCACCTCCCACAACCCCAGCTTCGCCGCCTCCAGCGCCACCTGCAGACGCCCTTCGTTCGACCGCAGATCGTCCTCCATCTCCCGCCGCTGGGTCACGTCCCGGTGAGACCCCACCACCCGCATCGCCCTGCCCGCCTGGTCGCGCACGATCAGCCCCCGCGCCAGCACCCACCGGTAGCCCCCCGCCTTGTGCCGCAGCCGATATTCCACCTCCAGGAAATCCCCCTTCCCCTCCAGCTGCGCCACCACCTTTCCCCAGGTCGCTTCCCGGTCCTCAGGATGCATCAATTCCCGCACCGCCTCCCGCGTCGCGATCTCCTGCGCGCCATACCCCACCATCTCCTTCGCCCGCGGCGACCAGTACACCTCATCCCTCCGCACGTCCCAGTCCCACAGCCCATCCTGCGTCCCCCGCAACGCCAGTTCCCACCGCTCGTTCGACGCCTGAAGCTGCTCCGCCAGCGCCAATGCCTCCCGCCGCGACCGCACCGCTTCCGTCACCTCATACGCCTGAATCAACACATCCGCCGGCCCCGCCTCCTCCGGCCCCGCCAGCGGCGACATCTCCACGCGCCAGTACCGCACTCCCCCGGACGCGCTCCCATATTCAAATTCCGGAAACGTCAGCGTGCACCGCTCCCCGATCACCCGCAGCAGATTCGCCTCCAGCCCCACCTTCCGCGCCTCCGGGAACACATCCGTATACGCCGCCCCCGCCACCCCGCGCGTCCGGTAGGGCTCCTCCAGTTCCCGCTGATACGCCGCATTGCACCACCGAAAACGCTGCCTCCCCCCGTCGATCACCGCCATCGCCGCCGACGTATGCGCCATCACCTCGCGCAGCACTTCCGACAACGAATCCGACGCCATACCTGCACCCTGCTCCATCGACGCTTTACTCAACTGTACCCCTAGTATACGTTCCATCCCACGCGTGTCGCACCAGCGCACCGACCCCTGACTTCTGACTTCTGACTACTGACTACTGGCCCCTCCCATGCCCCCCCTCGTCATCCTCGGCTGCACCGCCTCCGGCAAGTCCGACCTCGCCGAAGCCCTCGCCGCGCGCACCGGCGCCATACTCCTCGCCGTCGATTCCATGCAGGTCTACCGCGGCATGGACATCGGCACCGCCAAGCCCTCCCCCGAAACCCGCGCCCGCATCCCCCACCTCATGATCGACGTCGCCGACCCCTGGGATACCTACTCCGCCGCCCGCTTCGCCGCCGAAGCCCGCCCGCACATCGATGCCGCCGCAAGAGAAAACCGCCCCCTCATCCTCATCGGCGGCACCATCCTCTACCTCCGCGCCCTCATCGAAGGCCTCTTCGAAGGCCCCAGCGCCGATCCCCACATCCGCGCCACCCTCCACGCCCGCGCCCACACCGAAGGCAGCGCCGCTCTGCACCAGCAACTCGCCTCCATCGATCCCGCCGCCGCCACGCGCATCCACCCCAACGACCTCCGCCGCATCGTCCGCGCCCTCGAGGTTTATCAGCTCACCGGCACCCCCATCACCACCCTGCAAACCCAGTGGGCCGCCGAACACCCGCAACTCCGCGCCCGCTACCTCGGCATCCGCCGCGACAAGGACGCCCTCAACCGCCGCATCAACGCCCGCGTCAAAACCATGATGGCTTCCGGCCTGCTCGAGGAAGTCGACCGCCTCCGCCAGGACCCGCGCGGCTTTTCTCCCGAAGCCGCCAGCGCCGTCGGCTACAAGGAACTCCTCGCCTACTTCGCCGGCCGCCAGACGCCGCAAGCTCTCGAAGACGCCGTCGAGCAAATCAAAATCCAAACCCGCCACCTCGCCAAAATGCAACGCACCTGGCTCAAACGCTGGCCGCCGGCGCAAAGCGCTGTACACTGGCTCGACGCTCCCGAAGATGCCTCCACAGACGCGCTTCTCGAACGAGCCCTCCCTCTCGCAGGAGAACCCTGATGCCCCGACCCGCTCTCGCGCTCCTCGCCTTACCCCTCCTCCTCGCCGCCTGCGCCTCCCACCACGCCGCCTCCTCCGCCCGCCCCAACGATCCTGACTACCGCTCCTTCTCCGGCAACATCATCAGCCTCCGCTTCACCACCTCCACCATGATCATCAGCGAAAATAACAACCCCAAAAGCATCGGCGGCCAAGCCGCCATCCCCAACATCGTCGAGGTCAAATACGACGTCAACACCAGGTTCTATCTCGACAATCATCCCACCACCCTCGACAAACTCGATCGCTACATGCCCGTCCATGTCGAAGGTCACATGCGCGGCGACCAGATGTTCGCCGAATCCGCCCGCTTCTCCAGCGTCCTGCCCCCCGGCATCTCCCCGAGCAACGTCGAACCCGGACCCGCCCCCATCAAATCATCCCCCTGACGACGAAAATTATCCACAAATCTACGCAAATCACTGCAACTAGGTTTTCACAGTTCGCCCGTCCCAACTGTCGAGAGAAAAAAGTACCAAAAGCAACCAATTTTCCGGAAAGGCGCCGCGCGACCGCAACGCGCATCACAACACACGGCATTCGTGCGCATTTGTGGCCATTTGTGGAAAGTCCCCGTCGTCTTTTCGTGTCTTGCGTGTTTTTCGTGGCTATTTACCGTCGCTGAGCAACCATGCGCATCCTCGCCCTCGACAGCGGTTCCTCCTCCGTCAAAGCCGGCTACTGGGATGGCTGCCGCTTCGCCGCCCGCGCCAAGGCCGCCTACCCCACCCATTTCGATGGCCCGCGCGTCGAGGTCGATCCCACGCGCCTCCTCAGCGCCCTCGCCAAAGCCGCCCGCGAAGCCACCGCCGGCAGGGGGGCTGTCGACATCATCGCCTACGGCACCTTCTCCAGCGGCGTCATCGTCACCGACCCCGCCGGCCGCCCGCGCACCCCCATCATCACCCACCAGGACCGCCGCTCCACCGACACCGCCCGCCAACTCCTCGCCCGCCTCCCCAAACGCACCTGGCTCTCACGCCTCGGCAACCTCCCCTATCCCGGCGGCATCGGCGCCTCCACCCTCGCCTGGCTCGCCCAACATCAACCCGCCCTCCTCAAAAATGACGCCCGCGCCGGACAACTCTCCAGCCTCATCGCCCACCACCTCACCGGCCAATGGGTCATCGATCCTTCCAACGCCGTCTTCTTGGGCCTCTGCCGCATTACCGATTTCTCCTGGGATCCCGCCGCCTGCCATGCCGTCGGCATCCGCCCCGCCTCTCTCCCGCGCCTCGCCTGGGCCGACGAAATCTCCGGCCGCCTCACCCCCGCCGCCGCCCGCCGCCTCGGTCTCACCCCCGGCACCCCCGTCACCGGCGGCTTCGTCGATACCTCCGCCGCCGTCATCCAAACCCCCATGCGCCCCGGCCAACTCTCCCACAACGCCGGCTCCACCGACGTCCTCGCCCTCTCGCTCACCTCGCCCGCACCCGCCGAGGGCATCCTCACCCGCCCCGTCGGCGTCGGACGTCCCAACGGACCCTTCGCCACCCGCGCCACCTGGCTCGCCGTCCGCACCATCGCCGCCGCCGGCAGCGCCACCGCCTGGGCCCGCCGCGAATTGTTCCGCGATCTCTCCGACCCCCAATGGTTCGCCGCCCTCCGCCGCGCCTGCCGCACCGCCGCCTCCTCTCCGCCCGATCCCCTCGCCCCGCGCTGCCTCCCCGCCTTCGCCGGCGACCGCGCCGCCATCCCCGCTCCCGACGCCCCCATCGGCGCCGCCTTCGATCGCATCACCCTGAGCGCCACGCGCGACCAGTTTCTCCAGGCCATCCTCCGCGGCCTCCTCTCCGAAAGCCGCCACAACATCGAAATGCTCGCCAACCTCCACCCCCTCCAGAAGCGCGTCTACGAAATGGGCGGCGCCTCCGATCTCGCCGCTGCCATGCACGCCGCCTGGAATTCCCCCCGCCAACACCACACCTTTACCCGCCTCCCCGGCGACGGCATCCGCGGCCTCGTCCACCTCGCCGAATCCCTCTGATCCCACCGCTCGCCGCTACCGAAAAAACCGCACCCGCCCCAGCGGCCAGTAAATCGCCAACACCACCCCATCCAAATCCGCACGCTTCACCGGACCCGTGAAGCGCGAATCCACCGACGTGAAACATCTACTTCACCCCGCCACCAATCGCCCGTTGCGTGCTTTTCGTACGACTATCGCGCCAAGTCTTCGCGCCCTAAGAAGATTTTCAGATCACAACTTTTCGTGTTTTTCGTGCCTTTCGCGGCCACTTTACCTCGTCGTCTCGGGGTGGGGGGAGGCCATCGTCGTCCCTCCGCGCCCTCCGCGTTCTCCGCGCCCTCCGCGTTGAAGACCCCGGGACGCTCGCCCAAGCACAGCGCCGCCTCTTTTGGTTGCGGCCCTCGCCGCGCCATGCTTTTCGTGGCCATTTACGTCGTCCGTGCCGGTCCCCGCCCGTTATGGACACTTCCCCTCACGCCACCGCCGTCTCCCGCACACGCGTCGGCCGCCACCCGAACTGCCGCAGCGCCTCGGGCAAATGCGTCACCTTCGGTATCACCACATCCGGCGCACGCCGATGCGGCGCATCGGGCGCCTTCGCAAACGGCTTGTTCCGCGCCGGCTTCCAGATCGTCCGCATCCCCGCACGCTTCGCCCCGAAAATATCCGTCGCCAGCAAATCCCCGATGAACACCGTCCGCGACGCCGGCGTCCCGATCTGCGCCAACGCCATCTCGAAAATCCGCGCATGCGGCTTCCGATACCGCACCGCCGACGAATACACCCGCACCGGAAAATACTCCAGCAGCCCCTCCTCCTCCAGATGCTGATCCAGGCAATGCGCCGGCACCAGCGTGTTCGACACAATCCCCAGCTTCGTCCCCGCACGACGCAACTGCTCCAGCATGTGCCGCACGCCCGGATCCGTGTGCGATGTCGCACAGATCGGCCGATACCACAGCCCCGCCAGATCGTGCAAATCCCCATCCGTCAACGGCAACCGCAGCGCCCGCGCCGCCGCCCCCAGCACCCGCGCGTACGAAAAGTCCCGCCGCGACACCTTTGACCACACATACGCCCGCCGCATCCGGCCGTAATGCGCGGTGAAATACACATCAAAACTCGGCACCCGCAACCCCCGCGCCGCCAGGTGCTCGTACGTCAGCCGCGCGCCACGACGAAACAGCACCTCCGCCTCCCGCCGGCCAACGCCAAAGTCAATCAGGGTGTCGCCTAAATCAAATAGGACGGCTTCGATCATGCACAAGTGCCTGTCAACATGCAGAATGGGATGCGCTAAGACTACCGGCCCCTCCCCCCCCTTGCAAGAACTATCCCCCACGCCCGCCCTCTCCAGCCCCCGCGCGCACCCGCCTCTGCCATTGCCGCCGCACTCCCCGGACCCTCGCGAATTATCAGCCAACACCTCCGCCGCCCCGTCCCCTCAACCCCCCATCGCCGGCGCGCTTGCCGGCCGCGTCATCGACGGCATCGTCTCGGGCATCGGCCCCGTCCCCGTCGGCGGCGGAAACGGCACCGGCATCCGCGTCGGCTCCGCCTCGTTCCACGCCCCGCCCAGACTCTTGATCAACAGCACCGTCGACGTCAGCCGCGCCGCCTCGATCTGCGCCTCCGTGATCTCCGCCTGTTGCAGCGTCCGGTCCGCATCGATCAGCGTCAACGCATCGATGATTCCCTGCCGATACTCGATGTCCGACAACCGCCGATACTCGCTCGCCGCCGCCACCGCCTTCTCCGCCGCCGCCTCCGATTCCGCCCGCAGGTGCAAGTCCGACAGGTTGTCCTCCACATCCTGAAACGCCGTCAGTACCGCCTGCCGATAATCCGCCAGAATCTCATCATACGTCGCTTTGGCCTGCCGCAACTGCCCCGTCAGCCGCCCGCCGGTGAACAGCGGAATCGATACGTCCGGCCCCAGCGACCAGAACGTGCTCTGCCAGTTCGCCACGTGCTGCAAATCAAACGACTCAAACCCCGCCGCCCCCGTCAGCGTCACCACCGGATAAAAATTCGCCATCGCCACCCCCACGTTCGCGTTCGCCGCGATCAGCGCCTGCTCCGCCTCCGCCACGTCCGGCCGCCGATACAACAGATCCACCGGCAGCCCCGCCGGTATCCCCGGCGCCGCCAGCGTCTGCTCCCGCACCTCCAGCGAAAACTCCGCCGGCGGAACCCCCAGCAGCACCGCGATCGCGTGCTCAAACTCCGCCCGCTGCCGCCGCAGGTCCGCCTCCTGCGTGACCGTCGTCTCCAGCACCGACTGCACCTGCGCCAGATCCAGCTTCGAATTGGCGATCTGCGCATCCACCTTCTGCTGGATCAGATTCTCCTGCCGCCGATACTCCTCGATCTCGCGCGTCAAAATCGCGCTCTGCCGATCCAGCAGACGCAGCGAAAAATAATCCGACGCCACATCCGCCTCCAGCGTCTGCAGCACCACCGCGAACGCCGCCTCGAACTCCTTCAACTGCGCCTTGCCCGCCTCCACGCTCCGCGATATCCGCCCCCAGATGTCCACCTCATACGACACGTCAAACGGTATCCGGATGTTCGTCGACGTCACACCGCTGCCGCTGCGCCCGGCGCCCGCGCGCGATCGCGTCACCGACGGATCCGCAGTCACCACCGGATAAAACTGGCTCCGCGTCACCCTCAACGCCGCCCGCGCCTCCGCCACCCGCGCCATCGCCGCCTTCACGTTCTGGTTCCCATACACCGCCCGCTCTTCCAGCGCGTTCAGCTCCGCATCTCCAAACACCACCCACCAATCCTGACCGAACGCCGGCTCCGTCGAGGACGACATCGTCGTCGCAGACTTGAATTCCCCCGGCACATTCAGCGGCGGCCTCTTGTAGTCCGGACTCACCTTGCACGCCGGCAGCAGCGCCGCCGCCGCCCCCAGGACCAACGCCAGCGACCCCGCGCAAAGCCGCTTCCCGCTCATGCCCCGCCGCACGCCAGTCGCCCTGATAACCATCATTCCGACCATTCCGCCTTTCATGCCTGTGCCGGTGCTCCCACTGGAAATCCTTGTCCATGCCCGTGATGCGTGCCCGGAGGAACCTGCCCGCCGCTCGCCTCCTGCCCCGTCACCCACAACCGCAGCCGGTCCAGGTACAGATAAATCACCGGCGTCGTGTACAACGTCAGCATCTGCGAAAAAATCAGCCCCCCCACTATCGCGATCCCCAGCGGCCGCCGCAGCTCCGACCCCGTCCCCGTCCCCAACGCCAGCGGCAACCCGCCGAACAACGCCGCCATCGTCGTCATCAGAATCGGCCGGAACCGCAGCAGCGCCGCCTGGTAAATCGCCTCCGCCGGCGACGTCTTCTCCCGCCGCTCCAGCTCGATCGCAAAATCAATCATCATGATCGCGTTCTTCTTCACGATCCCGATCAGCAGAATGATCCCGATCGCCGCCATCAGGCTCAAATCCACGTGAAACAGCAACAGCGCCAGCAGCGCCCCCACCCCCGCCGACGGCAGCGTGCTCAATATCGTCACCGGGTGTATCAAGCTCTCGTACAACATCCCCAGCACGATGTACACCGCCACGATCGCCGCCACAAACAGCAGCGGCAGCGTCTCCACCGACGACTCAAACGCCTGCGCCGTCCCCGCAAACGATCCATGCAACGACTCCGGCACGCCCATCTCCCGCTCCGCCGCCTGTATCTTCTCCACCGCCTGCCCCAGCGACACCCCCGGCAACAAATTGAACGACAGCGTGATGCACGGAAACACCCCCTGGTGCCCGATCGACGTCGCCGTCGCCTGCCGCGAATAATGCACCAGCGACGACAGCGGCACTTCCGTCCCGTCCGCCGCCTTCAAATACGTGTAGTCAAATCCGTCCGGCGACTGCGAAAACTCCGGCGACACCTCCATCACCACGTGATACTGGTTCAGCTCCGTGAACATCGTCGAGACCTGCCGCTGGCCAAACGCATCGTACAAAATCGAATCGATCGCCGCCGTCGAAATCCCCAGCCGCGCCGCCGTCTCTCGGTCGATCTCCAGATGCGCCTCGATCCCCGCGTTCTGCTGGTCGCTGTTCACATCCACCAGCCCCGGTATCGTCTTCAGCCGCTCCATCAGCTTCGGCGCCCACGTCTCCAGCTCCTGCAGATTGTCCGACGTCAACGCATACTGATATTCCGCCCGGCTCTGACGACCCCCGATCCGCAGGTCCTGAAACGCATTCAAATACAGCGTCGCCCCCGGAACCCCCGCCAGCTTCCGCCGCAGCCGGCTGATCACCTCCGTCACGCCCACCCGCTCATCCAGCGGCTTCAGACTCACGAAAAATCGCACCCCGCCCGTGTTCGCAAACGCCATCACGCTGTCCACCGCCGGGTCCTGCCCCACCACCCGCGCATACTCCTCCTGCAGCTTCGTCAGCGACTGAAACGATGCGTCCTGGTCCGTCTGCACCGATCCCCCCAGCCGCCCCACGTCCTGCTCCGGGAAAAATCCCTTCGGAATCACGTAAAACAAACACCCCGTCACCGCGATCGTGAGGATCGTCACCACCAGCATGATCAGCCGGTGCCGCAACACCCACCCCAGCGACCACTCGTAAAACCACAGCACCCGGTCGAACACCCATTCCGAAAAACGATAAATCCGCCCGTGCTCCTCCGGCCGCCGATGCTTCAGCAGGATCGCGCACATCATCGGCGTCGTCGTCAGCGACACGATCATCGACATCATGATCGCCACCGACAGCGTCACCGCGAATTCCCGGAACAGCCGCCCCACGATCCCACCCATCAGCAGAATCGGTATGAACACCGCCACCAGCGATATCGAAATCGACATCACCGTGAAACCGATCTCCCGCGCCCCCCGCAACGCCGCCGCCATCGGCTTCATCCCCGCCTCCAGATGCCGCGTGATGTTCTCCACCACCACGATCGCGTCATCCACCACGAACCCCGTCGATATCGTCAACGCCATCAGCGACAGGTTGTCCAGCGAATAGCCCAGCAGGTACATCGCCCCCGTCGTCCCCAGCAGCGACACCGGCACCGCCACCCCCGGTATCAGCGTCGAACGCCAGTCCCGCAAAAACACGAACACCACCAGCACCACCAGCAGCAGCGCCATCAGCAGCGTGAATTCCACATCATCCACCGACGCCCGGATCGTCGTCGTCCGGTCCATCACCACGTTCAAATCCATCGCCGCAGGTATCGATGCCCGAAACTCCGGCAACAACGCCTTCACACGGTCCACCGTGTCGATGATGTTCGCCTCCGGCTGCCGGAAGATCGCCAGCAGCACCGCCGGCTTTCCGTTCGCCAGCGCCGAGTTCTGCACGTTCTCCGTCGAATCCACCACCGTCGCCACATCCCCCACGCGCACCGGGGCGCCATTGTGCATCCCGATGATCAGGTTCCGGTACGCCGCCGCCCCCAGCAACTGGTCCGTCGTCGCCAGCGAGTACGACAAACGCGCACCCTGAATCTCCCCCTTCGGACGGTTCGCGTTCGCCGCCGACAGCGCCGCCCGCACATCCTCCAGGCTCAGGTGCCGCCCGTTGAGCGCCGTCGGATTGATCTCCACCCGCACCGCCGGATTCGCCCCTCCCCACACCGATACCTGCCCCACCCCGTCCACCTGCGACAGCTTCTGCTGCAGAATCGTCGTCGCCACGTCATACATGTGCGCCCGGTCATACGCGCCCGACGTCAACGTCAGCATCAATATCGGCGAATCCGCCGGATTCACCTTCCGATACGTCGGCAGCCCCGGCAGATTCGCCGGCAGGTTCCCCAGCGCCCCGTTGATCGCCGCCTGCACGTCCCGCGCCGCCGCATTGATGTCCCGGTCCAGCGCGAATTGCAGTGTGATGCTCGTCGACCCCAGACTCGACGTCGACGTCATCTCCGTCACCCCCGCGATCCGCCCGAACTGCCGCTCCAGCGGCGTCGCCACGCTCGACGCCATCGTCTCCGGACTCGCCCCCGGCAACCCCGCGTTCACCGATATCGTCGGAAATTCCACCTCCGGCAGCGGCGCCACCGGCAACAAAAAATACGCCAGTATCCCCGCCAGCGCAATCGCCGCCGTCAACAGCGACGTCCCCACCGGCCGGTGAATGAACGGCGTCGATACGCTCACGGATGCCCCCCTAATCCGCCGCTCCCCGCCGGCAATAGCGGCGCTTCCTCCGGCGCCGGCAACGCCGGCAAATCCCCTTCCTCCGCCGCTCCCTCCTCCCGCCTCCGCCCACCCGTCACCTTCCGCGCAATCGCGTCAAACGCCAGGTATATCACCGGCGTCGTGTACAGCGTCAGCATCTGCGAAAAAATCAGTCCCCCCACGATCGCTATCCCCAGCGGACGCCGCAACTCCGACCCCGTCCCGCTCGAAAGCGCCAGCGGCACCCCGCCCAGCAGCGCCGCCATCGTCGTCATCAGGATCGGCCTGAACCGCAAAAGCGACGCCTGGTAAATCGCATCGAACGCACTCTTCCCCTGCGTCCGCTCCGCATCCAGCGCGAAATCGATCATCATGATCGCGTTCTTCTCCACAATCCCTATCAGCAAAATAATCCCGATCAACGCAATGATCGAAAAATCCTGCCCGCACAGCATCAACGCCAGCAATGCACCCACCGCCGCCGATGGCAGCGTGCTCAATATCGTCACCGGATGCACGTAGCTCTCGTACAACACCCCCAGCACGATGTACACCGTCACCACCGCCGCCAGAATCAACAGCGGCGTGTTCGTCAGCGACGCCCGAAACGCCGCCGCCGTCCCCTGAAAACCCGCCTGCACGCTCGCCGGCATCCCCAGGTCCGCCTGCGCCTTCTCGACCGCTTTCACCGCCTCCCCAAGCGACGCCCCCGGCGCCAGATTGAACGACAGCGTCACCGCCGGAAACTGCCCCTGATGGTTGATCGTCAGCGGCGCTGTCTCCTTCTTCCAGCTCGTCAACGCCGACAAGGGCACCCGCGCGCCGCTCGGCGGATGCACGTACACATCATTCAAATCCGCCGGCGCATCCCGAAATTTCGGCGCCACCTCCAATATCACGTGATACTGGTTCAACTGCGTGAACATCGTCGACACCTGCCGCTGCCCATACGCGTCGTACAACGCGTCGTCGATCATCTGCGGCGTCACCCCCAGACGCGCCGCCGTGTCCCGGTCGATCGCCAGCTTCGTCTCCAGCCCGTCGTTGAGCTGGTCGCTCGCCACGTCCGTGATCTCCGGCAGAGATTTCAGCTTCGCCTCGAACTTCGGCGCCCACTCCGCCAGCTCCGCCGACGTCGGGCTCTCCAGCGTGTACTGAAACTCCGTCCGGCTCGGACGCGTCTCCACGCTCAAATCCTGCACCGGCTGCATGTACAGCGAAATCCCCACCACCTTCGCCAGCTCCGGCTCCAGCCGCCGAATGATGTCCGTGGCGAATATCTTCCGCTGCGCGAGCGGCTTCAAATTGATCTGGATCCGCCCGCTGTTCAGCGTCGTGTTCGTCCCCTCAATCCCAATAAAACTCGACAGGCTCTCCACCGCCGGATCCTTCAGAATAACCTCCGCCAGCTTCTTCTGCCGCGCTTCCATCGCCTCAAACGATATGTCCTGCGGCGCCTCCGATATCCCCATGATCACCCCCGTGTCCTGCACCGGGAAAAAACCCTTCGGTATCTCCAGGTACAACACCACCGTCAACGCCAGCGTCATCACCGCGATCAGCAGCGTCACCGGCTGATGCCGCAGGCACCACCCCAGCGTCACATCATAAAAATCAATCAGCTTCTGAAACCCCCGCTCCGACATCCGGTACAGCCACCCATGCTCCTCCGGCCGTTTGTGCCTCAGCAAAAGCGCGCACATCATCGGCGTCAGCGTCAGCGACACCGCCGCCGACACCACGATCGTCATCGACAGCGTCACCGCGAATTCCCGGAACAGCCGCCCCACTATGTCCCCCATGAACAACAGCGGTATCAGCACCGCTATCAGCGACACGCTCAAACTCAAAATCGTAAACCCGATCTGCGCCGATCCCTTCAATGCCGCCTCCAGCGGCGCCTCCCCCTCCTCGATGTACCGCGTGATGTTCTCGATCATCACGATCGCGTCGTCCACCACGAACCCCGTCGAAATCGTCAACGCCATCAGCGTCAGATTGTTCAGCGAATAGCCCAGCAGGTACATCCCCCCGAACGTCCCCACGATCGCCAGCGGCACCGCCACCGACGGTATCACCGTCGCCGCTATCGACCGCAAAAATACAAATATCACCAGCACCACCAACCCGATCGTCAGCAGCAGCTCGAACTGCACGTCGCTCACCGACGCACGGATCGTGTTCGTCCGGTCCGTCAGAATATCCACCTTCACCCCCGACGGCAGCGACGTCTGCAACTGCGGCAGCAACGCCTGCACCCGGTCCACCACCTCGATGATGTTCGCACCCGGCTGCCGCTGGATGTTCACGATCACCGCCGGCGTCAGATTCATCCACGCCGCTTCCCGCTCGTTCTCCACCCCGTCCACCACGTCCGCCACATCCGACAAATGCACCGGCCGACCGTTGCGATACGCAATCACCAAAGGCTTATAGTCCGCGCTCGTCAGCAACTGGTCGTTCGCACCAATCGTGTGCGCCAGCCGCGGCCCGTCAAACGTCCCCTTCGCCTGGTTCACGTTCGCCGCCGTTATCGCCGCTCGCACGTCGTCCATCGACAGCATCCGCGACGCCAGCGCCGTCGGATTCACCTGTATCCTCACCGCCGGCTTCTGACCCCCCGATATGCTCACCAGCCCCACCCCAGGCACCTGCGAAATCTTCTCCGCCAGACGCGTGTCCGCCAGATCCTCCACCTTCGACAGCGGCATCGTCTCCGATGACAACGCCAGCGTGATGATCGGCGCATCCGCGGGATTCGTCTTCGCATAAATCGGCGGGTTCGGTAAGTCCTTCGGCAAATACGTCGTCGCCGCGTTGATCGCCGCCTGCACCTCCTGCTCCGCTATGTCTATGTTCAACGACAGGTCGAACTGCAGCGTGATGACCGAACACCCCTCCGATGACGTCGAGATCATCTGCGACAGCCCCGGCATCTGCCCGAACTGCCGCTCCAGCGGCGCCGTCACCGACGTCGCCATCACGTCCGGCGCCGCCCCCGGATAAAACGTCTGTATCTGTATCGTCGGATAATCCACCTCCGGCAACGCCGATACCGGCAATTCCCCATACGCCACCAGACCCACCAGCAATATCGCCACCATCAGCAGCGACGTCGCCACGGGTCTCAAAATGAACGGCCGCGAGGGACTCATCGCGCCCTCCCCGCTCCTCCGGAAGCCCCACCTTCCAGCAACGCCGGAGCGCTCGACGCCGGCGCCCCACGCCGACCCCCCCGCCCTCCCCGCCCTCCCCGGCCGCCGCCCGCCCCCGTCGTCCCCGCCGGTCCCGTCGCCGACTCCGTCCCCGACTCCCCCGGCTTCCGCACCGTCACCTCCGCCCCGTCATGCAGCTTGTCCACACCGTTCACCACCACCATCTCCCCCGACGTCAACCCCGTGTCGATTACCGCCGTCTCCCCCTGCGCGAAAGCAGGATCCGTCGTCACCGTTCGCATCTCCGCCTTCCCATCCTTCACCACATACACGTACCACCCCGATGGCCCCTGCTGCACCGCCGCCGATGACACCGTCACCGCCCCGCGCAGCGTCCTGACCAGCAGCTTCACATTCACAAATTCGTTCGGAAACAATATCCGCGGATCGTTCGCCACCACCGCCTTGAACCGCGCCGTCCCGCTCAACGGATCGATCTGATTGTCTATCGTTTCCAGTACACCATCCGTCAGCTTCTTCGTCAGCGCTTGATCCCATATCTCCACCGGCAGCTTCGCGCCCGTGTTCAACTGCTGCAACACCTCCGGCAAATCCTGCTGCCGCGGATAGAACAACACCGCGATCGGCTGCTCCTGCGTAATCACCGCCAGCCCGTTCGCATCCGTCGCATGCACCATGTTCCCCACATCCACCTGGCGCAACCCGATCACCCCCGTGATCGGCGCCGTGATCGTGCAATACGTGATGTTCAGCTTCGCATTGCCGATCACCCCCTGATCCGTCTTGATCGCCCCCTCATACTGCGCCACCGCCGCCGCCGCCGTATCGATCTGCTGCTGCGAAATCGCCTCCTTCGCCGCCTCATACCTTTGCAAATCCAGTTGCGCGTTCTTCAGCGACGCCTCATCCCGCGCCAGCGTCCCCTGCGCCTGCTCCAGTTGCACCTCAAACGGACGCGAGTCGATCTGCGCCAACACCTGCCCTGCCTTCACCCGGTCCCCCTCCTGAAAATTCACCGACATCAACTGCCCGTCCACCCGCGTCCGCACGTTCACCGTGTTGTACGCCGTCACCGTCCCCAATGCCTGCAAATACACCGGCAGGTCCTGCTTCTCCGCCGCGATCGCCACCACCGGCGTCGGCCGCGCAGGCGGTTGCGCCGGCGGCTTGGCGTTCTTCTGATGCTCGTAAAAGAAATACCCCCCGGCCGCCCCCGCCGCCAGCAACACCGCCACGATCACCCACGTCACCAGGTGCGACCCATGCCCATGCACGCTCGACCCACCCCCCACCCGGCGCCCTCCGCCCCCAACCCCCTGCCCCGCACCCTCCACACCCGCCGCACTCCCCGTGCCCCCCGCCTCCGCGCGCGCAGCATCGCCCCCCGGCTTCGATTCCGACGGCGACGGGCCTCGATCCACCAACTGACGACTCATTCAATTCGCTCTCGCGGCACAATCACACCTGCACGAGACCGGCTCCGGACACCGGCCTTCCAACGTCTCCAGCGCTGCCCATGCCAATCCGTCCGCGATTCCGAATCGACCAGCAACGCCTTCTGCTCTTCAACGCGTCGCCGCCCTCCCCATTCCGCAACACTTTCCAACTTTGTCCCACCCATCCCCTCCCGGACCAGCGCGCAAAAAAAGGCCCCGCACCGCGCGGTGCCTTTCCATTCTCGTATAGCCCCTGCAAAATCAATGACTTCTGCGATACCGGCGCGACAGCATCACGAACGCCGGAATGCCGATGATCCCCAGCGCCGCCGGTTCCGGAACCGGTGCCCCGTGGATACCCCCGGTACCGTCCAGCCAATCCGCCGTCAGAATGGCCTGATCCGCCGAATTGACCACCCCATCATAATTAAAGTCCCCCATCGACCAATCCGCCCCGGAACTCGTCCCCATGTACGACGTCAGGATCGCCTGGTCCGCCGAATCCACCTTCCCGTCCAGATTGGCGTCCCCGCCAAACGTGTATTTGATGATCACGTCATACGTGCTGTTATCGTCCAAATCATCCTGCAATATCCCAATCCCTTCGAACGATCCAGACCCGTCATCCGGCAGTCCCAACTCCAGCGCACTGGCGTACCCCAGGTCCATGCCATTGGCATGCGCATCCGAACTCGTGATCCCCGTCGACCCGTCCCATGTTCCGGTCCCGCGCCCCGCAATCAGTGCTGCTCGAACGTCCGCGAGGAACATCCCCCCGTTGTACGGCGTCGGATGTTCCACAATGTCATGATTCGTAATATCGAACTTTCCCCCCGAACCCACCGCAATCGAATCCAGGTCCATCGCCACCCCCGGCGCCTGCCGCGTCGCCGTCGTGTGCGATACCGTCAGCGTGCCATTGATCGCAAAGTGCCCCATCTCCCCCGTCAACGCTGTGGCCGTCGCCGTCGCCCCCGAATCGATAGTCATCCCCCCCAACTCGCCGCTGAATTCCCCCACCGACGCCGTCCCCCCGCTTTGATGGAACGTCCCAAACTCCGTCACCACCGTGCTCGACGCCGCCAATGTCCCCCCGGTCATGTTATACGTCCCCGAATCCCCAATCGTCAGCGTCCCCACCGTCAACGTGTTGCTGTCATGCGTAAACGTCCCTGTTGCATCCGTCCCTACGCTCATACTCGTGAGCGTATGATCAGCTCCGCCCATGCTATCCATTGATGACAGAGAAACATAGGCTGATCCACCGCTCGTTCCACTGCCCGCTGCGGTTTTTTCAAGGTACAACTCAATCCCGTCCGCAACAACAGTCACCTCGGCAATCGCATAACCCCCACTTCCACTGGTGCCACTTCCGGCAGTTCCGCCGGCCGCGACCGCCGTACCCGTTACGGTTCCACCTGCCTTTGTATTCTCCGCGTAGAGTACCGCAGTCGCCGCGCCGCCCGACCCTCCCGAAGATCCGAAACCTGTTCCATCTCCCCCGTTTCCCCCATACGCGTCGGCCTCCATCGTAAGCTGATCGGCACTGATCGCATATGACAAATAGCTGCTCCCCGTTCCACCGTTGCCGCCGTCAAGGTACCCGCTCCCTCCTTCTCCTCCCTTCGCCCTTTGCTGCAGGTTGGCATTGCCGTGATCGCCGCTATCAATACCTATGTAGTTGTTCGCACCCGCGTCCCCACCCGCTCCACCGTATCCGCTATAGCTCTCCGCGCTCCCGCCCTTTCCTCCAATGTCTGTCAAAGTGACCGACGGATCACGAGCGTCCACCACTAAGGGGGTGCCCGGAGTGAAACTCACCACCCCTCCCGCCGCCGCCATGTATCCGTTGCCTCCGATGCCCCCGGTAGCCGTGACAGTCAGTATCGCATTCAGTCCCGATGTTTCGTGGCTGGTTACGGTGGTATCGCCAACCGTGGTACTGCCAGCATTTCCCCCCGCACCCCCGGAGGTCTGCCCTCCATTTCCACCAGTCGCGGATAGAACTACGTTCATATATCCTTGCCCTTCAAAGCTTCCCCCAACCGATGCCGATCCGCCGGTTGCACCTGTAGACGCAGCGCCGCTGCCAGAATTTCCACCGCTTGCGCTTAATGACACAACAATGTTGCTACTCAAAGATGTAAAACTGCTTATCGTGGAGCTCGCCGAGCCACCGTCACCGCCAATCGAACCGTCCTGTCCCGCCCCTCCCGTTGCCCATTGAGTGATCTCGACCGTTCCATTATCACTAGTGGCTGAAACGGCGTCGTCTAAGCTGGCATTCCCCCCTTTTCCTGCCGGCTCGGAGCCACCATAACCCCCCGCGCCCCCAGTGGCGACAACCGTCGCCCGCGCGGCTGCTCCGGTGCCATAGGTCGTGGCAGTTGCGGTAGCATCCCCTGTCGATGCGCCGTCGGCGCCGTAGCCGGCCACGCCTGCGCCACCCCCCTTGCCCGCCACCACGGTCGTAGATGCCGTGGCATTTCCCTGATCCGACACAGCCGTTGCAGATCCGTTAACATCGCCCCCCGCACCCCCGGTTGCCCCACTTCCGCCGGCATCGCCCCCTACCCCGCCTGTGGCGTTTGCGCTCGCCCCCGCCGCGCTCAAGCCATGAGCGACTGCCTGCGCCTCGGCCGTAGCTATGCCCGCATCCCCTCCTCCAGTGTTGGTCGCCATTGAGGCCGATGCCCCATTGCCACCAGGCCCCGACGTCGCAGTCGAACTAGCCGTCATATCGCCGGAACTGCCTGAACTACTTTCCGCATCGCTCGTCGCCTCAGCATTCCCGCCCGCCCCACCAAAGCCCGCCGACGTTGTACCGCTCCCCGCATTGCCTGCATGCCCGCCTGAGGCACTCGCCCCCACCGTCGCGTCAGAGGTGTTCGCAGTCGAAGCCGACGAAGCGGTGGCGGACCCGCCGTCACCGCCGTCACCGCCCGCACCGCTCGTGGACCCATGGCCGCTACCCCCATACCCGCCCGCGCCTCCCGTCGAGGTAATGCCAACGTCCCCGGAAGCCGTGGAGTACGTGCCGTTAGCTTCGCCGCCGGCTCCGCCGGCTCCGCCGTTTCCGCCGCCCGGGTTCCCACTACCACCATCGCCTCCATTTCCGCCCGTGAGGACGTCAGAGCTGTCCGCTGTCCAAATCGCTGCCCCGCCCGTACTGCCGTCCGTTCCCGATGCCCCTGGCGTCGCCCCATTCGTCCCGTCAGTTCCATTAGCACCTGTGATAGTTGCACCCCAAACGCCCAAATGAGTCCCCCAGCACAGAACACCCCCAACGGCTAGTTGCAGGGCGATCTTCCGATGACGAGCATTCATAACAGTCTCCCGATTCTGTGGATAGCACACCGCACCGAAACACTCGCTGCGCGCAGCACATCCGGATTCACGCTGGTGAAAAAACGGCAGCCTAAAGTTATCAACAAAAGCTCTTGCCCAAGAGGTGCTATGAATGGGCAGGAATGCTGATTACCATTTACCCCGAGAGAAGCCGGTGGGCAAGAAAAATTTATCTATTTTCCCCATATTAATGGAACTTAACCTCAGTTCAGCCTTATAACATCCGTCTTTGGCGGTTCCTGTAGCCAGCACGCTCGATCCCCAAAATGAAGCAGCCCGGCTCGCGCCGGGCTGCTTCGACAGATGTCAAAAAGAGAGCGTGTTCGCCTTAGTTCCGGCTGCCGTCGCTCAGGTTGCCCACCGGCACCATGATGTAGTCGTAGGGCGAAGTCATGCCGCCACCGCCACCGCCGCCTGCACCTTGCAGTCCTGCAGCGGGCAATTGTCCCGGTGTCGTGATAGGTGTGCCTTGGTTGTAGTTACCCGACATATTGGGCCACGTGGTGAAGATGTTATCGTTGCTCGGTCCAATGTCCGGACGACGCTCGAACTCCGCGTGACCGTCCGCAAAGCCAACGTTCTGGCCGTCGCGCAGGTGGTTGTTGGAATTCCACGCCTTCGGGCCTTCAGACGGCACGCCGCCGCTGGCGGTGCCCACCAGGTCCGCAACGGGATTGACGCCCGTGCCCTGCATCGGCGACATATCCGAAATCAACGGCGCCGACGAATCGGACGTGTTCTTCCACCACGCGCCGACGCTCACGTTGCCGTTGTGGTCGCTTGCCCACATGTAGGCCAGCGAGTAGCTGTAGGTCGTATCCGCGCTGCCCGAGGTCGTGTTGAAGTTGATGAAGTAGTACGAGCCGCTCTGCTGCTGGGCCGGGCTATTGATCACCGGGTCAGACTTGCACAGGAATCCCTTCGGAGCCACCTGACCGCGAAGAACCAGAATCCACATGCACGCCGGGATGCTCTTGCGCCACAGCGGGTTACCTGTCTGGTAATAATCAGCCAGCGCCTGGTCGGCCGTCGTGCCATCCGCGCTCAACTGGTTTCCGCCGGACGCGTCCGTGTTCGCCAACTCATAGGTCGTGCCTTGGTTGCCTGCCGGCTGAACCACCGACGGGAACAAATCGTTGTTCTCGTTCGCGTACACCACCATCGACTGCATCACGCCACGGCAATTCGCCGCGCACGCCGACCGGTTCGCCAATTCACGCGCCCGGCTCAATGAGGGAAGCAAAATCGCGATCAAAAGTGCGATGATCGCCACGACCACCAGCAACTCGATCAGGGTAAAACCACGACGTTTCATTACAACGTCCTCCACTTGATGTACTCGTCCGGTCCGGGCAAAGGTTTGTGACCGACTTGGCAGAGGCTCCTGCAAACGTCTTCCGGTCAAAGACGCCTGTCGCGAATCACAACGACCCGCACTCCTCCGCAGACATGAGAAACGCATAAGTCCGCACCACGCCGAAGTCGGGCCGCACGGCCCTTAACCAAGCCTTCGGAACGCCCGGTCGGACATTCTTGGCAACTTTTCTTCGCATCGTCCGTGAAAGCGCCTGGCCCCGGCCCCGCCTGCATACCCGATCGCCTCACCAGCTTCCGCTGCCCCAGACCACACGGCGATCAACGCCGAATAGGCCGGTTCCGCTGGCCCCTACGCTCGATCTTGCTCAAAGCGTCGAAACCAACATGAGGCGCTCGTCGTTGCCGACGGACGCACAACCATGTAGAGGCACTCCTGCCTCGCGCTGTCCTGGGAAACCTGCTGCAAAACTCCGAAATGAATTGAACCACCACACCGGTCGCAGGTTGAGCGCTATAAACCGTAGAAGGGCGATTTGCATCCGGTATGAAATGAATGCCCCGCCTGCGTCATCTGACAGAATAACACGCCTCCCGCCTTTGTCAACACTAATTACCCCCCGCCCGCCCAAGATTTATACGGACCAGCTCCCCCTGCTCCCCCCTTGCCCTCACTCCCCCTCTTTCTTGAGCGCCTTAAATCGCAATTGAGCGTCGATAAATTCCTGAATGTCCCCATCCAGCACCCGGTCCGGCTGGAACACCTCGTGCCCATTCCGATGATCCTTCACCCGCCGGTCGTCCATGACATACGACCGTATCTGGCTCCCAAACGAAATCTCCCCCTTCTCCCCGTACAGCTTCGCCAGCTCCGCGTCCCGCTTCGCCTCCTCCAGCTTCTGCAACTTCGCCTTGATCAGGTTCAACGCCAGCACCCGGTTCTGCACCTGCGAACGCTCGCTCGTGCACACCACCTGCAAGCCCGTCGGCTTATGCGTCACCCGAATCGCCGACGCCACCTTGTTGACATTCTGTCCGCCCGGCCCGGACGCCCGCACGAACGCCACAATGTCCAGATCCGCTTCCGGTATCTCGATGTCCGCCCCCTCATTCTCAAACACCGGCGTCACATCCACGGACGCGAAAGACGTATGCCGCCGCGCGTTCGCATCATAAGGACTGATCCGCACCAGCCGATGCACCCCCACCTCGCAGTTCATCATCCCGGTCGCGTACAAGCCTTTAACCAGCAGCGTGATAGACCGAATTCCCGCCTGCTCGCCGTCCGTCCGGTCCACTTCCGAGACATCCCACCCCTGCCGCTCCCAGTACCGCAGGTACATCCGGAACAGCATGCTCGCCCAGTCGCACGCCTCCGTCCCGCCCGCCCCGGCATGAATCTGCACGTAGCAGTCCGACATATCGTGCGGCCCGCTGAAGAGCGCCTGCAACTCGATCTTCTCATACTTCCCCTCGACCCCCCTGAGCATCTCGTCCGCCTCATCAATCGACGCTTGATCGCCCGCCTCGACGCCCAACTGGTACATCGCCTCGGCATCCTCAAGCTCCTTCTCCACGCCCAGAAACGGCTCGATCGCCGCGCGCGCGCCCTTCATCTCCCGGATCACCTTTTGGGCGGTCTCCTGGATATTCCAGAAATCCGGAGCGTTCATCTGTTCTTCGAGTTCTTTGATCCGTCCCTGTTTCGCCGGCACGTCAAAGAGAGTCGCGAATGGTTTTCATCCGCGCCTTCAAGTCGCCAATCAAACCTTCCAGATTCTCACGTGCCATGGGATACAGCTCCGCTAGGGGATCGGGGGGGAAAGAATGGGGAAGCATAGCGACGCCCACCGCCGGATTCAATCGATCAGCAACCATGACGCGCCGTTGATTTTTTTCAAAAGATCCGATGGATAGCAACGCGGAAAAGCTCGAGCGAATATTCCCATTTTCCGTTGCGTTTGCTCTCCACGTCAAACGCAATTTCCCGGTATCCATCCGCCTTTTTGCGCGATCGAGATTCCTCGTGAAACTCATGCAACGCGTGCGCGATGCCGGTAAAGGACGCCGTTTCTCCCCCACACCACGACAATCGGGCTACCGCTCACACGTCGCAGAGTTGGGCGGCGTGGCGGAGGGAGGCGAGGGGGTCGCGGGTGGGGAGGAATTCGTGGGCGAGGTAGGCGGTGTAGCCCGTGGCGAGGATGGCGCGGATGATGGGGGGGTAGTTGAGTTCCTGGGAGTCGTCGAGTTCGTGGCGGCCGGGGACGCCGGCGGTGTGGTAGTGGCCGATGATGTCGGCGTTCTTTTTGATCGAGGCGATGATGTCGCCTTCCTGCACCTGGGCGTGATAGATGTCGAAGAGCAATTTGACCCGCTCCGAGCCGACGCGGCGAATGACCGCGGCGCCCCAGTCGCTGCGGTCACACATGTAGGCGGGGTGATCGACTTTGCTGTTCAACAGCTCGATGCAGACGGTGACGCCTTTTTGCTCCGCGTAGGCGGCGATCTGCTTGAGGGCGTCGGCGGTATGGGTGACGCCGGCGTGGTCGGGGATGTGATCTTCGCGGTTGCCGGAGAAACAGATGACGTTGGGGAAACCGGCGGCGGCGGTGGCGTCGATCGATTCGCGAATCGAGGCGAGGCATTCGGCGTGATAGGCGGGGTTGTTGAGGCCTTTGACGATGGTGTGGGAGGGGCTCATGGTGCAGATGAGGCCGTGCTTTTTGAGGGTGGGCCAGTCGGCGGGTTCGACGAGGTCGATGCCGACGAAACCGATGGCGGCGGCTTCGCGCGCGAGGGTGTCGAGGGGGATGGTTTCAAAGCACCAGCGGCAGAGGGACTGCTTGATGCGGTTGTGGGTGATGGTTTTCGCCATGGGTCACTCGATGGGGATCAATTGCACTTTGCGGAATTCCATTTCGGCGCCTTCGTCCTGGATGCCGATCTTGCCGGTGGCGGGGTCGATGTGGGTGGCCCAGTTCTGGAGCTGGCCGTTGAGGGTGGTGGTGAGGTTGCCGTGATCGACGGTGGTTTCGATGGTGTTCCATTCGCCGAGGGGCTTTTCGTTATTGGGGCCGATGCGGGTGATGAGGTAGTCCTGATTTTGCTTTTTGGTGCGTGCGGGGTCGGTGTCCATTTTCATGCCCGAGTTCTGGTTGATGAGGTCGCAGACGGCGCCCCACTTGCCCTGGATCTGGATACCGTCGGGCCAGACTTTGGGGTCTCCGTGGATGCAGACGAAGAAGCCTCCGTTGCCCTGGGTGATATGGCGTTGTTCGATGATCAGCTTGAAGTTGGTGTAATCTTTGTCGAGACCGATGTAGCCTTTTTTGCCTTTGGCGCAGTGCATGGCGCCATCCTTGATGGTCCAGACGTCTTCGAGCTTGGAGCCATCGGTGGCATGCCAGGACCAGCCGCTGAAATCTTTGCCGTTGAAGAGATCGATCGGCGTTCCGAGCTTGCCGGTGATGGGGGGCACGGGGGAGGCGGCGCTGGGCTGGGTGGCAGGGGTTTGGGCGAGGAGGAGTGGTGCGGCGGCGAGGAGTGGGAGGGCGAGGAGGAGGGATTTACGCATCGTGATTCTCCGTGAAAAGGCTGCATGGAAAACGGGGGCGCGGGGAGAATCTTGCGGTTATTTGGCGCGGGCGTTCTGGAGGGCGAGGACGACGTAGCTGGTGCAGAGGGAGGGGTCGGATTCCATCCAGCGGTCCTGTGTGTTGACGAAGGAGCCATCGGGTTTTTGTTTGTGGGTGAGGGTGTCGGCGAGTTCGCGTCGCCAGTCGTGGGCGACGCCCTTGGCGTCGGTGATGGTGGGCTGGCCATAGGCGTGGAGGGCGGAGGCCATGGCGTTGTAGTAGTAGAAGAGGCCCTGCTGGGTGTTGAGGCCGGGGTTTTGTTCGAGGGTGTAGTTGTTGGAGATCCACTTGAGGGCGGCTTTGACGCGGGGGTCGTCGTGGGAGAGGTCTGCGTAGAGGAGGGATTTGAGGCCGGCGTAGGTCATGGAGCCGTAGGTAGTGAGGATGTCGTTTCCGTCGCGGTCGGTGGTGTCGGGACCTTCGGATTCGCCGTAGAAGTTGTGCTTGGTGTTGAAGCCCATGGAGTAGATGAAGCCGCCGCCGTCGCGGCCTTTGGCCCAGGGGAGGGGGTTGTCTTCAGAGGCCTGGAGGCGTGTGAGGAAGGTGAGGGCGTTTTTGATGGCGGGGTCGGAGGCGGGGACGCCGGAGTCGCGGAGTGCTTCGATGACGAAGTGGGTGTTGGAGAGGTCGGGCCGGCGGCCATGGGGCAGTGTGCCCTGGCCGTAACCCCAGCCGCCGAACCAGGGGTGGTCCTTGTTGACGGGTTGGCCTTTGTCGTCGGTGGCGGCGGCGGATTGGCCGGACTGGATGGATTTGAGGAAGTCCTGGGTGCCTTTGATGTCGGAGGCGAGCTTGGCGCGATCGGGCTCGGGGAGGCGTGCGAGGGCGGCGAGGACGATGGCGGTGTTGTAGGTGGCGTTGGAGTTGGTGTAGTAGCCGCCGTCGGATTGGCGGGTGGAGGCGATGAAGGCGAGGGCCTTGGCGACGGCGGGTTCAGCGGGGGTGTGTCCGGCCTGGAGGAGGCCCTTGAGGATCAGGGCGGTGGGGCCGGGGCCGGCGGGTGCGAGCCAGGAGCCGTTGTCGGCCTGCTTGGAGAGGAGGAAATCGATGGCCTTGGTTTCGACGGGGGTGGGGGGGGTGGCGGCGGTGAAGGTGGTTTGGGCGAAGGTGGCGGAGGTGAGGAGGAGGGGGAGGAGGAAGGTGGGGGTGAGGGCGGTTTTCATGGGAGGCTCCTTGAGGACAGAGGATGGAGGGAGAGTTGCCGCGGGATGGAAGATGGTACGACGGGCGAGTGGGAAAGGGGAGGGGGATGGGGTGGAGAGTGGTGAGGAGTGAGCGGTGAGGGGCGGGGAGGTGGGGTTTTGCACGTAGATTTTGAGGTTTTTGCAAAAAACGTTGCGTTTTTGCCGTTGTGTTTTTGCAAATGTGGTGTTTTTGTGCTTGTGTATGAGGGTTTGGCGGGAATTTGACAGGGGGGTGGCGGGGTGGTTGGTAATTGGCGCAGGTTGGCGCGCGTGAAAATGGGGGGAATGATTTGGCATTGTCTTCTCCCTTGCGGCGCGGTGGGCGCTTCGCACAGGAGAGAACGGATTGGAGGGAGGAAAGGTTCCCGGAAAGTTTGGGGAATTATTGGGAAGGGGAAAGCCCGGCTCGGGGGGGGGTTGCACAGAGCAAGCTCCTGCGGGGGTCAGGTGAACAGAGGCGAGGGGGGTGGGGTGGGTGGTTTGGGGGGGGGTAGAAGTTATTTCAGAGAGCGAGGCATTGGCGTGGGGCCGCATGCTTTGATTGGGGAGACCCGGGTCATTCGAACATGGGCAGGATGCCCATGCCACGATTGAGATGGATTTTTAGCGGGCGAAGAGGTCGCCGCCGAGGGCGCGGCCGTCGCCGGCGCGGGAGCGGATGGTGCGTTTCATCTCGTCGAGGGGGAGCCAGCGGTCGAGTGCGAAGTGGTCGAGGCCGTGGTCGGCGTAGTTGAATTCTGTGTAGGTGAGGGAGGCGAGGCGGTCGAGGCAGGAGATGGAGCGGTCGATGAGTTCGGGGGTGAATTCGAGGGAGAGGAGTCCGGCGTGCTGGGAGAGGCCTGCGAGGACCTGGGGTTCGAAGCCTTCGACGTCGATTTTGGTGTGAGCGGGGCGGCCGTGGGTGGCGATAAGCTGGTCGAGGGTGGTCATGGGGACCTGGAGGGTTTTGTTCCACTGGTGGCCCTGGAAGCGGCCGCTGGAATGGACGGAATCGATCCAGTCCGGGGCGCAACTGGAGATGGCGGATTCATCGGCGAGGTGGAGGGTGACGGAGCCTGGTGAGTCTCCGAGGGCGGCCTGGACGAGGTGGAAGTTGGGGTTATTGCCGAAGTGGCTGGTGAGGGTTGCGGCGCAGGCGGGGTGGGGCTCGACGGAGACGACGCGGCAGCCGAGGTGGAGGAAGTCAGCGGCGTATTCGCCGACGTTTGCGCCGACGTCGAAGACGAGGGCGCCTCGAGGTGCGAGGGATTTGCGGAAGGCGAGGCGTTTTTTTTCCGCGATGAACCAGTCGGGGCGTTTGAGGCTGAACCAGGCGTTGCGAGCGGGGTGGTAGAGGTGGAGTGCGGTGAGTGTGCGGCGGAGGAGTTTTTTGGCCATGGGTGTCTCCGGTAGGTGTGGGAGTATATGTAACCGAGGGGCGGGTGTTGTTGAAGGGGGGCGGGGTGGTGGCGGGGTTCGCGTGGGAGATGGGCGGGTGCCCTGCGCTACGGGACGTAGGGGACTGGGTTTGGGTGCGGGTACCGTTGGTGATCTAATTTGGGGCTTTCCGGGTTGGTGGGGGGTTGGGGTGCCGGCGCTTACGCTACGGGTTCCCTTGGGGCGATTTTGCCGTGCATTCGTGGGAGGGGGATTGACAGGGCAATTGCATGTTCAATCCGAGATCAGGCGAAGGAGGTAATCGTGGTCCCAGCCGGCCAGCAGCCGTTTGGATTTGATGCCCACCTTGGTCTTGTCCTGCTGCAAAAGATTTAACGCCAGCCGGCACAGCCGCGAGA
>DASZTO010000052.1:0-96967 GCA_035548175.1 Phycisphaerae bacterium | reverse complement strand
AGCATCGCCACGGCGCACCGGCGACGCTGCTCCAATGCCGCCGAAGATCCTTTCGGCCTCATCGCAGACTCCTGTCCTGGAGACAAGTCATCGTAGGCGGCGTGCGATTGAGTTACATTATTTTTTCAAAGAGCAGTAGTTAAAAACTAGCACTCACACGCAGGTTATGGCCTTTGCACCACTGCTAAAATCTTGCGCGCAAGAAAGAGCGCAAGGTGCGCAAGGCGGCGCCGCCGCTCTTCGACCTTACTTCCGCAGCGGGAACCAGCCCTCTCCGCGACGCAGCTCAAACCCACCGGCTTTGAGGGCGGGCGAATAATTTGCGTCCATGGTGCTGCGGGTGATTCTCTGCTCTTTCGCTAGTTCCTTTGAGGTCTTCCCCGACTGTTGCCTGATCGCGGCTTTCATCCGCGCCAGCACGTCGGCATCAACCGAGCGCCGGGGCGGCATCTCGTGATGTGCAGGCTTCGCCGATAACAATTCTCCCTCCAGCAGTTTCTCCCCCTCCAGCATAAGCCGCGCGAGTAAACAGTCGGACTCTCTTTCGTATCGCCACTTTTCCATGCGATCAGGACTCGGCTCAATCGCCGCGAGAAGCCGGTGGAACCGCCCGGCCCACCTCGCGAGCTTTTCATGGGGCAACCTTTGGCATGGAAATAACTCAGGTTCCTGGCGTACGCCCGCGCCGGGCCACACGTGGCGAGCAGCGTCGACCGCGGCGTCTGCGATCGAGCGAGCGAATCCCATCACTACCTCGATCGCGCGTGTCCCGCCGAAGCTCAGGAATCCGACTTCGCCGCCGGCGGCCGGAAAATAGGCAAACGGCATGAAGTAGCCCAGCCTGGCGCCGGCGGGCGACGCTGCGATCGACGCATCCCGCCACCATTGGGACAGCGCGACTTCGTTCCACACCAGTGACTCGGCCAATGAAGCTACTGCGCGTGGTGAGTCGAGAAACTCTTTGCTCTTAAGCCACCCCGCCCGCCATTCCCAAAGCCACATCGAGAAAAGAGCATTCAATATCGCGATACCACACATTTTCTGCCGTTGGATCCGGTCGGCAGCATCCGGTGGCTCGTCAATCTCAAAGAGGATGATGTGTCCCCGCCCGCTGGGGCGCCCGCACCGCGCAAGACGCGACCAAGGCCCCTCGTAACTTTCGCCGCATGTTGAATTCTGCATAAGCCACCAGCCATTCGGCGGGCCGGCCCTGGGCGGGGCGCCGGCTGGTGAAGGCAGCGCCGCCCAGGACCGCTTGATCGGGGATCAGCCGATCGTCCCGCCAGGATTCTAATTCCTGTCGGTGCCGGCCGCACCGGCGCCGTCGACGGCGCCAGCGACCTGCGACCGCCGCGCCCGGTCCGCCGCGAAAATCGAGCTGGCGGCCTTGCCCAGATGCATCGCCGCGTCCTGCAGCTCGCGAGCTGGCAGCGTCCCCAACCCCAAGTTGCGCAGCCGCTCGCCCAAGGCCCAGAGCCGGCCGGACTCGCGCTCGGCCCGCGAAGCCGCGGCCGCGCCGATGGGCGCGGGTGTTTCAAGTTTGGCGGATGCCATCAAAGCGAGCGTCTCTTTCAATTGCACGCATTGCGCATTTGCATCATCGCGCAGAGCGCGAGCCTCCGCGTCGCCGAATTCTCCTGCTCTCGCAATCCAGAGCGCCACGGTGTTGACTGCCTGGCATGCGCGCCCAAGTGGATCCGGCTCGGAAACGCATCCCGCCGGCGTCGGTATACCGCCTGGCGCTGGGGCGCTCGCGCTGGTTCGCGGCCAGATCTGGCGGGTATACATTTTTCCGAGGCAGTCCTCAGCCTCCCAGAGCAATTCCTCCATTGATTCCTGGAGGCTTTTTACGTCGGTGGCGCCAGTCTCGTATCGCTCGACTCCCCCACCATCGAGCGTGAACAAAAGCGTGTCCGGCTCGCCACCTTGCTCGCCTGAACATGTGGCCGCGCGGTCCAACATCCGCGCGGCGCGGGCGATCAGTGCGTGGAATTCATGGACGTCCATGGGCTCTTCGGTGCCGCCTGCGGCCGATGTCACCGCGATCTTCTCGGGCAGGCCGACGGCCCCGCCGACGGCATCCGGCGCGGAAGGAGAAGGGGCGCAGATCGGCGCGCCTGCCCCGCTCGCCGCCGGCTTTGCTCGCCCGACGGTTCCTTTATGGACGGCGGGCGCCAACGCTTTGGCGACGTGGGGATGTGCGACGGTTCTTTTCTTGGTCCTGGTCATTACCTACTCCTAAAAATGGCGACGAAAACCGCCGCCAGGTCAGCAGCCTCGCCGGCTCGGCATCGGCCGAACCGCGGACCGCGTGGATCCGAAAGTTTCCACCTCCAACCCCGCTCCCTCGCCGCCGCACCGCGGGCAAACGGCCCCGACGGGATCCCGCCGGCGGCCGTCCGTGCGATTGGCAGTTCTCGCGCGCGCTCATCCGACCTCCTCCATGACCCGCTCCGCCGCGCGCAGGTCGCGCTCGGCATAAACCTCGGTTATCGCTGCCGACCGATGCCCCAGGATGATCCGCGCGGTTTCAATCCCGTAGCGCGCGCGGATTTCCGTGGCGGCGTTGTGCCGGAGCTGGTGGGGATGCCAGGAATGGGCGGCGTTCCACGCGGCAAGTTCCTCGCGGTTCTCCGGGCTGAGCCTCGCACGCCAGGCGGCACGGGTTTCGTCGGGGAGCTGGGCGAGGGGCGCCGGCGGGGGAAACGCCGCGGCGCAGGCCCTGGCGATGGCGCGGCGATAGCTTGCCACGCCATACACGTCGCCGGCGGTGCCGCTCGATCGCTGCATTTCGCGTCGCGCGAGGGCCGACGGCGTGAGCGGGGTCTTCCGATCCCGCCGGCGTGCCTGGTTGCGCGCCGTCTCCGCCGCCGACGGCCGAAACAGCGGCGCCGCCGGATCCAGCGTCAGAAATGGTCGGATCACCTCCTGCGCCCGGGGGCCCAGCCAGATAATGCGAGCGTGGCCGCGATACGCGGTTTTGTGCGCGGCCGGCTGGAAGCGCCACACCTTACCGGCCATCGTTAAATCGCGCCCGCGCATGATCGTTACTTCTCCCGGCCGCATCCCCGTCAGGAGCTGCAGCTCGATCATCGCCCGGACCTCAGCGGAGACCAGCGGAAGCACCGCGTCGACGAGCGCTTGGGGCGCGGGCCGCACGGGTTCGGATTCGCGCGCCGCGCTCCGGCCACACTGGAGCCCGGGGACGTGGCGGATGCGCTCATACGCAGACGAGGGAATGTGCTCCTGGTTGTGGGCCCACTTGAAAATGCTTTTGAGCCGGCCCATTTGCCGGTTGATATTTTTTCGGCTCCAGCCCTCTTCGATCATCGCGTGCTGAGCGGCCGCGAACAGCCTGGGCCCGATCGCGCTCACCTCCATCCCCGCGTAGAGGTTTTCAAAAACTCTGATCGCTTGGCGGAAGGCGGAGGCTTCGGAAGTGGGCTTGCCGTCGGCGGTGTATTTCGCTTCAAGATGGTCTTGGAAGAGCTTGCACAGCTCCGCCACCGTAAGGCCGAGCAGCTTCTCTGGGGCCGCCGGAGCTCCCTCGGGAAACCTCCTTCCCCCAGCCAGCCACTGGCTCACCAATTCCTGATAGCGGCGGACGCCGTCGGCGCTCCCATACTTCCCCAGGTAAAAATCCCGGCCGTTGAGGCGCACGACGCCGCGTCCGGAACTTTTGTGGCGGCGGTAGCGGGGAACGGGACGGGGGAAGTTTTGATCGGGATGAGTGGGCGCCAGATCCACTGGCAGAGCCTCCCGACCCGAAGGAAGGTGGTCAAAATAGACCACCTCGGTTCGGGGCGATGGGGCGTCTCTGCCATTCCGTCGGCCGCCTAACGTGCGGCCGGTGCTCCATTTACTCGACTGGGCGATACAGGATTCGAACCTGTGACCTCATGCGTGTCATGCTCAATAGGATATATGTTGAGTGCCCCATATGCTCAAAACGCACGGGTTTTTGCGTGCGAACGATTCGCACCGCTTCGCATAGAATAGCGTCGGGTGACTGTAGATCAAGCAAAAAAACTGTAGACTCTGTAGCTTTTCCTGACACCCTGCGCGTCCCGCATAGGGTGCGCCGGGCGGTGGGTTTTCCCTTCGCGGATTCTTGTGGCGGGCATCGCGGGAAGAGGTGTAGATTCATCGTTTTCAGGAGCCCCGCCCATGCCCGTCCCCATCACCGTTTGCGAACAATGCCATCGTCCGCTCGCCCCCGCCGAGCCCGCGTACGTCCGCCGTGACCGAGTGCTCTGCCGCGCGTGTTTTGGTCCGCAAGCCGCCGCCGCCGCGGATGCAGCTTCGCCCCCAGCCATGGCGTCGCCGCCCCCGCCACAATCCTGCGCCAATTGCTCGCGCATCATCGGCAAACTCGAATCCGCCCAAACCTTCAACGGCGAGGTGGTGTGTTTCGAGTGCGCGGGACGCCTCGCGCAGCAGTCCGCCGGTGCCGCCCCCTACCGCTCGCCGTCCCCCTCGCCGATATCCGCCCCATCGCCAGCCGTCACCGAAAGCGCCGTCGCCAACGGGATCGTGCGCGCCGCGGTCGGGTTGTTCATCGTGCTGGCGCTGCTGGGGGCGGCACTGGCAATCGCCGTGAGCAAGATGCCGTGATGAAGCCGGGAGGCGTGGGGATTCGCCATGTGCGGCGTGCAACATGCCTCGCCCGTGCCCGCTGGCGAGCGTTTACCCGCTCAATTGACATCCAAGCCGTCCGGACGCCGCCGATGCGTTGGCGGTGCCTTTGCGTTCGTGCAATGCGAAAACGCGGAGAATCGCCCCACTCGCCCCGCAATCACCCCCTCCCCGCTCTTGCCCGCGTTCACCGCGCTCGGGCCAGCACGCGCGGAGGGCGTCCACTGGCGGAGGTCACGAAATGCCCCATCGCGCCGGCAATGGTCTCGAGCAACGTTGTCATTTTGTCCCGCTGTCGCGCCGCCTGAATCATCGCCTGTCGCATGGGATCGTTTTCTTCCCGTGCCCGCGCCGCCACGCCCGTGGTCCGCCCAGCCTCCATCCACGTGTTCAACTGGTAGCCACGGCTGGGCATGTTCGCCAGCTTCATCGCCAACGCCTCTTGCGCGTCCAAGCCGCTCAATTGCCGCTGCGCCTGCGCCTTCTGCGCCACCGTCGCCGCCTCATCGCGCAGGATGCGGTTGTATTCCTCCCGCTTTTCGTTGTACTCGATCTGGATTTTCAGGCGTTGCGCCTCGATGCCCGCCGCTGTGTTCCCCATCGCGGCTTCCATTTTCAGGCTTTCCAGCTTTCCTTTGGCGAGCTGGTCGTTCACCTGCGCGGCGTGGGCGGCAAGGTCATTCTGGCGGATTTGCTCCTGATAGTTCGCCATTTCGATATCTTGTCTGTACTTCGCGGCCGCCGCGTCAAGCTGGCTTCGGCGTTGCGACTGAATTTGGTTCCGGTCCCCGGCATCTTCCCGCAGCCGCCTGTCTGCCGCCGCGTTAATGTCCGACACCTGCCGGTTGTAATCGTTCATCAAACCGATGAGGTTCGCCTTGAGGAAATCGCGTTGCCGCTCAAAAACTTCTTGCTGCGCCTTAGTCCGCGCGTCGCCCACCTGCAACTCCACCTGCCGCGCCGTTTCCGCCCGCTGGATGCCAGCCTCTCGCTCTGCCGCGTCGTTCTGCGCGGCATAGTTTTTCTGCGCCTCTTTCCCAATCTCGATTGCATGATCCTGAGATTCGGTGCGAGCCCGTTGCAGATCGGCGTGAGCGGCGTTCATGGCTTCCCGCACCTGCGCCTGTTGCTCCTTAATGTTCTTGAAATCTTCCGCCCAGCCCTTGCGAAGTGGCGGAACCATGATACGGATAAAATCAGTGATGCCGATGTCTCCGCCGGCTCGCCGCCCCGCCGCAGAGTTTTGAAAATCAGTGAAGGCCTTGTCCGCCGCCGCCATCGTTGCTTGCTTCTGCGCCAAGTCCTGTTTCGCCTGCGCCGCCGCCGCTTCCGTAGTCTTTTCCGCCGCTTGGCGGTTCGCCGCAAGCTGCCGGTCCAGCCCAACCTTGCCAGCCAGCTCCTCTTCGTTGCGGATATCGCGGATGGTGATGAGGTATCGTTCACGCTCTTCCCGCACTTGCTTCGCCAACTGAAGCTGCGAGGAATAAATTGTGTTCAGTGTCGCCGTTGCTTGTTCCTGATCCTCCAGCGCCTCCTTTTCTCCGAGCAAAAGTTCGCGGATGTTTTCAAACGTCGCGACGAAGCTCCCCAGAATCGGCACCGACCGCACAAACTGGTCAGCAAGTTCCCGAGCGTCCGCCTTCCCCTCCGCAATCTGGTTGCGGGCCTCCACCATCCCATCGGTAAACTTTTCCAGCGTTTCCCCGACGAACCCCGCCGCCAACCCCTGCACACCCTCGCCAATCAGCCCGAACAGCGATTCGGTGATCTGCTCGGGACCGCCCGAAAGCACTTTTGCCAGCGAGCTTTCGCCGCTCTCTGTCGATTCTCGTTTCATCGCGCGCAGACGCGCCCCGATGTTTTTGGCCGCGCGGTCGATAACGCCGCTGGCCTCATCGACCGCCTTGAGTTTGATTACTTCGTCAGGCATCGCGTCTCTCCGAATCGAATTGCATCCGCGCCATCGCGCGGCGCAGCTTTACAAGTACCACGTCGGCCCCGCCCCGCGCCGCCAGGAGCCGCGTGATTGCAGCCGCTGCATTCATCCCGCATCGTCCCGCCTCGCGCCATTCCTCAACATGCGCCGGCGTCATCCGGTCCAGGAGGCTGAGCATTTCTTCAATCGCCGCCTTCGCCCGCCGCTCTTGGGCGGCCATATCGTCCAGCCCTTGCATCATTTCGCGGAAGACATCGAGTTGCATAAATGGCTCTTGAAATCGGGATATTTCAAAAAACCGCCGGCGGGAGGATGAAGCCGCCGCCAGCGGGAGCGCGGGTGGTGTTCGCGCTCAGGATTCGGCTCGAATGCGCGAGGCGGGATGCGAAACAATCGCCGCCCGCAAGTCTTTCAAACTTTGCAAGAGTCGCTCATGCGCCCGAATGTGCCGCTGAAGAATCGCCGCACCGTTGGGTTCATGCGCCATCGCTTCGGACACCATCACGCCCGCTTCAAAGGGAAATTCCCGGATACCAGCGGCCATGGTCTCAAAACGCTCCGCGATGGCGTGGTTCGTCTCCGTCCCCTCCGCCATGCTCTGCAAAAATTCAAACCAGTCGAAGGTCATCGAAGGGCTCCCGTGTCGGCAAAGCGCGATTCTACTGGCCATCGCCGCAACCAAAGTTCTTGCACCTCTGCGCCGGACAATCCGCCCTTGCGGGCAAGTTCACTGGCGAAGCTGGCGAGCGTGCGGTGGTGGTGTGCGAGAATCCGCTGCGCCGCCCGCCGCGCCCGCATCCACCAGCGCCATTCCATATCCGGACGCCGCTTAATCCTGCCTTCCGCCACCAACGCCACCAACGCTTCGGCAAGCCGCTCCCGGTCGGACATCACGGGGATGTCGCTGACCTCCTCGATTCGCGCGTGCAACTCCGCCAGGGCGCTGCGCGTGGGGTCCGATGATGCGTTCGCCTTGTACGTCGGTGGCGGCGGCGGAGGAGGATTGCCGGGGATGCGATAGGGGGCCTTTACTCGCCCAGCCGCTTCCCCCGCAGCCAGGACAACCAAGTGAGCGAAAGGCGAGGGGGGACGGGAGGCAAGCGTAGTGCCCCCCGCCGCTCCCGCCCACGCATAAACAACCTCGCCGCCAAGCTGCAACGTTGCTACCGCGTGGCCCGCCTCGTGAACGAACATTTCGCCGACGTCGATCATGCGAGAACCGGCTCAGCTTTCAGGCGTTTTTTGTGTTCGGGCGAAAGTTTTACCCATCCCTTATCCAGCCCCTTCCGCAGCAGTTCCCGCGCACGGGGCGTCAACGCTGCCAGTGCCTCGGGCGAATCGGGAAACGCCGAAAGGTGCTGAGCAAACTTCATCGCGCTTTCCCGCTCCGCCGCGTCCACCAGCGCCGCCTCGCGTGCCGCATCCTCAGGACGTTCAGCCGCCGCCGGCTCCGATTTCGTTGGCGCTGCCGTGGGTTGGTCCCGCATTTCCTCCAGCGCCGATCGGTGGGTTTCGGAGAGGGACACGACGCCCTCCGCATGAGCGGTCAATAGCAACTTGACATCATCGCGGCCGAAGTTCCGAACCGCGTTGGAATCGTGCGGCGTTGCGCGAAGATTGCCGCCAAACGACTGCGCCCGCGCGATGCTGGCGAGGTCGAGGGTCGTGCTGGGCTTTACCGGCTCCGTGGAAGGTTCCGGCACGCCGTACAGCTCGGGATAGGTCCGCTCCTCCTCCGCCGCCGACGCCCGCGCCCACGCGCTATTCGCCAGGGCGTTTTCAATCTCCGCCAGTCGATTCAACAGCGGCGAGCCCTCACTGTCCAATTGCTCCACCGCCGCCCGCTTCTTCTCCTGCCACGATTCGACGTGCGGACGAAGGTTCTTGGCTTCCACCTCCATCGCTGACGCCCGCGCCTCTGCCTCGCGGCCCCGCCGGTGCCGGTCCAGGGATTTTGCGTGCGATTCGATGTCCGCCGGCGTCAATCCCAGCCGCTCCACCAGCTCCGCAAATTCGCCTTTTGCTTCCGCGGTCGGTAAAGCGCCCGACGCATCGAGGCTCGCCAGGAGTGCGGCGTATGCGGCAAAGTCGGCCCGGCGCTTCGCCTTCCTCGCCGCTTCAAGTTCCTTGAGAATTTCCATAAGTCACCACCCTTTAAGAGAAAAATCAAAGCCCGCAAACGCGATACAGCCTCGCGGTTTCGGCATCCACGAAAACTGATTTGTCGGTCGGGAGAATCCCCGCCACGTGCGCCCTGCCGACGTGGGAAGTCCATTTCTTCAGGGCAATGCGCTGCACAACCGACCGCATGGCGTCCCGCCAGCCGGGGCTGTCTTCCGACCGGGCCAGCGCCGCAAGGGTATCGTCGCCGTTGTTACCATCGGTGCCGTCAATTTGCGGCTCGGCATCGGCGAGGGCGAGGATGTCCGCTTTGTGCTGCTGCAAGAGGTCCCGCACGGTGCGGTCCAGCGTGGAGTTCACAACGTCCGGGTCCATATCCGGCGCGGCCAGATTCATCGCGCCATTGTCGCCGCGAGAAACACACAAACCGCAGTTGCGAAGAAAACCATGCAGGGCGCTGGGGAGTTTGTCAGGGGTCATCGGCGGATTCCTTTCGAGCGTTTCAAACCTTCACCACCACGGGGCGAGCGGGGACCGTGAACGTCACTTTTATTCCCTGCCGTGAAAGCGCGTGCAACGCCGCCGCCATGTTCGGCCAGTCCTCGCGGCGGGCGCTCAATTCCGCCTCCGCAAACAGCGCGGCAGGGTTGTCTTTGAGCTTCTGGACAATCTCGGGTTTCACGGTCATACGTGCTCCTCTGTACATAGGGCGGCCGATTGCGTTATTCCGACAATTTTTCGTCCACAAGGTCGAAGTGCGGGTCATCGTATTCCACGTCGAAGCCACCGCCGCGAGTCGCGCGACCCCGCAGAATCGCCCCACGGTTGCATTCCCGGTGCGCTGCAAATATCCGGCTGAACGTCGGTAAACGCGCGACGGACGACGGATGCACACGCAGCAGCGCGGCGATTTGTTCTTTCGATAGTTCGGGACAATCCAGAAAAATGCCGATGGCGCAGGATTCGAGGGAAAGTTTCACGGTGGGCTTCATTTTCCGCCCCCGCACGCATCGTCGCCGGGATCCAACGGCGACAGCGCCTCCGTGATTCGCTCCCGGAGCATCGCCGCCATCGCTTCGGCGCTCAGCCCTTCGAGGGTCGGTGCCATCGCCGCCGGCAGTCCGAGCAGCCGGTGCTTGGTAGTTGTGATTCGCGCCAACCAATCTTGTTTGACATCGTCGATCCGCGCCAGCTCGCCGCGCTCGACCGCGACAGCCAGCTCGTATTTCGCCGCCAGTGCGTTTTCCTTCCGAAGCCGCGCCGCCGCCAGTTCGGACGATTCCTCCCTCGCTGGTCTGCCAGGATTGCCCGTCAGCTTGCTCTGCTCCATCCAGGCGCGCACGTCGGCCGGGTCGAACATCGCGCCCGCTGGCGACGGCGTATGCGGACAGCCGCGCCGAACGTAACTTTGCAGCGTGCGCGCGGTCAGACCCAGCGCCTTCGCCGCATCGCGCCCTAGCTTTAACTCTGGACATTTTGACATAGCTTCACTCCTAAAACTCTCTGGTAGCGAAAGTTATAAACGACAAGTTGTCCGTGTAGAGCGATTGGCCCGCGATCACCCGCATAAGGGGTATGGCTTTGGAAGGACCCGCAGCCTTTTTTTGTAAACCACTGTGGGGGAAGTCTTTCGGGTCCTTGGAAAAGGAGCGCGAGCATGCGCGGTGCATGACCGGGCAGAATCTCCATACACACGCCGCCAAAATGTCCGCGCTGGTGGCGGTGCTCACGTCAGTACCTCCCGCTCGGCGAAGCGTTCGTGTCGGCGTCCGGCTTCACTTCAATCGCCGCAGTGCATCGCAACCCGTACCAGGCGGCGCACTTGAGGAGCTTTTTGATTCTGCACGTCGCCGGGACGTTTCCAGGCGTTGCCACGAGTACAATGCTCCACACCTCCACCTTGGGCGTATCGACGCGGGAAACGGGCGGGACGGTGGCTTCCTGACGATTCTGAGCGGCGGCGTCAGTCACCAATCCTCCTGTCGTGGGAGAATTGGGGATTGCCGCGCCTTGCGGGGCATTCCGAGCGGCGGTGTCACTCATGCCGTCACCTCGCCGGTCGGGGTGTTCAATGCGGTGCGGCGTTGGGCGCGGATGCGTTGGACGATTGAACGCCAGCGGCGTTGCGCGGGGTTGTTCGTGGGTGGCAATGCGCCGGTGCCGCTGGTGGCGAGGCGATGCAGGACATCGCGTTGGTCAGGGGTGAGCGGCGGCGTCACGGAAGGCTTACATATCGACGCGGATGGATGCGACAGGGGGGTATTTGCGGTGTCGCGGGCGATAAGCCGCATGTCGGGTCCAGCGTCGCGCCCCTGTTTTTGATAGTAAGAACGCGGTTTTCCATGGCGCATGTCGGATATGACGGCAACTTCCGTAAATTCCCCCAGATTCTCCCGCGGGGCCGATTTATCAAACCTGCTGTCATATGCGTCATGCGCCATGGTCGGATACCTCGGCATGGGCGTTGGAAACGATGCCGACGCCGCGCCAGAATCGCCCCGAAAAGTTGCGGTCTGGCTCGCATTGCATTTTGGTCAGTCGGGCAGCGAACGCTTTGCCGCTGATGGGGTGCGCGCCTTGCGTTTTACACCATGTTTCATAGGCAGAGCGGAGCGCCCCACTGCTCGCCGTTACGTCCGCGCCCAAGACGCAACAATCTTCGATGAATCCCGCGATGGGGTCCGATTCGGCTCGATAGGCTCGGGTCGCGTCCGCCACGGCGTCGGACATCCCGAATCCCTGCTCTTGCCATTCCCGGCACCCGATCAGCAACCAGTTCAGAGTTCCGGACCCTTCAGCGACGAGCTTTTCGAGCAAGCGACGGTCTCTTTCCGCTTCAGGAATAATGACGTTGAAGGGGATGAGCCGAAGCCTCCGCCACACCGCCTCAGAATCTTCGGAAACGCGGGGCTTGTTGTTCGTTTGCAAGAACAGCTTGTGGGTCCGCAGAAACTCATAATAATTTCCGTGCATCTTTCGAGCCTTAATCCTCGGCTCGCCAGTCAGCTGCTTTACGATGGCCATATTGAATTTTGCTGTCGATGATGTTTCACTCGCCGCAACGAATCGCTTCCCCTGTAAATCTGCTCTTTCGCACGGATGTTCATTCCTCCCCGCCATTAAAAGCGTATCGGCGGCGGTTCCCGCATAGTCTCCGAGAATCGCCATGATCGCCCCGACGAGCGTAGATTTTCCGTTCGCGCCCTCACCCCAAAGGATCGGGAGAATCTGTGCGGTAGCGTCGCCGGTGATGGCGTTGCCGAAGATGCGTTGCACGTATCCGATTAGGTCGGCGTCCTGCGCGAAAATGCGGTCGAGAAAGGCAAGCCATGTAGCGCACTTCGCCGCCGCGTCATAGGTGACGGGCGCAAGTTTGGTGCATAGTTGCGCGGGATCATGCGGACGAAGCTTTAGCGTTCGCAGGTCGATAGTTCCGTTTTCAACGTTCAGAATCATCTGGTCGGCGTCGAGCTGGTCAGCGTTGACGGCGAGGCGGGGGTCGCTCTGCGCCAGCCGGAGCATCGACATGAGGCGCTTTTCGGATTCGCATGATGCCGCCCAGTCGGCGAGCGCGGCGCGGTAACCCTCCTCCTCGCAACGGGAGGCTTCGGCGTACATAGCGCGGACGGTTTTCTTCGCGCATTCGATGTACTCCCCCTTCGTCGCCAGCCGCCAGCGTTTCTCGTCCCAGATAAACCAGCCCATGCCGGCGACGTATATGAGTTTTCCTTGCCAGTGACCGGCGAATCGCTCGGAATTACCTATGTCCGAAAGTTTATATTTGACGGTGGTGAGCTTCATGCCGGCACCTCGCTTAACTGAAGATTCATGCGCCGGATTCGCTCGGCTTTCGATGGGTTTTTCTTTCGCTTTGGCTCTGGCTCCGCCGCCAACTGCTCGGCGAGGCAGCGGACGGAAGCGCGGATCGCATCGACGGCATCGCCCGCCGCCGGCTGTCCGCTGGCCAGTTCGCGGATACAGCGGGCGAGGGCGTCGGGCGCGCCGTCGAAAGCCAGGTCGGGGAACCGCTCGCCGATCGCGCGGACGAAACTTTCCCGGGCGGCGGGGTCGGTCAGATCGGCGGGGGCGAATGTCGCCGCGCCGAAGCCGCGCACATCGACGCGAAAGCCGCCGGCGGGCAGACGGGTCATTAGGAATGCGGCGCGGGGGATTGACGATGGGGGGGTATATCGAATAGTATCCATGTATTCCTCGTAATTAGCGACCCGCCCAGCCCGTCGAAAAGCGGGCGGTTCGCGTTGCGCTCTGAAAGCCTCATAGCTCGATCAATGTTTTTGTGGGGAGTTGCCGTTTTCGGGGGGGAGATTTTCGGTATGCGCGTTTCGCCAGCGGGTCAGGAGGTCGCGGGGGTAGACGACTCGCCGCCCAACGCGCACGAAAGGAAACCTATGGCGGCGGGTAACGATGTCCTGTCGGATCAGCCCGACGCTAACGCCGAGAAAATCCGCCGCGCCCCTCGCGTCAAAGTTTGTTGGTTCAGCTTGCATGCGCCGCCTCCCCTCGCATCTCCGCCTCCGCCGCCAAGGTCAGCCATCCCTTTTTGTGAAGCTGCCGCTGAATTTCCGGCAACATGCTCTCAGGGATCATCCGGCAGCCCGCGACGATCGGACATTTTTCTGCGTCGAGCTTCCCTTCCGCGAAAAGGTCCGAGACGTTCCGGGGCTTCTTCGCCCCCGCCTTGCGCGCAGCCTCGCCTGCGCCGATGAAAGTTTCCATCGGGTTCTCCTAAGTTGGTCGATAATCGACAGTTACGAGCCAATAAAAAAAGGCCGCAACGCGCGGCCTTCGGTTCCGAAAATCAGTTTCCCGCCCCTGCCCGCGCTCGCCCTATATTTACTGGCGCGTCTGCGCACCATCTGGTGCGCAGTCCCCGATTGTGCCCTTGTATGAAGGCATCTACTGCGCCCCGAACGGTGCGCAACATCGTCCCCGACCGGACGCCCCCCGTATAAAGCGGTGGCGTGCGCACTTTATGGTGCGCAATCCTCCCGCTTCATCCCTTTGCGCGCGTATCTCTCTCGCGCCTTCGTTCTCGCCGCCTCCCACTTCGCAGGGAAAATCCCATAGCGCTTCAGCACGGAGCGGACGCGCTCCGCCCGCTTCCTCGCGGCGCTTACCGAAATGTCGTATTCCCGCGCAATCTCGCCAAGGGTTTTCCTTCCCTCAAAATAGTCGGCCACATCACCGAACACCTCCGCCCCACCAAGCACATCAAAAAAAACCTCCCGCAGTACCTGCTGAACCTGGGGGCTGGAAAAATCAAACTTGTCGGCCATCGGCCCATACCTCATGTAACCGGGCCGGCCGGGACGGGACGCGCCATGAGGTGAACGCGCCCCGCCCCGAACCGTTCAAGCGGGGATCAGCCGCTTGCCCGTTGAAATTATCTGCTCCGCCGGCGCTCCGTCGCCACCGTCAGCCCCATCACCTCCGCCACGTCCAATCCCACCTCCCCGATGAGCGCGTCGATGCGCTCTTGCACGTCGGCGGGGACCGGGGTGGGCTTGCCCGCGATGCGGCGGGGTTTGCGGCGCTTGTCCACTTCTATTCCTCCTTGTTCACAATCTTCTCGGCCAACTCTTGCATGGGTGCGGTCCATAACTTTTCCGTCGCGGTGAACAGTCCACGCATCACCGTTATATCCAAATCCCTCTCGGCGGCGTGAATCGTCTCGGCCAACGCGTCCACCGCCACCGTCACCAGGTCATCTACCTTCGCCTCCCGCAGCAACCGCTCGGTAATCTGCTCCCGCGCCGCCTTCCGTACCCGATCCGCCAGTTCAGCGGTCAGCACCGCCGCCGGCGGTATCACCTTGCCGTTGTGCCACCGTTCCATCTTCGTGTCGAGCCACCGCAGCAGCGTTGGCGTCGGCATGGCGTTGAGTTCGATACGATGCGTTTGCAGCCACTTCCGCCACTTCGGATCGGTAACGTAGTCCGCAACAGCGTGTGCCTTGCGCTTCGATTCCACCTTTTCCGGTTCCAACCCCATCGCCATCGCCTCATCGGGTTCCAAACCCAGATTCACCACGCGCACCGTCCGCCCCGCCCGGGCTTTGGCTGCTTCTTGCAGAGATTGGTAAATGCTCGTGCCGTAGGCGTCGGCATCGTGAATCAAAAAAAACAGGATATCTTCGGAAGTCTCTCCCATGAGATCGAGCACGTCACGCGCCGCCCGCGATGCAAAGCCCTTGCTGGTCAGCAGCGCGCAGTCGTTTTTCTCCGGCCACCGCTCTTGCTTCAATATCTCAAAAATGCCTTCCTTTTCAGAATACAGCACCTTGTTGAACGTCCACGCCGGGCGCTCGTACCGCTCCACCGCCATCGTCCCCAACGGAATATCCCGCCCCTCGTGCGGGTGATACAAAATGCCTCTCGCATCCCGATAGATGCCCGGAACGTCCGCCCCCGTCGCCGCCTCGTGGGTCCCCACCACGTCACAAAACCACGGGTAATTGATCGTCACTCCCTCCGCCTGCGCCAGCGGGCTGCCTCGCGTAGAACAACTGGCGGATGCTGTAACGATATTGCCCGTCCCCGCTGGCCTTCGCCACCGCAAGAGGGAGATTGCGCACAATGATGTCTTTAGTTGTGAGTTTCCCCGCACCCTTGCCCGCTAGCGCCTTCGCTCGCCGCGCCGCCGTAATGACCGCGCTTGCGATGGCTTCAACAAACTCGCTGAGGTCCGGCGCTTTGCCGCCGCTCACCACCGGCATGTAGGGGGTCGTGACGTTCACCACCAGCCCCAGCTTCCGCCTCCCCACCTTGATGTTGTGATTGAGTCCGCACCCCGCCAGAATAATTTTCGCCGTGTCACCATCGCCCCGCCAAACGCTCACCTCGCCCGTGATCGGCGAGCGGTTCACCAGCACCATCACAGAATCCGCGTCCTGCACCTTCGCAAACGCCTCCACCACAAAGGGCACCCTTGCCGCCGGCCCCCCGCGTCCACCGTCCCGGCCCCGAACGCCCTCCACCTTTCCTCGCACGTACCCATCGATGTCCCCGATGTAACCCAGCCGCGACGGTTTCACCTCTCTTGATCGCGCCCGAATTTCCCCCAGGAGCCGCGACGCCTCATCACGGGAAATGTCCGCCGCTCGCCGCCCGGCAAAACCGGCCGCAACCTCCCCAGCCTTCGCGCCGGTGCATCCATCCATCCCTTCCACCACCTCCCTCACCGTCCGCTCGCCGGCGGCGCTGCACAATTCAAAAAACGTGTCGGCGTCATACCACCATCCGGACGTCTTACCCTTGTACCGTGTCCCCCCGTCCGCGAACGCAATGGCCACCTCCGCCCAGATCAGCGGGTCGGGGTCTGCTGGAACGGTATCTCCCAGCGACACCTCGATCCGCGTGCCCGGGGAACGGTTCGGGCTTGGCGAGCAATTCACAATGGCGGTGCCGCCGTCATCTTGGGGGCAAAGGGTCAACGTCCTGCCCCCCGTTGTCACCACCAGCCTGCCGCCGGACGCCATGACCGCTCCCGCCACAACCCGTAGACCGTTGCCCATCGCGCCCCGCGTTGGGAGTCTCACCAGCTTGGATGATGTCAGCGGGCGGCGGATCGAGAACAACGCGGCGATTTCCTCATCCGTGCCGGGGATGCCGGGGCCGACATCCTGCACAACGTATGAGCCATCGTCCAGCTCCACCACCGCAGCGCCCCCGGCCGCGTCCAAGGCGTTGTCCGCAAGCTCTTTAACCACAAGCCTCCGCAGCCGGTCGGGTGGCACCCCCGCCTGTGATATGAGGGTGTCCATTGCCCGGAACAAGGTCCAATCGTCACGCTTGAACATTTGAAGTTTTCGCCTTTTCGGTCCCCGACTTAGCAAGCTAAGGAACCATCGGTTTTTCTCAAAACTTAAAGATCGGCGACGCCGGGGACACCCGCGCCGCCTGCCGCGCGGATGCCCCATGATGCCGCCTCACTGCACGCTCGCGGCCAGTCGCCTCGCACCGGCTTCCGCTGCCGCTTGCTCCCGCCGCGTCCGCTCCACCGCGAGCCGCCAGCCAGCGTTGTGCGCCAGCACGGCACCCACAAACGCGTCGGCGTCGCCTCCGCATCCGCTCTGCGCGTGAAACTCCCGCAGCAGCGCCGCCAGCTCCGCCGCCGGCATCTTCGCCGCGCGGTAGAAGAGGAATGACTGCAACTCGTCCGACACGCGCCCGATGGGAAACGCCGTCGTTTGCTCCGGCACCCGCGTAAGGTCATTGCTCGTCATGCGTCACCTCCGCCAACCGGAAAGCGGAAATTCCCGGAAGCCGTTCGTCGCGTGTCCCGTTCCTTCAAAACCACTGCGAGCGCGGGTGGTTTTCTCAGGAAATACGCGGGCTCTCGCATAATCAGCCGCCACAGTATCCGGCGGGCCAGCCGGACACCTTCCGGGGTTAACAGCGGTTCGATGTCAGCCAGGACTGCACCGTTTTCCACTGGTTTGGTTTTCCTCATGCCGCACCTCCGTCCGCCAGCCGCAAGGTGAAGTCGGATGGGTTCGATATCGATGAGCCGGCCTGCGCCGGGAGTTCGGCGAGGATGGCTTTGCACGCGCCCACCGGATCGGGCATCCGCATGATCCGGCGGTGAACTTCCGCCGTGTACTCCTTTGCGAGTTCTTCTCGCCGCGCGACGTGGCGGAGCGCCGCCAAAACATCGTCGGCGATATTTTCGGCGTCGGGCATCGCGCGGATGGCCGCCTCGATTTCCATGAGCTTGCGCGTGATGCGCCGCTCTTTCGGCGTGCCCCTCATGCGCCACCCCCGACTTCCCCCCTCACGCGCCGCCACACCGCCGCCCTCATCATCGCGCTGGTCAGGTTCGCCACAATGTCCACCGCGTTCTCCAACCCATCGCGGAAGTCCCGCAGATCGCCATCGCCCATGTGCATCATGTTCGGGCTTGCGACGCCTTCGAACTGACACCAGAGCCGGTCCGCGTCGCCATCGTCGGGATCGACATCGGGAACCTGCGCCATGCGCACCCGTTGCATGACCTCCTCCAGCAGGTTGAGGGCGTGTCGAGGGTCCAAGGGGGTGACACCTCTGGGGATCGGCGCAGTCGCCTCAGCGGGTTTCTTGGGGGTTTTCACGGCCACGGCATTTCTCCTTTGAAAGTGAACGGGATTCGGGACTATAATACAGCCTCACTGTGTACAGTCAAGTTGTACTTTTAGCCTGCATGAATGGGGTGTAACATGATCGCGGTTGTTGCGGATCGGATGTCTGGGACCATGGCGAAATGGCGGGACCATCGGGTGGCGGTGCGGGAGGCGCTCAAGCGCCGGAAGCGGAACATCGCGTGGCTCCACGTGCAGCTTGAAAAGCATATGAGCCGGTCGCTCGTCTACGATTATCTGCGCGGCATCACCGGCATCTCCGCGGAAAACATGATGCGCATGAATGACGTGCTGGGCATCCGCTTCACCGATGAGTAGTTTGCGGTGGGGCGTCGTTGCCATCACCCCACCTCCCGCATTACTTCCATCGCGCGGCGCGTGTCCTGTTCGGCGTATTGCAGGGTCGTTTTTGTATCGGCGTGGCCGAGCAATATCTGTGCGACTTCCAATCCGTGCGTCGCGCGGATCGCCGTTGCGAAGGTGTGGCGGAGCTGGTGGGGATGCCAGCGGTTGGCGGCGAGGAAGTCGTTCACCGCCTCCCACATTTTCAGAATCCGGGGGGGGCACTTTTTCAGCGGGAGGCGCTTGCCGTTGACCTTCGCGTACGCTGCCCGCCACTGCCTTGCGCGGCGCGCCATGTGAGCCAGGTCCGGCGTCAGGGGGAATGCCTCATCGCACGCGCGGGCAATGGCGCGGCGGTAGGAAGCCACCGTGTAGCGGTCCCCCGGATTGCCGCCCTTCACCCCCGCCTCCGCGTCGGCGTCCCGTGGGGAGAAAAGATACGCCTTTGGGTTAGTTGTGAAAAACGGGCGTAAGACCTCCTGTGCCTTCGGACCGATGAGAATTTCGCGGGCTTTGCCATGGTGGGCGGTTTTGTGGCGGGGCGGGCGGTAGAGCCAGACCTTCTTGTCCAGGTCCGCCAGGTCCGCCGCCCGCATAATGACCGCCTCGCCCGGGCGCATCCCGGTATGAAGTTGCAGATCAATGAGCGCCGCCACTTGGCGCGATACCAGCGGCCGCACCGCATCGACGGCGTGCTCTGTCACCGGCTTGACAGGCGCGGATTCTTTCACGTTGTCGGTATGCGGGCGCAGTCCCCGCACCGCCTTCAAAGCGTGTAGCACGACGCCCGGAACCAGCTCCTCCTCCGTCGCCCACTTGAACACTTGCCGCACCCGCGCCGCCTGCCGGTTCACGTTGGTCCGACACCACCCCATCCGCACCATTTCATCGCGGACCGCCTTGAACCGCTTGGGTCCGAAGTCCTTTGCTGGCGTGCCCCCGAAGAGGCGGCGCAGGGGGCGGAGCGCCTGACGGAAAGACTCCGTTTCGCTGCTCTGGCTTCCGTCCGCGAGTTTGTAGTAGCCCTTCGCGTGTTCCCAAAAGCGCGCCACCACCTCCTCCACCGTCAGCTCCCTCGCCGCCGGCGCGTCAGGGGATGCGTCGGGGGCGGCCTCCGCCACTGGGGTCGTGCGCCCCGCAATCCACTCGGCGATGAGTTCATGGTAGCGGGGGCAGTCGGGTTTCCCGTCCGGCCTCAGTTTGTACTTGCCTAGGTAGAAAAACCTACCCGACAGGCAGACGTAGGCTTGGCCTGAGGGCTTGTGAAGGCAGTAGTTTGGGACGCGCAGTGACTTGGCTTTGCGGGCCATGGCGGGCACTCCTTTCGGCAACCCTGTAGTAATACAGGGTATTTTCGAGCCTTCAGGAGCCGCACCGCCGCGAGGCGGGTACGCATAAAGCATGCGTTCAGCTCAACTTATATCCTATTGGGCGATACAGGATTCGAACCTGTGACCTCATGCGTGTCATGCATGCGCTCTAACCAACTGAGCTAATCGCCCGACAAACGAACGGCCAATCACCATACCGTTTCCCTACTCCAAAGGCAATTCCCCCTCCCCCCGTCCCACCGATCCCACCGCTCCTCCTCCCATCCCCACGCTCCTCGCACCCTCTACCCAACCGCCCCCGCACGCCGTCAACCGGCACAACCGCGGATTTTTCCGCGCTGGCACTCCGCATGCTTTATCCCCTCCCGTCGAACACAAGGAGTCCTTTATGGATACCATTCAAGCAGTTGGCGCAATCGGTTACTCCCTCCTCTACCTCCTCCTCGGCGGCGGCTTCGGCGGGGCCGTCCTCATCTTCATCATCGCCAAAATGCTCGGCCGCTGATCCTTCGTCCTCGGGTACGGGCCTCGCCTCACCCGCGTGGCCCGCTCCCCATTTCCCTCCCCACTGGAGACGACCGGGATCGAACCGGCAACCCCTAGCTTGCAAAGCTAGTGCTCTCCCAATTGAGCTACGTCCCCGCGTCGCCCTTCCCCACCACCGTCGCCCATCTTAGCAGAGGCCCCCGGCCAGACAAGTCGCCCTCCGACGCGCCCCATGCGCTTCGCTCCCGGTCGCTTTGCGCCCGCCCCCGCGCCCCCCTATGATGGTGCCATGACTATGCCCGCCGCCAACGACCGCCTCTCCTCCGAAGACGTCCAGGCCCACGCCCGCCAAGCCCCGCGCGCCTCCGCCGACGTCCCCGACGCCCACGGCCGCTTCGGCCCCTACGGCGGCTCCTACGTCCCCGAAACCCTCATGGTCGCCGTCCGCCAGCTCGCCGACGAATACGAACGCGCCAAAAAAGACCCCGACTTCCAACAGCAGTTCCGCTATTACCTCAAACAATTCGTCGGACGCCCCACCCCGCTTTACTTCGCCGAGCGCCTCACCAAACTCGCCGGCGGCGCACGCATCTTCCTCAAGCGCGAAGACCTCGCCCACACCGGCGCCCACAAAATCAACAACACCATCGGCCAGGCCCTCCTCACACTCCGCATGGGCAAAAAACGCGTCATCGCCGAAACCGGCGCCGGACAACATGGCGTCGGCACCGCCACCGCCGCCGCCGTCTTCGGACTCTCCTGCGACGTCTACATGGGCTCCGAAGACATCCGCCGCCAGAACCTCAACGTCTTCCGCATGAAGCTCATGGGCGCACGCGTCATCCCCGTCGAGTCCGGCCTCAAAACCCTCAAAGACGCCCTCAACGAAGCCCTCCGCGACTGGATGGGCTCCGTCGAAAGCACCCACTACATCATCGGCACCGTCGCCGGGCCACACCCCTTTCCCCAGATCGTTCGCGATTTCCAGTCCGTCATCGGCCAGGAAACCCGCGCCCAATCCCTCGACCAGTTCGGACGCCTCCCCGACGCCATCGTCGCCTGCGTCGGCGGCGGCTCCAACGCCGCCGGCATCTTCTACCCCTTCATCGAAGACACCTCCGTCAAACTCTTCGGCGTCGAACCAGGCGGCAAAGGCTCCGCGCTCGGTCAGCACGCCGCCTCACTCGGCTTCGGACAGCCCGGCGTCCTCCACGGAACCCTCACCTACGTCCTCCAAAACTCCGACGGCCAGACCGCCGACGTCCACTCCGTCTCCGCAGGCCTCGATTACCCCGGCGTCGGCCCCGAGCACGCCTACTGGAAAGACGCCGGCCGCGTCTCCTACGAAATCATCTCCGACCAGGAAGCCCTCGACGCCTTCCAGCTCGCCGCCCAGCGCGAAGGCATCATCCCCGCCCTCGAATCCGCCCACGCCGTCGCCCACGCCATGAAACTCGCCGCCACCATGAACAAAGACCAGGTCCTCGTCATCAACCTCTCCGGCCGCGGCGACAAAGATTGCATGGAAGTCGCCAGGCTCATCGGAAAATGACCGCACGCTCCCGCGCCGCGGCACGCGCTTTGATCAACAACCAGTGGTGTCCTGCGTAAAGGGTTACGCCATGAACACGAACCATATCCGTCGCTCCTTCCCCACCATCGCCGCTGCCGCCGGCGCGCTCCTCCTCGCCGCCTGCCAATCCGATTTCGTCACCACCAACGCCCGCCCGTCCCGCGCCGTCACCCCGCCCGTCGATCGCAACAGCGCCGAAGCCGAATTCCTCGGAACCCCGCAAACCGTGCCCCTCGTCGCCGTCGGATTCCCCAACAGCAAAAACGACACCCCACAGGTCACTACCATCCTCGACCCCCTCCTCGGCCGCACCCCCCCCACCCCCACTACCACCGCCATCCAGCCCACCATCCAGGAACAACAACAGCACCCCACCATCAATCAAACGATCGACCCCATCACCGGCAAGTAATGTCTGATTTCCGTCTACTGACTACTGACTTCTCCCCTAAATCGCCCCCACCCAATCCGGCGGCAACATCAGCACCGGCACCCGCGTCGCCCGAACGATCTGCTGCGCCACGTTCCCCTCGATCAGCCGCGTCAGCATCCCCTTGCTCGACAGCCCCAGCATGATCATCGACGCCCGATGTTCCTCCGCCGTCTTCAAAATCGCCGTCCCCAGATCGTCGCCAAACAGCAGCAGCGAATCGACCTTGGCCCCCTTGCCCCGAAGCTGGTTGACCACCTTTTCCAGCACCCGCTCACCCGGCGTCGTTTCCCCCCCGCCCTCGGTCCCATAGGCCACATGCACCGCCAGGATCGGCCGCCCCAGCGTTTGCGCAAATGCCGCGATCGCATCCACACGCGAATCCGGCACCCAGCGATCGGACACGGCCAACAAAATCCTGCTCATGTGCCCGCCTTGTCAAAAGAAGAGGACGGCCCGCCGGGCATTATACCCACCCGTGCCCAACTGTAACCCCCGCGATACCCCCTTTCGTCCTTCGCCTTTCGCCTTTGGTCTTCCGTCTTTCCTCTTTGTTCTTTTCACATCATATGAACCGGATCCACATCCACGCTCACGCTCACGCCGCCCCACGCCGCCGCCGACAGCGCGCCGCGCGCCCGCAGCGCCCCGAGCAGCCGCTGCAATGGACCCGCCGTCTTGGCGAACAGCAGCAGCTCCACACGGTACAGTTCCACCAGCCGTTCCATCGGCGGCGGCAACGGCCCCTGCACCCGCACCGGCAACCCAGCCTTATCCGCGGACCCCGCCGTCAACGCCGTCATCAGCCGCGCCAGCCCCTCCCCAGCCTCGCGCACCGCCGCATAATTCTTGTGCGCCAGCACCATCCGCACCAGCCGGCCATACGGCGGATAGCCCCACTCCAGCCGGTGCGGCAACTCCGTCTCCACGAAGCCCAGGTAATCGTGCGCACATGCCGCCGCGATCGCCGGCTCCTGCGGCTGAAACGTCTGCACCACCACGTTCCCCCGCTCCACCCCGCCGCCGCCCCCCATCGCCCGCCCGCTCCGCCCCGCGACCTGGCACACCAACTGAAACGTCCGCTCCGCCGCCCGAAAATCCGGAATCGTCATCGCCAAATCCGCGTTCAGCACCCCCACGAGCTGCACGTTCGGAAAGTCCAGCCCCTTCGCGATCATCTGCGTCCCGATCAACAGATCGATCTCCCCACGACCGAACGCATCCAGCGCTTCCTGATACTGCCCCGCATGATGCATCGAATCCGAATCCATCCGCTTCAGCCGCCCGCCCCCAAGCTCCGGAAACTTCCGCAACAGCTCATCCTCCGCCCGCTGCGTGCCCTGCCCCAGATGCGTCAGCAGCGCCTGGCACAACGGACACCGCTCCGGCAGCACCATCGACGTCAGACAATAATGACACTGCACCGTTCCCCTGATCCTGCCCCTTTCCTCTTTCGTCTTTGCCCTTTCGTCTTTCGGCTTTTCCCGATGCACCACCATCGTCGCATCACAATTCTCGCACATCAGCACCCACTCGCAGCGCGGGCACATCACGTAATGCGCATACCCGCGGCGGTTCAGCAGAAAAATCGCCTGCTTCTTCTGCGCCAGTGTCTGCTTCAGATGATGCTCCAGCACCGTCGAAAGGATGTGCAGCCCGCGCCGCTCCTTGTGCTGCGCCTTCATATCCACCACGATCACCCGCGGCATGCGCGTGCCCAGCGGCCGCGTCCGCAACGAAATCAGCCCCCACTTCTCATGCGAGTGCGCATTGTGCCAGCTCTCCAGCGCCGGCGTCGCCGACCCCAGCAGGATCGGCACCTTGAGCATCTGCGCCCGGCGGATCGCCACGTCCCGCCCGTGATACTTGGGCAGATTATCCTGCTTGTAAGAACCATCATGCTCCTCATCCACCACGATCAGTCCGATGTCCGCCGCCGGCGCAAAAATCGCCGAGCGCGCCCCCACCACCACCTGCGCCCAGCCCCCCGCGATCGCATGCCAGTGCTGATGCCGCTCCGCGTCTTTCATCCCCGAATGCAGCACCGCCACGCGCTCGAAGCGCGCCGTGAACCGCCGCACCGTCTGCGGCGTCAGCGAGATCTCCGGCACCAGCACGATCGCCCGCTTCCCCGCCGCCACCACCCGCTCGATCGCCCGGATGTACAGCTCCGTCTTGCCCGATCCGGTCACGCCGTGAATCAGCCGCACCGCGAACCCGCCGGCGTCCAGCAGCCCGTCGATCTCCTTCATCGCCCGCTGCTGATCCGCGCTCAGCTCCAGCACCGCCGCGCTTCCCCCGATATCCGCGCCCACCACCGCCGCCTCCGGCAACTTCACCTCCCGCTCCGCCTTGATCAGCCCCAGCGCCATCAACCGCTTCAACATCGGCCGCCCGACCTCCGCGTGCGCCATCGCATCCAGCTCGGCGCGCGGCCCCTCCCGCAGGTACCCGTGCAGCGCCCCAAACGCTGCTTTGCTCTTCGCGGAAACTTTCAGCCCTTCAAGCGCCTCCTCGACCGTTTTCTCCACCGCCGCCAGCGACACCGTCACTTTCATCGGCAGCCGCGCCGCCTTCTTCACCGCCGCCGGCACCATCGTCGAGAGCGTCATGCCGATCGGCGCGCAGTAATACACGCTGATCCACTTCGCCAGCTCCAGCAGATCGCCCGGCACCGCAGGCACATCGCGCAGCACCTCCGCCAGCGCCTTCACCGGCCCCGTAACCTCCCCGGACGCCGAGAAAAGCAGCTCCTCGGCCCCCTGCTCCGCCGCCGGCGCACGCGCGAAATCCGGCGCTTCGCTCGACAACGACAGCACCGTCGCCTGCGTCAGCCGATTCCCCCGCCCCAGCGGCGCCACCACCCGGCTGCCCGCGCGCACCTCGCGCCGCAGCGCGGCGGGCACCACATACGTGTACGTCGCGTCCAGCGGTTGATCCACGGCTACCGTTGCGTACAGAGTTGCCGCGGGCGGCGATGGCGGAGGAACGGTCATGTCCCGCGTTGTACCCGCGCGCGCCGCGGTTTCCAATTCCCTCGCACCGGGCCTCGTGATCATGGGCGCCGCTCCTGCGTTCGGGCAAAAGTTTCGACACCGAATTTTAACCAAACATCGACAATTCTCCACCGCCAACCGCCATTTCTGGAGCGCCGCTTGCTTCCTTGCACTCCGGAGGTGCATCATGATCCGACACGTCGCTCGACCCCTTGCGCTCCTGCTGGTCCTCGCGCTCGCCGCGCCCGCCCTGGCCAAGAGCTCGCTTTCCAAGGCCGACAAAGCCACCATCAACACCCTGCTCGACCGAATTTCCCACAGCAATCTGAAGTTCGTCCGCCTCGACAAAATTTACGGCGCCTCCACCGCGGTCCACTACATGCGCTTCAAGTGGCGCCAGAACGACTCCAAGGTCAACAACGTCCAGGACTTCATCAACCTCGAATCCATCGGCGGGTCTCACGGGGAAGTCACCTACTACGTCCAGTACCCCGACGGCCACCGCCGCCCCGCCAGGGACGTGATGGAAGACGCCCTCCAGCAAATTCAGCAGGGCAAGTAATCCCTCATCGCAAAATCGCGTGCGGCTCATGCATTTGTTCCGCCGGTGTGCTACAATGCCGAATTCCCCAAAGGGCGGCGATCCGCCCTCTTAACCGGACGTTCACACCCGCACCGAGTGCCTCATGCCCAATCAGAAACGCCGCGACGAACTTCGCAATATCGCCATCATCGCCCACGTCGACCACGGTAAAACCACCCTGGTCGACGCCATGCTGCGCCAGTCGGGCATGTTCCGCCAATCCCAGCTTGGCAATGAACTGATCCTCGATAACAACGCCCTCGAACGCGAGCGCGGCATCACCATCCTCGCCAAAAACGTCGCCATGACCTACGAGGATGCCAAAGGCGTCACCCGCAAAATCAACATCATCGACACCCCCGGCCACGCCGATTTCGGCGGCGAAGTCGAGCGCGTCCTCAAGATGGCCGATGGCGTGCTCCTCCTGGTCGACGCCTTCGAAGGCCCCATGCCCCAGACGCGCTTCGTGCTCAAAAAGGCCTTTCAGTACCACCTCAAGCCCATCGTGGTCATCAACAAGATCGACCGCAACGATGCCCGGCCCAACGAGGTCCTCAACGAAGTCTTCGACCTCTTCGTCGAGCTCGAAGCGGATGAAGACGCCCTCGACTTTCCGGTGATTTACGCCTCGGGTCGCGCGGGTTATGCACGGCTGGATCCGGCGGATGCCAACACCGACATGCGCCCCCTGCTCGAAACCATCGTCACCAAGATCCGCGGCCCCGTCGCCGATCTCGAAAAACCCCTTCAGATGCAGATCACCAACATCGATTACAACGAATACGTCGGCCGCATCGGCATCGGACGCGTGTTCAACGGCGTCATCAACAAAGATCAGCAGATCGCCCTGCTGAAGCGCAACGGCAAGGTCGAAAAGCATAAGATCGTCGATCTCTACCTGTTTGAAGGCCTCGGCCGAACCAAAACGCCGCACGCCGAAGCCGGCGACATCTGCGCGGTGGTGGGAATCGAGGATGTGGATATCGGCGACACCATCGCCCATCCGGAGCATCCCGAAGCGCTGCCCCTGATCGATGTCGATGAGCCCACGCTCTCCATGATTTTTTCGGTCAACGATTCGCCCTTCGCCGGCCAGGACGGCAAGTTTGTGACCAGCCGGAACCTGCGCGAGCGGCTTTACCGGGAGCTCCAATCCAACGTGGCGCTGCGGGTGGAGGACACGCAGTCGGCCGATTCGCTGCGCGTGTCGGGCCGCGGCCTGCTGCACCTGGGAGTGCTGCTGGAAAACATGCGCCGCGAAGGTTTCGAGCTTCAGGTCTCCAAGCCCAAGGTGATCTTCAAGGAACTCAACGGCCATAAGTGCGAGCCCATCGAATTGCTGGTCATCGACGTGCCCAAAGCTTTCGAAGGGGCGGTCATGCAATCCATCGGCAACCGCCGGGGTGAACTGGCCAAGATGGACACCAAGGGCAACTTCACGCACATGGAGTTCACCATCCCGGCGCGCGGATTGATCGGCCTGCGCACGCGCCTGCTCAACGCCACCCAGGGCGAAGCCATCATGCACCACACCTTCCACGACTATGAGCTCCTGCGCGGAGCGCTCCCCGGCCGCCAGAACGGCGTCCTGATCTCCATGGAAGCAGGCACCGCCAACGCCTACGCGCTCGACAAGCTCGCCGACCGCGGCATGATGTTTATCAAGCCCGGCGACGAAGTGTATGAAGGCATGGTCGTCGGCGAATACAACAAGGACACCGACATCACCGTCAACGTCTGCCGCGAAAAGAAACTCTCCAACATGCGCACCACCGGCAGCGACGAAAACATCATCCTCAAGCCGCCCCGCGATATGTCGCTGGAAATCGCGCTCGAGTACATCGAGGACGATGAGCTGGTCGAGATCACGCCCAAGACGATCCGGCTGCGGAAGCGCTACCTGCGCGAAACGGATCGCAAGCGCCACGAGCGCTCCGCCGCCGCGCTGGCCGCCGCGGAATAACAACGCCTTATCGGCACGTTCAAGAGGCGGCGCGGCAGCTCTCCGCGACCTTAAATTCCGGCACAATCAGGCAAAATGGCCGAGCCGCTGGCTCCCGCTTTGCATAGCTCCATGGAAGAGATACTTCTCGTCTTCCAAGGAGACTCCCATGCGTCCCTATGCAGTCTTACTCAGCAGTGCGTGCCTCTGCGCATCCCTCGCCCTCGCGATTGCCCCCGCGGCCGCCGCCGACTCTCCCCCGAATCCCACGGGCAACCTCAAGTTCGAGGAGCCCGGCTACGTCGTCAAGCTGCCCGCCGGCATCGACGCCAAGCCGATCAAAGAGCTCAAGGATGTCAAAAACGCCTTCCAAAGTGTCGCGGAAAGCGCGCTCGGGCGCGATCCCCTCAACGACATCATCGACCGCTGCGTCGATCAGGACCGCGATCGCCTCGACCAGAACAAAAACAACGACAATGCGAAAAACGGCAACGATGCGCTGAGCGCCGTCATCAAACAGATCGACAATGCCTGGCACGACAAGTATCACCAGGATCTGAAAATCGATGAAACCAAGGTGTACACCGACACCTACTTCCATGCGGGAATCGGCGAAGTCTCGAACCCGGATCAACTCGTCGGCAACTGGCCGGTGCCGGCGAGCGACGCGGTCGCGAATGTTGGCGGAGATATGACCTCCGCCGACGCCCAGAAAGCCCACAAGACGTTCGGCGGAGACGTCAACCTCAACAAGGGGCGCAACGTCGCGGTCGTGCATCTCGCCGGTTACAAGAACTGTCCGGCGGTGACGGCTTCGCTGATCCACGAGTTGCCCGATTCGTGGCGTTTTGACGTGCCCAATACCCTCACCCGCGAAAAGCTGTACCAGAATCTGCTCGCGAACCTGACGAGCTTCTATGGCATGCAGGCCCAGTGGCCCAGCGACCCGACAGACGCCACCCGGGCGTTGACCAACACGGTGGTCGCCTCGCTGTATGACATCAACATGCAGAATGCCATCAACAACAATCCCGAGGCGCGCAACGCCACGGACAGGATGAACGATATGAATCATGGCAACGCCAACGCCAATCGGCTGAATCAAGGCAACGCGAACCGGACCGCCGGCGAGCGTTAACACTCAACCATTCACGCCTGCAATCTGGCTGAACAAATCCACGCGGCCCGCTCAAAAAATGAGCGGGCCTTTTTTTTTGTCGGGGAGGCGAAGTTTGCACGACGCCGGGGCGCGGGAAGCGAAGGAAAAAGCTTGCAAATTTCTTATTTTATGAACCATGCGAGCTCCTCAAGGCATCCCCTTTGCCGCTCCGTCCTTTGTCTTTTTCCCCCCTACTTGGAGGTATTCTTATGCGTTACAGTTGCTTGCTGGCAGCCGCCTGCGTGGCCGCGACGTGCTTCACCCTCGCCCCGGCCATGGCCGATGACTACACCACCAACGCTCCAGCCGCCGCACAGAACGGCGCCGTCGAGCCCACGCTGCCCAACGGCGTGAAGCCCAAGGCGATGTCGGAGAAGAATTCGATCCAGAACGCCTTCGAATCCGCGACCGAGTCGGCCTTCAATTCCAAGGGCTTCCCCGACGTCATCGACAACCTCGTCGACCAGGACCGCACGCGCCTTCAGCACGAAGCCGCCGGCGAACCGTCCAAACCCGGCGATCCGCTCACCCAGAAGATCGGCGAGGTCAAGTCCGAATGGCAGCAGAAGTATCACCAGCAGTTCGATATCAAAAATGAAAAGGTCTACGACAATTACCTCACATTCACCACCGGCGAAATCGATAACCCACAGGCGCTCATCGGCAACTGGCCCGTGGCCATTACGCCCAACCACCGCGGCTCCGGCGGACAGGCGACTGCGGCGGATGTCAACGACGCCACCCACCATGCGTTCGGGGGAGATGTCAACCTTGGCAAGGGCCGCGACGTCGCCGTCGCCGTGCTTCCGGGCCACGGTCAACTTCCCGCGCTGACCACCTCCCTGATCCATGAGGCCGGCGGCTGGAAATTCGATATCCCCAACAACGTGACGCGGCAGCAGCTTCACGACACCCTGCTGGCCAACCTGTCCTACTTGAGCGATCACAAGGACAACTGGCCCAGCGACGTCAAGGCCGCGTATCGCAACGCGACATGCTGCGTCGTCGCCGCGCTCTACGATGTCAACATCGAGCACCTGAACAACAAGGGTCAGGCGAAGAACTCCGCTCCCAACAGCGGCAATCACAACAACAACCGCACCGCCAACGAACGCTGATTGATAGATCGCACCTCTTGATAAAGGATGGAGCGCCCTGCTCCATCCTTCTTTCTATAGAGCGGTTGCTTCCGAGGCCGCCGGCCCCGGAACACCGCCGGCGTCCTTCCGCGCCGCCTCCGCACCCCGGCGAAAGACGAAGTAGTGATACAGCAGCGCCAGCAGAATCAGCGAAACGCCCAGGCCCAGCAGCGAAAGCACCCTCAACAGGTCTGACAGGCTGGCCACATCCAGGAGGAACACCTTCAGCATCGTCAGCAGCATCGCCGCCAGGGAGGCCCAGCGCAGAACCGCGCTGTGCGTCAGGATTCCGCCCAGCAGCAGGAGCGTTCCGAAGATCGCCCAGGCCGCCGAATAGGCGTACATTTCCGCGGAGCTCGGCCCGGGGCCGCTCAGCACCGGCCCCTGGAAGCCATGCCGCACCTCCAGCGACACCAGCACGAACAGAAACAGCAGCGCGGCGATGCCATGCACCCGGCCAAGCACTCGATCCGGATGCCCCGCTTCGCCTCCCTCCGCGGAGTGATAGAGCCACACGCCCAGCGCCCCCGCCACCAGCGCCGGCGCCCCGTAAGCGTAAAGCAGCCAGTTCATCAGGCGGCCCGCCCCAACCGGCTCGCTGTTGAACAGCGGATTGAACGTCAGCACCGCCACCAACACCACGCACGCCGTGCCCGCCAGCGCGAAAAGCTGCCCCGCCATCGACAATCCCAGCACGCGCCATGCTCGGCCGCACAACAGCAGCGCCATCCCAAGCAGCATCCCCGCGAGCGGATACGTCGAACGTTCCGCGATCCGCGCCTCGGCGCCATGTCCGCCGGTGATGTCCAGCACCGGTCCCTGAAAGGCGTGACGGATCAGCAGGTTCGTCAGCACGAAGAGCAACACCAGCGATGCGGTGCCGCAAAGAGTCATCAGCGCCGGCGCTTCGGTTCCGCGCTTGCGCAGCCACAGCGCCATGCCGCCCAGCCCCGCCGCCGGCAAGCCGAAGAGCGGCCACAGCAGGTTCGCCCATCCGCGGCCCAGGTAGTCGGTGGTGATCAGCGGGTTGAGCCACAGCGCTTCGATGACGACGACAAACGACATCGCCGCGACGAGCGCCGCCTTCCCCAGCGTGGCCGTCGTGCTTCCCCGAAGAGGCCGCAACCACACCCCCAGCAGCGTCAGCGCGATCCCCAGGAACACCCACACGTTGCCCAGCGCGGCGCGTTCGCCGACGTCTATCTCCGCGGTATCCAGCGCCGCCGGGTTGAACACGCGATGCGTGAAGAGCGTGGCGAAGGACAGCACGACAAGCCCGGCCACTAGCTCGAAATAACCGGAAATGTCGCCGGGATCGGGTTCCTTCGACTGCGGCCGCAGAAGCTCGGTCAGCCAGACCGCGACCGCCAGCGCGATCGCCGCAGGCACGTATCCCCAAATCAGCGGGTTCCACCACAAGCTCGGCCCCGTGCCATATTCCAGCACCATCGGGTTGATCACCAGGCGCATGCCGACCAGCGTGGTCACCAGGGCGCCCATGATCCATGGCAACCGCAGGCGAAGCAGACGCCCCGCCAGCACGCTCACCGGCACCAGCACCGACCACATCGCCGTCAGCGTCGCGCGCCCGAACGCCATCGGCGGCGCCGCCAGCGGCAGCGTCAGGATGCACACAACCATCGTTTCCAGAAAATCGTCCCAGCCGGCTCGCTGCCGCCGCAGATACACGGGGACGCCCAGCCCCGCATAGGCCGCCGCCACGGCCACCGGCAGCCACGCCCATACGTCGCTGCGCGGAGAGCGCCCAAGCACCCAATACGCGAGCAGCGTGTAGCCCACCGCGCAGCACGCCGAGAGGCAGGCCGAGCGCTCCGGCGTCTTGCTGCGCCACGCCAGCCCATAAGCCGCGCCCGCAAACCCGATCCCGAAGAGCGCGAGGATCACCGCAACGCGCCAAAGGTCGGCCGGCGCCGCCCCTTCCCAGGGCCGCCCGCTCCAGGCGAGCATCGCCCACACCAACGCCGCGGCCGCCCAGGGCAGCGGCTCATACGCCGATCGCAGCGCCGCCAGCGCCACGCATGCCGCTGACAGCAGGCCCAGGAACACCCACTCCATGTTGGAGAAATCGGAACGCGCCAGCAGCGCCCCCGAAAGCGCCAGGCCCATCACCAGCGCCAGGTAGCAAAGCGCCTGCGACCACGCCGCGTCCTGGTCCCAGGCCTCATCCGCCAGTGACGCCGCCAGCATCGTCATCGCCGAACCCAGCACGAAAACCCCCAGCACCTGGCCGTCGGCGGGATTCCAAGGCTGCGTCGCCAGCCACAGCACGACCCACGCCTGCGACGCCAGCACCGTCAGCGCCGCCAGCCACGCCCAGCGGCGCGCCCGCGTCACCAGCACGAGCCCCACCTCCAGCAGAAACAGATAGCCAAACAGCGACAACGCCGAGGGATGATCCGTGCGAATCAGCGCCGGCGTGAGAAATCCGCCCACCAATCCCAATAGCGCCACAAATGGCCCCTGCGCCAGCGACAGCACCACCGCCAGCGCCGTCGCCGCCGCCAGCAGCACGAACCCGGTGACCGGCGAAACCAGGTGATAGAGGTTCGTCGCCGCCAGAAAGCAGGCAAACAGATCCGCCACGCCCGCCGCCGAGAGCGCCTGCGCGATGCCCTCCTCCTTTTTGCGCCGCCACACGCCCGCCCCCAGCAGCGCCAGACCGAACGCCGTCCCCAGCACCACGCGCACGAACGGATTGAGGTAATTGCGATCGAACGCCACCTTCACAAGGAAAATTCCCGCCAGCGCCAGCGCCACGCCCCCGATCGCGACCGCCGCCTGGATCAGGCGCTGTTCGAGCGGAACGCGAGGCTGCGGCGCCCGAGCGGCTTTGGCTTGCGCCGGTGCTGCCGGTTCCCCCATCGGCAATGCGCCCGCCATCGTGACCGACGGTTCCGGCTCCAGCGGCGGCAACTCGGGCTCCGGGCCGGGCGCCAGCTCGGGCAGTCGCTTCGTGAGCCGCGCAAACGCCTCGTCCTTCCCATCGGAGCGCGGCTGGACCGGCGGCGGCGGTGCGGGCGCTGGCGCGGCCGTCGCCGGCTCCTCGGCGACTGCGGGGCTTTCCACAGCCCGCCCCGTCGGCGATTCCCGCGCTCCCGACTTCGCCTGCGCCTTGAACTGCTCCACCAGCCACGCAACCTGCGATTCCAGCAATGCCGTCTGCTTGCGCGCTCCCCGCAGTTCCTTCTTCAGCCGGTCCAGCCACGTCAGCGCCGCAATCGAAAACGCCAGCGCCGCCAGGCACAGAAACACGCCAAAGCAGATAAATCCCGCCACCACCTGTTCCATCGCGACTTCCTCGCTCCCGCCTGACTGCCCGCCCACATCCTACCCCCCCCCCGCACCGCAGGCGAGAACTTCCCCGGCGCCCCACCTCGCGCCCCCTCCATCAATACGCGCTGGGCTCCTCCAGATACGTATACCCCCGCATCCCATCCTCGTAATACCGCATCAACTGCGCCCCCTCCTCCAGCGTGATCCGCTTCTCGCGCACCGCCCCCTCGATCTGCTTCCGCAATTTCCCTTCCAGCGCATCGCTGCTGAACTGCACATAGCTGAGCACCTCGCGCACCGTGTCCCCGCGCACGACCTCATCGATGCTCGGGCTGCCATCCGGCTGCATCGTCACATGCACCGCATTCGTGTCCCCCAGCAGGTTGTGCAGGTCGCCCAGAATTTCCTGGTACGCCCCCACCAGAAACGCCCCGATGTAATACTCCCGCCCGTCAAACTCGTGCAGCTCCAGCGTCTTCTTCACATCGCGCAGGTCGATGAACGCGTCGATCTTCCCATCCGAATCGCACGTGATGTCCGCCAGAACCCCCCGCCGCGTCGGCTCCTCCTTCAACCGGTGGATCGGCATCACCGGGAAAAGCTGCTTGATCGCCCACGCGTCCGGCATGCTCTGGAACAGCGAAAAATTGCAGAAATACGTGTCCGACAGCTGCGCCTCCAGATTCTCAAAATCGTCCCCCACGTAATCGCTGTCCTTGAGAATCTTCAGAATCTTCCCGCACACGCCCCAGAACAGTTTCTCCGTCAGGCTGCGCAATTCCAGACTCAGGTACCCGAGATTGAACAGATTCAGCGATTCGTCCCGCTGCTGGATCGCATCGTGATACACCTCCTGGAAATTCTTCTTCGTGATCTCCCGGTAACTGTCGAACAGGTCCCGCACCGGCTGCGGCAACTCCTCGCCCTCCGGCAGCCCCGCCGGAATGTCGAACAGATCAAACCCGCTCACCCCCAGCACGTTGAACACCAGCACGCTGTGATACGCCACCATCGCGCGTCCGCTCTCGCTGATGATGTGCGGATGCTTCACCCCCGCCTCATCGCACACGCTCTTGATGCGGAACACCACGTCGCTGGCGTATTCCTGCAGCGAATAATTGATGCTCGAATCGAAATTCGTCTGCGAGCCGTCGTAATCCACCCCCAGCCCGCCGCCGACATCCAGATACTCCATCCCCGCCCCCGCCCGCGCCAGCTCCGCGTAAATCCGCGCCGCTTCATTGAGCGCCGTCTTCACCGTGCGAATGTTCGTGATCTGGCTGCCCAGGTGAAAATGCATCAGCTTCAGGCAGTCCTGCATGTTCCGCGCCTTGAGATATTCCAGCGCCTTGAGCACCTCCGCCACGAACAGCCCGAACTTGCTCCGCGCGCCACCCGAACTCTCCCACCGCCCGCTCCCCTTGGTCGCCAGCTTCACCCGCACCCCGATCAGCGGCCGCACCCCATGCTTCTCCGCATACTTCACGATCAGCTCCAGCTCGGTGAATTTCTCCACCACCGGAATCACCTTCTTGCCCAGCTTCTGCGCCAGGATCACCGTCTCAATGAACTCATCATCCTTGAAGCCGTTGCAGATGATCGGCGCATCGCCGTTGTTCGCCAGCGCCAGCACCGCCAGCAATTCCGGCTTGCTCCCCGCCTCCAAGCCGAATCCATACGGCTTCCCGAACTCCACGATCTCCTCCACCACGTGCCGCTGCTGGTTCACCTTGATCGGATACACGCACGCATACGTGCCGCCATAGCCGTTCTCCGCGATCGCGTTCCTGAACGCCTCGTGCAGCTCCGCCACCCGGTGCTTCAGAATGTCCGTGAACCGCACCAGCACCGGCAGGTTGATGCCCCGCAGAATCAGTTCATCCACCAGCCGCTTCAAATCGATCGACCGCCCCTCCTGTCGGTCCGGATGCACGCACACGTTCCCTTCCGCATTGATCCCGAAGTACCCCTTGCCCCAGTTGCGGATGTTGTACACTTCCGCCGAATCCTGGATTCCCCACGACTTTAACGCCTTGATCAAGTCCATCGTCGATCTGCACCCATGCCACGGACCCCGATCGCGTCCGGCGCCGCGCGCCGCAACGTCTCGTAAAAGGCATCATCTTACGCATTCTTTTTCCATTTGCAGCGCCAATCCTCCCACCCCGTAAAAATCTTTACAAATCTTTTTGCCCGCGCCTCCCCTCAATCGTACATCTGAACTGTCCTTCGCCGATCACTTACGCGGTCGGCAACTACAAAACTACGCCGGACACGCGAGGCATCTCTCTCTCCAGCGTCTCCGGCACACCGATCTGCCCTGGATCGGGGCTCGTCAGGATTGCCTCCCCTGGCGAGCCCATTTTTTTTGCGAGTAGCCAGAAGACGGTAGCCAGTAGTCAGCAGACGCCGCGCCCGCCGCCCCTTCTGACTTCTGACTTCTGACTTCTGACTTCTGACTTCTGACTACTGACTACTCCCCCCCCTACTGAATCCCCACATCCCCCGTCCCAGCCTTCACCGTCACCGCCATCGTCTGCCCCTCATAGCTCAGCGTGATCACCATGTCCGACGTCAGCACCGGCTTCCCATACGCCGTGTACGTCAGCGCCGTCGCGCTGATCCCCCCCACCAGCACGCTCACCAGCCGCACCCCGCTCAGCTGCACGTTCCGCCCCGTCGAAAAATCGTTGATGTACGGCAGACCGTCCGCCGGATGCGCAATCACCGCGTTCGTCGTCGCATCCACCATCTGATACGAATTCCCACCCACGTTGAACACCAGCTTCCGCGGCGCCGTCGGACGGTTCACGCATTCGCTCATGCAGAAATCCGCATCCGCCGCCACCATGTTCGCCGCCTGCCGCAGGCTCGTCGACCGCAGGTTCCCCACCGCCGGCAACAGCGTCGCCGCGCAAATCCCCACCACCAGCACCACCAGCACCAGCTCAAACAGCGTGAATCCCCGGCGCCGCGCAGCGACACCTCCTTCTCCCCCATCGCCCACCGACCGCCGACTCTTCGCCCTCAATTGCATGCCACCCTCTGCAGCGTTATCAGCGTCCGCCCATCCGCGCTCGACACCGTCACCGTCACCAGCATCCCGCTGATCGTCCGCGTCCACCCCGTCGGCGTGTAGCTCACCCCCTGCACCGACACCTTCCGAATGAATCCCTGGTACGCCGTCGGATACGCATTCCCCGCAAGATCCGTGATCAACGTGTAATTCCCGTGCCCGTCCGCCACCGTCCCGGGACCATCCGTATAGCCGTCGTAATCATCCACCGCGTTGAACGTCGCACGCGTCTCCCCCGGGTCCGGCCCCATCGTCTTGTACCCCTGCGGATCCGTCACCGGCAGCCGCATCACCTCCTCCATCAACGCCTGCCCCAGCATCGACGCCCCCACCGTGTCCCGCGCCACCCGGCTCTGCGCACGCCCCGCCATCAGCGCCGTGCTCACCGTCGCCGTCAGAAACGCCAATATCGCCGCCGCTATCAACGCCTCAAATGCCGTGAACCCTCCCCCGCACGCCCGCCGAACTTGCCTCAATTTGCACGAAGCATTCGTCATTCGCGCTTCACCCGTTAGATCGCCATCGTGATTCGCGCTTCATCCTTCATCATTATCGCCCCATCCCCGCCCCCACTTAACATCATCATCTCCCGCCCAGGTGCCCCCCAATCCCAATTGCACCAATTGCACCCATTGAACCAATCCCCCACTTTTTCCAAATCACTCCCCCACCGCCACCTCCATCTCCGTAAACTCCACCCCAATCTCATACATCCCCCGCCCGCCGCCCTGCACCGCCGGACGCACCCGCACCACCTTGCCCCCGATGTGCCGCACGCTGCGGTCCGGTAATGGCAGCCGCACGTTCACCCGCTGCCCCGGGTATATCAGCGTCGGATGCAAAAAGCTCAACCCCGACCGCGACAGGTTCCGCGTCATCACCTCGCTCGTCACCGCCTGCCCCAAACCCGCCGCCACATACGTCACCTTCGCCCCCACCCGATACCGGCTCCGCCGTATCCCGCGCCGCTCCTGCCCCACCTCCCCGCAACCCTGTTTGTCCAGCCACTCCAGCGTCTGCTCGATCGCATCCGCCACCGTCCCCACGCCCGTCCCCGTCTTCTTGCTCGTCTCGCGTTCCATCACTGCCATGGCAACCTCCGTGCTTCCTCGAAAACCCGTGCACGAAAGCTATCGGACCACTCCCCCACTCACTTTATCACCCCCAATTGTTCCCCTATGATCCCCCACATGAGTACCTCCCCCTCCGCAATCGGCAACCCGCAATCGGCGATCCCCCTCCACCCCCTCGCCCGCCAGCCCTCCGACCGCCTCATCCACGCCGGCGAACGCGTCGAACTCGTCCTCCGCCCCGTCATCACCAACTCCGGCAAAACCATCTCCCGCGAAGTCGCCATCCACCCCGGCGCCGTCATCATCCTCCCCATCCTCCCCGACGGCCGCATCCTCCTCATCCACAACCGCCGCCACACCGTCCACGAATCCCTCCTCGAGCTCCCCGCCGGAACCCTCGAACGCCCTCCCGCCACTCCCATGGGCGTCTCCCACGAAGACCCCGCAGCCGCCGCCGCACGCGAACTCACCGAAGAAACCGGCTATGCGGCAAAAAACATCACCCCCTTCGGCTGGTTCTACACCTCCCCCGGAATCCTCACCGAAAAAATGTACGCCTTCCTCGCCACCGGCCTTACCCCAGGCCCCCAGCACCTCGAAGACAATGAACAAATCGCCACCCAACCCTTCACCCCAGACCACATCCGCTCCCTCATCCACGAAAATAAAATCGTCGACGCCAAGTCTCTCGCCGCCCTGCTAAAATACCTCGCAGGTTTGTGACCCCTTCGGCCGCCCCTCCCGTGGCGGCCGTTACCCCCCTTGAGTTCTCTATGAGCTGGCGCGATCGCAGTTACAACTCCGGCGGCGAGGAAATCAACGCCTACTTCTCCAACCCCGCCTCCCTCCTCCAATTCTCCCTCCCCATCTATCAGGGCAGGCCCACCTACATCCGCCTCCACTTCTGGTTCCTCCTCTTCGCCCTCTTCGACGCCGTCAACGTCCTCCGTGGCGGAATTCCTCCCTACTTCATCGCCATCCACATCGCCTTGATGCTCCTCGCCGTCCTCCTTCACGAACTCGGACACCGCGCCCTCTCCCGCACCGTCGGCGGAGATCACTGGGAATGGCTCGTCTGGCCCCTCGGCGGCATGATCCCCCCGCACGTCTCTCGCGCGCCACTTCCCACCTTCATCGCCAACATCGGCGGTATCGCCTTTTCTCTCCCCCTCTTCGGCCTCACCATGGCAGCCCTCTACCTCCTCCCACACGCCACCGTCGCCATCCTTCCCATGCTCTCCCCCTTCAGCCCCCTGCTCGTCGACGCCGCTGTCCCAGGCTCCGCCCCCCTCACCATCCTCGCCATGTGCCTCGCCTACTTCGCCACCATCAATGCCGCCATCGTCGTCATCAACCTCTTCCCCTGCTACTGGTTCGACGGCGGCCTGCTCTGGCAATCCATCCTCACCCCCAGGTTCGGCGCATGGAAAGCCTCCGTCATCACCGCTATCGCCGGCATGGTCCTCGCCGTCCCCTTCTTCCTGCTCTCCCTCTTCGCCACCGATCTCTTCGGCCTCATCCTCTGGGCCCTCATCTTCTCCGACAACTTCAACCGCCGCCGCGCACTCGCCGCCGCCGGTCCAGGCGTCATGACCGAAGACGACGTCACCTACAATTACATGGGAGGCGGCGATCCCGGCGACAGCCCCCGACGCAAAAAAACCCGCAAAGGCGCCCTCCACGCCGCCCAGAAACGCCGCAAGGCCGAACAGCTCGAACAAGCCAAAATCGACGCCATCCTCGAAAAAGTCCACACCTCCGGCCTGCACTCCCTGAGCTTCTGGGAAAAACGAACCCTCAAAAAAGCCACCGAACGCCAACGCCAGCGCGACCTCGCCAACAAACGCTAACCCGCGCCACCCGTCAAAAAAATCTTCACCCCGCCAGACAATTTCGCCCCGCCGGCGCATCTACTCCCATGGAGATCGCGCCTTGCCCACCCCGCACGCCCACCCCTCCGCCCTTACCGACGACTGGCGCGTCTGGTACACCCGCCACGCCCGCGCACTCTTCCTTCTCGCGCGCCATCACCTATCTGACCCCCACCTCGCCGAGGATGCCGTGCAACAAGGCTTCATCCATTTCTGGCAATCCCGCCGCCGCGCTGCTGATCCCGCCGCCTACCTCTTCACCTGCGTCCGCAACGCCGCACTCGCCCTCCGACGCAGCGCCCGCACCCGCCGCCGTCACGAATCCGCCCTCCCGCCCCCGCCGCTCTTCCTCCTGCCGCCCGACGATCCCCACGAATCCCTCCACCACGCCCTCGCCCACCTTCCGCCCGAGCAGCGCGAAGTCCTCCTCCTGAAAATCTGGTCCAGCCTCACCTTCGCCCAGATCGCCGCCGCCCTCGCGATCCCCCTCAACACCGCCGCCTCACGCTACCGTTACGCCCTCGATCACCTCCACACCCTGCTCTCCCCACAGGTGCCCCATGAATGACCCGCTCGACGATCCGCTCGAAGACCACCTCCGCGACCTCACCCCCGCCGCCCCCTCCCCCGCCCTCGAAGCCCGCCTCGCCGCCGCCCTCGACCGCCGCTCGCTCTCCCGCAGCGACCGCTGCCTCCTCGCCACCCTCTCCCTCGCCGCCGCCGCCGCCTGCCTCGCCATCACCCTCCTCACCCTCGACCTCGCCTCCCCACAACCCGCCGCCACCGCCGCCCTCCCCGCCAACCCCGACCTCCGCGCCTTCATCCCCCCCACCCGCACCCTCGCCCGCCTCGACTCTTTCAACGGTCCTGTGACTTCCCCCTGATCTCCCATCATCCGCTTTCGTGCCTTCCGTGTCTTTCGTGGCCATTTACCGTCGTCGAGGAACCATGCACCTCCGCCTCCCCAAAACCCGCCGCTACCGCATCTACCTCTACCTCCTCTCCACCCTCATCATCCTCACCGCACTCGACCTCCTCATCGCTCGCCTCCTCCGCCACATCACCCTCGCCCCAGACACCACCCACATCACCACCCCCCTCCTCCCTAACGGCACACCCGACTACCTCACCGCCATCAACGCCCAACTCTCCGCCGGCGTCACCCCCGACAACAACGCCGCCATCCCCCTCATCACCCTCCTCGGACCGCAACTTTTCGCCGACCCCGCCGTCGCCAACGACACCTGCGCAGCCCTCCAACTTCCCCCGCCCGTCGAATCCCCCCATCCCTTCATCATCTTCGAGCGCTGGTACGAACAGCACCACCCCGATGCCCACGACCAATTCCCCGACCTCGACAATCCCGCCACCAACATCACCTTTCACCCCTGGCAACCCGCCGATCACCCCGACGCCGCCGCCTGGCTCCATGACGCCAACCCCGCCATCGACGCCTTCGACCAACTCACCCGCCGCACACGCTACTACATCCCCCTCATCGTCACCAACCCCGACCACATCCTCATCGAAACCCACATCCCCAACACCGCCCCCATCCGCGGCCTCGCCAACGCCGCCCTCATCCGCGCTACCCGCCGCATCGCTTCCCACGACCTCGATGGCGCCTGGCAGGACCTCCTCGCCGTTCACCGCATATCGCGCCTCCTCTCCAACGGCAGCGCCACCCTCATCGAACAACTCGTCGCCGCCGCCCTCGAAACCTCCGCCGCCACCGCCGACGTCGCACTCGCACAATCCCCCGACCTCACCCCCGACCAGGCCCGCCGCTGTATCGCCGACCTCCGCGCCCTCACCCCACTCTCCCCCATGGCCCGCACCCTCAACACCACCGAACGCTACTCCCTCCTCAACTTCACCTGCACCGCCGCCGCCCGCGGAACCCCCTGGGCCATGCGCTACATGCAAGCCATCACCGACAACTCCTTCCCGCCAGGCTCCAAGTGGTACTGCGTCTTCATCCCCATCGCCTACAACCACGCCCTCCGCAGCATCAACGCCTTCTACGACCAGCTCACCGCCGCCGCCAGCGCTCCAAAATTCTCCGACTCCGTCGCCCTTCAATCCGCACTCAACAACCACATCAACGCCCTCGCCCAACGCAACATCCTCACCCGCTTCACCACCGGCGACGTCTTCTCCATCTGGCTCTTCCCCTCCGTCAACCGCGCCCTCGAACGCGAACGCGCCGCCCTCCAGCGCACCGACATCGCACAACTCGCCTTCGCCCTCGCCGCCTATCACGCCGACCACCACGCCTACCCCGACTCCCTCCAACCCCTCCTCTTCGCCTACCTCCCCACAATCCCCAACGACCGCTTCGCCGACGCACCCCTCCAATATCACGCCACGGCCGACACGTACGTGGTCTACAGCATCGGCCCCAACCTCAAAGATGACGCCGGCCGCGACCGCGCCTCCAGCAAACAAACCCCGCCGCCCGACGATATCGCCATCTCCCTCCCGCCCCTCACCCCCCCCACCGCCTCCCAGCCCACCACCGTCCGATAGCCAACCTCCTCCCTGTAGTGTCCACGCCACACGCCTACGTATTCTCCACATCGCCCCCCACCGCACGTTGCCTTTTCACCACATCGCGCCGCAATCCCTCCCGACACCCCTCCACGACTCATCCCACAACCTTCATCCACACCATCACTTACGCAAATCACGCCAGTTTCCCTCAAGTCCCCCCAAACCCCGCACGCCCTTTGCTTAATCCTCCCGCAGACCCCCCTGCTGTTTGTCGGAGACACCCCATGGCCCTGATGATGACCACCTTCGTCACCCCCAAAAAACTCAAAATCGCCATGCTCGTCCTCCTCACCTTCGCCGCCATGTGCTAAGCGACGCTTCACCAGTTCCTCCTCCCTGGCCCGACTCCCGCACGCATCCGCGACCCCAGCACCTGAATAAAAAGCGCTCGTCTACCTTCGCTCGCAGTCACCCCCACCGCCATCGCCAGCCTCGATACACCCTCTGTACCTTCCGCACGACTACCACGCCCAGGCTTCGCACCGTAACAACAATCTGACTTCACAACTTTCGTGTTTTTCGTGCCTTTCGTGGCCATTTTGCGTCGTTATCGTGGGGGTGCGGTGGTCCATCGTCGTCCCTCCGCGCCCTCCGCGTTCTCAGCGCCCTCCGCGTTCGAGATCCCCGGTACGCTCCCCCACGCACACCGCCTCCCGTTTGGTTTCGGCCCTCGCCGCCCCACCCCCTTTCCGTCGCCTGCATCACATCCCCCCATACCCAACGCCCCCGCCCTCCATTACCATGCCCCATCCTCAACCCCGGGAGACTCCCCATGACCCGCCTCCTCCTCCCCCCACTCCTCCTCGCCGCCACCCTCGCCCAAACCGCCCCCGCCACCCCCCCCGCCTCCGCCCCCGCCCCTCAACAAACCACCCTCACTATCCACACCAACGCCCCCCTCCACAAAATCGACCCCCGCATCTACTCCCAATTCCTCGAACACATCTTTCACTCCGTCCACGGCGGAATCTGGGGCGACCAAATCCTCAACCCCTCCCTCGAAATCCTCCCCCCTCGCCCCGCTCGCACCGCCCAACCCGCACCCGCCTTCACCGACCCCTTCGACTGGGAAACCTTCGGCCCAGCCGCCTTCACCAACGACCCCCTCAACCCCCAGAACTCCACCCTCTCCCTCCACATCACCCAGGGCTTCACCGGCACCCCCCCGCGCCCCGCCCCAAATGCCGCCCCAAACCCCGACCCCTCCGGAATCCGCCAGCATCATATCTACATCCAACAAAACGAATCCTACACCCTCACCCTCTTCGCCCGCTCTGCCATCACCGCCACCGCCACCCTTTCCCTCACCACCCCCGACGACCAACCCCTCTTCTCCGCCCCACTCCAGAACCTCTCCCCCGACTGGAAAAAATTCACCTTCACCTTCACCCCCACCGCCACCACCCCCGAAGCCACCCTCTCCATCACCCTCACCGGCAACGGCGATCTCTCCCTCGACCAGTTCTCCCTCTTCTCCAAATCCGCCCTCGACACCGGCGGCTTCCGACCCGACCTCCTCAATGCCATCGACGACCTCCACCCCGCCACCATCCGCTGGCCCGGTGGCTCCTTCGCCAACTCCTACCTCTGGGAATACGGCGTCGGCCCCGCCGACGACCGCCGCACCTCCCCCGTCGAAGCCTGGAGCGACCGCGACCCCAACCAGTTCGGCACCGACGAATTCATGCGCCTCTGCGACCAACTCCACGCACAGCCCCTCCTCGTCCTCAACACCCGCCGCGGTCTCCAACCCAACCTCGACTGGCTCGAATACTGCCTCGGCGACAACTCCACCCACTTCGGCCACCAGCGCGCCCAGAATGGCCACCCCGCACCCTATCCCCTCGACGTCATCGAAATCGACAACGAACCCTGGCTCCTCATGGACCAGCCCCGCTACCTCGACATCGTCCACCGCTTCTCCGCCGCCATCCGCGCCAAATACCCCCACCTCCACCTCTCCGTCGCCGGCGGTTACGCCTTCGACACCGGCCCCGGCGAAGGCATCCCCGCCAACGCCCACTGGGACGCCGCCTTGCTCGACAACGCCGCCAGGGATTTCGACATCCTCTCCCCCCACTATTACAACGGCCTGCTCGACAAACTCGACTACGCCGACAACCCGCGCGACTTCGAAAAACACCTCCTCGACATCGGCGCCCTCATCAAAAAATCCGCCAACCCCAACATCAAACTCTACATCTCCGAATGGAACGCCCAATCCACCGACTGGCGCACAGGCCTCTATGCCGCCGGCATCCTCAACGTCTTCGAACGCAACGCCGACCTCGTCGAAATCTCCTGCCCCGCCCTCTTCCTTCGCTCCACCTCCGCCAAATCCTGGGACAATGCCCTCATCAACTTCAACCAATCCTCCTGGTTCCCCGCACCCAACTACGTCGTCATGAAACTCTGGCGCGACCACTACGCCCCCAACCTCCTCCCACTCGACACCCCCGACAACTCCCCCCTCAGCGCCGTCGCCTCCGAATCCGACGACAAAAAAACCATCTACCTCAAACTCGTCAACCCCTCCGATTCCCCCATCAACCTCACCACCACCCTCGCCGGCCCCTTCACCCCCACCTCCGCCACCATGCAACTCCTCGCCCCCGGCTCCCCCTCCGCCCGCAACACCCTCCAGAACCCCACCGCCATCTCCCCCAAAAGCGCCCCCATCACCCTCCAACCCCACTCCCTCACCCTCACCCTCCCCCCCCTCAGCGCCGCCGCCATCACCCTCCATTGACCCTCAACAAAACAAACTCTCGATCGACGAGCCATTCGCGTGTTTACATCAGGACGATTAGGTTCAACCCCGCTCCCCCTCCGGTGCCAGACTTTCCCCGGATAATCCATGCCCAAAAAACGCGCCCCACGCACTCTCCGAATCGTAGAACGCGGGCCCTTCCCCTATGACTGGCTCCGCGCCGCAGAACACCGCGACCCCCGCGTCATCCAGCAATCCAACCCCACAAGCTGCACTGCCGCCTGCCTCCAAATGCTCCTCGCTTCCAACGCCAACCAACTAACCCAGGAAGAGCTCGCCCAGCGCTACCTCCATGGCTCCCCCGCGTTCATCGACAGTGTCCTCCCAACTCTCCTCCAACTTGATCCCGCCAGCAACTGGACCTTCACCCTCTTCGCCCAAAACGATTCCTTTCGCCGCCTTGATCGTCTTACCCCTTGGCTCGCTTTCCTCACTCTCTCCAACCCCTCCGGTATTGTCACTGACCTCCACGCCGTCATCGTCCAGGCCGCCACCGCCGACGACCTCCTCATCTTCGATCCCCACCGCGCCACCGCCTATTCCATGCAGCGCGATCACTTCAATGCCCGTTTCACCGGCATCGCGATCTTCCGCTCCGCTCCCCGTCACCGCGCGCGGCGCCAATCTTCCCCAAAATGATGATCACGCGAACGCCCAGCGCGGTATAATCGCCCCAAAAGGAATCCGTCCCATGCAACTCACACTCCTCTCCATCCGCCGGCTTCCCAAATCCAAAACAACCTTCTCCGTCCTCTTGTCCGCCGACGAGCAACCCCATCGGGACATCGCCACCATTAAACCCCGCCTTGGCCACGCCGTCGCCTTCGACAACCCCAACACCGCCGGCATCCTCATCCGCAGCGGTCCTCAGGCCCGCCTCCTCGCCGACGCGATCCTCGCCTACGCCCGTGGCCAAAAACTCCAACTCCCCCTCCGCTTCCCCGCAACCCCCGCATCGCCTCCCGCCTCCCCTCTCACCATCAAACCCTCCCGAGAACCCCGCCCCTTCATCGGCGTCGGCTGATGGCAACGGCTATCTTCCCAATCTTCCCGGTTCTGTTCTCGCATCCGATACAATCATCAATGGATCAACAACAACAGGCGGCAACCACGGGCGAATTTGCCATGGATTCCGGCTCGACTCTCGAATTTGCCGCAAGTTGCGATTTTTCTTCTCCCGGCGGCCCGACCCGCACTGGCCCCGACGGCCTCACCATCGTCGACCCCGGCATCACCCTCACTTTGCCCTCCGACACCGCTTTCGCCGGCACCATCGATGTCTACGGAACGCTCGTCATTGCGCCGCCGCTCAATCCCGCCGATGCCGGCCTCTCGCCCACCTTCACCGTGGTCGACGAGGTCCCCGAACCCGCATCCCTCACCCTCCTCGCCCTGGTAATCCCCTTTTCCCTTCGCCGCCGCCGCCCTCTCATGGTAAATTAGTCCTCGTCTTACAGGAGAAGGACCCATGAAACGCCGTCATCTCATCCTCCCCCTCCCCACGCTCCTCGCCCTGGCGACCTTCGCCCGCGCCGCCGACACCGCCGTCACCTGGGACGGCTCCACCGGCAACTGGACCGACTCCACCCACTGGTCCCTCCCCACCGGGGAATACCCCAATGCGGACAATCCTCCCGGCAGCACCTATGCTGTCACGATCAACGGTGGAACGATCGATCTTGTGAATGCCAACATCACCGTTGACACCTTGACCATGGCCGAAGCCAAGTTGTCGGACGGCACACTCACCCTGACGGGTGCTAGTTCCATTTCCGGCAACTCAGTAAATCTCTTTCTCCACAATGCCTCGACCGGCACCCTGGCATTATCCGGTGTTTACGTGGGCGGGGAACTTGACAACGAGGGGCAGCTTTCGATGACCAGCGATGTGGGGAGCGGCGCCGCCGTGAACGCGGGCACGATGACCGTGGGCGGCGTAACGTTTGGTGTCGGCAAGAACGCGGGCTCCCAGAAACCGACCTTTGCCAACACCGGCACGATCATTGTGGATGCGGGCGCGAAGGGCGTATGCCAAGTTTCCTCTTCCAAGATCACAGACACGGCATACGATCCGACGCCCCTCTTTTTCAATTCCGGCAACGTGGAAGTCAGGTCGGGCACCTTTGACATGAATGCTGCCGACGGCGGAAGCACGAGCGGTACCTTCACCGTCGACGCCGGCGCGACGCTCCAGCTCAATAGCCAACTTTCCTTCGCGGCGGCAAGCTCGATCACCGGCAGCGGGACCGTTGTGATCTCAAACGGCGAGTTCGCGTCCTATTCTCCGCCTCCTACCATTTCCATCGGCGGACAATACAACGTCTACAGCACGGTCATCCACGAGAATTCCGTCGAGTTCAACTCCCATGCTGTGACAAACGCCGCGACCATTACCGAGGCCAGCGTGGCCGGCGCCGGCTCTCTCACCATCAACGGCGCCGTCGACATCGTGGATAGCCAGATGGGCTTCTCAGAACTTGTTCTCAATGGCAGCGGCATCGTCAATCAGACGATTCTGCCATCGCAGACCTGCATAAACGGTACGGCGACAATACTCCTCCCAAACTCCAGAGAGTTTCCACTCGCGACCAACATCACCATCGGAACGGCGGGTTCCCTGACGCTCAGCGCCAGTTCCTCTCAGCTAGACGTCACCTCCGACTGCGCGATCGTCAACAATGGGGTGCTCCTGCTCCACGGGCTTCTCTTTGAGGGCCATGAGGGGTCTCTGGCAAAACCAGTCGGGCATATTACAAACAACGGCACCCTCGCGGTCAGCGGCCCCAACGGCTTCTCGGGTACCACCGTCTTTCACAACAATGGGCTCCTGATCGTCAGCGGAGGGACCTTTGCGGGAGCTTCGCCTGGTTTCAATTCCGCCAGCGGCACGATTTTCGTGCAAGACGGAATGGCCGATTTGGCGTCCATCACAGCAGGAACGCTTATCAATCACGGGTTCATCTTCGCAGGGGGATTGTTCGGGCCGAACCTCACTTTTGAGAATGCCGGCACTGTGGGCATCGGACCCAGCACAACGCTCGACTTGGCCGCCCCACAGAAACCCGAAACCACTGGGCTGTTTTATATCCATCCTGACGGGATCCTCGAGTTTGCCGCCGATTACGATTTTTCCTCCCTTGGTGGTCCCTCGATCGGTCACGGCGATGCCGCCACCGATGGCCTGATCATCGTCGATCCTGGCATTACCCTCACTTTGCCCTCCGACACCGCTTTCGCCGGCACTATCGATGTCTACGGAACGCTCGTCATTGCGCCGCCGCTCAATCCCGCCGATGCCGGCCTCTCGCCCACCTTCACCGTGGTCGACGAGGTCCCCGAACCCGCCTCACTCGGCATCCTCGCCGTCGGCGCGCCATGCGTGCTCCTGCGCCCCCGCCGTCGCCCCTTACCATGAAATTCGATGCTCGATCCGCACCTCGCCTTGGACCCCCCGCTATGCCCCCGCCTCCCTCCACCCGCATCCTCCACTACCGCGGCGACACGCCCACCGCCGTCCGCTGGACCGCCGCACGCTGGCTCCGCATCGCCGCCGTCATCAACGCACTCGCCGCCGCCGCTTCCCTGGCTTTCCTCGCCGGCCAGTTCCCCCGCGGCGCGCCTGTCGCCCTCTCAACCCTCAAACCCTGGCTCTCCAACAACCTGCTGATCCTCCTTCCCCTGACCATCTTCCTCGCCGGCGCACTTCTCTGCCCCTTCCTGGCGCCCGTCGTCTTTCGCGCCCGCAAACTCGCATGTTACCTCGCCATCCTGCTCACCAGCCTCCTCCAACTCCTCTCCTTCCTCCTTCTGTGCTTCTTCGCTGTCGTGTCGACCGGCCCCTGGCTTGCCCATACCTCCCTCTGGTACGCCCTCTACCTGATACCGGCCCTCCTCGCCCTCGCTTATCTGGCCTTCCTCACCGACCTGAGCGCCCTCCTCCAGTGGATCCCGCGCTACCCCGACCTCGAAACCACCCTCGATCGCTTCCTCCCCGGCCCTCCCTGCCTCTAGCCGCAACCCCTCATCCCCCCCGCGCGCACAACTTGGCAACCCCCGCGCACCTTCCCCGCAAAAAATTTCCTCCGCAACCCCCACAACCCCAACCCCTTACCCCAATCCGCCCCCCGTCTCTGTGCGCACAAACTGGGCGCGACTCCCCTCTATAGACAAAGAGGAGCACTGCGCCATGACCCAAACCACCCCAAAAAGCCTTCGTGGTCGGGGGGGGCTTCATCCCTTCGTGTCTTCCTGTTTCCGTCGTCTGGGCCGGGCGAGGGAAAGCTGTGTCCAATTTCCCAAAAAACCTCATACACAAGCACAAAAACCTCAATCCGCAAAATACACAACGGCAAAAACCCACCCTTTTTTGCAAAACACCCCCTACACATCGAAGAAAACCCCACATCCTCTCCCCAAAAATCCCCAACCGAGACCCCGACGCCACCTCCCGTTACCATGCCCCACCATGCCCCGACTCCTCCTCCGACTCCTCCTCATCCTCCTCGGCCTCGCCGCCTGGTTCGCCACACAGCACCTCATCGGCGCACGCCCCTACACCGGCGCCATCGGCGACGGTCTCCTCGACCTCCTCGCCCCCCTCAACCGCTACCTCCTCGCCCACGCCGCCGCACGCAACGCCCTCCTCATCTCCTCCTCCGCCCTCATCGACGCCCTCACCCTCTTCCTCTTCGCCAAAGCCCTCTTCGGAAAAACCCTCCGCCCCTTCCTCGGCTTGCTCATGCTCTTCGCACTTCGCCAGATCTGCCAGGCCCTCTGCGTCCTCCCCACGCCCCCCGACATGATCTGGCCCAAGGAAGGCCCCGGTTTCCCCTCCCTCTTTGTCACCTATGGCGTCGGCAACGATCTCTTCTTCTCCGGCCACACCGCCCTCGCCATCTTCGGCGCAAGCGAATTGGTCCGCACGCGACGGTGGCTTTGGCCGGCCGCAACAGTCGTGGCGATCTTCGAGATCGTGGCCGTCCTGTCCTTGCGGGCGCATTGGACGATGGATGTGTATGCCGGAGCCGTCACTGCTTTGCTCGTGGCGATCATTGCCGACGATGTCGCCCGGCCCATCGATCGGATGCTGTCGCGTATCGCTCCCGGCAAAACCGTGCGATAGACGCACGATCAGGTGGCAGGAGCGGCTTCGGTGGGTTTGGGCCAGCCTTCGGCGGCGAGCTGTCCCAGCTCCCATATCACCTGCTGCACCGTGTCGTCCCCCGTCGCCGAAATCGACATCCGCAACGCACGCCGGCCCCAGCCAAGCATCGGCTTGCAGAATTCCGGCACTTCCTTCGACTCCGAGGAAATGCGCTCCACCTCGATCCGCGTGCCCGGCGCCGCGCCAAGGGCGAACGTGTGGTCCTCCTCATGCGGCGCGATCAGAATCTTCCGGGCGACCGCGGCATCCAGCACATCGGGCAGAAAGACATGAATCATCCCCTTGCGCATGTCCTCGAGCGTGAACACCTGCTGGCGGTACTTGCCGTCGGCGATGTAGAACCGCAGCACGTGCTGGCCCGACGCTTCGATCGCGTGGCCGGCAAGCTTGGCCAGCATCGCCGCCAGCCGCTTCCATTGCCGCCCGTGCCCGAGTTCCTCGTGCCCCTCCGTGGCCTCGAGATGGGCCTGCACGGAAGCCAAAGACTTCCGGCTCAGGCGCGCGAGAAAGGCATCAAAAGGATCAACCAGCACCCGGGGGGTGCTTTGGGGCTCGGTCATGGGTTTCATGAGGCACTCACAAGCAAGTGGAAGCTGCTGTATTGTAGCAGGTTCGCACCGCCGACGCGCGGATTATCGATTGACGTGTCCCGCGCACCGTTTTAGCATCGCCTCTTTACCCTTCTTCTGGTGAGGAGCCTGCCATGCCGGTCTTTTCCGACATCACCAAAACCATGGGAAACACCCCGCTGGTGCGCATCAACCGCATCGTTCCCCCCGGCGGCGCGACGGTGCTGGCCAAGTGTGAATACTTCAATCCGCTGGGCTCGGTGAAGGACCGCATCGGCGTGGCGATGATCGAGGCCGGCGAAAAGGCCGGAAAAATCAACAAGGACACGCACGTCCTCGAGGCGACCTCCGGGAACACGGGCATCGCGCTGGCATTCGTGTGCGCGGCCAAAGGGTACAAGCTGACCCTGACAATGCCCGAGACCATGTCCATCGAACGCCGGCGCCTGCTCCGCATTCTCGGCGCAAACCTGGTCCTGACGCCCGGCTCGGAAGGCATGCCCGGCGCCATGCGCCGCTGCCAGGAACTTCACCAGCAGAATCCCAACTCGGTGATCGCCTCGCAGTTTGATAACCCGGCGAACCCGTCGATTCACGAAACGACGACGGCCGAGGAAATCTGGCGCGACACCGGCGGGAAGGTGGACGCGATCGTGTCGGCGGTGGGCACCGGCGGGACGATCACGGGCGTGGCGCACGTGATCAAGAAGCGCAACCCGAATTTCAAGGCCATCGCGGTCGAACCGGTGACGTCGCCGGTGATCACGCAATTCAAGAAGGGCGAACCGCTCAAGCCCGGGCCGCACAAGATTCAGGGGACGGGGGCGGGCTTCATTCCCAAGAACCTGGACACGGACATCGTGGACGAAGTGATCACCTGCACGAACGAGGATGCGTTCGCGATGGCCCGGCGTCTGGCGAGCGAAGAGGGGATACTCGCGGGCATCAGCTCCGGCGCCAACATGTGGGCGGCGCTTCAGGTGGCCCAGCGGCCGGAGTACAAGGGCAAGACGATCGTGACGGTGATGTGCTCGACCGGCGAACGGTACATCTCGACGCCGATGTACGAGGGCCTGGAGCAGTAGAGCGGGCAGCCCAGAAGGGACATTACCGGGGATTTCAGCCGCCGCGGTGGAGCAGGAAGAGCGCCCAGACGAGGATGAGGATGGGCAGAAGGATGGGCGCGGAATAGCGGTAAATGTATTCGAAGAACGACGGCGTGGGCGCGCCGGCGTGGTCGGCGATCGACTTGACCATGAAGTTAGGCCCGTTGCCGATGTAAGTCATGGCGCCGAAGAAGACCGAACCCAGGGAGATGGCGACGATGTACCAGTTGAGTTTTTCCTCGCCGAGCAGGAAGCCGAGCTTCACCTGATCGGGCGTGAGGGCGCCGGTGGTGACGGCGTCGCCGTGATACTCCTCGAGCGCGAGGAGCGCCTGGCGAAGAGCCGCCTTGTCGGCGTCGAAGGCGGCGGGGTCGGCGTATTTTTCGGGGTTCATGGCTTTGAGGCGGGCGTAGTCGGCATCATCGGGGGCGCTCCTGGTTTTGTCGGCAACGACCTGCATCGCGACGGTTTGCAGATTTTTGTCGAGCTTGCCGGTTTCGGTCTCCAGAAAAGTGAGGTAGGTGGGAGCATTATCGAGGACGGAGGAGAGGGCGCCGGACTTGTAATAGAACTGTCCGGGGGTTTGCAGGTATTCGCGCAGGGCGGTGTCGTTGGCGTGGTTGGAGAGGAAATTGAGGGCTGGGACCATGGTGGCGAAGATGCCGATGAAGAGGAAGGCGACCTCGCGGATGGGGGCGAAATTGAAGACATTTTCGAGGTGGATGCGCTGGGGCGTGGTGGCCAGGGAGATGGCGACGGCGACGGTCATGATGAGTTCGCGCCAGGGGATGTGGATGATGTGGACGAGTTGATCGTGCAGGAGGATGCCCGCGAGGATGGCGAAGACCAGCAGGAGGTTGGAGACGCCGAAGATGGAGATGGCGGGGCCGGCGTCGTGGGGATCGTGGTCTTCGCGAGGTTCCGCGGCGTGGGCGCGGGTGTCGATGATGAAAAAGGTGATCAGCAGGACGCCGACGGCGACGATCCACATGGGCCAGCAGTGGTAGAGGACCCACCAGAAGGGGACGCCCTTGAGGTATCCCAGGAAGAGCGGAGGATCGCCGATGGGGGTAAGGGAGCCTCCGACGTTGGCGACGAGGAAGATGAAAAAGATGATGTGGTAGGGCCGGAGGTGGGCTTTGTTGATGCGGAGGTAGGGGCGGATGAGGAGCATGGCGGCGCCGGTGGTGCCGAAGACATTGGCGATGAGGGCCCCGGCGAGGAGGAGTGCGACGTTGACCTTTGGGGTGGCCTTTCGGCGGACGCGGATGAGGATTCCGCCGGAGACGGTGAAGAGGGAACCGAGGAGGAAGATGAAGGAGATGTATTCGCCGAAGCTTTTCGCCATGGAGCCGCCGGCGTGGAGTCCCAGGAGGTAATAGCCGGTGATCAGGCAGGCGAGGGCGAGGGCGACGTGGTGGTAATGCTTTTCCCAGAAATGCTTGGCGACGAAGGGCATGGTGGCGATGCAGCCCAGCAGCAGCACGAAGGGCAGGACCCAGGGCAGGGCGACCTGCGGCGTGACCGCGGCATCCCCGACGCCCTCGAAGTAGAGGCCGAGAAAAGCGGCGAAAACGGCGCATCCAATGAAGATGGCCAGGCGCACGGGGGTGACGGGGGCGGAGGCGGATTCGGGAGCCTCGAACATGGGCACGTGTGCGTCGGGGTGGCCCAGATGAAGCAACGGGGCGGATCGGCTGCGAGAATCGGCGGGTTTTGGCGGCGACTGGGTCAAGACGATCTCCTGAAGGCGCATCAACGAAGGTTCCGGAAACCGCGTAAAACGGCTGCCGGGGGAAACGTCCAGGTGAAATCGTTACCTCAATCGCCGCTTACACAATAAACGAAGGCGCCCCTCCCCGACAATGGCTCAACCGCGTACAATGGCGACATGGCCAGCTCGGCGACGACATCTTCCGCCCCGGCTCCGTTTCTGCCGGGGGTTCAGCTTGCTCCCGGCGTGTGGACGGATCGCGAGCAGTTGCGGTTTGGTTTTTCGCGCTCGTCCGGTCCTGGGGGCCAGAACGTCAACAAGGTGAACACGAAGACGGAGCTGCGGATAGCGGTGTCGGCGATTCACGGGTTGAGCGATCGGGCGCTGGAGCGGCTGCGGACGCTGGCGGGACGAAAGGTGACGCCGGAGGGAGATCTGCTGTTGACGGCGGACTCGGAGCGGACGCAGGAATCGAACCGGCGGGCGTGCATGACGAAGCTGCGGGAGCTGATAGAGAAGGCGCGCGTGGAGCCGAAGGTGCGCAAGAGGCGGAAGGTCTCGGCGGCGGCGAAGGCGCGGCGGGTGGAGGCGAAGCGGAAGAACTCGGAGAAGAAGAAGGGGCGGAGCTGGCGGGAGTAATGGGACGAAGTCGGCAGGCGACAAGGTATTGTCTGGGAGATCGGCGATGCGTGCGAAGTATTGGCTGTTGATCGTGGTGGCGGCGACGGCGCTGGGGCCGGTGTTGCGCGGCGCGGATGCGCCGGACGCGACGAAAATGGAGCAGTGGGAGCGGGAGATGGACGCGCGCCGGGCGGCCCTCGTGGGTAAGCCGCTGGTGATCGAGGGGCGGACGAGCACAGGAGGGGAATTTTCCAGCTCGGCGTACAAGGGGAAGGTGATCCTGGTGGATTTCTGGGCGACCTGGTGCCCGCCGTGTCAGATAACGCTGCCGGAGGTGCAGAAGGCGTATGCGAAGTACCACGATCGGGGGCTGGAGGTAATCGGGGTGAGCTGCGATCCGGACGAGGCGAAGTTGAACAGCTTCATCAAAGACCATGAGATGCCCTGGCCGCAGTTGCGGGAGGAATCGCAGAAGGATGAGAAAACGCGATGGAACCCCGTGGCGACGAAACTCGGAGTGTGGACTATTCCGACCTTTTTCCTCATTGATCGCAATGGGATCGTGAGCAGCTCCGACCTGGGCGGGCAGTTTGAGAAGAAGGTCGAAGCGCTGCTGGCGGAGAAGCCGGCCGCGGCGACGCAGCGATAACGTGCGGCCCGTGGAGAGATGTGATGCGAGTGGTCGTGTGCTGATCCACTCCATAACGCCAATGGACACCCGACCATCGCGCTGAAATCTTCGTTCTTCGGGTCTTCTGCTTGACGCCCTCGCCGCCGGGCGCGGCACTTACGAGGCGTTGGGAAAATCGGGGTTGAGGAAGCGGCCATTTTCGAGGAGGGGTTTTCCGTCGACGAGGATTTTGCGGCCGGGGGCGCGGAGGTCGCAGACCATGTCCCAGTGGAGGCCGGACTGATTTTTGCCGCCGGTTTCGGGGTAGGCGGCGCCGAGTGCGGCGTGGCAGGTGCCGCCGATTTTTTCGTCGAAGAGGGTATTTTTGGTGTAGCGGGTGATGCCGAAGTTGGTGCCGATGGCGAACTCGCCGAGGATGCGGCCGCCGGCGTCCTGGTCGATCATGTGATGGAGGAATTCTTGGCCTTTGGAAGCGCGGGCGTCGACGACTTTGCCGGCTTTGAAGGTGAGGGTGATGTCCTGGCATTCGCGGCCGTGGTAGACGGCGGGGAAGGAGTAGCGGATGGAGCCTTCGGTGGCGTCTTCGATGGGGCCGGTGAAGACTTCGCCATCGGGGAAATTTTCGTGGCCGTCGCAGTTGATCCAGGTGCGTCCTTCGACGGCGAGGCGGAGGTCGGTGCCTTGGCCGAGGACGCGTATTTCCTTGGCTTTGTTGAGCAGATCGACGAGGCGCTGCTGTTTTTCGGAGAGGGCGCGCCAGGCGGCGACGGGATCGGGCAGGTGCAGCAGGCCGGCGCGGAAGACGAAGTCGGCGTATTCGTGCTGGGACATCTCGGCATCCTGGGCGGCGGCGGCGGAGGGGAACTGCGTGGCGGTCCAGCGCAGCTCGCCCTTGGCGGCGCGTTCGAGCAGGCGGTGGAGGAAGGGCTTGCGGGCTTGCGAAGCGAGGGCCTGCTTGGCGGGAGGGACGTTGGTGAGAGCCCTGGTGTTGCCGTCGCCGCCGATGCCGAAGTAGACATCCATTTTTTCGACGGCGAACATGGTGAGCGGGTTGACGAAGGAGAGCTGCTCGTCGGAGGAGAAGCGGAAGCGGTCTTCGGTCAGGGTGTCGGTGGCGATGTCGAAGTAGGGGAAACCGCCGGCCTGGAGAACTTTGACGTGGAGGGCTTCCATGAGCGGAAGCGAGACGGCGTTGCCGCCGATGCGGACGAGGTCGCCTTTTTTGACGGCGGTGGAGTAATTGACAAGGACGGCGGCGAGCTGATCGAGACGGGAATCGCGCATGGCGGGCTCCTGCGAAGGGACGTGAATGGGTGAGTGTAGCCGCGCGGGCGGCGGGGGGCGAGATTGACGGGAATTGCGGCGGTCTCGATGATGGCCGGATGGAAACGCCAGAGCATGAGTTCCGGGATTTTTTACGGCAGCGGAAGCTGAAGTACACGACGGAGCGGCTGGCGGTGCTCAAGGCGGTGCAGAAGTTCGGGCGGCCGTTCGAGGCGGAGGAGTTGCTGCTGTCGCTGCGGGAGTCGGAGTATCGGATTTCGAAGGCGACGATCTATCGGACGCTGAAACATCTGCTGGAAGCGGGATTGATCCGGCAGACGCATTTCGGCGGGGGGAAGCAGGCGCATTATGACTTTGTGGGCGGGGAGGGGTCGGCGACGGCGCACGATCATCTGGTGGATCTGGAGACCGGGAAGATCATTCCCATCGAGAGCGGCGCGATCACGGCGGTGGCGCAGGAGATCGCGCGGAGACATGGTTTCACGATGCTGTATCATCGGTTCCAGATTGTGGGGAGGCGGGCGCGGGAGGGGGAGTCGTAGCGAGCCATCAGGGGTTGAGGAATCTGGTATTGGGCGGGGGTTTTGGTAAAGTTTGCGGTTCGGCGCGATGGCCGTTGGCGTGTGATTTTTGCAGGGAATGGTGATGAAGATTGCGATGGATTGGATTGGGGAGTATGTGTCGCCGGGGCCGTCGGCGGAGGTGGCGGGGGAGGCGTTGATGAATGCGGGGTTGCCGGTGGAGAGCGTGGAGGAGGCGGAGGGGGCGAAGGGGCCGACGAAGGTGCTGGATGTGGAAGTGACGAGCAATCGGACGGATTGTTTTTGTCATGTGGGGTTGGCGCGGGAGCTGGCGGCGTTGACGGGGGGGAATTTTCGACCGCCGGCGGTACCGGTATTTCAGGCGGATACGGGGGCGGCGCCGCCGGTGAGCGTGCGGGTGCAGACGGGTGCGGGGTGTCCGTATTATTCGGCGCGGGTGATTCGTGGGGTGAAGGTGGGGGCGTCGCCGGAGTGGCTGCAGAAGCGGCTCATGTCGATTGGGTTGCGGCCGGTGAACAACGTGGTGGATGTGACGAATTATGTGCTGATGGAATTGGGGCAGCCGCTGCATGCGTTTGATTACGACAAGCTGGCGGATCAGCGCATCGTGGTGCGGCTGGCGCATGCGGGGGAGAAGATGGAGGCGATCGATGGGAAGACGTATGAGCTTTCGCCATCGATGCTGGTGATCGGGGATGGGACGAGGCCGGTGGCGATTGCGGGGGTGATGGGGGGGAAGGCGACAGAGGTGGGGGATGGGACGGTGAACATTTTGCTGGAGAGTGCGCGGTTTGATCCGCTTTCTGTGCGGACGACGTCGCGGGCGTTGGGATTGAAGAGCGATTCGTCGTATCGGTTTGAGCGGGGGATCGATCCGGCGATGGCGGAGGTGGCGAGCCGGCGTGCGGCGCAGATGATCGTGCAGGTGGCCGGCGGGACGATTGTGCCGGGGGTGGCGGTGGAGGGGGCGGAAGCGGCGCACGGGGCGCGGGCGATCACGGTGCGGATGCGGATGAAGCGGTTTGAGCAGATCATGGGGTATCGGATGTCGACGGACCGCGGTCTGGCGATTTTGTGCGCGCTGGGCTTTTCGGCGGGTGTGGATGAGGAGGAGGGCGGTCGGGATTTGCTGTACACGCGCGTGCCGACGCATCGGCTGGATGTGGATCGGGAGATTGATTTGATTGAAGAGATTGCGCGGGTGGAGGGGTATGGGCATGTGCCGACGCTGGATCGGGTGACGCATCCTGTGGCGCCGGAGCCGGCGCGGGAGAAGGCATCACGGGCGGTACGGCGGGCGCTGGTGGAGGCGGGGTTCAGCGAGGCGGTGACGGTGACGTTCGTGCCGGAGGCGGAGGGGAAGCTGTTTGTGGAGGCGGGGGATGAGCTGATTCACCCGCAGCATGAGGGGTGGAAGGCGGATGTGTTGCGGCCGAGTTTGTTGCCGAGTCTGCTGGCGGTGAGGCGGACGAATCAGAATGTGGGGATCGGTGATGCGCGGGTGTTTGAGACGGCGGAGATTTTCGTGCAGCGGGGGGATGTGATGAAGGAGGCGCCGACGCAGCGGGCGATGCTGGCGGCGGTGGCGGGGGATGTGGAGGCGTTGACGGGGATGCTGCGGGTGGTGGTGGAGGCGATGAATCCGGAGGCGCGGGTGTGGGTGGAGCCGGCGGATAGAGGATGCTTTGTGAAGGGGGCGGCGGGGCGGGTGTGGCTGGAGGTTGGGGGGAAGAGGGAGGCGATCGGGTGGGTGGGAGTGTTTGCGCCGGAGGTGGTGAAGCGGTTTGATTTGCGCGGGGGGACCGGGGGGGGGGTGGCGGGGGTGGAGGTTTCGTGGGAGGCGCTGGTGGGGGCGTATGAGCCGGTGCGGCGGGCGAAGGCGGTGCCGCGGTTTCCGGGGGTGAAGCGGGATTTGAGCGTGGTGGTGGCGGAGGGTGTGCGGTGGGCGGAGGTGGAGCAGGCGATTGAGGAGGCGAAGCTGAAATCGCTGGCGAAGGTGGAGTTTGTGACGACGTTTCGGGGGAAGGGGGTGGAGGCGGGGAAGAAGTCGCTGACGTTGACGCTGGAGTTTCGAGAGGCGGGGCGGACGTTGACGAGCGAGGAGGTGGATGGGGAGGTGAAGCGGGCGATGGGGGTGCTGGAGGAGCGGTTTGGGGCGGTGCTGCGCGCGTGACGAGGTAAATGGCCACGAAAGGCACGAAACGCACGAAAGGCGACGACGGGAATTGTCCACGAATGCACACGAATTTGCACGAATGGTGGTGGAATTGAATGGAAAGGGGAGTGGGCGCCGATGGACGCGGATGGACGCCGATGATTTTTTTAATTATTTGGTGAGGGCGTAGCCGCCGCAGATGATGAGGAGGAGGAGTGCGGTGGCGGCGGCGAGGAAGAAGGGGGCGAGGATGACGCCGGCGGTGTAGCCGAAGCGGTGGAATTTGATGGTGATGAAGAGGGCGAGGGCGAAGAGGATGAGGACGGGGAGGAATCCGAGGATGGGCTGGGAGGTGAGGGAGTAGAGATAGATGCCGAAGAGGATGGCGGCGGCGCCGAGGATTCCGCCGGCGGAGATGCGGAGGAGGACTTTCCACCAGCGGTTTTTGGTGTCGGAGGAGGGTGGGGTGGGGGGTTGGTAGTTGAGGGGCGGAGGGGGCAAGGGCGTAGGCATAATGGGGTGTTCCGAACCGTGGGACTTGCGAGGTGATGATTGACGGGCGGGGAGGGGGGCGTCAATCGGGGAGGAAATCGGTCGAGGTGACGCGGCCGTTGTGGAGGTGTACTTCGCCGATGTCGGCGTCGTAGCGGGCGTCGGTGATGTCGTGGCGGAAGAGGATGACTTGGGGCGTGGGCGAGGCGGCGGTCCCGGGGCCCCAGGAGATGGGGCCGGATTCGGAGCCCTGGCCTCGGGGGTAGCCAGCCATGATGCGGTCGACTTCGGGGACGGTCATTCCGGGTTGGATGTGGTTGAGCCGGGAGACGAAGGTTTTTCCCGGACCCCAGGGGACGAGGGCGAGGGCGGTGAGGGAGGCGGCGTAGAGGGTGAAACAGGCGGCGGCCGCGAGGATGAAGCGGCGGCGCGGGCAGGCGAGGATGAGAAGGAGCAGTGAAGCGGCGAGGAGGGCGGCGGCGAGGAAGTAGGTATGCGGCGGCAGCGTGGAGAAGTCGGTGATCTCGACCAGCGCCGCGAACGTCAGGAAGAGGAGCGCGGGGAGGGCGATGGCGGTGGCGGCGAGGGTGACAAGTGCGGCGCGGACGGTAAGGGACGGGAAGATGGGGCGGCGGAGGGCGAGCATTCGTGCATTGTAACCTGATGGGGCGGGGGAGGGGTCAATGGTGGAGGTGGGAGGCGGCGACGACGATGAGGTCATAGGCGGCGTGGGCGCCGGCGGCGATGCCGAAGCCGCGGTAGATGAAGATGCCGGCGAGATAGATGCCCATGGCGGTGCGGAAGAGGAAGGTGGCGAAGCCGCCGGTGGCGAAGGATTCCGAGCCGAGGTAGTGGTAGCCGGCGAAAAGGACGGCGGAGAGGATGAGAATGAGGGGGATGGCGTGGGAAGTTTTCATTTCGAAGATATCGATGAAAAGGATGTTGAGGAGTGTGATGGCGATGAGGCGGAAGAGGAGTTCTTCGTAGATACCGGCGCCAACGGAGAGGACGATGTCGGTTTGCCAGGGGAGGGCGGCGGAGGGGGGAGTGGCGGGAGGCGCGACGGCCTGCATGGAGGTGTGGCGGACGAGTGCGAGGCCGATGACGAAGATGGGGATGGCCCAGAGGAGGGATTCGCCGGCCATTCCGAGGTAGAGGCGTGGATCGAATTCCCATTTGTCCTTGCGTGCGAGATGCCAGCCCAGGAGGATGGCGATGACGGCGAGGGGCGGGAGGATGTTGCCTGCGGCGCCGAAGAGGGCGAAGAATTTGAGGAGCAGGACGAAGGCGACGAGTTGGGGAGGGGTCTGGTCAGGCGCGGGGGCCCAGGGATGGATGGCGGTGGCGATCTGGTAGAAAAGCAGGAGGGGGAGGATGAAGATGAGGGACTGGAGGGGCCAATGGGTGCGGTGGGCGTAGGTTTTGCCGGAGCCGATCTGGAGCCATTCGGTGCGTTTGCGGGGAGGCATGGGAAAGCATAAAAGCGGAAAGGGATAAAAGAGTAAAGGGGGGCGGGCACTTTTTATGGAAAGTCGTGGAAGGGGAGGATGGGAACCGGGGCGTCTGCGGGGAGGGCGGGGGCTTCGGGCGGGCGGACGAGGAGGGCGTTTGCGCGGGCGAGGGTGAAGAGGTCGGCGCTGCCTTTCCAGGCAAGGGGCATGGCGCGGAGCGTGGCATCTTCGAGGGTGAGGGTGGAGGGCTGATAGAACTCGCGGTCGGCATTGGGGGGCAGATCGACGGTGGTGCGGGCGGTCAGGAGGCGTGTGGCGGGGGCGCCGCAGAAGCGGGCGAGGATTTCGCGGACGAAACGGTGAAAGGTGACGAAGGCCGAGACGGGATTGCCGGGAAGACCGGCGACGTAGCGAGTGCGGCCGTTGTGGGAGAGGGAGCCGAAGAGAAATGGTTTTCCGGGCTTCATGCGGACTTTTTGAACGTGCATGGCGAAGCCGAGGTCGGCGAGGAGCTGGGGGGCGAGGTCGCGGGTGCCCAAGGACATGCCGCCGGAGATGAGGAGGAGGTCGGCATTGTCGAGGGCTTGGAGGATGCGGCGGCGGAGTTCGGGGGCGTCGTCGGGGCAGTTGCCGAGGTCGAGGAGGGCGCGGGGGGTGAGGAACTGGGAAACGAGGGCGATGAGCATGGGGCGGTTGGAGTTGCGGATTTGGCCGGGAGCGGGGCGGGCGGAGATCTCGACGAGTTCGTCGCCGGTGGTGAGGACGGCGACGGTCGGGCGGCGCACGAGGAGATGATCGGCCCCGGCGGTGGCGGCGACGGCGATATGCGCGGGGGTGAGGCGCGTCCCGGGGAGGAGAAGGGTGTCGCCGGCATGGGCGTCGTGGCCGCGGCGTTGGACGGCCTCACCGGGGGCAACGGGGCGGAGGGCGCGAACCTGGCGGGGATGGGCGGCTTCCGCGGCAGGCTCCCCCCCTACCGGGTCGAGGGGCACCGGCTCGGACAACTCAACCATGAGCACCGCATCGGCGCCGGGGGGCATGGGAGCGCCGGTGTTGATACGGATGCACTGACGCGGCCCGAGCGGCGTTGCCAAGGGCGGGCCTCCGGCGTCCTGATGGCCTATAATGAGCAGCGGTTCGAGCCGGTCCGTGTCAGCGGCACGAACGGCGTAGCCATCGAGGACGGCCCGGTCGAAGGGAGGGGCATCGAGGTCGAGAATGACGGGGGCCGCCAGGAAGGAGCCGAGGGCGTCGCTGAGGGCGACCGGTTGAGGCGTGAGGGGTTCGACGCGTTGCGGGATGAGCTGGAGAACGAGGTGAACGGGGAGCATGGCGGCCTTTCGCATCTTGACTTACGGCGGTTGTGTGGTACGGTCAACGATTGCCGCAACGTTTGGCAGAGACGTCCGTGTAACAGGCGGAAGTAGATTACGCTATGACCGATAATGCAGACAACGTGGTGACCGATCCGGAGGAAGGTCCTGGCAAGGGGAAGGTGTACTTCGACCGGGCGGCGACGGTGGCGGCGACGGGGAACTTCGACTACGCGATCGACCTGTATGTGCAGGGGTTGTATCGCGAACCGCTGAACATGGACCAGCATAAGCAATTGCGCGAGGTGGCGTTTCACCGGAAGGTGAACGGGGGCAAGCCGGCGGGCGGGCTGTTCGGCGCCAAGACGCCTTACAAGGGCAAGGCGCCCAAGGAAGCGATGTTGAATGCGGAATATCTGCTGGCGAAGGATGTGGGGAACATCACGCACATGATGCAGATGGTGCGGAACGCGGCGGCTTCGAATCTGGGGGAGGTGGTGGGGTGGATGGGCTCGATCGCGCAGGAAGCGAACCGCACGAGCAAGTCGCCGAAGAAAGATTTGTATATCGAGCTGGCGGAGCTTTTTGCGAAGGTGAACGACTTCGACAAGGCAAGCCAGGCCGCGGAACTGGCGCGGCTGATGGACCCGAAGGACGGGAAGCTGGATGCACTGGTGAAGGATTATGCGGCTCAGGCGACGATGGTGCGCGGGAAGTTCGACCAGGGCAAGGATTTCAAGGAGTCGATCAAAGATCGCGAGCTGACCAAGAAGCTGCTGGAGGAGGAGAACCTGGGGAAATCGGACGATTACCGGCGGAAGGCGGTGGAGGAGGCGAAGGAAGCGTACGAGAAGAACCCGACGGAAATGCAGGTGATCGTCAAGTACGTCAAGACGCTGACGGACATGGACGACGAGGCCAGCGAAAACCTGGCGATCGAGGTGCTGCGGAAGGCCTTCGAGGCGACCAAGGTGTACCGGTTCAAATCAACCATCGGCGACATCCGGATGAAGCAGCTCCGGCGGAATTACAATGTGCTCAAAGAGGCGGTGAACGAGCACCCGGACGATGAGCACCTGAAGCAGGAGCTGGAGCAGGCGCAGAAGGACCGGCTGGCGTTTGAGCTTGAGGAATTCAGGGAGCGCTCGGAGCGGTTCCCGACCGACATGGTGGTGCGCTACGAGTATGGCCGGCGGCTGTATGACGCGGCGATGTACGACGAGGCGATCGGGGCGCTGCAGGAGGCGCAGAACAATCCGAAGTACCGCGTGGATGCGATGTACCTGCTGGGGCGTGCGTTCATGGCGCAGAAGATGCTTCCAGAGGCGCTGGACACGCTGAAGAAGACGATCGACGAGTATGAGAATGCGATGGCGGGGGACGCGAAGAGCAAGGCGATCCACTATTGGTATGCGCGGGCGCTGGAGGAATCGGGGAAGATCAAGGGGGCGGTGGACGTGTATTCGCAGATCGTGCGGTGGGATTACCAGTATCTGGACGCGCGGAAGCGGCTGACGGACCTGCGCGGCGGGCTGGAGGCGGCGGGGGCGTGAGGCGCACGTAAATGGCCACGAAAGACACGAAAAGCACGAAACGGGGGGAGGGGACGGGTCCACAAATTTGCACAAATCGGCACGAATGCGTTGGGCGTCGAACGGCGATACCGGTCTGAGCTTTTCATGCATTACATAGAGATTTTTAAATACTTCGTGCGCGAAGGGTGCGCGCTGCAAGGGGCGGGGATTTGTGCGGATTTGTGGGCATTTGTGGAAACTTTCCGCGTCGTTTCGTGTTTTTCGTGGCTTTCGTGGCCATTTACGGGGCTAAAAGTACAGGACGCAGAAGAGGATGATCCAGACGATGTCGAGGAAGTGCCAGTAGGCGGTGGAGTAGCGGACGCCGGGGAAATAGTTGCGGGAGTATTTGCCGCGGCGGGCGACGTGGATGACGACGGCGAGGGGGATCAGGCCGCCGATGACGTGGGCGGCGTGGAGCCCGGTGAGGACGTAGAACATGCCGAGGTAGGATCCGCGGACCTGGGTGGAGGGGGCGAGGCGGTCGTAGAATTCGATCCAGTTGAGAGTCTGGAGGGCGAGGAAGAGCAGGCCGAGGGCGAAGGTGGCCCAGAGCATGCGAAGGAGCGTGCGCTGGTTGTCGCGTTTGATGGCATTGGCGGCGCGCTGGATGGTGACGGAGGAGGCCAGGATGACGATGGTGGAAAGCCAGAGGGTGCGGGGGATGGGCGGGAAACCCGGCGGCGGCCAGACGGGTTCGCGGAAACGGACGAGGAGGAAGGCGAAGATGGAGGTGGCGAAGAGGACGGTGAGGGAGACCAGGAGGACGGCGATGCCGATGGTTCCGGCGCCGCCGATGCGGAGGTCGCCCTTTCCGGTGGCGCGTTCGTAATTTTCGGGGACGGTGTCCTTGTCGAGGTCTTCGGGAGGGGTCATGGGTCACCGGAACGGGGCGGGGCCAGCGGGAGAAAGAAAGAGGCCCGCGGGGAGTTGCCGGCGGGCCTGGTGGAAATCGGAGCGATGGGCGAGGCGGTAAGCGAGCAGGTCAGCGCGTGACGTTGGGGTTCGCCGGGGGCACAGCGGTTGGGGTTTGCGCGCCGGGTTCGTTTTCGGCGGTGAGCAGGACGCGGTGTTTGACCTTCTCGGCCTGCTGGTTCCAGACGGTGGAGTGGTACTGGTGGGAGTCGAGCATGGAGAGGCTGATGAAGAGGGCGACGAAGATGAGGCAGCCGACGAAGACGATGGAGTTGAAGGGCTTGTCCCATCGGAGGTGCATGAAATAGAGGACGACGAGAGAGGACTTAACGACGGCGATGGCGAGCGCGACGACGAGGTTCATCTCGCCAAAGTTCACCAGGGAGGCGAGGTAGGTGATGATGGTGAGGCAGACGAGGCTGACGAAGATGGTGACGAGGACGCGAAGCGGGACGATATGCCCGACGCCGTGGGTGGGGTGCCCGCCGAATTCCTCGTTGCTGTGCGGGGGCGGGGTAGCGGGCGCGAAATCGCCGGGCGTGGGCGGGGGGACGGGGTGTCCCATGGCGGCGTTGGAGGGGATGTCGGTCATGCGAGAGGTTCCTTAGACGATGGTCGATGCGAGCCGGAGATGCCGGGGCGCCGGGCCGTCAGGAGATCAGGTAGAGCAGGGGGAAGAGAAAAATCCAGATGAGGTCGACGACGTGCCAATAGAGGCCGACGAAATCGACGGGGGAATAGTATTCGGGTCCGAATTCACCTTTTCTGGCGCGGAGGAGCACCCAGAAGATGAGGGACATGCCGACGAGGACGTGGAGGCCGTGGAGGCCGGTCATGAGGAAGTAGATGGAGAAGAAGATCTGGACGTTTTTGGGTTCGTTGCCGACCTCATGTCCGGTGACGATTTCCTGGCCGGCGTCGCGTGCGGCTTCTGTGGACTCCCATTCGGGGTTGAGGCCCTGGGGTCCGACGGCGGCGCGGGGGACTCGTGATTCTTCGAAAGCGACGCCGTTGGCGTCGTGGGCGAGGGGCGGGGCCTGGTCGGGGGCGGTTGCGGCGGCGAGGGGCTTGAGGGGGATGGTGGATTCGCCGGTGTGCTCGATGTTGCCGACCTCGCCGGGACGTTCGGTGGGGTTGTAGTAGTAACCTGGGAAGAGGGCTTCCTTGAACTTGGCGTTGTATTCGACGCCCTTGATGCACATGAAGACGGCGCCGCAGGCGATGGTGATGCCCAGGAGCGAGACGCAGAGTTTGCGTTGACCGAGCTGGGCGGCGCGGACGCCCCAGGCCATGGTGAAGGAGGAGAAGATCAGGACGAGGGTATTGAGGGCGCCGTAGGTTTTATTGAGATACTGGTGGGCGTATTCGAAGACTTCGGGGTGGTTGGAGCGGTAAACGGAGTAAGCGCAGAAGAGGCCTGAGAAGAGGAGGATTTCGGTGGTCAGGAAGAGCCAGATGCCGAGCTTACCGGAATCGAACTGCTGCTGGGGCGTGTCGAAATGGTGCGCGAGGAACTTGGGATGTTCGTGGTGCCCTTGTTCGTCGTGTCCTTCGGCGATGGTGGTCATGTGGTTCTCGTAGGGGAGCAGTGATCAGGGACAAAAGCGTTCAATGGAGCGGGGCGGCGCCGGTGCGCCGCGCGGCGCTAATGGTGACCGCCGGCCTGATGGGGGATGGCGGTCTTGGTGGTGTAGGTTTCGGCGAGGCGATTATCGCGGACGTAGCCCTGGACGGCATCATCCCAGACGAGGTTGGAATGGTCGTAGGGATCGCCGACGTGGGGCGGATGCTTGAAGTTGTCGTGCGGCGGCGGCGAGGTGCAGGACCATTCAAGGGTGGCGGAACCCCAGGGATTGGCGGGAGCCTTTTCGCCCTTGAAGAGGCTGTGAATGAGATAGGCGGCGACCATCGCGAAGCCGACGAACTGGATGTAAGCGCCGATGGAGCTCATGACGTGATAGGGCTGGAAGTAGGGCAGGTAGCTGGCGTAGCGGCGGGGCATGCCGTGGGAGCCCATGACGAACTGCGGCAGGAAGGTGGTATTGAAGCCGATGAAGATGAGGGCGCAGGCGACCTTGCCGAGGGTTTCGTTGTACATGCGGCCGGTGATTTTGGGCCACCAGTAGTGGAGGCCGGCCATGAAGCCCAGGAGGGTGCCGCCGAACATGACGTAGTGGAAGTGAGCGACGACGAAGTAGGTGTCGTGGAGGTGGACGTCGACGGAGAGGGCGCCCAGGAAGATGCCGGTGAGGCCGCCGATGGTGAAGTTAAAGAGGAAGGAGAGTGCGTAGCACATGGGGGTCTGGAGCCAGATGGAGCCGCGGTACATGGTGGCGAGCCAGTTCCAGACTTTGATGGCCGAGGGGATGGCGACAAGCATGGTGAGGAAGGAGAAGATGGTGGCGAGCATGGTGGACTGGCCGTTGGGGAACATGTGGTGTCCCCAGACGAGGAAGCCGATGATGGCGATGGCCAGGGAGGAGAGGGCGACGAAGCGATAGCCGAAGATGTGCTTGCGGGAGAAGGTGGGGACGACTTCGGACATGACGCCCATGGCGGGGAGGATCATGATGTAGACGGCGGGGTGGGAGTAGAACCAGAAGAAGTGCTGGAAGAGGACGGGGTCGCCGCCGTATTCGCTGTTGAAGATGCCGACGCGGAGGACGCGTTCCATGATCAGGAGGAGCAGGGTGATGCCCAGGACGGGGGTGGCGAGGACCTGGATGATGGAGGTGGCGTAGGTGGACCAGAGGAACAGGGGCATGCGGAACCAGGTCATGCCGGGGGGGCGTAGCTTGTGAATGGTGACGATGAAGTTCATGCCGGTGAGGATGGAGGAGAAACCCAGGACGAAGACGCCGCCGACCATCCAGCAGACGGCGGTATCGGTTTGAGCGGAATAGGGGGTGTAGAAGGTCCATCCGGTGTCGACGGCGCCGAGGATGATCGAGAGGATGGCGAGGATGGCGCCGGAGACGTAGAGGTAGAAGGAGAAGAGGTTGAGGCGTGGGAAGGCGACGTCTTTGGCGCCCAGCATGATGGGCAGGACGAAGTTGCCCAGGGCGGCGGGGATGCCGGGGATGAGCACCAGGAAGATCATGATGGCGCCGTGCAGGGTGAACATCTGGTTGTAGTGCACGTAGCTGTCTTCGGTGGTGAAGATGACGCCGTTGGGCACCAGGAGCTGGGTGCGGATGATCATGGCGAAGATGCCGGCGACGAAGAAGAAAAAGAGGGTCGCCGTGAGGTACATCACGCCGATGCGTTTATGGTCGAGGGTGAGGGCCCAGGACCAGAAGCCACGGGTGTGGTTGAGGTAATGGTCGGTGGGCGAATCGAAGGGTCCGCCGGGGTGCGCGAGGTCGGGGCTGATGGTGGTCATGGTATACGTCCTGCCAAATTACTGCGCCTGGGTGGTAGCGGCGGCGGGGGCGGTGGTTCCGCCGGCGGCCGCGGGCCAGTGCGATTGTAGCCATTCGGGGTGGTGATCGGGGTGTTTCTGAGCGTCGTAGAGGTCGGAGTTTGCGGGGATGGGCGGGGTGTAGGGCAGCCGTCCGATGCTGCGGATGTAGGCGATGATGGCGCGGATTTTTTCTTCCTTCATGGAGGAGCCGGAGAACTGGGCCTCGAAGGAAGGCATCTGGTCCTGGTAGCCGGCGACGATTTTGTAGCTGGGGTGAAGCGCGGATTCGGTGATGTATTTTTCCCACTTGTCGTCGGAGTCGGTGGGCTGAAGCTCGAACCCGGGCTCGTTGGAGGCGGAGAAAGTCACGTGGGATTTCCACAGGTCTTTCCACGTGGGGCCCGTGCCGCCGGGGGCGCCGGTGACGTTGTGGCACGTCGCGCAACCCATCTGGTTGTAGAACTTTTCACCGAGCTGGACATACGGGACCCAGTGCTCGTGGCCGTCGGCGTCCTTGACCTTGAAGGGGTTGGCGACCTGGGCCATGGCGGCCTGGAAGTCGGCGGCATCGAGCACGTGCACGGTGGTGTGCATGTGGGAGTGGTCTTTGCCACAGTATTGCGTGCAGAAGACCGGGAAACCGTCGGGCGGGGTGAGTTCCTCGGGGATGAACCAGATGTTGGTGGTGCGGTAGGGGATGGCGTTCCGCTGGGTGCGGAACGCGGGGATGTAGAGGGCGTGGAGCACATCCACGGAGTGGAGGTTGAGGACGACGGGAACGCCCTTCTGGACATAGAGGGTATCGGAGATGCCGCCGTTGGGATAGGTGAAGGTGAAGTTCCATTTTTTGGCTTCGACATCGACGACGACGGCATTGGAGGGGGGCGTGTCGTAATTGAGGAAGCCCTTGAAGGCGACGAAGAAGATGCCGATGACGATGATGAGAGGCACGACGGTCCAGGTGATTTCCAGGGGAGTGTTGTGAGTGATTTCAGGGGTGGAGTCGTTGGGCGTGCGGCGGCGGTACTTGATGACGAAGATGAGCATGATGGCCACGACAAGGCAAAAGAAGAAGCCCGTGATGCCCAGGATGGTGTTCCAGGCCCAATCGACGTTGTAGGAGAGATTGGACGCCTGAGGCGGAAGGAAGAAGGTTTCAGTTTGCGCGAGAAGATTCATCATGGGTATCCTGACTACGCCAAGCTGTTGGGGTCGTTGGGATCGGAGGGAGGCGCGGAATGAAGGGCGCCCTCCGCGTCGGAATTCGGGGCGGCGCCGGGGCCCGGGGCATCGGTCCTGGCGGCACGGGCGGCCTTGATTTCGCCGCGCCACATCAGGCCCAGAAAGCCCGCGACGAAGGCAATCGACAGTAGCGCTCCCGCGGTGCCGGCATAAAACCAGGGGTTCTGGACATAGCGGCCGGTCTTGGCGTCGAAGTGCATGGCGCCGCAGCAGAGAGCGACCGCGAGCAGCCCGCCGCCGAGCCTTCCATGAGAGGCGTTGACGAGGGCGTAATGGAGCTGGTCGGGTTCATACTGGATGCCGAGGATGGTCTGGGAGACGCGTCCCTCGGGGGTGCACACGAAGATGCCGGTGGAGTGGAGGAACTTGTCGCCTTTGGGATAGGGGTTGCGCATGAAACCGAAGCCGACGGCATCGGCGAGGCGCTGGATGTTGCTGGCGTCGCCGGTGAGATAGATGAAGCCGGGATCAGTCGGGCCGCGACCGATTTTGGCCTGGTAGATGGCGCGTTTGGAGGCGGCGATGGCGGGGGTGTCGTCGGGATCGAAGGAGACGATGATGATGTCGTAATCGCGGTTGAATTTCAGGTCGCGCGGGCCGGCGAGGATGGCGTCGCAGAGGGCTTGCTGGTTGAAGCCGCAGAGGGCGGGGCAGGAGTGGTAAACCAGCGAAACGATGACCGGTCGATCGTGGTTGAACAGGTCGCCGAGCTTGACGGGTTTGCCGTCGGATTCGGTGAAGGTGGCATCGAGCGGGAGCAGCGTGCCGGTCTTGTCGGTGATGCCGGGATTGGGCACGGCGACAGGGGGTCCGGCATCCGAGGGGAGGTCGTCCCGGTACTGCGCATTGGCGCGGGGAGTTACGGCGAACAGGGCAAGGGCCGCGACGGCGATCGCCATTGCGGACCAGCGGGTGAACTTGTGGGACAGAGCAAACATGATGGTCATTTAGCGGAGGCTTGTGCCTGGGCATACTCCTTAGCGGTGGCATCAATAGCGCGATCGATAGGCTCGCGGACGATTTTGTTGGCCTGGCCGGCCTGACCGACGCGGTCGTTCCAGCCGACCGGGTCGTTGAGTTCCTTTTCCTGGGCCGCTACGAGAGCCCCGAGGGGGGTGTTGGGATCGAACTCGGCAAGCTGCTTTCGCGCCCGTTCGGCGGTGTCGGCATTATAGAACCATGCCTGGAGGCTGACGATGGAAACCGCCAGCAGGACGGCGAAAAAGGCGACGACGGTGGCGACCAGGGGAATGTTGATGTCTTCGGCCTGCGTGGTGCCGCCGGGCTCGAGGTGTTCGGCGTCGGGGACGATCTCGGGCGCCTTGGCTTCGCCTGGGACAGTTTTGACGTGGTGGCGGTGTTCCATGGATGCGCCTTTAGGTGACGAACAGTGTTCCGCGGTGCGGAGGTCGTAAAGAGCCCTTCAACGGGCGGTTACATATTCTCGAAAGCCAGCGTTTCAGGCAGCCGGGGATCGCGCATGGGGATCAGCGAATGCTTGCGAAGCGCCAGCATGGTGGAAAACACATACAGGCCTCCGATGCCCACGAGGCACAGGACGGTGACCAGCACGCTCAACGGTTGCAGGGGATAATTGATCTGCGCCGCAAAACCGGCGTGCTGGCTGCTTAAGGTATACAGATCGGTGGGGCCCATAGACAAGTGCGAGAGCGCCTGGGTGATGGGCATGCGGGGGTTATTGATCTCGGCGGGGATCTTGTTGATCCACTCGTTGGGAATAATCAGCCACCACACGTCGAAGATGCAGGCGCACACCGACCAGACGGCCCAGAAGGCGATGACGCCATTGCGCCGCTTCACGTGCCGCGAGAGCAACCCGGGGAAGGGGATCAAGAGGTGCACCAGCAGCAGGACGAGGGAGAGCGACGCCCAGACGCCAATCTGGCGCGGGATGAAGAACTGGGTTTCCTCGGGCAGGTCCGCGTACCAGGTGAGCATGTACTGAGCGAAAGCGATGTAGCCCCAGAAGAAGGTGAAGGCGAACATCCACTTGCCCAGATCGTGGTAGTGCTCGTGGTTGATCGCATCGCCGATCAGTCCGCGCTTTTTCAGATAAAGGGACAAGAGCACGATGGTGGACCACATGGAGAGCATGCATCCGGCGAAGAAGTAGACGCCGAAGATGGTCGAGAACCAGTAGGGGTTGAGGGACATGATCCAGTCGAAGACGAAGCCGGTGAGGGAGAAGCCGTAAAGATACATCATGGGGGCGGAGAGGCGTTCCATGGCGACGGAGATTTTGGGATCGCCGGTTTTGTCCTGCTTGATGGACATGGACCAGTAGAAGAAGGCCAGGAAGCCCCAGAGGACGAAGTAGGCGACGAGGCGGATGTAGAAGAAGGTGGGATTGAGATAGCCGGACTTGGCCAGGAGGTCTTCGTCGGCGGCGCGGTGTGCTTCGTTGAACCAGGGGTAGAGCTCGTGGACCATCGCGAGCATGGGAAGCACGAGGATCGCCAGGAGGAAGATGTTCATGGCGAGGCCTTCACAGAGGCGGCGGATGGCGACCGACCATCCGGCGCGTGTGAGGTGGTGGATCATCGTATAGCCCAGGCCCCCCATGGTCACCGCGAAGAAGAAGCAGAAGGCGAAGAGGTAGGAATGGAAGAAGTGGAGGCGGGCCTGGGGATTTTGCATGCCGAGGATGGCGGCGGCGCCCAGCGCGACGACGCCGACGAAGAGGCCGCCGATGCCCAGGCGGATTCCGGTGGAACCGAGCATCAGCTTCGCGGGCTGAAGGGTAACTGCATGTCCGTGTGCCAAGGGTCTGCACTCCAACGCAGGGGAGATTCGGCGATCAGTGAGCGAACTTCTGTTGTTCCGCGGGCGTCAGGTCGGAAACCGGAGCCGCCTGGGACCGTTCGAGCGCCCGGACGTAGGCGACGATGGCCCAGCGGTCGGGGATGGAAATCTGCTTGTCATAAGGCGGCATGGTGCGCGCCCCGTTGGTGATGGTGTTGAAGATGCTGCCGTCGGGATGGTCCTTGATCTTCTGTTCCTGGAGGTTCTGCGGGGGGACCCAGGCGGAAGCGGCCAGCGGATCGGGACCGTTTTTGAGGGCATCGGCCCGCTGGGCGACCATGCCGTCCCCGTAGCCGTCGTAACCGTGGCAGGGCGCGCAGTAGATGTTGAAGCGTTCCTGGCCGCGCTGGATGAATTCCCTGGTCACGGGGAACTGCGACGGGATGGTGTGGACGTAAAAGGTGTCCTTGTCGATATCGGCCTCGGTGGCCTTGGGGTTGGTCACGCTGATGGGGACGATGGCGGCGAACTGCTCGTCGGTCATGCCGGCGGGACGGTTGCGGCCGAGGCAGACGGCGGCGTAGACGGTGGGATCGGACAGCACCACGGATTTGCCGCCGTCGAGCAGGTGGGGATCGGTCGGATCATTGAGGATTTCCGGGGCGATGACCATGTCTTCCTGGGCGAGGGTGTTGGGGACCTGGGGGCGCATCGAGCGGCCATCGGCGAACATGTCGGCGGGGCGCTGCGCCTTGAACTTGGGCTGCTTGTCCATGTCGAGCACGAGATGGGGCGCCAGCGCGGGGCTATGGGAAGCGCGCGAGCGTGCGACCAGGGCGAAGGGCAGCATCGCCAGCACGATGAGCACGCAAATCAATCCCATGGTGATTTTGGACATGGGCATCAGTCCTTCACTTCTTCAATAGCCGCGGGATGGGTCTGTTCGAGCAGGGCGCGGGAATTGGCGGCGTCGAACTTTTCATCGGTGGCTTCAACCACGAGGAAAAACTTGTCGTCGGTGACGCGGCGGAAGCGGGCCACCGAAAAGAGCGGATGGTGATAGCGGGGCAGGCGCAGGAACATCCACAGCCCGTAGAACGCGGTCAGGGAGGAGGTCAGAACGGTGAACTCGAACATCACCGGCACGTTGGGCGGCACCGACCAGTAGGGTTTGCCCGAGATCGTGAGCGGATAACCGGACAGCACGTAAAGACTGGCGGACTGGGTGTAGGGGCTGTTGACGTACCACTGGAGGAAGATCGCGAAGCACAGACCGGTCAGACCCACGCAAAGAATGACCCACGGGAGCTTGGTGCGGCGGATGCCCATGGCGTTATCCAGGCCGTGGACCGGGAAAGGCGTGAGGCAGTCCCATTTTTTGAAGCCGGCGTCGCGGATCCGCTCGGCGGCATGGAGCAGGTCGCCGGGGGTTTCGTACTCGGCGAGAAGCCCCCAGAGCCGCGGCTCGCGCGGGCGGATGGAAGGTTTGACGGTGGCAGCACTCATAAGCGGAAACCTTTAGGCGTTAATTGGCTCGGTCAACGGGCGTGGTCCTCATCAACGTTCCGCGGGGGTCAGTTCGCCGGCGTAACCGCTGGCGCCGGGATGACCCTGGTGATCGGGGTGATAGTGGGGGTCCGCCTGCGGCAGGACGGACTTGACTTCGGCCATGGCGACCATGGGCAGATAGCGGCAGAACAGGAGGAAGAGCGTGAAGAACAGGCCGAAGGAGCCCATCAGGGTCAGCACTTCGACGTAGCTGGGGTAGTACCAGTGCCAGGAGGAGGGCAGGAAGTCGCGGGAGAGGGAGGTCACGATGATGACGAAGCGTTCGAACCACATCCCCACGTTGACCAGGGCGCAGATGATCATGAGCATCCACTTGTTCTGGCGGCACCACTTGAACCAGAAGACGTGCGGGACGACGGCGTTGCAGCCGAACATGATCCAGCCGGCCCAGAACATGTTGCCGAACTCGCGGTTCATGAAGTGGAAGCGTTCGAAGGGGCTGGCGGAGTAGTAGGCGATGAACCATTCCATGAGGTAGGAGTAGGCGACCAGCGAGCCGGTGACCAGGATGATCTTGGCCATGTTGTCGAGGTGGCGCATCGTGATGAAGTCTTTGAGGCCGAAGAGCTCGCGGGCGGGGATGGCCAGCGTGATGACCATGGCGAAGCCGGAGAAGATGGCCCCTGCGACGAAGTAGGGCGGGAAGATGGTCGTATGCCAGCCGGGAATCTGTGAGACGGCGAAATCGAAGGACACGACGCTGTGGACCGAGAGCACCAGGGGCGTGGCGAGGGCGGCGAGGATGAGGTAGGCCTTTTCGTAGACATGCCAGTGGCGGTTGGAGCCGCGCCAGCCCAGCGAGAGGATGCCGTACAGGAGGAATCGCCATTTGGTGACGGCGCGGTCGCGGAAGGTGGCCAGGTCGGGGACCATGCCCATGTACCAGAAGAGGACCGAGACGGTGGCGTAGGTGGAGACCGCGAAAACGTCCCACAGCAGCGGCGAGAAGAAGTTGGGCCAGAGACCCATCTGGTTGGGGATGGGGAAGAGCCAGTAAGCGAACCATGCGCGGCCGACGTGGATACCGGGGAAGGTTCCAGCGCAGACGACGGCGAAGATGGTCATGGCCTCGGCGAAGCGGTTGATGCCGGTGCGCCATTTCTGACGGAAGAGGAACAATATCGCGGAGATGAGGGTGCCGGCGTGACCGATGCCGACCCAGAAGACGAAGTTGGTGATATCGAAGGCCCACATGTTGGGGCGGTTCATGCCCCAGACGCCGACGCCGGTGAAGAAGAGGTAGAGGATCATGGCGCCCATGACGTTGAGCCAGATAAAGGCGACGCCGAAGGCGATGTACCACGCGCGCGGAGGCCGGGGAGCCTCGGCGACGTAGCAGATTTTCTCGGTGATGGCGTGGAAGCTGGCCGAGTCGCCCACGACGAGCGGCGCGCGTCGGGCGGGATTGTTGAACGTGTTGTCACGCTCAGCGACCCCGTAAGGGCTGGGCATCAGATTGTCACTGGGAATCGCGGTCATGTTGACTACCTGCGTCCAAAGCGTGTGCTTGCGTAAGCCTGTGCCTGCGGGGCCGGAAAGAGCCGGCCGGCGCGGGCGGGATCAGGGGGCCTTGCCTTCGCCGCGCTGGGTTCCGGCGGGACTTTCCTTTTCAGAGGCGCCTTCGTCTTCCTCAAAGAAGAAGCCTTCGGAGCGCCACTCCGTGTCGTTGTACCATTCGGGATCGACGCCGCTGGCGGGGTTGCGGACCTTCGCGAGGTACTGGGTGCGGGGCTTGGTGTTGAGCTCCGGATCGAGCAGGCCATAGACCTGCGCCAGGGCGTGAAGCTTGGTGACCCGGGCGTTGGGGTCGTTGAGGTTGCCGAAGACGATGGCATTGGTGGGGCAGGCCTGCTGGCAGGCGGTGACGACCATGCCTTCGGGGATCATGACGGTGTCGGCGTGGTCGCGGTTTTCGGCGCGGACCTTGATGCGGGCATTTTCGATCCGCTGCACGCAGTAGGTGCACTTTTCCATCACGCCGCGCATGCGCACCGTGACCTGCGGGTTCTTGGACATCTTCAGCAAATCGTCGATGTCGGGGCGGAGAATGTTGGGCGTGTACTGGTTGGAAATCTCGCCGTTGTTGTAATCGAAGAAGTTGAAGCGGCGGACCTTGTAGGGGCAGTTGTTCGAGCAGTAGCGGGTGCCGATGCAGCGGTTGTAGGTCATCATGTTGAGACCTTCGACGCTGTGGGTGGTGGCCGCGACCGGGCACACTTCCTCGCAGGGGGCGTTTTCGCAGTGCATGCAGGTCACCGGCTGGTGCACGGCCTGGGGATTTTCCTCGTCGTGCTTGAAGTAGCGGTCGATGCGGATCCAGTGCATCTCGCGGCCCTTGTACACCTGGGCCTTGCCTACCACCGGCACGTTGTTTTCGGAAGTGCAGGCGACGACACAGGCGGAGCACCCGGTGCAGACCGTCAGGTCGATGGCCATGCCCCACTTGTGGACGTGGTCGTAGCTGCGTTCGTTGAACATGCTGAGGCTGACGACTTTGCGGGTGCCCATCGAGGCGTGCTTGCGGTAATCGTCGAGTGTGCCTTCGACCACCAGCCCGGGCACTTCTTCCTTGATGCGCTGTTTGCCCAGGCCCGGAATGAGGTCCATCATGTGGTGCTGCTGGACGCATGCGAGCGGGTTGACCTTGCCGGTGTACCCGACCTGGACGGGGATAAAGGAGCCGTCCTTCGTGCCTTTGAGGGCGTAGCCGTCGCTGCCGACGTCGTGGGCGATCGAGCCCAGGCCTTTGCGGCCGTAACCGACGGCGAGGCCGAGGACGTCATCGGGTTGGCCCGGGAGGATGTAGACGGTGGCCTCGATGTCCTGCCCGTTGGCGGAGAGCTTGAGGACTTGATCGCTGTCGACGTTGAGTTTTTTGGCGGTGTTGGGGGAGACCAGCAGCGGATTGTCCCACGTGCAGCGGTTCATGGGGTCGGGAAGTTCCATGAGCCAGCCGTTATTGGCGAAACGGCCGTCGTAGAGCATCCCGGCGTGGAGGGCGAGCTCGTAGCCTCCGCCGCCGGCGGGGCCGGAAGCCGGGGTGGTGGCGACACGGGAAATCGCGGCGGTGAGATTGGCGACGTTGGGGGTGAGCTTTTCGGCGGGCCGGGCGGAGTTGGCCACGACGCCATTAAAGAGGGCCTGTTTCCAGGTCCAATCGCTATAGCCGGGGATGTATTCCCTGGCGGTCGCGCGGACGAGGTCATAGCCGGCTTCATCGTCGCCGGAAAGGGCGGAGAGAAATTCGATGGTGCTCTTGCCGCCAAAGAGGGGCTCAATGAGCGGCTGGGCGATCGAGACGGTGCCGTCAAAGGTGCGGACGTCGCCCCACGCTTCAAGGTAATGGGCCTGCGGGACATGCCAGAGGCACTCGCGGGCGGTCTCGTCGACGTACTGGCCAAGGTGAATGGCCGAGTGACTGCTGAGAATGTCTTCAATCTTGAGATCGCGCGGGGCGGTGAGCACGGGGTTGGCGCCGATCACGACAATGAGTTCCGCGGAAGCGGCTGCCTGGGCGAAGGCCTTGATCTGCTCGGCGTGTGGAGTCCAGTCGCTTTCGACGCGGGGATCTTCCGGATCGGCGTAGTAATCGACGGGGGCGTTGATGGCCGAGTTGATGGCGGCGACGGCGGCGTGAACGTCCGGGTTCTGCCGCGTGCCGGCGACGAAGACCGCCTTGCCGGCATTGGCTTTGACGTCGGCGGCGACGGCATTGATGAAGGTCTGCAACTCTTTATCGAGCGTGGCGACGTTGGCGTTGCCCTGTCCCAGAGCGGCGGCGATGGCGGCGACGATGCCGGGAATCTGCGACGGCCGCACGGCGCGGCGGTGATCGGCGGATGAGCCGGTGATCGTGAAGCCGCTTTCAACCACGTAGAGGCGATTCATCTTCGCGTTGGCGTGCTGCTCGTTATCGCGAAGCAGGCGGCCCTTGGCCCAGTCGGCGTTGAACTTGATGTTCAGCGGCTCGGCGTGGAACAGGTCGGCGTCGATCGAGACAATGACTTCGGCGGCATCCAGGCGCGGAACCGCACGCAGGGGACGGCCAAACGCCGCCTTGGCGCCCGCACGCTGATTGTCGGAGCTGATGGGCTCCCATTCGAACCACTTCGCGGCGCCAAACCGCTTGCGGAGTGCGGCCACGGTGGGCGACCGGCTGGCTTCGGTCAAAAAGACAATCCCCTGGCCGTTGGGCTTGACGCGAGTTTTGACGTAGGACGTAAAGTCTTGCCAGGTCTTGGCTTCGGTGCCCTGCTGAGTGGTGCGGGCCTGAATGCTCCGGGAACGGTCGGGGTCCCAGACGTTCAGGACGGAAGCCTGGAGGAAGATGTCGCCGGAGTGTCCGGTGAGGGGATGGGAGGGGTTGCCGTCGACTTTGATAGGGCGACCATCATAAGAGACGGCGACGACGCCATGGCCCATACCGCCGAGTTCATACGCGGATGCGTAATGAACAGGCACGCCATCCATGCGGTTGACGGGGCGGTGGGCGTAGGGGGCGAGGTTTTCTTCGGGCCAGCGGCGGCAGGAAGCCAGGCCGGCAAGGGCCATGGAAGCGCCCATGACCTTGAGGAAGGCGCGGCGGCTGCCACCGAACCATTCCGAGGCGTGTGCGGGGAATTCGCGTTCCACGAAAGCGCGGAACTCAGGCTTGTCCGCGAGTTCGTCGAGGCTCCGCCAGTACAGCTTTCCTTTAGACTTCTCGCCGTTCATCGATGGCATGTCACACAATCCACGTTCGGGTTAATGTGGTACTGCTCTATGAGGGTTTTGCCGAGCTTGCGTTTGGCGTCCAGGATTTCCGCAGGTGTGGAATCTCGCGTGACGCCGGGGGGCAGCCAGTCGAGATTCGTGACCTGGTCCTTGGGACGAATATGGGCGGTGGGGTCGCGGTGGCACTGGAGGCACCAGGCCATGTTGAGGGGCTTGGCCTGGTAGACGACGTCCATGTGGTTGATGTTGCCGTGGCATTCGACGCAGGAGACGCCGGCATTCACGTGAGCGGAGTGGTTGAAGTAGACGTAATCGGGCAGGTCGTGAATTTTGACCCATTTGACGGGAAGGCCGGTTTTATAGGAATCCCGGACCGGTTTGAGAGCGTCGGAATCGGTGCGGATGGACTTGTGGCAGTTCATGCAGGTTTCGGTGGGCGGGATGGCGGCGAAACCGGCCTTTTCGACGGTGTTGTGGCAATAGCGGCAATCGATGCCAAGCTGGCCGGCGTGAAGGGCGTGGGAGTAGGGGACGGGCTGGACGGGCTGGTAGCCGTCGTTGAGGGTGGTGGGATTGAGCGCGTAGGCGATGAGTGTGGCGGCGTAAATGGGGAAGACTGAGAGGAATACGAGTATGCCGAAGGTCAACTTGTTGGACCAGCGGGGGAAGACGAAGAGGGGCTTGAAATCCATCGAGTGCGTTCCTTAATGACCGGGACGCAGGCGGAACTGCCGCGAAGTTTTAGAGGGGGAGTTCACCGGTACACCACCCACGGGACCGAAGGAGCGGGGCAAGCTGCTTAACACCCGCGTGCAACGATTGTGAAATGTTGCACAAAGTCGGTCTAGCCGAATCTTACGGGAACCCTTACCCCCCGTCAAACGCTTGAGAAGGTGTTTTTGCTGAATTGCGCGGCGTTTTTTCGGAAGGGCCGGGGTCGGGGCGGCAACCGAAGCGCAGGGGCGCGGGGTGTCGCACTGGGCGGTGGGGGGACGGAGCCTGCGGATGAGGGTCATTGCGCGGCCCCGACTTTGTCGGCAAGGTATTGGCGGATGTTGCTGATGCTGACCCGTTCCTGCTGAAGCGTGTCGCGGTGGCGGACGGTGACGGTCTGATTTTGCAGGGTTTCGGAATCGACGGTGAAGCAGAAGGGAGTGCCGGCTTCGTCCATGCGGGCGTACCGCTTGCCGATGTTCTGCTTGTTGTCCAGCTGCACGTTCCAGGTGGTGCGGAGGTCGCGATAGATTTTTTCTGCGATTTCCGGCATGCCGTCCTTATCGACGAGGGGGAAGATGCCGGCCTTGATGGGGGCCATGCGGGGATGGAACTTCATGACGACGCCGGAGGGGCGATCGGGGTCATCGGTGTAGGCCTCGCAGAGGAGGGCGAGGGTGCCACGGTCGGCGCCGGCGGAGGGCTCGATGACGTGGGGGAAGTATTTGCATTTTTCGGCGACCTGCTCCTTGGGCATTCCCTCGGCAAGCAGCTTCACCTGGAGCTCCTGGTCGAAGTATTTGAGTTTGTCGCCGAGGCCGGAATGCTGGGCGTGCTGGCGGAGATCGAAATCGGAGCGGTGGGCGACGCCTTCGAGCTCGCCGAAGCCGGGGTCGGTGAAGGGGAATTTGTATTCGATGTCGGAGGTGCCGGCGCCTTCCTTGGCGTAGTGGGCGAGTTCGTCTTTCTCGTGCTCGCGGAGCTGGAGGTTGGCGGAAGAGAGGCCGATGGATTGCCACCATTTGAAGCGTTCATCGCGCCAGAATTTGTACCATTCGTGGGCGGTATCGGGGCGGATGAAGAATTCGATTTCCATCTGTTCGAATTCGCGCGAGCGGAAGGTGTAGTTGCGCGGGGTGACTTCGTTGCGGAAGGCTTTGCCGATCTGGGCGATGCCGAACGGAACTTTGACGCGCGAGGTGTCCACAACGTTTCGAAAGTTGACGAAGATGCCTTGCGCGGTTTCGGGACGGAGGTACGCCAGCGCGGTTTCATCACGGACTGCACCGACATACGTTTCGAACATCAGATTAAATTGCCGCGGTTCGGTAAGCGACCCGGCCTTGCTGGATCCTTCGCCGATCACCCACATGCGCTGATCGTTGGAAACGTTCAAGTAGCTGAATGGCCGATCCTTAAAGTGATATGGGCCTTTGAGAATACTCTTGACGGCACTTGACAGGCGTCCATGAATTTCTGCAGGCAGCTTGTGATGCTGATCGTAATGGTCCCATGCGGCGGCAGCTTCATCCTGTGATCCAAGCAAGACGGCAACGTAAATACGATCGCCCTTATCTCCCTCGGCTTCCCGTACCCACAGGTGATCGGCGCGGAAACGTTGCTTCGTTTCCTTGTCATCAACCATGGGGTCATTAAATCCGCCGACGTGGCCACTGGCGACCCAGACTTTGGGGTTCATGATGATGGTGCAGTCGAGGCCGACCATGTCGAGGAGGTTGCCGTCGGGGCCGTTGCCGGGGGCGCGGACGATGTCGTGCCACCAGGCGTTTTTGAGATTGCGTTTGAGTTCGACGCCGAGGGGTCCGTAATCCCAGAAGCCGTTGATGCCGCCGTAGATTTCGGAGGACTGGAAGATGAAACCGCGGCGGCGGCAGAGGGCGACGAGTTTGTCCATTTTGGAGGCGGTGGGTGCGGCGGGCTTGGGGGGTTGCTCGGCCATGAGCGGGCTCCTGAGGGTGCGCCTTTCACACTGCGCATTGGCATTGCGCCAGCGAAGGCGAAGACCCGCCACTATAACGGGAGGAGGTCGCTTCTGACCAATAGTTAAGGATGTTTTCTCTCCCCCACGTGAGGCAACGCCTCGGTGGACCATCGATCAGGCAGCCATCTCGACCGACACCGCCGCATGTCGCCGTTTATGCGGACTGATCACGATGCGAATGTCGTGTTCCAGAGCGCGCAGAAACCGAAACAGTCGTTCGATGGAAAAATCCCGTAAGCGCCCGCTGAGGAGCATCGACACTTTGGGTTGGTCGATTCCCAGTTTCACAGCAGCTTCGGCCTGCGTTATCCGCAGCTTTCCGATCAATTGACCGATCACCAATGCGATCTGGGCCTTCATCAGAGCCTCTTCAGGATCTCTGGCCCCGATATCCGCGAAGACATTTCCGCTCCCGTCCTCGATCTTCGTTCTTACGACCGACTTTTTCTTACTTTTGCTCATCAGCCGTCCACACTACCTTCTTCATTGTCCGCTTCCCGTCATCACATTATACCAGAATTAGCATACCGTAACCATTCTTGACTTCGCATTGCATCATGGCCGGCCGTTACCGCAAACGCGCCGAACGGCGGCGTGCCAGGCGGTGCGTCGGGAGTGGCGGTCGGATTCGGTGAGGGTTGGTGTGAAAGTGGCGGCGGTGGAGGTTGATGGGGGGAGCGTCAGGCCGGCGAGTTTGGCGGCGCCGAGGGCGGTGGTTTCCTGGACGGGGGCGCGGACGACGGGGAGGGCGAGGAGGTCGGATTGGAGCTGGAGGAGGAGGTTGTTGGCGGAAGCGCCGCCGTCGACGTGGAGCTCGAGGGGCGTGGTGGCGAGGAGCGCGGCGGCGTCGGCCTGCATGGCGTCGACGAGGTCGGCGACCTGGTGGGCGATGGCTTCGAGGGCGGCGCGGGCGATGTGGGCCTTGGTCGCGCCGCGGGTGAGGCCGAGGATGGCGGCGCGGGCGTGAGGATCCCAGTAAGGCGCGCCGAGGCCTGCGAAGGCGGGGATGACGAAGACGCCGGCGGAATCGGGGACGGAGGCGGCGAGGGGTTCGACTTCGGCGGCGCTGTTGATGATGCCCAGACCGTCGCGGAGCCATTGGACGGCGGCGCCGGCGGTAAAGACGCTGCCTTCGAGGGCGTATTCGATGGGTGCGCCGGGCAAGGCATGTTGCCAGGCGATGGTGGTGAGGAGGCGGTGTTTGGAGGCGATCGGGGTTGTGCCGGTGTGCATGAGGAGGAAGCAGCCGGTGCCGTAGGTGTTTTTGATGAGGCCGGGGCGGGTGCAGTTTTGGCCGAAGAGGGCGGCCTGTTGATCGCCGGCGATTCCGCGGAGGGGAAGCGCGGCGCCGAGGAAGCGCGCGTCGATATCGGCGAAGTGGGCGTCGGAGGGGAGGACTTGGGGGAGGAGTTGACGCGGGATGTTGAAGAGGGCGAGGAGGTCGTCATCCCATTGGCCGGTGTGGATGTTGAGGAGCATGGTGCGGGAGGCGTTGGAGATGTCGGTGGCGTGGGTGCGGCCGGCGGTGAGGTTGAAGAGGAGCCAGGAATCGACGGTGCCGGCGGCGAGCTCGCCGGCGGCGGCCCGGCGGCGAGCCGCGGGGATATGATCGAGCAGCCAGGCGAGTTTCGTGGCGGAGAAGTAAGCATCGATCTCGAGGCCGGTTTTGTTGCGGATGACATTGGCGTGTCCGGCGGCGCGGAGGGCATCGCAGGCGGGAGCGGTGCGGCGGTCCTGCCAGACGATGGCATTGGCGAGGGGCTGGCCGGTGGTGCGGTCCCAGAGCAGGGTGGTTTCGCGCTGATTGGTGAGACCGACGGCGGTGATCTGGCGGGCACCGATGCCGGCGCGTTGAATGGCTTCGCGGGCGGTGGCGAGTTGGGATTCCCAGATTTCGAGGGGATCGTGTTCGACCCATCCGGGGTGGGGATAGATCTGGCCGAGCTCGCGCTGGGCGAGGCCGAGGATGCGGCCGTCGCTCGAGAAGACGAGGGCGCGGGAGCTGGTGGTGCCTTGGTCGAGAGCGAGAAACATGCGTTTGGAAAAATTGGAAAAAGTGGTTCAGTGGTTCAATTCGGAGGAGCGATTTGTTGGAGGAGCGTGGGAAGTTGGGTGACGAAGGCGGAGCGGGGGAGGACTTGGTCGGCGCCGGCGGATTTGGCGGCGGCGGCGAGGTCGGTCTGGACGTGTGAGAGATAGGCGACGATGCGCGGGGCGGTAGGGTGGGATTTGGCGAGGTGGATGGCGGCGATGGGGTCGAGGTTGGCGGCGTTGAGGTCGATGATGACGAGTGGGGATGGCGGGGATTCGTCGAGGCGGGACTTGAGGGTGTCGAGGGAACGGGCGACGACGAGCGGGGTGCTGAGGGCCTTGGCGGTGCCGGTGATCTTGGTGGAGAAGATGAGGTCGGTGACGAGGGCGATGGCGGGCATTGGTGGATCCTGCAGGTTTAGGGGGTGGGGTCTTGTGGCTCGGCGGTGACGGACGGTGACGGTGGCGGGGAGGAGGGCTGGGGCGGGATGGATTTGTGGGAGCCGTCGCAGAAGGGCGGGTTGCGGGTGAGCTTGCAGGTGCAGAGGGAACACTTGGTGGGGGCGGCGATGATGACTTCGCGGGGTTCGATGCCGGTGCCTTCGTGGGAGCCGTCGCAGAAGGGCTGGATTTTGGAGCGTCCGCAGGCGCACCAGAAGTAGGTGCCGGGCTGGAGTTCGAGGACGATGGGTTTGAGGCCGCCGATTTGGGACATGGTGAGTTTCCGTGTTGGGGACTTCGGGATTTTTTTTTGGGGGGGGGTCAGGAAGGTTCGCGTTGGACGGGGTTGGTGAGGTCGCCGATTTTTTCGATGGAGATGGTGACGGTGTCGCCGGGCTTGAGGAATTGGGGAGGCGTCATGGCCATGCCGACGCCCGAGGGGGTGCCGGTGAGGATGACGGTGCCGGGGAGGAGCGTGGTGGAACCGGAGAGGAAGGCGACGAGGGCAGGGACGTCGAAGATCATGTCGGCGGTGGAGGAATCCTGGACGAGTTGGCCATTGCGTTTGGTCTGAATGCGCAGGGCGTTGGGGTTGGGGATGTCGTCGGTGGTGATGATGGCGGGGCCGAGGGGACAGAAGGTGTCGAAAGTTTTTCCGCGGCACCACTGGGATCCGCCCCATTGGCGTTGCCAATCGCGGGCGGAGACGTCGTTGGCGCAGGTGTAGCCGAGGACGTGTTCGAGGGCGCGTTCCCTGGAGACATTCTTGGCGCGTTTGCCGATGACGATGGCGAGTTCGCATTCCCAATCGACTTGCTCGCTGGCGAGGTGGGTGGGGATGAGGATGGGATCGCCGGGGTTTTGCACGGCGGCGGGATTTTTCATGAAAAGCACGGGGAATTCGGGGATTTTGGCGCCGGTTTCCTCAGCATGTTTGCGGTAATTGGTGCCGATGCACATGACGGCCGGCGGTGCGACCGGCGCGAGGAGTTTTTTGATGGCCACGAGCTGGTGGGTGACGGTGTAGTTGGCGAAGGGATCGCCCTGGATGCGGAGGGCGGAGGGGGCGTCGGGTTCCTGCTGGACGCCGTAGTGGAGTTGATTGACGGAATCGAGAAAGCGGATGAGGCGCATGGGGGGCTCCGGAGGGCGAGGAAGGGAGCAGGGTACTTCGGCGGGCGGGGGGAAGGCAAACGGTCTGGTCTGGGATCGTTCAACGCACCAAGACGTTTGAGGATTAATGCTTCATGCGAGCGGCATGACGCATGAGTGCATCATCGATGAGTGTCTGCGTGATCTGAAATGATGTTTGCTTCAAGGCGAACAATGTCGAAGGCAGATCCACATGACCAAGCGATGCAGCAAATTCGAGAACGGCAAGGGTGCCTACGGGGGTGAATCCTTGTTCTCGAGCCACGCGGCGGCCCTTCTTCTCATCGATAAGCAGGGTCGTGACGTTGAGTTCTTTCGCAAGTGCAAGTGCGCCGGCCTCGCCGGCACCGAGATCCGCTGCAGCGGGAAGAATCAACGAAGGCCTTTGAACGTGTAACCAAGGTGGAATGGACGATACCCAACGTCGTACCACGGCAGGAGCGCGCGCATGCGAAAGCTCGTTGATGACCGCGGTGGGAACGTAGACTCTCTCGAACAATCGCGGAAGAACATCAATGGCATGGACGAGGACGAGGTAATTCAACGGTGAGGTATCGGAAACGATGATCACCGCTTCACCAGGCGGGAGAGATGTTCGAAATCAGCCCGCAATTCCTCAGGCGTCGGAACATTTTCGGTGACGTTGTGGGCCTTAAGGACTGCGTCGACTTCCAGGCGGCAGAGGCCGAGGGCCTGGGCGAGTTGGGGGCGTGTGATTTTGTCCTGGCGATAGAACTCCACGAGCATCGCTTCAATTCCCTCCTTTTGAAGATCGGGAATCTGCGCGTGCAGTTGCTGCTCAAGATCGGGTGAGAGGTCGAAAGTAAGCGTCATAAGGGCTCCGCGGCGAACAGCACCATTATAGCATCAGCGGGTTATAGTTCCTTCACCACAAGGCTGGCCAGGCTGCTGCGTTCCGGGCGGGCGAGGGTGACGTGGCCGACGAGATCGAAGCCCTTGAGTTTTTCGATGGTGAAGGAAAGGCCGTTGGAGTTGGCGTCGAGGTAGGGGTTGTCGATCTGCTCGGCGTCGCCGGTGAGCACGAGCTTGGTGCCTTCGCCGACGCGGCTGGCGATGGTTTTGATTTCGTGGGGGGTGAGATTCTGGGCTTCATCGACGATCATGAACTGGTGGGGGATGGAGCGGCCACGGATGTAGGTGAGGGCTTCGAGGACGAGCTTGCCCGAGTCGATGTAGCCTTTGAGGCGGGCCTCGACGTTGGCGGTTTCGCCGGAGTGGACGCGGCGGTCGGTGAGGAGGAATTCGAGGTTGTCGAAGATGGGCTTCATCCAGGCGGAGAGTTTTTCGTCCTTGGTGCCGGGGAGGAAGCCGATGTCGCGGCCCATGGGCATGATGGGGCGTGCGACGAGGAGACGTTCGTAGCGTCCCGCCCCCCCACCGCCCTGTTCCTGGAAACATTTGTGCATGCCGGCGGCGAGGGCGAGCAGCGTCTTGCCGGTGCCCGCGGTGCCCATGAGGGTGACCATCTGGACGTCATCATCGAGGAGCAGATCGAGGGCCATGATTTGCTGGAGGTTGCGCGGGGTGATGCCGAAGATGGCTTTTTTCATGCGGGAGAGCGGCAGGACGGCGTTCATGGCGGGGACATAGCGGGCGAGGCCGGTGTGGGATTCCTCACCGCTGGCTTTGAAGAGGACGTATTCATTGGGGTAGAGCTTGGGGGTCAGTGAGGCAAGCAGTGGATCGGTGATGGCGATGCGCTTTTCGGCGTAGAGGCGGTCAATGACGGAGGGGGGAACTGAAAGCTCGCGGTAGCCGGCGTAGAGCGTTTCGTAGTCGACTTTCTGGTTTTCGAAATCCTCGGTGATGATGCCCAGCGCGTCGGATTTGATGCGCGCGTTGATGTCCTTGGAGATGAAGACGGCGTGCTTGCCTTCCTCTTTGAGGCGGTAGGCGACGGAGATGATGCGGTTGTCGGGCTTATTGAAATCGAGGCCGTCGATGGGAGTTTTGGTGTGATCCATCGAGACGCGGATGGTGCCGCCGTGGCCGTTCCATTTAACGCCGTCGAGGAGGGTGCCCTTTTCGCGCAGGGTATCGATGTGGCGGATGGCGGTGCGTGCGGAGCGGCCGACGTCGGTGGAATCCTTCTTGAATTTGTCGAGCTCTTCCAGCACGTCGAAGGGGATGATGACGTGGTTGTCGGCGAAGGCAAAAAGGGAGTTGGGATTGTGGAGCAGGACGTTGGTGTCGAGGACGAAGTATTTGGTGTCGGGATCGGGGGACGACTTCTTCTCAGCGTTCTGAGAAACGGCGGGGATGTCTTTGGCCATCCGGCGTAGACCTCTGAAAAGAGGCGCGGCAGGCTGGTGCGGCCGGGAAATCCGGCGGCGTGGGGCGGAACCTTCCGCCGAGCGGAAGGAGCGGTGGAGAGCGTCGGTCGCCCCTGGAGCCTGACCGTGGCCCGAGTCCAGCAACCTCGATGGTTGGCGGCGCGTGTGCCGCAAGCCCCTTTTGGAGAGGGGCCGGAGGGCGGTGCTCAAGGACGTTGGACGCGGGCCGAATCTCCACCGTGGCCACACCGCCGTCCACTGGAGTAAGGGTATCCGCAAAAAGCGTGCGAGCAAGTGGATTATCGTTAAGGATTGGTGGGGAGTGCAGGATTCGCGGAGGTGGATCGGGCAAGCGGACACAGGTCCGAGAATGGCGGCAGGAGCGGGACAGGGCGGGTGGGACTGGCTGCCGGCGTGGGGCGTGGGCCGGGGTCGGCACTGAGCGGTCCGGGTATAGTTGCGGGCATGAGCGACACGCCGCCTCAGCCGCCGCAGGATCAAGACAAGGTGCCGTTGGTGCCGGAATACCAGGGCAAGGCTCGGAAAGGTGAGCCGCACGAGGGCTACCGCCATTCGGTATTTCTGCAGATTCTGGGCGGGTTCTGGGGGTATCTTGGAATCCTGGTGGGGGCTTCGTACGCGCTCGGGTGGATCGGTGCCGTTCTCCACTGGGATTCCGCGATGGTGTTCTGGCTGGCGCCGGTTGTCGCCTTCGCCATCATCGCGCTGCTCTGCCTGCTTTTGCGGACGCCCGTCGCTTTTGTAACCGCGCTGATCCTCTTTGTCGTCATGCTCACGCTGTGCAGCATTTGCGGCATGATGGTCCGCGGTCTGTGAACCGGTCCGCGCGGCGGCCGTGGTATCCCAAAGCCGGGGATTCGCGTATTCTTTCGGGCCATGAATATCGCGCTGATTCCCAACCCCAGCAAACCCGACGCAGTGGCGGCGGCGACCCGGCTTCTGACGCTGCTCTCGGCGCGCCCGGAAGTCTCCGCCACGGTGCTCCTGACGCCCAATCGGCAGGAACTCCTGAAGGTGCAGCCGGACCTCGTGGTGGTGCTGGGCGGCGACGGCTCCATCCTGAGCACCGCGCAATTTCTGGCCGGCATGAACGCCCCGGTGGCGGGCGTGAATTTCGGAAAGCTCGGCTACCTGGCGGCGTTTTCGCTCGATGAGTTCCTCCATCATCTCGACGGCATCCTCGCCCGGCGCCTGCCCATCACGCGCCGCTTGATGCTGCACGCCGCAACGTTCAAGGCGCCGCACGGCGGGCACCTGCTGCCGTCGGAACTGGCGGGCCTGACGCCCTGCGCCGCGGGTTACGCCGTGAACGATGTGGTGATCAACGCCGGCGACCCCTTCCGCATGATCGAGCTGTCCGTGCAGATTGACGGGCACGAAACAACGACCTTCCGCTCCGACGGCGTGATCGTCTCCACGCCGTCCGGCTCGACGGGCTACAACCTCTCGGCAGGCGGGCCGCTCGTCTCGCCGGACGTCGAGGCCATGGTGCTCACCCCGATCTGCCCGCATTCGTTGTCCTTCCGGCCGGTGGTGCTCGCGGCGGACGTGCAGGTGCTGATTTTGCCGTGCCGATTGAATGCCGGGACGAAGGTGATTTTCGACGGACAGATGACGCATCCGATTCGCGAGGACGAGCTGCTGCTGATCAAACGCGCGAAAACGCCGCTGACGCTCCTGGAAAATCCCGCCGTGACGCACTGGCAGATGCTCGCCAAGAAACTGCACTGGGCGCAGAATCCGCGGCAATAGGCCGCGCGCCAGACTTGGACAATCTTTTCCAAATTTTCCCGAGGTCTTATGTCCCAGCCTCCTCTCCTCCTCCCCTCCTCTCCCCAGCCGGCGCCGCCGCGGCATGTGACGGTGGTCGCGGTGCGGTGGGAGAATCTGTTTGAGTTTATTCACCTGTTCCGCGGGTTTCGGCTGGCGATCAACCCGGCGAAGATTTTCCTCGCGCTCATGGCCATTCTGCTGCTCTACGGCGCCGGCCGGCTTTTTGACGCCGTGTGGGGACCGCAGGTCTACGTGGGCGAAATCGAACGCTACCAGACGCAGAAGCCCGAGGCCTTCGCCCGGGCGCGCGACGACCAGCTTCGCCAGCGCACGGAGAATTTGCGCTCCGCGCTGAGCCTCGAATCAATGAACGACACCTCGCTCGGGCAGGAGCAGATGGCGCGGGTCAACGACGATCCGCGGGCCATGTATCGGCTGCTCAAGGAATCCTACGAACGGCGATTTCATGACGAGGTGAACGCCGCGCACCGGGACCGCCTGACGCACGAAGTGCCCGATGGCGCAGGCCTGCCCCCGGGCACCCCGACGCCCGCCGAACTCGAGCAGCAGGAACGCGCCGCGGCGGCCGGTAGACTCTATTCCTCGATCACCAACGCCCGCGCCATGGCCGGCCGCGGCATCTTTGACGCCTTCCTCGCCTACGAACTCCGCCAATTCGATCTGCTCATCGATAACACCCTCTCCTTCGTGCGCGTCTCACCCGTCCGCCAGGACACCCTCACCACCGACGGCGGATTGAACGCCAACTCCGGCGACGCCGCCGCCGTCTCCGGATCGCTCTTCACCACCAGCGGCGACCGCCTCTGGCGCTCCGACACCGTCGCCGGTTGCCTCGCCAACATGACCATCACCGCCCCCTCCTGGCTGTTCACCGCCACCGCTCCCATGCAATACCGCCCGGCCAACGCCGATACCTGGAGCGGCTGGACCAAAATGATCGCGTATCGCGCCATGTACCTGCTCTCGCTGGTGACGCTGGCGGTCTTTGCACTCGTGGTCGTCGCCTTCACCGGCGCCGTGATCGCACGCCTCTCCGCGCTCGAACTGGCAGGAATTGAACGAGCCCCCCTCGCGGAAGTGTTCCGCTTCGCCGGCGGGCGTCTGTGGACATTCATCAAAACCCCGATCGCGCCCTTTCTGATCCTGCTGGCCATCGGCATCCTGATGGCGGTCGCGGCGCTACTGGGGGCCATCCCCTTTGTCGGGCCGGTCATCCTCGGCGCGATTTTCATCCTCTTTCTCGCCGTGGGTTTCGTGCTCATGCTCCTGCTGCTGGGCATCCTCGGCGGATTCAACCTGCTCTACCCCACGCTGGCGGTGGAAGGGGCCGACGCGTTCGATGCGATGTCCCGCGCCTTCGCCTACGTCTACGATCGTCCGTGGCGCTTGCTGTTTTACACCACCGTTTCCCTGATCTACGGCGTGGTGACGCTGCTGTTCGTCTCCTTCGCGCTCTACCTGCTGCTGATCCTCACCCACACCTTCGCGGGGTGGGGCATGTCGCTGCTGGGGTATCACTACGGGGCCTACTCCGGCGTGGCGAAGCTGGATACCCTCTGGCCCGCGCCGGCGTTCATGCACCTGATCTCCCCCATCAACTGGTGGGCGATGAGCTGGCCGGAATACCTCGGCGCGCTGTTCCTGCACTTCTGGCTGTTCCTGCTGATCTCCTGCTGCGGGGCGTACGTGATCTCCTATTACTTTTCCAGCCACACGATCATGTACCTGCTGCTGCGGCGATCGGTGGATGCCCAGCCCATCACCGAGGTGTACCTCGACGAGCCGGCCGCCACAAATCCCGGGGCGGCCATCGCGGCGGCGCCGGCAGCGGACGCACCTGCCGCCCCGCCGGCCCCGGGCGCCGCGTAAACGCCCCGAAAATCTGTGCATCGCCAGGGGCCGGCGTGCTATACTCAGGGACTCGATTTTTACTCAGCCATTGCCTCGCAGGAGCGATCCATGCCCTCTTCCCAGCCCATGACGATGACCGAAAAAATACTCGCCAGGCACGCCGGCCGCGAACATGTCCGCCCCGGTGAGAACATCTGGGTGGATGTCGACGTGCTCATGACCCACGATGTCTGCGGCCCCGGGACGATCGGCATTTTTCACAAAGAGTTCGGCAGGAACGCCCGGGTGTGGGACAAGAACAAGGTGGTGATCATCCCGGATCACTACATCTTCACCGCCGACGACAAGTGCCACCGCAACATCCAGATTCTTCGCGATTTCGTCAAAGAGCAGGACCTGCCCTACTACTACGATCCGGAATTCGTCTCGATGAATCCCGGCAAACCGAATCCTTATCTCGACCCCACCCGGACCAGCTACAAGGGCGTCTGCCACAAAGCCCTCCCCGAGGAAGGCCACGTGCGCCCCGGCGAGATCATGCTGGGCACCGATTCGCACACCTGCACCGCCGGGGCTTTCGGCATGTTCGCCACCGGCGTCGGCAATACCGATGCGGCCTTCACCCTCGGCACCGGCAAAACCTGGCTCAAAGTGCCGCCCACCATGCGCTTCACTTTCCACGGCCAGATTCCCTCCTACCTGACCGCCAAGGACCTGATCCTCGCGGTCATCGGCGACATCTCCGTCTCCGGCGCCACCTACAAGAGCATGTATTTCGCGGGTGAGGGAATCGCCTCGCTGACCCTCGAAGACCGCATGACCCTGACCAACATGGCCATCGAAGCGGGCGGTAAGAACGGCGTGTGCGATGTCGATGAGAAAACGCTCCAGTACGTGCGGAAGCGTTCGCGCGTGAAGCAGTGGGAGGTCTTCAAGGATGATCCCGGCGCCGTGTATGAATACGAAGGGGATTACGACCTGTCGATCATGGAGCCGATGGTCGCCAAGCCGCACTCGCCCGACAACAAGGACACCGCCCACAATTGCCGCGATGTGAAGCTGGACCAGGCGTACATCGGGTCGTGCACGGGCGGAAAAATCACCGACATGATCATGGCGGCGAACATTTTGAAGGGGAACACCGTCAAGATTCCCACTTACGTGGTGCCGGGATCGACCGAGGTGCACGCTGACATGAAGCGGCTGAACCTGCGCGGCGTGCCCAAAGGCCCCAATGAAAAATCGGTCGAGGACATCCTGCGCGATGCCGGCTGTAACATGGGCGCGTCGGGCTGCTCGGCCTGCCTGGGCGGGCCGGCGGATACCTTCGGGCGGCTCAACAACGCCGAAGTGTGCATCTCGACGACCAACCGCAACTTCCCCGGTCGCATGGGCTCCATGGCGGCATCGGTCTTCCTCGCCAGCCCGCTGACGGTCGCCGCCAGCGCCCTGACCGGCCACATCACCGATCCGCGCGAGTTCGTCAGCCAGCCGATCGAAACCGGCGTGGCGGGGGTCGTGTAAAATCGCCCCTCGCACGATGCTGCAACGCGAGCCGAAAGGAGCGCGCATGCGCATCCTCTTCTACGATCCCAACCATGCGGATTATCACGTCGGGTCCGTGTTCGAGCGGCCGCTCGGCGGGACGCAGTCGGCGGCGTGTTACCTGGCGATGGAGTTGGCGCGGCGCGGCCACGAAGTCGCATACCTCACGGGGGCCGCGGGAAATCAGACCATCGCGGGAGTCGAGTGTCTCGGGCGCGGCTTCTTGCGCGGCCCGGCGATCGCGCGGCTGGATGCGGATGTGCTCATCGTGGTCCAGCGCGCGGGAGCGGCGCCGGCGCTACGCGGGCTGCTCCCGGAAAAAACGCGCCTCGTTTTCTGGTCCGCCGACACGCCCAATCAGTCAGTGCTCGGGCCGCTGCACGATCCCCGCGAGCAGGCAGCGCTCGATGCGGTCGTGACCGTCAGCGACTGGCAGCGCCGGCAGTTCGCCGCCGCTTTCCCGGGTGTGGCGGGCAAACTCGCCGTGGTGCGCTACGGCATGGCACCGGCCTTCCAGGCGCTCTACCCCCCTGCCGCCCCGGTCCTTCCGGATAAGCCCTGGCCGCCGGTGCTGGCGTACACCAGCACTCCCTTTCGCGGTCTGAGCGTGCTGATATCCATCTTTCCGGAAATCCGTCGCCGCGTGCCGGGCGCGCGCCTCCGGGTCTTTTCCGGATTGCAGGTCTATTTCGTCGACCGCCTGGCGGAATCGGCCGACGCGCGGGCGCTCTATGACGCCTGCCGAAAAACCGACGGCATCGACTACATCGGCAACCTGCCGCAGCCGGAATTGGCCGGTCACATGCGCGGCATCTCGATGCTTTGCTACCCCAACACCTACGAAGAAACCGCGTGCATCAGCGCCATGGAAGCGATGGCCGCCGGTTGCAGCATCGTGACCAGTTCGCTGGGGGCGCTGCCCGAAACATGCGCCGGCCGGGCGCGCCTCGTCGATCGCACCGGCTCGATGGAAGAATTCGCCCGACATTTCATCGAGGCGACCGTCGAGGAAGCGCAGCGGCAGCGCAACGAACCCGACGCCGAGGAAGCGCGCCGCCGCGAGCACGTCGACTACGCCCGTCGAACCTTCGATTGGTCCCTTCGCGCCGCCGAGTGGGAAATGTTTCTGCTGGGGCTGGCGGCGGGGAGGGGGCCCGCTGAGTTTTGAGGGGCTGATGAGGCACGCAGGGCTGACCTGCATGGCCGATTGAAGATCCTGGCTCCTCAAGAGGTCCGAAAATCCGCGAAACCGCCCCTCTTGCCAAAGTGCCCGAACCGCTCGGCCGATAGGTTCCCCATCGGCGGGCGCTGGCGCGCCGCACCACTTCGTCCAGGCATTCCGCGGAGGTCCTCGTGCCATTCAAACTTTTCCTGCTTTCCGAAGATGCCGGCGTCTATCACCTGGCCGCCGAGGGAGAAGCGACGGCCCTCGATTTCGCCGTCGCCGGACCCGCCCCCTTCGAGCAAATCCTCGGACCCAACTGGGCCGCCCGCCGCGTCCTGCTCGACATGGACCGCCTCTCCTACCTCGATTCCACCGCCATCGGCTGGCTGATCACCTCGCAAAAAACCTTCCGCAACGCCGGCGGTTTCCTCGCCATGCACTCCCTCCAGCCCCAGGTCCGCAACCTCCTCAACCTGCTCAAGCTCGAACGCGTCGTTCCCATGGCCGACCACGCCCAGGCCGGCCTCGAAGCCATTCCCGAGCCGGCCGCCGCCAAACGCGCCCGCCGCAAAACCGCCGTCTCCTGATCCATCCGAGGCATCCTTTCGTTCCAGGCATCCCGATCCAGGCCCCTTACACGGTGATCCCCGATGACCACGCTTTTTTCGCCCAGCTCCCCCACCGCCACGTTTCCTCCAGTCCAGCCCGCCGTTCCCCCCGTCGCCGCGCCGGCGCCCGTCGCGCTGCTCGATGTGACCTCGCTCTCCCCCGAAGCCGGCGTCGAGCGCCTTCTCGAATTCGCCGTCAATCTCCAGGCCAGCGATATCTGCTTCTGCGTCAACGAGCAGCACGTCCTCGTGCAGGCCCGCCACCTGGGCATCATGCGTCCCATCGCCATCCTCTCCCCTGAATATGGCAAGCGCGCCATCACCCTGATCAAAACCCGCGCCAACCTCGATCTCACCGAACGCCGCCGCCCCCAGGATGGCCGCTGGATTTACACCCACGGCGACGAAAACAGCACCGTCTTCGACCTGCGCATCGCCGCCATCCCCACCGCCTTCGGCGAAGACCTCTCCATCCGCCTCCTCGACCGCACCAGCAAGCGTTTCACCCTCGACTCCCTCGGCCTGCTCCGCGCCCAGCGCGGACTGCTCGCCAGCACCCTCGAAGCCCCCGGCGGTCTCGTGCTCTTCACCGGACCCACCGGCTCGGGAAAAACCGCTTCGCTCTACGCCTGCCTCCAGCAGCTCAACACCGGCAAAAAGAAAATCAACACCATCGAAGACCCCATTGAGTACACCCTCGAAGGCGTCCGCCAAAGCCAGGTCAACCCCGCCATCGACCTCAACTTCTCCGACCTGCTCCGCGCCGTCATGCGCCAGAGCCCCGACGTCATCATGATCGGCGAAATCCGTGATCCCGAAACCGCCTCGATCGCCATCCGCGCCGCCAACTCCGGCCATCTCGTGCTGGCCACGATCCACGCCACCGCCGCCGCCGGCGCCGTCCAGTCCATGCGGGCCCTGGGAGTTCATTCGCATTTCCTCGCCACCGCCCTGCGTGCGGTGGTCGCCCAGCGCCTCGTGCGCACGCTCTGTCCCAGGTGCCGCACCGCCTTCGATCTCGCCGACGCCCCGCATACCTTTGACGAGATCGCCCACCTGCTCTCCCCGCGCGACGGCAAAGTGCTCTGGGCCCCCCGCGGCTGCGACGCCTGTCTCATGACCGGTTACGCCGGCCGCACCGCGGTCTTCGAGCTCATGCCCGTCAGCCGCACCCTGCGCAATCTCATCGCCGAGAACCACACCACCCGCGAAATCCGCCAGCGCGCCCTGACCGAAAAGATGATCGAGTTCCGCCACGCCGCACTCATGAAAGTCGCCCTCGGCGAAACCAGCACCGAAGAAGTCTTCCGCGCCATCCCCACCGAACACCTCCTCGCGGATGACTGATTCCCCCCCGTCAAAAAATCCTTCCCACCGTCCCTTCCACAGGACCGCGGCCTCCGGGCCGCGCCTCCTGTGAAATTTTTTGCTGCCCATCGCATCTTCTCTGAGTATCATGCCCCGCAGAGGGATTTCAGAGGAGGATACACCCATGCTTCGTTCCATGACCGTTGCGCTCTGCGCCGCGGCGGCGCTCGCCCTGCCCAACGCGCTCCACGCCGCTGATTCCAGCCCCCCCACCGCCGCTGTGCCCCTCGCCTACTCCTCCCCCGACACCGACACCACCCCCGTCGGCAACCTCCACTTCCACGGCCCCTTCAACCGCGACACCCTCACCATCACCGCCGACAAAATCCCCCCGCACGATTTCCTCGACATCTCCTGCGACCTGCTCATCCTCCGCTCCTGGGACGGCAGCACCCAGATCACCCAGGAAGACCTCAAGCCCGCCCCCATCGGCCCCGATTTCCTCCGCATCGGCCTCCACGGCGGACCCACCCTCCTCTACGCCACCTTCTGCAACCTCCCCGACAATCCCCAGTTCAAAGGGGAGAAAACCCAGAACTACCCCTCCGTCGTCCCCGGCGATCAGCTCGAAGCCGCCGGCGGTTCCATTTCCCACAATTCCCTGGGCTACCACTATCCCGAGCCCGGACCGCCGCAGCTCGAACCGATGGACGCCGTCTATCACCTGCACTTTCTCGTGCCGCACAAAGACGCGCAAGCCCTCCTGCAATTCACCGGCCTCAATCTGCAGGACCTGATCGATGAAAACTGGGGCGTGATGAATGTCGAGGTGCACCCCGTCGCCGCCGCCGACGTGCCCAAACCCACCGCCGACGAAATCGCCGCCGCGTTGACCGCCTGCGCCAAAGCCGATCCCAAGACCGATATCCCCGCCGCCTTCCAGACCCTCGTCAACGGCATGGACGACACCGTCGCCTGGATAGACGCCAACGTGAAGCCTGTCCCCATCGACGCCTCCACCGTTCCAGACCTCTTGAAGGACCTCGGATCCGGCGATGAAAACATGACCGCCCGCGAAGCCGCCCACCCGGCGCTGGTGAAAATGGGCATCCAGATCGAACCGCTCCTGCGCGACGCCCGCAAAGACGCCCCCGGAGAACTCCGCCACCGCATCGACTGGGCCCTCGAAGCGCTCGACGTCTCCTACATCAGCGACGACGCCCTGCGCCGCGTCATGATCGCCACCCGGGCGCTGGAAATCATCGGCACGCCCAAAGCCATGGAGCTGCGCAAAAAGCTCACCCAAAGCTGAGGCAACCGTGATCGTCTCCTTCACCCGCGCCGCCTCCGCCGACGAAGCCCTCCTGTTGGAAATGATGCGGGCCTTCTACGCCGAGGAGCATTTGCGGTTCGATCCTGCCTGTGCCGCGGCCCTGCGCGAACTCTTAATCGCACCAACGCTCGGCCTCGTCACCCTCATCCACCGCGACGCCCACGTCGCCGGCTACTTCGTCCTCACCTTCTCCTACAGCCTCGAACGCGGCGGCAAAACCGCCCTGCTCGACGAACTCTTCATCCTCCCCCCCCACCGCCGCCAGGGCCTCGCCAAAGCCGCCCTCCAGCACGCCCTCACCGCCGCCCGCACCCACGCCTGCCACGCGCTCCACCTGGAAGTCGCCCACGCAAACGCCGCCGCCCAGGCCCTCTACGCGCAGGCGGGCTATACCACCGAAGGTCGTGATTTTTGGACCCTCCGATGGTGAGTTGACCCCCGCACGAGCGGCATCCTTAGGATGTGTACGTACATGCATGGAGTATCACATGGCGACAAAAACCATCAGCATCGACCTCGAAGCTTATCGACGATTGAAACTGGCGAAACAGAAGAATGAGTCTTTCAGCCAGGTAATTAAACGGCGTATCCCTCCGCCTTTCGATTTGGATGGATGGATCAAGGCCATTGAAAAGGCGCCGATGAGCAAGGCGTTCGTAGACGCGGTCGAGGAACAAGTCAGTGGCCGTCTTCGCCGCAGCCGGAAGAGGAATTGATGGCCCTGCTCGATACGACCGTATTTCTGGACCTGGGAGGGAAGCACGGACGGCGCTATCGGGCGCCTGCCGAGGCCATGATTCGTCAATTGCTGGCCGGTGGTGAGACGCTCATGTCGAGCCGTGTGAACCTCGCGGAACTTTACGTCGGTGTGGAATTGGCTGATGATCCAGCCCGTGAAGAAGGGTGCATGTCCGTACTTGCACCCTAAGCGGCGGCTGAATTCAGCCGGCCGCCGCCGACGGCGTGGCGGTGGGGACGGGGGAGATTCCAGTATTTTTCCGCCCGGCCGTCATCGCAGAGATACGCGGCGCGAATCTGCTG